>NZ_JCAFTD010000002.1:0-734383 GCF_059369935.1 Stenotrophomonas sp. YJH_SMC_36 | reverse complement strand
GGCCCGCTACAGCACCGGCTTTGCGGCGGCGCCGGATCTGGTGTTCGGCAGCAACAGCCAGACGGTGGGCGAGCAGGTGCTGAGCTGGAACCTGGGTGTGACCAGCCGGGCCAGCGAGCGGCTGTCGGTGATGGTCGACTACGTGGGCGAGCGCCGCGACGGCCAGCTGCAGAATGGCGTGCAGCTGGGGCTGGGTTACCGGTTCTGATGCAGGGAGGACGTCCTCGCCCGCCGGGTGGCGACGTCCTCCGGCGGCTGACCCGCCTCTACCGCCCGCGCAGAGCAGTCAAAGTGCCGGCTGGAGGGGAGCGGCGACGGGTGGCAGTTGAGTTCCTGACACCTGGTGGCGAGCCTCCTGCACTTCGCTGACTGCGTTCATCCGCGGTCCCCTGCCGATTGAGGCGGACGTCATCGCGTATCTGATCCATGCCGATGCCGAGGCGCAGATCCGTGCCGCTCTGGGTCGTACGCAATCGTTCTCTGTCCGGCTCTCGTCATTCGCTGCACACGCGCCACGCCGCAGATCGATTGCGGAACAAGCGTTCCAGGAGATGCTGCCAACAGTAGCGTGCCGCACGGTACGCATTACGGCGCTGTCCCGATCACGACGCCACTTCCATCAGCCTCCGCAGCGGATAGGCGCAGAATGCATCGTCACTTGCTGAGGCGACATGCCTTGGGCGTCAGATGGCAAATGGCGCCTCCCGGGCGTGCGAGCCGGCAGCTCAGGGCTTCGCAGTCCCCGGGGCGGCCCCGTTTGACGATGGTGCCCAGTAACGCGCAACTGTCCATTTCATTTGGCGGCGGCGTCCAAATGCATGGTTGTATGTACTCATGCCGCTGCTCGTACTGCAAGCGCGTGTCACTCGATACGGCGAAGCGATGGCGGTCAGTCAGAGTTCCTGTTGTACAGGGTGGGGCAGCGTTGATTGGCGGATCCCTGCTCGAGTTCCAGGATCCGCCGTCTTGCTACCTGGAGGTGATCAGTCTCCAGACCGTTGAAGGTTCAAGTGTGCTTCATGACTGACACCAGCGTGGCGCTGCGGTCGCAGTCGCCTGTGCGTTTGCTGCCGGCATTCACTGCTGTTCGATGGGGCCAACTATGACCCGCCCGCAACAATCACCACCACCACCACCACCACCACCACCGCCACCACCACCACCCCAATCGCCCCAATCGCCCCAGCTCCCCCCCCCGTAGCCTCCGCCGAAGTCACCACCACCGCCGCCACCACCCTGCGCGGGTGGGGGCAGAACCGTTGAAATGACCGTTCCGGAATTGAAGCGATCATTTCCGCGCCAGGTGTACTCGACGCATTCGATTCCGTTGCAGACCACCACCGTATCGCCTGTCTTCAGCCCTTGGGCACCCCAAGCGTTCAATCGCCCTTTTTCGCCCAGTAGTACACTGCGGGTGCTTCCATCCGGGTCAGGCGTGCTTACCGCGCAATGACCGCATTGCAGGACACTGGCTCGCTTGGCTGCATCCGCAGTATCAATGGCCGTGCAGAACGCAGCTGCAATAGCCGAGGCACAGATCACTCCCTTGAAACTTGCAGCGTTTGCAAAACGCTTACTCTGCATGCTTGATTTCCTTATTGTTTAACGCAGCATTTGTTGTAGATCTCGTCAGAAGCAGACTTCGCTCGCATCATTTCCTTTGCGTTCAATCTCCTTTCCATATCGGACACCTGGTCCGGGGCGATAAAACTGGAGTTCACCCTGCTCACCACGCGCGAGTACGCGGCTGCCATGACAGGGTCGGCGTCGACCACGCCGCCGTAGGTGTAGGCGCTGGCGAGATCCCAGAGGGCGGAGACGTTTCCTTGACTGGAAAGCTCTGTCAGGTACTGCCGGGCATTGCTCCGCCATTCAGCCACCTTGTCTGGATCGCCGACCGCCTTGTCCAGCGAGCCCAGGACTTCCTCCGGCGAGTTCGCATACGTCCTCATCGCCGACTGCGAACCCATCGCGGCGGCAGTTGACAACCAATCTTCCTCATAGATGTCTTTTTGCAGAACCAGGGATTCGCATTCCTTGAGTTTTCGTTCGGACCTCTGCAGGAACTGCCCTTCGTTTCCAACCGATCTGGCCGACTCCGCAAGTTCATCCGCGTGCTGCGAAGTGAAGGTATTGCACTCCCTTACCGTCAGGTAGATGTCGTAGGCCGCGTTCGCGTCACCTGATCTGGATCGGTCGATCAACTGCAGTACGTGTGCCAGTGCATCGCCGGGAGGCCGGATGTGGTTGCCGCGGATGATTTCGTAGGCTTTGGGGCCCATGGGCTTGAACGAGCCTGGCGGAATCTTGTTCTCTGCCTCAAGTCTCTGCGCCGCTGCGAGTGACGGTACTGAAGCAGCGCCGTTCTGGCCTTGCGTCAGCGCCACTACGCCGGTGTTGGCGCCGGGAGCGGGTATCTGCGAAGTGGAGTAGATCGCGGCAAACGTGATCGCCACCACTGCCCCTGCTACAACTGTTCCTGTAAGCCATCTGTTCATTGGTCGATATGAGTCCCTTGGTGGAGTGCGCGGTCAAAGACAGCCATTCCGGATCGGTGCGGGCGCAAGCCTCCTGCGCGGGATCCAGACGATTCCGCAGGCAGGTTTTCAACATAATTTAAGGGTGCTGAGTGTCGGCCCTGCACCGCGTTGGTGGTCCGACACATCGACATGCGAATCCCCGATTTCAGGATGTGATAACGCTGCATGGGGAAAGTCTCGCCCAGTCCTGCACCTGAGTGTTCATGATTCATTCATATGGCATCGGGGTGGCATTAACGACACGCATCGCGTCGCTCGCCCAGATACGCCCGACATCCCGGTCACCGTCCGCGCTCATGCGGTTGCGGCTGGCCCCTTCAGTTCAAGGGTGTTGCCATCGGGGTCGTTGAAGTAGAGCGATGGTCCATCGCCCTCGGCGCCGAAATTGACTTCGGCCGGGCCGGCTACCGGGACGCCAAACGCCCGCAGGTGTGCCGCCAGGGCCGCCTCGTCGAAGGGAGTGATGCGCAGGCACAGATGATCGGTGTTGCGACCCTGCGCATCGGGTCCGCGCCCGCCGCGCTGGCCCAACGAGCCGTCCAGGCTCACCAGGTCGATCATCGAAGCCCCGGCGCGCAGATGCACCAGGCCCAGATGATCGCGCCGCCGCACCACTTCGCAGCCCAGCACCTGCTCGTAGAACGCCACGCTCCGCGTCAGGTCGCGAACCCGGAACACCACGTGGTCGATGCGTTCAGCACTAAACGGCCTTGTCATCCGATCCTTCCTCGCTGTAGAGGGTGTTGTTGCCTGAATGCGTTCATTCGACTTTGCCGAACGAGGGATTCCGGCGCGGCGACACCTGCGGCTGCGATGCCCCGGGCCCCATCGCTCGCACGGTGCGACAACGTGTCGCAGCCAGAATGGGGCCTTTCCTGCGGTGGATCATTGTCAATGCCTTTCTTAAATGGTGGGTGACGGCCTAAAATTGCAAGGCTGACTCGACCCCACCTCCCTGCCTGTCTCCGGACGGGTGGGACCGGCTTTGGCCGGAGCGGGCAGGACGGGGAACGGCATTCCCTCGCAATTGGATCGACCGATGATTCCGTTGAAAACCCTTGGGCGCTGGTTGCGCCCGGGCCTGCTGCTCGCAGTGCTGGTGATGCTCACCGGCTGCGATGCCGTGGCCATCCTCAGTCCGAAGGGCCAGATCGGCCAGGATGAGAAGACCCTGCTGATCACGGCCACCGTGCTCATGCTGCTGGTCGTCATCCCGGTCATCATCATGACCCTGACCTTCGCGTGGAAGTACCGCGCTTCCAACACCAAGGCCCGTTACGAGCCGAAGTGGTCGCACTCGACGGCGATCGAGGTGGTGGTGTGGTCGATCCCCTGCATGATCGTGCTGGTGCTGGCCGTGCTGACCTGGCGCTCCTCGCACGCGCTGGATCCGTACAAGCCGCTGGAATCGGACGTCAAGCCGGTCACCATCGAGGCGATCTCGCTGGACTGGAAGTGGCTGTTCATCTATCCGGAAGAGAAGATCGCGGTCGTCAACGAGATCAAGTTCCCGGTCAACACTCCGCTGAACTTCAAGATCACCTCCGACACGGTGATGAATGCCTTCTTCATCCCGCACCTGGGCAGCATGATCTATTCGATGGCGGCGATGGAGACCAAGCTCCACCTGATCGCCAACGAAACCGGTGAATTCCCGGGCATGTCCTCGCACTACAGCGGTGCGGGCTTCGCCAAGATGCACTTCACTGCCTATTCGGTCACCGATGCCGAGTACCGCCAGTGGCTGGACCAGGTCCGCGCCGGTGAGCAGACGCTGGACAAGACTTCGTTCAAGGCCCTGGGTGAAGCGCGCAATGCCGAGTGGTATCCGGTGACCTACTACGGCCGGTCCGAGGAGGGCCTGTTCGACTGGGTCATCGCCAAGCACATGGGCGACAACAAGCACTACGGCATGAAGCACGCCCATGCGGGCGCCGCTGCCGCCGATGCTGCCAGCCATGAAGGGCACGAAGGCCACGCCCCGAGCGAAGAGCACAAGTCCAAGGAGTCCGGGGAAAACCTGGATGCCACTGAACACGAGCACGCCGGCCACGCCGGTCATGCGGGCTCGGGAGAATGAACATGCTGGGAAAACTCTCTCTTGAGTCGATCCCCCACGATCCGATCGTGCTGACCACACTGGTCGGTGCGGTGCTGGGTGGCCTGGGCGTCGTCGCCCTGATCACCAAGTTCAAGCTGTGGGGCTATCTGTGGAAGGAGTGGTTCACCTCGGTGGATCACAAGAAGATCGGCGTGATGTACCTCATCGTCGCCTTCGTCATGCTGCTGCGCGGTTTCTCCGACGCGATCATGATGCGCACCCAGCAGGCCATCGCCGTCGGTGGCTCCGAGGGTTACCTGCCGCCGCACCACTACGACCAGATCTTCACCGCCCACGGCGTGATCATGATCTTCTTCGTGGCGATGCCGTTGATCACCGGCCTGATGAATCTGGCCGTGCCGCTGCAGATCGGTGCGCGCGACGTCGCGTTCCCGTTCGTCAACTCGCTCAGCTTCTGGCTGTTCGTCGCCGGTGCGGTGCTGATCATGCTGTCGCTGTGGATCGGTGAGTTCGCCGCCACCGGCTGGCTGGCATTCCCGCCCTTGTCGGGGATCGAATACAGTCCAAGCGTAGGCATGGACTACTACATCTGGGGTCTACAGGTGGCGGGTCTGGGTACCACGCTGAGTGGTATCAACTTCTTCATCACCATCCTCAAGATGCGCACGCCGAGCATGAAGCTGATGCAGATGCCGGTGTTCACCTGGACTGCCCTGGTGACCAACGTGCTGATCGTCGCTGCCTTCCCGGTGCTGACCATCACCCTGGTGCTGCTGACCCTGGACCGTTACCTGGGTACGCACTTCTTCACCAATGACGGTGGCGGCAACGCCATGCTGTACATCAACCTGATCTGGATCTGGGGCCACCCGGAGGTGTACATCCTGGTCCTGCCGGCGTTCGGCGTGTTCTCGGAAGTGATCGCCACGTATTCGCGCAAGGCCCTGTTCGGTTACAAGGGCATGGTCTACGCCACCGCCTGCATCGGCGTGCTGTCGTTCATCGTGTGGCTGCACCACTTCTTCACCATGGGTTCGGGTGCCAACGTCAATGCCTTCTTCGGCATCACGACGATGATCATCTCCATTCCCACGGGCGTGAAGATCTTCAACTGGCTGTTCACCATGTTCCGCGGCCGCGTGCAGTTCACCACGCCGGTGCTGTGGACGATCGGCTTCATGGTCACCTTCACCATCGGCGGCATGACCGGCGTGATGCTGGCCATCCCGGCCATCGATTTCGTGCTGCACAACAGCCTGTTCCTGATCGCGCACTTCCATAACGTGATCATCGGCGGCGTGGTGTTCGGCATGTTCGCGGGCATCACCTACTGGTGGCCGAAGATGTTCGGCTTCCGCCTCAACGAGTTCTGGGGCAAGTGCGCGTTCTGGTGCTGGTTCATCGGCTTCTACGTGACCTTCATGCCGATGTACGTGCTGGGCTTCATGGGCATGACCCGTCGCCTGCAGAGCACGGTCAATCCGGCCTATGAGCCGCTGCTGCTGGTTGCTGCTGCAGGTGCCTTCATCGTCGGTGCCGGCATCCTGTGCCAGATCATCCAGGTGGCCGTGTCGATCCGCGACCGCAAGAAGACCGTCGACCTGACCGGCGATCCGTGGGATGCCCGTACGCTGGAGTGGGAAACCTCTTCGCCGCCGGCGTTCTACAACTTCGCCACGCTGCCGGACGTCACCGAGCTGGACGATTTCTGGGAGCGCAAGCAGCGCGGTGAGGCCTGGCCGAAGCCGGCGAAGTACACCGACATCCACATGCCGCGCAATACCGGCACGGGTGTTGTCATCGGTGCCTTCAGCCTGGTGTTCGGCTTCGCGATGATCTGGCACATCTGGTGGCTGGCCATCGTCGGCTTCGTCGGCATGATCGCCACGTTCATCTACCGCACCTTCGACCAGGACGTGGACTACTGGGTCCCGGCCGCCGAGGTGGAACGCATCGAGAACGAACACCGCAAGCACCTGGAAGCCCAGGGCCTGGTGAAGTCGGAGCTGAAGGCATGAGCACCAATACCTCGACCCTGAGCCACGGGCACGCCGCGCATGCGGCGGCCCATGACGACCACGAGCATCACGACACCGGCGGCAACACCGTCTTCGGTTTCTGGGTGTACCTGATGAGCGACTGCCTCATCTTCGCGTCGCTGTTCGCCACCTATGTGGTGCTGGCCGGCGGCACCGATGGTGGCCCCGGTCCGAAGGACCTGTTCGAACTGTCGTTCGTGGCCTGGGAAACCGCGCTGCTGCTGACCTCCTCGCTGACCTTCGGTCTGGGCATGATCGCCCTGCACCGCAAGCAGGTGGGTCAGATGTACCTGTGGCTGGCAATCACCTGGCTGCTGGGCTTCGGCTTCATGTGCATGGAAGTGTGGGAATTCCAGCACCTGATCCACCAGGGCTATGGTCCGGACCGCAGTGCCTTCCTGTCGGCGTTCTTCGCCCTGGTCGGTACCCACGGCCTGCACGTCAGCGCCGGCCTGCTGTGGCTGCTGGTGATGTTCGTGCAGCTGAAGAAGTACGGCCTGACCCCGACCAACAAGACCCGCATGGCGTGCCTGAGCCTGTTCTGGCACTTCCTGGACCTGATCTGGATCGGCGTGTTCTCCGTCGTCTACCTCAATGGAGCGCTGTAATGGCACATGACAACCACGCACACGATCATGGCACCGGTGGCGAAAGCCACGGCAGCGTGAAGTCGTACCTGATCGGCTTCGTGCTGGCAGTGGTGCTGACCGTCATCCCGTTCTGGATGGTGATGTCGGGCGACTTCTCCCGCACCGTCAACGGTGTGGTGATCGCGATCACCGCCGTGCTGCAGATGCTGGTCCACCTGGTGTTCTTCCTGCACCTGGACCGCTCCTCGGAGAGCCGCTGGAACGTCAACGCTGCTGCCTTCACCATCGTGGTGATCGGCATCATCGTGGTCGGCACCCTGTGGGTCATGCACAACATGAACGTGCATATGATGCACTGACGTCCCCGCGACGTTGCCACGCAGAAAGGCCGCCCCCGGGCGGCCTTTCTGTTGTCGGGTGGATGGGGTCGGATCCCATGTCGCAGGCGAGGGCTCCGAACTCGCACGCCGGGCCTCACCCCACCTTGCGCAGCCTCACCCCACCTTGCGCAGGAACTCCTCGGCATCCATCGGCCGACCCAGGTGGTAGCCCTGCAGCTGGTCGCAGCCCAGTTCGCTCAGGTACTCGCGCTGGGCCTGGGTCTCCACGCCCTCGGCCACCACCTGCAACTGCAGCGTACGGCCCAGGGCGATGATCGAGGAGACGATCGCGGCGTCTTCGGCATTGCGTTCCAGGTCGTGCACGAAGGCCCGGTCGATCTTCAGCTCGGTGGCCGGCATGCGCTTGAGGTAGAGCAGGCTGGAATAGCCGGTGCCGAAATCGTCGATGGCGATGTGCACGCCCATCGCGGTGAGGTCGTTGAGAATCGCCAGGCTCGCGTCGACATTCTTCATCGCAGTCGTTTCGGTGATCTCAAGCGTCAGCAGAGGCGGATCGATGGCGTGTCGTTCCAGCGCCGCACGCACGCTGGCCAGCAGCGTCGGCGAGGCGAACTGCAGGGGAGACAGGTTGACCGCCATCGTCCAGCCGCGATGGCCGGCATCATGCCACGCACGCAGCTGGGCGCAGGCGCGATCCAGCACCCAGTCACCGATCGGCAGGATCAGCCCGCTGCGCTCGGCGATCGGGATGAACACGTCCGGTGCCAGCAGGCCCAGTTCCGGGTGCTGCCAGCGCAGCAGCGCTTCGGCGCCGCTGGCGGGGGCATCGGCGGCGGGAAATTTCGGCTGGTAGTGCAGCACCAGTTCGTCCCGGGCGACGGCCTTGCGCAGATCCTGCAGCAGCCGCAGCTGGCGGTTTGCACTGAGCTGCATCGAGGGAGTGAAGAACGTGTAGCCGTTCCGGCCGGTGTCCTTGGTGTGGTACATGGCTGCATCGGCGTGGGCCATCAGCTCGCGTTCGTTGCCGGCGTCGTCCGGGTACAGGGCGATGCCGAGGCTGGCGCTGACCTGCAGCTCGGCCGCGTCGAGAATGAAAGGCTCGCTGGCCGCGGCGATGATGCGCTCTGCGACGACCACGGCGTCATCCGGGATGTCGATCGCCAGCACGATCACGAATTCGTCCCCGCCCAGGCGCGCGAAGGTGTCCTGCGGTCGCAGCAGGCCGCCGATGCGTTGCGCGACGGCGACCAGCAGGCGATCACCCAGTTGATGACCGTAGGCGTCGTTGACCGCCTTGAATCCGTCAAGATCGCAGAACATCACGGCCACCGCGTGCTGGTGCCGGCAGGCCTTCTCGATGGCCTGTTCGATGCGGTCCTGCAGCAGCATGCGGTTGGGCAGCTGGGTCAGCGGGTCGTGCAGCGCAGCCTGGATCAGCCGGTTGTTGGCGTGCGCCAGCGAATCGGCCAGCAGCCCGGTGCGGACCCGCATCTGGCGATCGAACAGGGAGGCCACCAGCGCGATGCCAAGCGTCGCCACGGTGGTGACGATGACCAGTACCGCCAGCCAGCGGGCATCGATGCCGCCATTGACCACGGCACCGCAGATGCTGCCGTCCGCGAAGCGTGCGGCCGCCATGCCGGTGTAATGCATGCCGACGATGGCCAGCCCCATCACCAGCGAGGCGAGCAGGCGCAGGCGCAGCGTGTTGCGCTGCTCGGTGCGCAGGCGGAAGGCGATCCACAGCGCAGCGCCGGCTGCACCGATGGCCACCACGATCGATGTCGCGAACCATCCTGGGTGGTAGTCGATGCCGGGCTGCATGCGCATGGCGGCCATGCCCAGGTAATGCATGGCGGCGATGCCGGTGCCCATCAGCACCGCACCGGCCAGCAGCCGCCGTCGCGGCAGGCTGGGGCGGGAGACCAGCCACAGCGCATAGGCCGATGCGCCGATCGACACGGCCAGGGAGTAGAGGGTGATGGCCAGGTCGTAACCGATCGGGATCGGCAGGTCGAACGCCAGCATGCCGATGAAGTGCATCGACCAGATGCCCAGGCCCATCGCGGCGGCGCCACCAGCCAGCCACCAGCGGGCGACGCGTCCCTGCGCGCTGGCGACACGCCCGGCCATGTCCAGGGCCGTGTACGAAGCAAGAATGGCCACCAGCAGAGAGATGGCGACCAGGCTCTGACTGTAACTTCCAGTCATGTTGAATCCAGTGGGAAAGGGAGGGGCGCCCGCAAGGCGCACGCCCGCGACCCCTATCGGCGCAGGTGGGCGGTACTTGAGCGGTCGCAGCACCTGCGACCGGGCTCGGCTATCCTGCCACGCCCGTCCCCGCCGCAGGAAATTCCCAGATGGCAAAAGCCCGCACCGCCTACGTCTGCAATGAATGCGGCGCCGAGTACAGCAAATGGCAGGGCCAGTGCACCGAGTGCAATGCCTGGAATTCGCTGTCGGAAATCGTCCTGGAAAGCGCGGCGGCGGCCAAGGCGCCGGCATCGCGGCGGGCCGGCTGGGCGGGCAAGGTCGATCCGCCGAAGATCACCGCCCTGAAGGACGTGGAGCAGACCGAGCATCGCCGGGTCAGCACCGGCATCGGCGAGTTCGACCGCGTGCTCGGCGGCGGCCTGGTGGAGGGGGCGGTGGTGCTGGTCGGCGGCGATCCCGGCATCGGCAAGTCGACCCTGCTGCTGCAGGCGGTCGCCAGGATGGCGGCCGAGCTGCCGGTGCTCTACGTCACCGGCGAGGAGTCTTTGGCCCAGGTGGCCGGTCGCGCGCATCGGCTGGAACTGCCCCTGGATGGCGTCAACGCGCTCGCTGAAACCGGCGTCGAGTCGATCCTCCAGCACGCGGCCAAGGCCGGCCCGCGCCTGATCGTGGCCGACTCGGTGCAGACGCTGTGGACGGAAAGCCTGACCGCCGCACCGGGGTCGGTCAGCCAGGTGCGCGAGAGTGCCGCACGGCTGGTGCGTTTCGCCAAGGAAACCGGCACCGCCGTGTTCCTGGTCGGCCACGTCACCAAGGAAGGTGGCATCGCCGGCCCGCGTGTGCTGGAACACATGGTCGATGCGGTGCTGTACTTCGAAGGCGAAAGCGGCAGCCGCTTCCGGCTGCTGCGTGCGTTCAAGAACCGTTTCGGCGCGGTCAACGAGCTGGGCGTGTTCGCCATGGGCGACAAGGGCCTGAAGGAGGTCTCCAATCCGTCGGCCATCTTCCTGTCCGGTGGCAGTACGCATCAGCCCGGCAGCTGCGTGATGGTGACCCGTGAAGGAACCCGTCCGCTGCTGGTGGAGGTACAGGCGCTGGTCGATGCGTCGCCGCTGTCGAACCCGCGTCGTGTCGCCGTAGGCCTGGAGCAGAACCGTCTGGCCATGCTGCTGGCGGTGCTGCACCGGCACGGCGGTGTGCTGGTGGGCGACCAGGATGTGTTCGTCAATGTCGTCGGCGGCATCCGCGTGCAGGAGACGGCCGCCGACCTCCCGGTGCTGCTGGCGGTGCTGTCGTCGCTGCAGGACCGGCCGTTGGCCGAGAAGACAATCGCCTTCGGCGAAGTGGGCCTGTCCGGCGAGATCCGCCCGGTGCCCAATGGTGAGGACCGGCTGCGCGAGGCGGCCACCCATGGTTTCAGGCGTGCGATCGTGCCGAAGGCCAATGCGCCCAAGGGGGGCTCGGTCAAGGGCATGGAGGTGATCGCCGTGGAGCGCCTGTCCGAGGCGATCGACGCAGCGTGATTCCATCGGAGGCGCGCCGGCGGCCGCGATCCTGTTGAGCCGGCCCACGCGCGTCTGCTTCACCGGCGAAGGACCGCCGGGCATGGGCCAGACCCTGCAGACGTCAGATGCGGCTACGGTCAGCCTCGCTGTGCTAGTTTTTCCCGCTCGACGAAGGCGCCCTGTGGCGCCTTTCCGCGCCCAGGAGTAAACGATTACATGCAGGACCCCGCGCTTACCGCCCCCGCCGCCGAAATCCGCCGTGCGGGCGTCGACCTCAATGGACTGATGACGGTGCTGGGCAAGCACCTGTACTCCACGCCGATGGTGGCCCTGCGCGAGCTGGTGCAGAACGCGCATGACTCGATCATCCGCCGTCGCATCGAGCAGCCGGGCAGGGACGTGCCTTCCCGGATCTCCGTCCAGGTCGACGCCACCGCCGGCGTGCTGCGCATCAGCGATACCGGGGCGGGCCTGACCCGCCAGGAGATCCACGATTACCTGGCCACCGTCGGTGTCGGCTACACCCGTGGCCTGCGCCAGGGCGGCGCCGACGAGGATGGCCTGATCGGCATGTTCGGTCTCGGCTTCCTGTCCGCCTTCGTGCTGGCGCGTCGGGTCAGCGTTCGCACCACCTCCTACCAGACGCCGGAACTCGGCCATCTGTACGTGTCCAGCAATGCCGAGCAGTACACGGTCAGCGAAGTGCCCGCGCGCGAGATCGGAACCGAGGTCGAGCTGGAACTGCACCCCGACTTCCTGCCGCTGGCCAACGAAGCACGCCTGCACGAGGTGCTGGGGCGGTACTGCGCGCTGCTGTCCGAACCAATCTTCATCGGTGCCGCCACCTCGGCGATCAATCCGGAGCCGCCGCCGTGGCGGGTGCAGGGCGAAGTCGCGCTGCACCCGGTGCAGGCGCGCCGGCAGTCCCTGCAGTTCGCCGCGCGTTTCGAGCATGACTTCGAGCCCATCGTCACCCTGCCGCTGCGCGCCGATGGCGTCAGCGACGCCACCGGCCTGTTGTGGGTGCAGGATGGCGCCACCTATGGCACCAGTGACAACCGCAATCTGTCGGTGTTCGTACGCGGCATGCTGCTGGACGATGATGCACGTGACCTGCTCCCGCCCTGGGCCGGCTTCATCGGCGGCGTGATCGAGTCCTCGCGGCTGACGCCCACTGCCAGTCGTGAGGATCTGCAGCGCGATGATCATTACCGTGCCGTGCAGCACGCCCTGCTGGAAGCGTTGATCGATGGCCTGGCCGAGGTCGCACGGCAGCAGCCTGAAGCCTGGCGCCGGGTGCTGGCCCGCCACAACGAAGCGCTGCTGGGCGCGGCGCTGTGTGATGACCGCCTGTTCGAACTGCTGGTGGAGCACGTGCGCGTGCCGACCTCGCAGGGCGATCTGCCGGCCAGCGCGCTGCCGGCACGCGGCGCCGTGCATGTGATCCTCGACAACGGTGGCGGTTTCGAAGAGATGCTGTTCCGCGCGATGGGGGTGCCGGTCGCGCATGGCCATCGTTATGCGGTGGTTCCGTTCCTGCGTCGCTGGGCCCAGGCCAAGGGCCTGCGCCTGGTGGAACTGGGCACCGAGCAGGGCAACCGCGCGCTGTTCCGTACCGATGACAGCCTCGATGAGGCGCAGCTGGCCTGGCTGCGTGAGCAGTTGGGCGATGGTGAGCAGCTGCTGCCGGCGCGCTTCAGTCCGGAGGCACTGCCGGTGGTGGTGGTGCCCGACCGCGAGGCCGAACTGAAGCAGCGGCTGGAGGACGACGAGAACGACAAGCGTGTGTCGATGGCCGCGCTGCGGCTGGCCCGCCAGTTCACTGCACGCATCGAATCGCGTGCACCGTCGCGGCTGTATCTCAACCTCGACAACACCGCAGTGCAGACGCTGCTGCGCGCACAGCGCGAAGGCCACCCGCAGGCCGAAGCGGCCGCACGCCTGCTGCGCTCCCTGAAGATCATCGTCGCCGCGCAGGGCAGGCCCCTGGCGCGGACGACGGCAACCGCAGGCCCCGACCTCAATGGAGCCTTCACCGACATCGCGGGCGCGCTGCAGCAGATGCTGCGCTGACGCCCGCTCTCATCCAGCCTTCGCTAGACAGGAGCACGTAATCCCCTCATGGACATCTGGAACTGGGTAGAAAAACTGCAGGGCGACCTGCGCCAGGCCGGGCAGGCGCAGAACGCGCACCTGCTGAACCGCCTTGCAGACGACGTCAGCGAGCTGCAGGTCGACCGCGTCGATGCGCTGTTGCCCGAGGCGCGTGCGCTGGGCAAGGCGCTGGACAATCCCTGGGTCGATGTCTACGTCGGCCACTGGGCGCTGCGCAACCGCGTGGGCAACCGCGTCGAAGGTGAAAGTGCACTGGGCGAGGCGGTCGCGCTGTTCGAGCGTGCGCATCGCGAGGACACCCTGGAGTGCCCGCAGTCGATCTGCGTGACCCAGGATCTGGCCGCCTGCTACGGCAACATCGACGGCCCCGGCTGGGTGCCCGAACGGGTCGAGGTCTGTGACGAGACCCTGGCACGCATCGATCCGAGCTGGGCCTGCTTCCAGTGCCTGAGCTGCGAGAAGGCAGACGCGCTGCTGGACGACGGTCGGGGCCAGGAGGCGCTGGATTACCTGCAGGCACAGGCCGACGCGATCGAGGCCTGCGGCAAGGAGGTGTTCGACAGCTTCCCGGAGATGCAGATCAAGATCCTTCTGGGCCTGGGCCGCGCTGAGGAAGCGCTGGCGCTGATCGAAAAGCGGGAGGCCGAGGTGGTCGCTTCGGGCGAGTATGAGCCGGCCAACTGCACCGTGCCGCGCCGCCTGTCCAAGGCCTGGGCGCTGGCACAGCTGGGCCGCGACGAAGAAGCGCTGCAGCAGATGGTGCCGTGGAGCGAGCTGACGCCGAACTACTGGCGACTGTGGGCGAACACCGCCGCCGCGTTGTGCCGGCGCGATCCGGCGCGCAACACCTGGGACCTGGGTACGCGCTTCAACACCATCATCGAGCATTTCGCCCGCGTCGGTTCGCACCGGTTGTTGATCGAGGTGGCTGCGCTCAGCCTGGAGCTGGCACTGCAGCGGGGCGCGCGCTGGGTGGCGCAGCGGCAGCTGGGCCTGGCCCGTGCCCACCTTCCTCAGCTGCGCCAGGACCGCGGCGCGCCCGCGCTGGTGGCCGCCCTGGCCGCACGCGTGGAAAGCCTGCCGGAGGTGACACCGTTGCCGGTGCCGGCCACGGAGCTGCTGGCGTGGCTGGAAGCGCGCGGGGAGCAGAACCACGCGCGCGACCCCGAGCAGGAGGCGCAATGGTTGCTGCAGGCCCACGCACAGTGTCCCGATGATGAGCCGTTGGCCGACACGGCGGCTTCGGCGCTCAATGCCTGCGGCGCGCAGGCCGAAGCACGCACACTGCTGTGGGACTTCGTGGCGGCGCATCCGCAGCACGATGGTGCCGCGGCCTACACGCTGATGCGGTGGCTGGCCGAACAGGGCGATGACGCCGGCCTGCGCCGGTTGGCGGATGTCTTCCGCGACAGCGTGCCGGTGTTCGCCCACTGGTGCGAGGTGCAGCGCGCGCGCCGGGTGTCCGACTGGCCGGCGTTGGAGCTGGCCGCAAAGGCACTGCTGGAGCTGTCGCCGGGATCGCATGGCGCGCGTGGCACGCTGGCCCGCATGTACATGGAGACCGGACGCTTCAGCGATGCCCAGGCCTGCTACGCGGAGCTGATCGAACTGCTGGAGGAGCCCAATGCCGCGCATTGGGACCACATGAGTGCCGCCAGCGCCGCGCATGACTGGGACGCCGTGCGGCGGTCGGCGGCGGCGATCGGCATGGAACTGTCCAGCACCGAGGGTGTGGTCGAAGAGCCGTGGGGCTGGGTGATCATCCGCAGCGAGGAAGAGGGCGAGCCGATGGAGTACTACGCCCGGCGCAGTGGCCCGGTGACCGCCCGCATCGTCGAGAACGCGCCGGCCAACCACGCCCAGCAGGTGGGTGACTGGGTGGTGTTCGACGCGGCGCTGGTGCATCCGGCACCGGAAGACGAGGAGGCACGCGAGCACTTCATCCCGACCTACGCACAGGTGCATGTGCTGGAGCGGGGCGGCTTCGCCCGCAGCTGGCTGATCGACGGCGCCCATCCGGGTGAGGACGCCTGGAATGCCCTGGTCGAGGCGGTTGAGGCGCAGGGCTGGAAAATCTGGGCCCACAGCCGCCCCGACTACACCGTGACCGACCCGGAGGCCGAGGATGGCACGCTGCCGGGGCTGCTGTTCACCATCGCCCAGCCTCAGGATCACGCACCGCTCGCGCTGCACCGGTTCCTGCAGCAGGCCACCGCCGGTTGGGCACATCCGCTGTGCTGGCTGCGCCTGGCCGAAGCCTGCGACCAGGATCGCCAGCCGCATCTGGACGTGATCGAGCGGTACGGCCTGTAGGCACGCCTCGTTCGCCGGGCATGGCCCGGCGCTACTGCTCTGCGCCGCCGGGCGATGCCCGGCGGACCTGTCATCCGATCAACGGGAGTGTCCGAACACCAGCTCGATCGCGAACTGGCTGCCGAAGAAGGCCAGCAGCAGCAACAGCATGGCCGTCAATGTCCAGTGCACCGCCTTCACCCCGCGCCAGCCGTAGCGGCGGCGGCCGATCAGAAGCACGCCGAAAACGATCCACGACAGCACGCTCAGTACGGTCTTGTGCACCAGCTTCTGTGCAAGCAGGTCATCGACGAACAGGACGCCGGTGACCAGGGTCAGCGTGAGCAGGGCGAAGCCCACCGCGATGACCCGGAACAGCAGCGCTTCCAGATCGGCCAGCGGGGGCAGGGCGCGCAGCCAGGGCCGGAATTCGCGGCGGCGCAGCGCGCGTTCCTGCAGCCACAGCATGATCGCCAGCAATGCCGCGATGCTCAGCGTGGCGTAGGCCAGCAGGGCCAGCCAGGCATGGCTGGCCAACCGCCAGCCCAGCACCTTGCTCGGCTCGTGGCCATAGCCGTGATAGGCCAGCAGCAACAGTGCCGCGAGCGGAAACACCACCACGCCCAGCGCGGACATGCGGCCGCGTGCGCCCACCAGCGACGTCAGCCAGGCCATGCCCAGGCCGACCAGCGACAGCGCCGCGAAGAAATGCATGTCAGGCCCGCCGTTCGTGCGCATCGCCACCATCACGTGATAGCCGCCATGCAGCACGATGGCTGGCAGCGCCGGCCACAGCCAGGCGGGCGAACCTACGGCACCATCGCGGCCGAGCGCGCGCACCAGCAGGACGCTGGCGGCCAGGTAGAGCAGGACGGCGATGAGAACGATTGTCATCGTGGCAGTTTCGCATACCCCCGGGGTGCTGGCGACGGCCGCCGTGTCGCAGCCCGGGAGCAGGGGCGGACCGGCTATACTGTGTGCCTTATTGTCCCCCGTTTTCAGACAGGTCGCACCGCATGTTCGAGTCCCTGACCCAGCGCCTTTCCGGCACCATCGAGCGCCTGCGCGGCCGTGGCCGCCTGACCGAGGAGAACATCCGCGAGGCCACCCGCGAGGTCCGCATCGCGCTGCTCGAGGCCGATGTCGCGCTGCCGGTGGTACAGGCGCTGATCGAGCGCATCAAGGTGCGCGCCGTTGGCCAGGAAGTGTTGAAGTCGCTGACCCCCGGCCAGGCGCTGATCAAGGTCGTCCGCGACGAGCTGACCGCGGTGATGGGCGCTGAAGCCAGCGACCTGAACCTCAACGTGCCGGCGCCGGCCATCATCCTGATGGCGGGCCTGCAGGGCGCCGGCAAGACCACGACCGTGGGCAAGCTGGCCAAGCACCTGAAGGAAAAGCGCAAGAAGAAGGTGATGGTGGTCTCGGCCGACGTCTACCGTCCTGCGGCGATCGAGCAGCTGAAGACCCTGGCCGAACAGGTCGGCGTGCTGTTCTTCCCGTCCAGCGCCGACCAGAAGCCGGAAGCCATCGTCCGCGCCGCCATCGACGATGCGCGCAAGTCGTTCGTCGACGTGCTGCTGGTCGATACCGCCGGCCGCCTGGCCATCGATGAAGCGATGATGGCCGAGATCAAGGCCCTGCACGCAGCGGTCAACCCGGCAGAAACCCTGTTCGTGGTCGATGCCATGACCGGCCAGGACGCGGCCAACACCGCCAAGGCCTTCGGTGATGCGCTGCCGCTGACCGGCGTGGTGCTGACCAAGACCGACGGTGACGCCCGTGGCGGTGCCGCCCTGAGTGTGCGCTACATCACCGGCAAGCCGATCAAGTTCGTCGGCGTCAGCGAAAAGCCGGACGGCCTGGATGTGTTCCATCCGGACCGCATCGCCAGCCGCATCCTGGACATGGGCGATGTGCTGTCGCTGGTCGAGCAGGTCGAGCAGCAGGTCGACAAGGACAAGGCGGCCAAGCTGGCCGAGAAGGTCGCCAAGGGCAAGAAGTTCGACCTGAACGACATGCGCGACCAGCTGGAGCAGATGCAGAACATGGGCGGCATCGGCGGCCTGATGGACAAGCTGCCGGGCCTGGGCAACATCCCGGACCACCTCAAGCAGCAGGTCAGCCAGGGCAAGGAAGTGCCCCGCATGATCGCCATCATCAGTTCGATGACCAAGAAGGAACGGCGCAACCCGAACCTGCTCAACGGCTCGCGCCGCGCGCGCATCGCCAAGGGCTCGGGCGTGACTCCGGCCGACGTCAACAAGCTCATGAAGCAGTACATGCAGATGGAAAAGATGATGAGCAAAATGGCCGGCGGCGGCATGAAGGGCATGATGCGCAGCATGAAGGGCATGATGGGCGCCATGGGTGGCCGCGGCATGCCGTTCCGTTGATCAACATCGGGGGCGGAACCTGTTCGGATCCGACCCCGCCTGCAACGACTGGCGTATGCTGGGCGGCGACCTCTCCCGCAGGTATGTCGCGTGAACGCATCGCCGATTCTTGAACGCGCCGACGCCTTCTGTCGGCGTTTTTCATTGCAGCTTCCGATCCTCCTCGCCCCCATGGCCGGTGCCTGTCCGGTGCCGTTGTCGGCGGCGCTGGCCAATGCCGGCAGCATGGGCGCAATGGGCGCGGTGCTCTCCTCGGCCGCCGATATCGGGCGGTGGATGGATGAGTTCCGGGCCATTTCCACCGGCCCGGCGCAGGTGAACCTGTGGTTGCCGGACCCGGCGCCGACGCGCGACGTGGTCGCCGAATCCGCCAGCCGTGCCTTCCTCGCGCAGTGGGGACCGGAGGTGCCGGCCAGTGCGGCCGATGCCACGCCAGCCGATTTCGAGGACCAGTTCGCTGCGTTGCTGGCCGCGCGCCCGGCGGTGGCCTCGACCATCATGGGCGTGCTTTCCCCCGCGCATGTGCAGCGGTTGAAGGACGCCGGCATTGCCTGGATCGCCTGTGCCACCACGCTGGCCGAAGCGCGGGCTGCACAGGACGCCGGGGCCGATGCGGTGGTGGCACAGGGGGCTGAAGCCGGTGGCCATCGCGGGGCCTTCGATCCGGCGCTGGCCGAACGCCAGCTGGTCGGCCTGTTCGCACTGCTGCCGCGGCTGGCGGACCATCTTCAAGTTCCGGTGATCGCGGCCGGTGGCATCGCCGACGGGCGTGGCATCGCCGCGGCATTGACGCTGGGTGCCAGCGCGGTGCAGATCGGCACCGCGTTCCTGCGCACACCGGAGGCAGCACTGGCGCCGGCCTGGGCCGACGCGCTGGCGATCACGGAACCGGAGGATACCTGGCCGACGCGTGCGTTCAGTGGCCGACTGGGCCGCGGCCTGGCAACGCCCTATGTACGCGCCGCTGCGGCGGCCGGTGCGCCGGCTCCGCGCCCGTACCCGGTACAGCGTGGACTAACCGGGCCGATGCGCGCGCAGGCCACACGCGAGAACCGGCTGGCGGCGATGCAGGCCTGGGCCGGGCAGTCGGCGTGGATGGCACCGGCGCGGCCGGCGGCTGACGTGCTGCGCGGCATGTGGGAACAGGCGCAGGCGCTGCTGCGATGATGCTGACCTGCAACGGCCAGCCGGCGCAGGTGGAGGATCTGCTGCCGGCGCTGGTGAATTACGGTCACTTCACCTCGCTGCAGGTGCGTGGCGGAGCAGTGCAGGGATTGGACCTGCATCTGGCTCGACTGTCGCAGGCCACACGAGACCTGTTCGGCAGCGAGCTGGACACCGCGCAGGTGCGGGGCTGGATGGCGCAGGCGCTGCAGAGGGCCGGTCTTGCCGACGCCTCGCTGCGGGTGACGGTGTTCTCGCGTCACTTCGACTTCCGCGATCCACTGGCCCGCGTGGCGGTCGATGTGCTGGTGGCGGTATCCGCGCCGGTATCGCTGTCCACGCCGCGCCGCGTGCGCAGCGTCACCTGGCAGCGGGAGCTGCCGCAGATCAAGCACGTCGGCACGTTCGGCCTGTTCGCGCAGCGGCGCGCGGCGATGGCCGACGGGTTTGACGACGCGCTTTTCGTGGACACGCAGGGGCACGTCAGCGAGGGCACGACCTGGAACGTGGCCGTGCATGATGGGCACCAGCTGATCTGGCCACGCGCCGCCGCGCTGCGGGGTACCGCAGAGGCCCTGCTGCGTGAGCATTGGAACGGACCGCAGGTGTGCCGGCCCCTGCCGGCAGGCGCCCTGCATGGAGTGCAGGCTGCGTTTGCCTGCAACGCCAGCGGACTCTGGGCGCTGCAGAGCATTGATGGGCGGGTCCTGGCCGGCTCGCTGGCGTTGGCTGAACAGGGCAGGGCGGTACTGGCCGGCGTGCCGTGGCAACCGCTTTCCTGAACGGATGCATGGCCTGCCGGCCGCCGGGCATGGCCCGGCGCTACCGTGACGCGTGGGGTTGGCTCGGCCACGCTCTGCCGCTATAATCGCCCGCTTACCTCGCCATCCTGGCGACTGGGCAATAGGAAAAACACACCATGGTCAAGATTCGACTGACCCGCGGCGGCGCCAAGAAGCGTCCGTTCTACCACATCATCGTCACCGACGTGCGCAGCGCGCGCGACGGCCGCAACATCGAGCGCGTTGGCTTCTACAACCCGGTCGCCCAGGGCGCCGAGAAGCGCATCGAGCTGGATCTGGCCCGCGTTGACCATTGGGTCAAGAACGGCGCCCAGCCGACCGACAAGGTCCGCAACCTGATCAAGGAAGCGACCAAGTCCCAGGCCGCTGCGGCCTGATCCTGACGGGCCACGCTCCGGCGTGGCCCTCCTGGTTGAAGCAGATGAAAGATATCGAGCGCCGCATCCTGCTGGGCAGGATTGTCGGCGCTTTTGGTGTGCGCGGCGAGATCAAGCTCGAGTCCTGGACCGAGCCACGTTCCGCCATTTTCCGTTACCAGCCATGGATCGTGCGCAGTCCGTCCGGCGTGGAAACCACGATTGAAGGTGTGCGGGGTCGCGACAGCGGCAAGCACCTGGTCGCGCGTTTCCCCGGCGTCGAGGACCGTGACGCGGTCGAAGCCATGCGTGGCACCGAGATCTACGTGCCGCGCAGCGCGCTGCCGCCGCCGAATCCGGATGAATATTACTGGGTCGACCTGGAAGGCCTGGACGTGAAGACGACCGAGGGCGTTGCCCTGGGCCAGGTCTCGCACCTGTTCAGCACCGGTGCCAACGACGTGGTGGTGGTCCGTGGCGACCGCGAGCGGATGATCCCGTTCGTGCTGCCGGACTTCGTCGTTTCGGTGGACTTCGAGGCGAACCTGGTCGTGGTCGACTGGGATCCCGAGTTCTGAGCATGCGTTTCGACGTCATCACCCTGTTCCCCGAGTTCCTCGCCCAGTCTGCTGGACTGGGCGTGGTCGGACGCGCGCAGGAGAAAGGGTTGTTCAGCCTTCACGGCTGGAATCCCCGTGATTACGCCGAAGGCAACTACCGCCGGGTGGACGACCGTCCCTTCGGCGGTGGCCCGGGCATGGTGATGCTGATCGAACCGCTGCAGGCCTGCCTGCAGGCGATCCGCAATGCCGATCCGACCCCGGCCAGGGTGATCTACCTCAGCCCGCAGGGGGCGCCGTTGACCCAGGCCAAGGTCCGTGAACTGGCGGCGCTGCCGCGCATGGTCCTGCTCTGTGGGCGCTACGAGGGCATCGACGAGCGCTTCCTGGAAGCCAATGTCGACGAGGAGATTTCCCTCGGCGACTACGTGCTGTCCGGCGGCGAGCTGGGCGCAGCGGTCATCATCGACGCCGTGGCCCGCCTGCAGGAGGGGGCCCTGAACGACGCTGAATCGGCGGCACAGGACAGCTTCGAGGGCGACCTCGGCCTGCTCGACTGCCCGCATTACAGCCAGCCGGCCCAGCACCCGCTGGGTGACGTGCCGGAGGTGCTGCGCTCGGGCAACCACGCGGCCATCGCCGCCTGGCGCCGCCAGCAGTCCCTGGTCCGTACCGCCCAGCGGCGCCCGGACCTGCTGGATGAACAGGCGCTGGGCAAGACCGACCGCAAACTGCTGGAGCAGGGCCGTCAGGCCCGGAAACAAAAGGCCAGCCCCTAGCGCAGGGCTGGCGTTATCGGCTATCATGGCCAATTCCCGCCGGCCCCGGCTGGCGTGCGCAGTACCCAAAACAAACGTGCAGCACAGTCCGGTGACTGCATGAGCCTACGTTGTCGAATCGACACGCCCACCCGAACAAGAATCGGTGTAACCCATGAGCAAGCTGAACAAGTCCATCGTCGCGGAATTCGAATCCGCCCAGATCACCCGCGAACTGCCGAAGTTCAGCCAGGGCGACACCGTTGTCGTCAACGTGAAGGTGAAGGAAGGCAACCGTGAGCGCGTGCAGGCCTACGAAGGCGTTGTGATCGGCACCAAGAATGCCGGCCTGAACTCCTCGTTCACCGTCCGCAAGATCTCGCACGGCTACGGCGTCGAGCGCGTCTTCCAGACCCACAGCGCCATCATCGACTCGGTCGAAGTGAAGCGCCGCGGCAAGGTCCGCGCCGGCAAGCTGTACTACCTGCGTGGCCTGGAAGGCAAGGCTGCCCGCATCAAGGAAGACCTGGCTGCCGCTGCGCAGGCCAAGGCTGCCCGTCTGGCCGAAAAGGCCTGATAGACAACTCCGGTTGTTGCCGCGACGGCCGCCTTCGGGCGGCCGTTTGCGTTTGTGCTCCTGCATCCGCTAGGTTCGTGCGATGAACAAGAACGACCTGCGCTATCCCGACCGCATCCGCGCGGCGCTTCGTCTGCTGGACGACAAGGGGCTGCCGCGCGCGCAGTCCGCACCGTTGCTGCATCGGACGCTGTGGCGGATGGGCGTCGCTGTGCCGCCGCCGATCCTGGCCGGTTTCCGCATCAACGCGCTGGTGCAGGGGCTGCTGTTCGGCCTGTTCTGGTGCGCCCTGATGTGGCTGCTGCTGTGGCAGGGCGGTGAGCGTCCACTCGGCCTGCTGCTGGGTGCCGGATTGCTGGCGGGCGGCCTGTTCGGTGTGGTGATGGCGCTCCTGATGCGCTCGCTTCAACGCCAACGACAGCTGCCCGAATGGCGCCAGTTCCTGGCCTCGCTGGCGGACTGAAGCGATGGCGCAGTGCGCCGTGACCGCAGGCTGCCGATGGCGCTAGTCTGCGGCTTCATTCCCATGCATGCGCCGTGCGATGCCTTCCAAGCGAGCCGCACCTTCCACTGCACCCAGGCTCCTGTCCGGGGGAAATCCGCAGATCGCCAAGGGCGAGGGTGATGCGCCGGTGCAGGCGTACATCGCCGCCATGCCGGACTGGAAGCAGCCCATCGGCGCACGCCTCGACGCACTGATCGGCCAAGCCGTGCCCGGCGTGCACAAGGCGGTGAAGTGGAACTCGCCGATGTACGCGGTGGCCGCCGATGCCGGCTGGTTCCTCAGCTTCCATTGCTTCGCCCGTTACATCAAGGTCGCGTTCTTCCGCGGCGCGGCCCTGCAACCGATGCCACCGGAGCCGTCCAGAAGCGCCGATACCCGCTACCTGCACATCACGCAGGAGGGCATGCTGGATGAAGCGCAGTTCCTCGAGTGGGTCCGCCAGGCCGCTGCATTGCCCGGCGAACGCATGTAAGCCCGCCATTCCGGACGTTCCGCCGACGAGAGCACACGATGACCACGCATGCACCGAACCCCGACGACGCCGGAACACCCGCGGCCGCACTGATCGATGCGCGCATCGCGGAACTGGGTGACTGGCGCGGTGAAACGCTGGCACGCGTTCGGGCGCTGATCCATGAAGCGCTGCCGGAGGTGCAGGAAACCTGGAAGTGGCGGGGCACACCGGTATGGGAGCATCACGGCATCCTGTGCACCGGTGAGACCTACAAGCAGGCAGTGAAGCTGACCTTCGCCCAGGGGGCGGCCTTGCCGGACCCGAAGCGCCTGTTCAACGCCAGCCTGGAAGGCAACACGCGGCGCGCGATCGACATCCATGAAGGCACCATGCCCGATGCCACGGCGTTCAAGACCCTGATGCGCGCGGCGGCCAAGCACAACGCCGCGAAGAACAAGCGGTAGCACCGGGCCATGCCCGGCGCTACCGGGTCACGGCATCCGGGTCCGCCACCGGTGACGGTGGGCAGGCAGGAATCTCCGACGGTGTGGCAATCGCCTCGGCCTTCGCGGGTGTGCTGATCATCTTCGCCTTGCGCCACCCCCCCCAGCGGTAGTACGCCAGCGACAGCAGCATCGACACCAGAGAACTGACCGGGAAACTCCACCAGATCGCATCTGCGCCCCAATAGGGCTGCAGCAGTTCGGCGAACGGAACGCGCACGCCCCACAGTGACGCGGCCAGGATCAGCAGTGGTGGAATCACCGCACCCGTCGAGCGCACCACGCCGGAAATCACGAAGCTCACGCCGAAGAACAGGAACGAGCCGACCACCACATGGTTGAGGTGGCGCGCGATCTGCAGCGACTCGCTGCCCTGCGGCAGGAACAGGGCCAGCGAGTACTGGTCCAGCAGCACCAGCGGCAGGATCAACGCACCGGTCAGCAGGAAATTGAACAGCACGCCCTTGCGTGCGGTGCCGCGAACGCGATCCCACTGCTGGGCACCCACGTTCTGTGCGGCCATCGTGGAACAGGCCGCGCCGATCGCCATCGCCGGCATCTGCACGTAGTTCCACAATTGCAGCGAGGCGCCATAGGCCGCTGCGGTTTCGGTGCCGTACTGGTTGACCATGGTCATCAGCAGGATCACCGACAGCGAGATCAGCACCATCTGCAGGCCCATCGGCACGCCTTTGACCACCAGTGCCTTGAGGATGGTCAGGTCCAGCTTGAACAGGCGCATGTCGGCGCGACCCAGCCACAGCGTGTGGCGCTTGTGCCGCATGTACAGCAGCAGGCCGCCCAGCGAGAGGGTCTGCGACACCAGCGTGGCCCAGGCCGAACCGGCGATGCCCAGCTCCGGGAACGGCCCCATGCCGAAGATCAGTACCGGATTCAATGCGATGTCCAGCACGACCGACAGCAGCAGGAAGCGGAACGGCGTACGCGAGTCACCGGCACCGCGCAGCGCGGCGCTGAGGAAGGCAAAGGCATACAACGTCGGCATTGCCAGGAAGATGATGCGCAGATAGGCCTCGGCCAGTGGCAGCGAGGCCGCCGGCGTGCCCATCGCCGCCAGCAGCGGATGGGCCATGAACCAGCCGGCGATGGCGATGATCGCCGACAGGCCGATGAAGAACGTGGCACTGGTGCCGACCACGCGCCGTGCCTGGGCGATATCCCGTGCACCGATGGCCTGGCCGATCAGGATGGTGGAGGCCATGCCGAAGCCGAACACCGAACCGATCAGGAAGAACATGATGTTGTTGGCGTTCGCGGTGGCAGTCAGTGCCGCTTCGCCGAGGAAGCGCCCGACCCATACCGCGTTCACCGAACCGTTCAGCGACTGCGCGATGTTGCCCGCCAGGATCGGCAGCGAGAACAGCAGGAGATTGCGGCCGATCGGGCCGGCGGTCAGGTCAAGCGGCGCTTTGGCCATGGGGTGGTGATCGAATCCCGGGAGGCGCACACTAGCACCAAGCCGGTTCGCGGGATGTGGCAATGCATCAACGACAGCAGGTGAGGTCGATCACGTTGGCCTTGATTGGCGGCCTGCTGGCCGCATGTTCGTCGGGAGACCGGCTGGGCGATACCCAGGTGCGGCCGACCGACCGCCCCGAATGTCTGGTCGGCAGCCAGCGCCAGGATCTCGCTGCCGGAGCACCGACCCTGATCGGGGGCAGCGGCTGCCGCACCGACCCCGACAATCCGCGCCCCCTGAACAAGCGAACGGAGTAGTACCTGCCGATGCCTGAGCTTTCCCCGCTGTCGCCCAGTGTCCGTCTGGACATCTGGTTGTGGGCGGCCCGTTTCTTCAAGACCCGCAGCCTGGCCAAGCAGGCCATCGAAACCGGCAAGGTCAGCGTGGCCGGTCAGCGGCCGAAGTCCTCGCGCGCGGTGCGCGTGGGTGAGCACCTGCAGGTCGATCGCGGCGAGGAGCATTTCGAGATCCAGGTGATGGGCCTGAGCGACCAGCGCGGGCCTGCCCCGGTCGCGCACCAGCTGTATGCCGAGAGCGAGGCCTCGAAGGCACGGCGCGCCGAGCAGCGCGCACTGCGCATCGCCGCGCGCGACGGCTTCCAGCCACCGGAGCACAAGCCGGACAAGCGCGCGCGGCGTCTGATCCGCGCGCTGGGCGACATCGACGCGCTGTAACGCGAACGCCCCCAAGGCAGCGCCGGGCCATGCCCGGCGAGCCCTTCAGTGGCAGCGCCGGGCCATGCCCGGTGGGCCTTCCGACAGCAGCGCCGGGCCTGCCGGTGATCAGCCGTGCAGGTCGTAGCGGTCCAGCTCCATCACCCGGGTCCACGCCGCGACGAAGTCCTGCACGAACTTCTTCTCGCCGTCTGCACTGCCATAGACCTCTGCCAGCGCACGCAGCACCGCATTGGATCCAAATACCAGATCAGCACGGGTGGCGGTCCAGCGTGCGGCGCCGTCGTTGCGGCTGCGGCCTTCGTAGGTTTCACGACCGGTGGCCTTCCACTGCGTGCCCATGTCCAGCAGGTTGACGAAGAAGTCGTTGCTGAGTGTCCCGGGCCGATCGGTGAAGACGCCGTGCGCGCTGCGATCGGCATTGGCACCCAGTACGCGCAGGCCACCGACCAGCACGGTCAGCTCCGGGGCGGTCAGCGTCAGCAGTTGCGCCCGGTCGATCAGCAGCGCTTCGCCCGGAACGCTGTAGGCGCCCTTGAGGTAGTTGCGGAATCCATCGGCCGCCGGTTCCAGCACCGCGAACGATTCCACGTCGGTCTGCTCCTGGCTGGCGTCGGTACGGCCCGGCGTGAACGGTACGCTGATGTCATACCCACCGGCCTTGGCGGCCTGTTCGATGCCCACGCCACCGGCCAGCACGATCAGGTCGGCCAGCGACACCTGCCTTTCACTGCCGGCATTGAACCCGCTCTGCACCTTTTCCAGTGCGGCCAGCACCTTGGCCAGACGGGTGGGCTGGTTTACCGGCCAGTCCTTCTGCGGTGCCAGGCGGATGCGCGCACCATTGGCGCCGCCCCGCTTGTCCGAGCCACGGAAGGTGGAGGCCGATGCCCAGGCCGTGGAGACCAGTTCAGGGACGCTCAGGCCGCTTGCGGCGATCGCCTGCTTCAGGGTGGCCACGTCCCTGGCATCGATGAGCGGGTGCTTTGCGGCCGGCAGCGGATCCTGCCAGATGAACTCTTCGGCCGGCACTTCCGGCCCCAGATAGCGCGCGCGCGGCCCCATGTCGCGATGGGTCAGCTTGAACCAGGCGCGCGCGAACGCATCGGCAAACGCCTGCGGATCGGCCAGGAAGCGGCGCGAGATCTTTTCGTAGGCGGGATCCATGCGCAGCGACAGATCGGTGGTCAGCATGGTCGGGCGGTGCTTCTTCGAGGCGTCGTGCGCATCGGGAATGACCGCCTCGGCATCCTTGGCCACCCATTGATGCGCGCCGGCCGGACTTTTGGTCAGTTCCCATTCGTACTTGAACAGGTTCTCGAAGAAGTCATGGCTCCACTGCGCTGGAGTACGGGTCCAGGTGACTTCCAGGCCACTGGTGATGGTGTCGCCGCCCTTGCCGCTGCCGAAGCTGTTGGCCCAGCCCAGGCCCTGGCTTTCCAGATCGGCCGCTTCAGGCTCCTTGCCGACGTTGTCGGCCGGGCCGGCGCCATGGGTCTTGCCGAAGCTGTGCCCGCCTGCGATCAGCGCCACCGTCTCTTCATCGTCCATTGCCATGCGGCCGAACGTGTCACGGATGTCATGTGCAGCCAGTACCGGGTCGGGGTTGCCGTCAGGGCCCTCGGGATTCACATAGATCAGGCCCATCTGCACCGCGGCCAGCGGGTTCTCCAGCTTGCGCGAATGCACGTCGCCATCGGCATCGTCATCGGACACCAGCACGCCGTGGGATTCCACCACGCCTTCGGAGCCGTGCTTGTAGCGCACGTCACCGCCCAGCCATGTGGTTTCGCGGCCCCAGTACACATCCTGATCCGGTTCCCAGGTATCGGGACGGCCACCGGCGAAGCCCAGTGTCTTGAAGCCCATCGACTCCAGCGCGACATTGCCGGTCAGGATAAGCAGGTCGGCCCAGGAGATGGCCTGGCCGTACTTCTGCTTGATCGGCCACAGCAGGCGTCGCGCCTTGTCCAGACTGACGTTGTCCGGCCAGCTGTTGAGCGGGGCGAAGCGCTGCTGGCCGCGGCCGCCGCCACCGCGGCCATCACCGATGCGATAGGTGCCGGCGCTGTGCCACGCCATGCGGATGAACAGGCCGCCGTAGTGACCGAAATCGGCCGGCCACCAGTCCTGCGAGTCCGTCATCAGTGCTTTCAGGTCTGCCTTCAGCGCGGCATAGTCCAGGCTCTTGAACGCCGATGCGTAATCAAAGCCGGCATCGAGCGGGTTGGAGCGCGCGGAATGCTGGTTGAGCAGGTCCACGCGCAGCTGGTTCGGCCACCAGTCGCGGTTGGTCGTCGCGTCACCGACGACGGCATGGTTGAAGGGGCACTTCGCTTCGCTTTTCATGGGTCTCTACCTGTGGACTGGCGAAAGGTGGAATCGGGGGAGGCCCGACCCACATTAGGTGGCGCCTGTGGATCGGTAAATTCGATTGATTCAACCAATGCGATAGTGGCTGTCTATTAGGTCCGGGGCTTGTACGGGTGTGTGCGATCAGCGCTTGAGCAACCCCGAGCCGAGCTTCAGCAGGTCGCTGGCCCCGAACTGGCCGTCGCCGTCCTGATCGAGCACACCGCCCAGCATGCTGCCGATGCCGCCGGACTGCTGCGCCTCCTGGCCGAGGGCGCTGCTGAGTTCGCTGGCGTTGCCCTGCTGGGCGAAGCGCTGGGCCAGGAAGGACATGACGATGGGCGCAAGGATCGCCAGCAGCTTGCCGGAGGTGCCGCTGTCCAGGCCGGTCTTCTGGCCAAGCACCTGAGCGGCCTGCGGCTGCTGGCCACCGAAGATGTGGCCGAGGATGCCGGCCCCATCGGTGGCGCCGCTGCCGCCGCCACCCATCACTGCGGCGAGGATGCTGCCGAGGTCGAAGCCGCCACCCCCACCACTGCCCAGATGGTCACGCTGCAGCGCATTGAGCAGGGACTGCGCGCCCTGCGGCTCGCTGGCGTTCTGGCCCATTGCGCCCAGCAGCAGCGGCAAGGCGCTGCCCGCCGCCTGGGTGGTCTGGCTGCTGTCCAGGCCGAGCTGCTGGGAAACCTGCTGCAGGCCTTGCCCCTGCTGCAGCTGCTGGAAGAGGGATGCGGCGAGGGATTCGGTGTTCATGGCGGTCTCCGTTCTGTGAAGGAAGGACCGCCCGAGCATAACGCCGCCTGCACGACGGAAATGCGAAGGCTGCCGGGCGCAGGCTCGCTCTGACCGGGGGCGGGAGGGGGGCCGGCGTTGCGCCGGTCCCATGCCGGTTACAGCAGTGACTTCAGCCGATACAGCGCTTCCAGCGCCTGTTTGGGCGTCAGTTCGTCCGGATCGATGGCGGCCAGCGCCTCCTGCGCCTTGCTGGACGGGGCATTGAACAGGCCGAACTGCTGCGGGGCATCCAGCGCCTGAGGGGCCAGCTCCGCCGCATGGCTCTCGCTGCCCCGTTGTTCCAGTTCGGCCAGGCGCCGCCGCGCCTGTGCCACGGTCGATCGAGGCAGGCCGGCCAGCGCGGCCACCTGCAGTCCGAAGCTGCGGTTGGCCGGGCCGTCCTTCACAGCGTGCATGAACACCAGCGCTTCGCCATGCTCGACCGCATCCAGGTGCACGTTGGCGATACCGCTGCGGCCGCCCTCGTACTGCTCGTCGGCCAGCGCGGTCAGCTCGAAATAGTGGGTGGCGAACAGTGTGTAGCAGCGGTTCTCGTAGGCGAGGTGGCGGGCCACCGCGTCGGCCAGGGCAAGGCCGTCATAGGTGGAGGTGCCGCGGCCGATCTCATCCATCAGCACCAGCGAATGTGGGCTGGCGTGATGCAGGATGTAGCTGGTCTCGGCCATTTCGACCATGAAGGTCGACTGCCCGCGGGCGAGATCGTCGCCGGCGCCGATGCGGGTCAGGATGCGGTCGATCGGGCCGATCACGGCGCGGCTGGCCGGTACGAAGGAGCCGATGTGGGCCAGAAGCACGATCAGTGCATTCTGCCGCATGTAGGTGGATTTACCGCCCATGTTCGGGCCGGTGATGACCAGCATCCGGCGGTCCGGGTGCAGGTCCAGATCGTTCGGCTCGAAGGGCTGCTCGCGCACGGCTTCCACGACAGGGTGACGGCCGCGCTCGATCTTCAGGCAGGGTGCCGTTTCCAGTTCCGGGCGCGACCAGTCCAATGCCTGCGCGCGCTCGGCGAATGCGGCCAGCACATCCAGTTCGCTCAACGCGGCGGCACACTGCTTCAGCGGCTCCAGCTGTGCACCCAGCGTGTCCAGCAGCTGCTCATACAGGAACTTCTCGCGCGACAGCGAGCGGTCGCGCGCGGACAGTACCTTGTCCTCGAACGCCTTCAGTTCTTCGGTGATGTAGCGCTCGGCGTTGGTGAGGGTCTGGCGGCGCGTGTAGTGCACCGGTGCGCGGTCGGCCTGGCCCTTGCTGATCTCGATGTAATAGCCGTGCACACGGTTGTAGCCGACCTTCAGTGTGGCAATGCCGCTGCTTTCGCGCTCGCGCCGCTCAAGGTCGACCAGGAACTGGTCGGCGTTCGTGGACAGGCGTCGCAGCTCATCCAGCTCCTCGTCGAAGCCATCGGCCAGCACGCCGCCATCGCTGAGTTTCAGCGGCGGCATTTCAGCGATGGCACGCGCGAGCAGCTGCGCGCAGTCGTCATGCTCGCCCAGCGCGGCGTACAGCGCCTGCAGGCGTGGCGAGTCCAGTGGCGCCAGCACGTCGCGCACCGCAGGCAACAGGCCCAGGCCATCGCGCAGTGTCGAGAAATCGCGGGGGCGTGCCGAGCGCAGGGCGACGCGGGTGAGGATGCGCTCGAGGTCACCCAGGCGACGGAACTGTTCGCGGATGTCGCCATCGCTGCCGCGATCGATCAGCGTCGCTACCGCATGGTGGCGCTGTACCAGCACCTCGCGCAGGCGCAACGGGCGATGCAGCCAGCGACGCAGCAGGCGGCCGCCCATCGGCGTGACGGTGCTGTCGAGCACGCCCAGCAGGGTATTGCGGGTATCGCCGTCGACCCGCGTATCCAGCTCCAGGTGGCGGCGGGTCGCGGCGTTCATGGCGATCGCCTCGCCGGCGGTTTCCATCGCGATCGAGGTCAGGTGCGGCAGGCGCTGCTTCTGGGTTTCTTCGACATAGCCGAGCAGGGCGCCTGCGGCGGCCGTGGCGCGTGGCTTGTCGTCGATGCCGAAGCCGCTCAGGTCATGCAGCTTGAAGAAGGCCAGCAGCTGCCGACGACCGCTGTCCGCATCGAACAGCCATGGCGCGCGGCGACGCACACCGCTGCGCTGGCGCAGGAAGTCCGGCCAGTTCTCCTCGTCCGGCACCAGCAGCTCGGCCGGCTCCAGGCGCGCCAGCTCGGCTTCCAGCGCGTCGTCGGTGTCGACCTCGTTGACCAGGAAGCGGCCACCGGCGAGGTCGGCCCAGGCTAGGCCGTAGCCCTGCCGGGTGCGCGACAGGGCCATCAGCAGGGTGTCGCGGCGTTCGTCGAGCAGTGCTTCGTCGGTGACCGTACCGGGGGTGACGATGCGGACCACCTTGCGCTCGACCAGCCCCTTGGCCAGGGCCGGGTCGCCGATCTGCTCGCAGATCGCCACGGATTCGCCCAGCGCCACCAGCCGTGCCAGGTAGCCCTCGTAGGCATGCACGGGCACACCGGCCATCGGAATCGGGGCGCCGCCGGAACTGCCGCGCTGGGTCAGGGTGATGTCGAGCAGGCGTGCAGCCTTGCGTGCATCGTCGTAGAACAGCTCGTAGAAGTCGCCCATGCGGAAGAACAGCAGCAGATCCGGGTACTCGGACTTCGCTGCGAAGAACTGCTTCATCGCCGGGGTATGTTCGGCACTGGCCTTGGCCGACGAGGGTTTCACTTTGGAATCAGCGGTTTGCAAGAGAGCTTCCTACCGGTTGTAGCGGTCGATCCGGGGCCACGGCGGCGGCAGTGACTCAAACAGGATCACATTGATGGCGCGACAGGCACACAGCGGATCGACCATGGATACGGTTGTTGCGACGCAGGCAGATGCCCGGCGCCGCCGACGCATCAAGTTTAAGCTGACCTACCGGCAAATCTGCCAACTGGGCATCATCGGCTGACACATCACGCAGGAGGTGGAGCTGTGACGCGGCGATTCGGTCCATTGTGGGTGATTGCGATCCTCTTCGCGCCGCTGGGAGCCAGCGGTGGGACGCCTGCTGACCCGGAGCTGCGCGGCGAGCTCCTGCGGATGAAGGATGCCGATCAGGCGGTCCGGGACCTTCCGCTGACCACCGAGGGCGAGGAGAGGGTGCTCAGTGCCGTCGATGCGGTGCATACCGCTCGGCTGAAGGCGATCGTTGCGGCCCATGGCTGGCCGACCGTGGCGCAGGTGGGCCAGGACGGGGCGGACGCGGCCTGGCTGCTGGCCCAGCATGCCGACAAGGATCCGGCGTTCCAGCGCTCTGTTGCGGAAGCCATGGAGCCCTTGGTAGCGACGGGGCAGGTCAAAGCGTCCAATTACGCCTACCTCTGGGACCGCACCCACGACCCCCAGCGCTATGGAACGCAGGGGCGTTGTGCAGACCCGGGGCGTTGGGAGCCACGTGCGGTTGAAGCACCTGAGACGCTTGACGAGCGTCGTGCTCGAATGGGCCTGGCGCCCATGGCGGAGTATCAAGCGATGGTCTCCAGGCATTGCGAGCAGTTTGGGCGTTAAGATCGGATCAGCAGTTGGGGCACTGCGCGCGGAGAGGCAGGGGTGAGTCGCACACTCCTTCGGTTCAGGCCGAGGGGGGAGGGGAGCGAATGCCGGCCAGCGGATCCCGCAGGATGCCGAGCCAAGGCTCGACGATCTGCTCGAATGCAAAAACGTGTTCCCGGTGCAGGTCCATGCCGCTGAGGTAGTGGCGGATGCTGCGTTCGAATTCATCGGCCGCGTCCAGATTGCCTGCGTTCGTGCGGAGCAGAAGAACGGTGGCCGCTTCCAGTGCCGCCACACGGACATGCATCCGGTTCATGGCCCCCTGGAGGCGCAGCAAGGCATCCCGCGTCTCAGTGTTCATCGGACCTCCCGGGGAAGATCGCTGCATCGGTCCGCGAACCTGCGAGCCGCCGCTGGAGAGTGAGAGCGACACTCGGATCAATGAGGGCAACCTCCTGGTTGGATGCCAGGCAGACCCGGTGGCTGCAGAGCGGCAATCCCTGCCCATCGTTGCTGATGGGGTGGACGTGGCCGAGCGGGACACTCTCGATGGTGAGCACCTGGTCAAGCGCCAGGGCGACAAGCTGGACGCCGGCCTGCACCAGCAGCATCGCCGGGCAGCGGGCACCGCAGCGGGTGCCGCCCGTGACAAGGCCAAGATCCACGACGGGCACCGTCTGCCCGCGTACGGACACGCTGGACAGGCCGTCCGTACCCCGGGTCAGAGCCTCCGGACCACGTATTTCCACCGCCGATTCAACATCGATCCCGAACAGCGCCGCACCGGCACGAACAACCACCAGTTCCAGGAACGGCTGCGGTGACGCGTGGTGCGCGGGAGCGGCGGCAAGCGGGAGGGCACTGTGGTCGATGGCATCCGCGCGGGGCAACCGCTTGACGAACTCCTCGAAGCGCATGCGGCTGACCGCCTGCCGGTTGTGGCAGCAGGGGCAGACCAGGATCCCTGCGCCGCGCAGATCGGTCAGGCCTGCGCCCGCCTTCAGCATCGAGGTGTGGTTGCATGCACGGCATGTTGCTTGCACTGCGTGCAGGCGTGTCAGCGCTCCTTCAGTGGTCAGGTCTCCCTGAACAAGGCGAAGCAGAAAGGAACCTGTGTTGGCCACTGGCAGACTTCTCGGATGGATCAGGAGCAGGCAACTGCCCCGGGATTCTCGGCGGCTTCCATGAAGGGATCAAACGCACGCCGCGCAGTCCATCCGCGGGTGCAGGCCTGGCTCATTCGAGCAGGTGGGGTGCAACAGTGAGTCTATCGGTCAGTTCGGTCGCACTGATGGGCCTGCACAATGCAAAGCCCTGGATCTGGTCGCATCCGAGCTCCCGCAGCGTGGTGACCTGGTCGGCGGTTTCAGCCCCCTCAGCGACGGCGGTGTAGCCCAGATCATGGGCCAGGCCGATGATGGCACGGACTTTCAGGCGGGCCCGCGTGTCGGTCGAGATTCCATCAATCAGCGATTTGTCCAGCTTCAGCGTGTGGATCGGCAGTTCGGTCAGGTAGGCGAAGTTGCTGTAGCCGCTGCCGAAGTCGTCCAATGCCAGGCGGATTCCCGCCGATGCCATCCGCCTGAGCTGCTCGCCGGGCACGGAGTTCACCCGCAACCATTCTCCTTCGGTGATCTCGATCTCGAGGTCGCTGCAGCGCAGCCCCTCGGCATGGATCCTGGCGACCAGCGCATCGGCCATGCCGGCACGGGCCACATTCCGTGCAGACAGATTGATCGACAGGCCCAGCGTGATGCCGTCGCGTCTCCAGCATGACAGCTGCTCCAGCGCTCGGTCGACGACCCACTCCGTGACCTTCTCCATCAGTGCGTTACGTTCGAATACCGGGATGAATTCGGCAGGGCTGACCGGGCCAAGCCGAGGATGATCCCAGCGGATCAGCGCCTCCGCTGACACCGCACTGAGATCAGACCCGCGGAAACGAGGCTGGTAGAGCAGATGGAATTCGTCGTGGCGCAGGCCGTCGCGGGCGCCGGCAAGCAGGTAATACTCGCGCCGCAGACTTTCATCGCGGGGGGCGGAGTACCAGCAGTAGGTGACCTGGCTGGACACTGCCCAGTGAAGTCCCACGAACATCCCGCGGATGATGTCGTCGGCGCTGTCCTTGCCGGTTTCGGCCTGGCAGAGGCCGACGTGGACGAGAGGCCGGAGGGGCTGCGCTGCACCCTCCCTGGGCTGCGTCAGGCGCAGGTGCAGCGCTTCCACCAGGCGCTCGACGGCGTCACGGGTGGGCAGCTCCACGATGAAGGCGAAACGGCTGCCGCCCATATGGTGGACGTCCGCCTGGCCGTCCAGGGCGGCCTCGATGCGTGCTGCGTCCTGCCTGACCCGCGTCTCCAGCGAGGCCATGCCGAAGGCCTGACAGGGCTCGGCATTCGGCAGGTCAAGGACATCGACGAGGACGGCGACGGGCGATCGGCCCGGTAACCGGGGTGATCGTGTGGTGTAGTCGATCGTGAAGGTATGTCTGTCCAGCAGCCCGCTGGAGGTCCCGTGGCGGCTGGACAACGCATGCGGCCGCAGGGGGCGTGTCACCGCCCCGATGAGGGACGGCAACGTGCGCCGATCAGTCAAGGAGAGTTTCCTGGGCAGGCTATCCATCGAAGGACCCCGGGCATCGCGGGCGGCGCGCAGTGGCGCCGCCCTTGAGGCTTACTGCCGGGCTACCAGGGTCAACCCGGAATATGTTCCCGTGAGGCGGATCATGTAGGTGACCGCCGAGGGCGAGCCGATCCGCACCGACTCCGAATTGGTCGGTCGGGTTGATTTCGCATCGTAATCGGAAGCACTGGGGACGCGCTGCGCCGCTACATACAGCGATACGTCGCCTTTGCCGCCCAGCGTCATGATGGTCAACGGTGTGCCGGCCCGGGCGGTGAAACTGTAGGTCCGCTCTGCGGAGGTGCTTGACAGCCCGCGCAGTTCGACTGCATTGCTCAGTTCCACATTCGGCGGGGTGCAGCTCTCGACGGTGGGATCGCAGGGTTCGGTGGTCGCGGCGGTTACCAGTGCATTGGCGTCGAGGATTCCCGCGCCCATCGGTGTGCTGGTGGGAATGCTGGCCGGGAAAGGACGCGCAGTGGATTTCAGCAGGTCCCGCATCTGGTCCCAGCGCAGCGGCGTGGTGGCCACGCTCTGGACCAGCGCTGCCGCCGCGGCCACATGGGGCGATGCCATCGAGGTGCCGGTATATCCCCCGATGCCGAACTCGGTCGTGGGGCGGGTGGTGCCCGTGTTGACGATCTGGAAGATGTAGCCGTTCGGGTCTCCATCAACACCTCCACCGCCACCTGGCGCGGACAGATCCACCCGGTTGCCCCAGCTGGAGTAGCTGGCCTTGCCGCCGGTGACACGCGTGGCGCCGACGCTGATCACATCCTTGCAGGAGGACATCGTGTAGGTGCCGGCATCGGCGTTGGAGTTGCCGGCTGCCACCACCACCATCGCACCGCGTCGGTTCACTTCGTCGATGGCGTCCTGGTAGATCTGCGGGCAGGCGTCGGGCCCATTGCTGCCCAGGCTCATGTTGAGCACTTCTGCCGGATTGGCATTGACCGGCAGGCCGGCAACGGTCGCACCGACCGCCCACAACATGCCATCGGCAATGTCGCTGCCGTACCCGCCACACGAACCCAGCACACGCACCGGCAGAATCCTGGCGTTGTGGGCCAGGCCGGCCAGACCGACACCGTTGTTGGTCTGCTGCGCGACGGTACCGGAGACGTGGGTGCCGTGCCAGGAGCTGTCGCGGGCGGCGTGCGGAGGCGCGCCCAGCGCCGTGCAGTAATTGGCTTCCATCCAGTCGCCCTGGTCCCAGCCACCGGCGACGCGGGCGTCGGTGTCGCGACGGGAGATCAAGCGGTCGGAGATCATGTCATAGCCCGGCAGCACGTTGTCCTTCAGGTCGGGCGTGTTTTCCACGACGCCGGTGTCGATCACCGCCACCACGACGCCTGCGCCGGTGGAGATGTCCCAGGCCTGGTCGGCGCGTACTCCACCGGTCTGATCGTGGAAGTTCCACTGCAGCTGGGCATATTGAGGATCATTCGGGATCAGTTTCGGCTGCACCATGCCGCGCCCGGTGTCGAGCGCCTGGTAGAGCCGGTCCACGTCCACCGACGTCACGCCGGGTTCGGCCGCCAGCTCGCGGACGAAGGCTGCCGTCTCGGCGGAGTTGAGCCGGCGTGAAGTCTGCACCACGTACCAGCCAGGTACGGCCATGTTGCGCAGGACACTGGCCCGGGCGGCCGGACGGGCGGCTGCGCGTGCCGTCGCCGCAGCCGCCGTGGTGATGCCTGAACGCTGCGCCGAGCTGGCGAGCGACTGCGTCAACAGGCTGCGTGACTGGGTGGTGGTGCCGGTCGTCTTGACGATGAAGCGCTGGCCGACCGACGGCTGGGCGGTCGATGGGGCGGCAGCCACGTTGCGCTTGATCACCTTGCTGGTATCCAGGCGTGGTGCGGCATGGGCGGCGCTGGTGCTGATCAACACCGAAGCGATTGCAGCGGCCAGTGAGGTGTGGATGGACATGGTGGGTCTCCAGGGAAAGGGTGAAGCGCGTCGGAGCGGGAGTGGTCGGTGTCGCTCTGTCACAGGTCGATGCCGAAGCCCACACCTGCGGAGGATTCGCCACCACTGAAGGCCCCGCCCAGACTGAAGGAGCCGCGTTCCCCGATCTTCCGTGCATAGCCCACCGACAGCGCCTGCTCGCCGCTCTGGAAGCCCGCACCGACCGCGATGCGCCCGCGTTCGCTGCGGGTGCCTGCGGCGTTGGTCGCCATGTTCAGCATCGCCGCGCTCATCGCGCCCTGGCGGTCCAGGCGGCGATCGACCGAGCTGAGGCGGCGGTCCACGTCCGTACGATAGGTTTCGAAGGAATCGTTCAATGCGGTGAACCGTGCATCGGTATAGGATTTCGCCGCGTTGACACCGGCATTGACTTGGCCCACGTTCGCCGCATCGGTCGCCTGGGTACCGGCGGCCACATGGGTGATCTGGCGCTCCGCACCGCTGGCGCCGACCGACACCGTGTCGGCGCGATCGGCGACCGAGCCGCGCCCCAATGCGACGGCGTTGTCGGCGGTGACGCTGGCACCTTGGCCGAGTGCGGTGCCGGAAGCGCTGCTGACGGAGGCCGACTCACCCAGGGCCACGGCGTTGCTGGCCTGGGCACTGATGCGGCTGTTGGCACCGACGGCCGTGCTGCCGTCGGCATTGACCCGCGCGTTGCCGCCCAACGCCGTGTCGTTGGGTCCATGGGCGTAGGCGCCGGCGCCCAGCGCCACGCTGTTGTCGGCGTTGGCGGTCGCGCCGGATCCCACTGCCACGGCGTTGGTCCCTTCGCCCGCCTGGGCTGCGGAATCGCCTCCCACGGCGACCTGATCGTTGCGGCCATGACCTGCACCGACGTCCGCCTCGATGTCATCCAGTCGGGTGGTCAGCCTGCCGATCTGCACATCGATGGCTGCGAAACTGTCGGCGAAATTGCCGAGCGCACCCGACACCGCATCCAGCTGTGCCTTGTTGACCGCATCGGTTGCCGCCGTACCGGCCGCCACGTTGACGATCTGGCGTTCGCTGCCTGCGCGTCCCACCGAGATGGTGTTGTCACGATCGGCGTAAGAGCCTGCACCGAGCGCCACCGCGCGGTCGACGGGGTGGGTCACGCCGTCGACGAACGACGGGTCGCCCACGGTTGCGCCGCCGCCGATCGCCACCGACTCGCTGCCCCACACGTCCGAATCCGTGCCGATCGCCACGCTGTTGGTGAACAGCCGCGGTGTATCCCCCCAGAAATCGCCATTCCAGGTCATGCCGTCACCGACCACCACGCTGCCTTTGCCGGCGGCCCAGGCGCCATAACCGACTGCGGTGGCGCCCTCGATCAGGGCCAGCGCGTTGGCGCCCAGGGCCGTGGTGTTGAGCGCGCCCGCCCGGGCATTGCTGCCCACGGCCACGGTCAGGTCGTACAGGGCCAGTGCGCCCGAACCGAACGCATTGGAGAACTCGCCCAGAGCCTGGGCCCGGTCACCGACGGCCATGGCGTCATATGCGCTGGCCACCGCGCGGTAGCCGATCGCGGTGGAGCGGATAGCGCTGGCACTGGCCAGCCCGCCCAGGGAGATGGCTGCATAGGCGGTGGACTGCGCGCCGCCGCCGACGGCCACGGAAAGGCGACCGGTGGCCTGCGTGTTCTGCAGCAGCTGGCCGGCAAAACCTTCCCCGATCTGGTCCTCCAGATCGTCGGCAATGCCGCCGATCGCCACGCTGGATTTGCCGCTGCCCAGGGCGCCGGCGCCCCCGGCAGTGGCAAAGTCACCTTCGGCCTGCGCGCCGGCGCCCAGCGCCGTGGACGCCACGCCAGTGGCGGCGGTCTGCTGGAACAGCACTACGCCATACGGGTTCTGCGACTGGTAGTCGATGTCCAGCATGCCGCCGATCGCGGTGCTCGAGTCGGCGATGGCCAGCGCTTCATTGCCCACCGCGGTGGCGCGGTTGGCGTAGGCCACGCTGCCGGCGCCAAGCGCGGTCGTGCCTTCCCCGACCGCGGCGCTCGCCTCGCCTGCGGCCAGCGCGTTGTCGCCGTCGGCGTAGGCGCCGGCATTGCTGTCCTCGCTGCCGGTGGCGGCGAGGTAGGGCACTGGATCAGCCTCGACATCGGCGGCGTACACGATCTGCTCCGGCGCGGACACCTGCTCGACGCCCAGCGCCGTAACGATCCCGCTGGCCAGGGCGGAGCAGGACACCAGCAGCGAGCCGGTGGCCAGCAGCGCCGCGACCTGACGGCGGCGCCCGGACCGCGTCCGGCTGCACGCGATTTCGGACACAACCACCTGCCGGCCCAGCGCGGCGTTCCACACGATACGGTAAATCCGGTTCATTGCTCTGATCCTCGATCTGGAGTGCAGGCCCTTCGTCGTGGCTGCCCGCAGGGGGTCGACGAGTGGGGCGGTGTAGTCGTCGTGTCACGGCAGTGGCGTAGGCGCCCGCCGACAACATGAACGTAGGCCCACCGAGGGGGCATGTCGACTGCAACTCCTGACAGAAATATGATCGGTTTCTCGCCATCTCTTCACGCCGCCCATGCTCCGTTCATTCCTGCGCTGGCTGGACCGGGCGCCGATCGAAGACCCGGTGGACCGCCGCAACGCGCGCGTCATCCAGCTGCTGCTCCTGTTCCTGGGGGTGACCATCCCGGCGACCCTGGCCTTCGCGGTGATCGTGGCCTGGTCCCAACTGGTCTCGAGCGAGGTGCACTGGTCGACGCATGCCTCGTTGGCGATGAGCCTGTCCATCGGCGCCGCCGCATGGATCGGACTGGCACTGACGCGGCGTGGTGCGTTCGCTGCGGCGGTCAAGCTGTTGATCGGTGCCATGCTGCTGGTCACGACGATCAATCTGGGCGTGAACGGCCTGCAACGGCAGATGCCCGACCAGCTCGCCCAGATGCTGGTGCTCGTGCTGAGTGGTCTGGTGCTTGGTCGTGGCGCGCTGTGGACCACGCTGGCGGTCCTGGTGGGCAGCGTAGTGCTGGGTGCAGGACGCGATGCGATGAGCGTCTTCGCCGATGCTCCCGCGCGTGCGTTCTACAACCTGCCCCCACTGCTGTTCACCTACCTGCTGGTCACCCTGCTGATCGACCGGACGACCCAGGCTCTGCGCGAAAGCCTGCGCGAGTCGAACGAGCGCGGGCGGCAACTTGCCGAAGAGATGCGCGAACGCGAGCGCACCCATGCCCAGCTGATCCATGCGCAGAAGAAGGAGATCACCGAACGCATGGCCAGCGGCATGGCGCATGATTTCAACAACATCTTTGCGGTGATCGTCGGCTTCGCCAACCAGCGGCATGAAGACGACGGCGAAGGCAGCCGGCAGCGTCTGGTGCAGCTTGAAGGCCACCTGTCAGACGTGGAGGAGACCGCGCGGCGTGGCATGGCCATCAGCCGGCGGCTGCTCCGTTTCAGCCGTCGTGATGGCGAGCAGGCCGTCGTGTTTGATGCCGCGCAGGCGGTCCGGGAACTTGAGTCGATGCTGCGCCAGTTGCTCGGGCCGGGGATCGTACTGTCCGTGCGCAGCGATGGTGAAGCGGCGCCGGTGCGGATGGACCGCAGCCAGTTCGAGCTGATGCTGTTGAACATCGCGTCCAATGCCCGCGATGCGCTCAGCGATCACGGGCGGTTCGAGATCGACATCGACCGCGATGGAGATCGCGTCCGCATCCACCTGCGTGACAATGGCAGCGGCATGCGCGCCGAGGTGGCGGCCCGGATCTTCGAACCTTTCTTCAGCACCAAGCCGGCGGATTCGGGCACGGGACTGGGGCTGGCGGTCGTGAACGAGCTGGTGACAGAGGCCGGCGGTGGCATCGGCGTCGAGAGCATCTGTGGCGAAGGAACGACGTTCCTGATCAGCCTGCCGTGCGCCCGGCAGGATTCAGCATGTATCCCCGGCCATGAACCACCGTAAGAGGCAGTTCCATGCCACAGCGCTTGCGTGCCTTCACGCGCAGCCGGTAGACCATGGCGTCGAGCCGGTGCGCATCGAAATCGTCTGAATCATCTGCAATGGCCAGGATCAGCTGCTCGCGTGACACCAGCGCTCCGGCGTGCTGGAACAGTTCCGCGCACAGGCTGCGCTCGCTGCGGGTGAGCGCGGCCGAGGTGCCGTCGGGCGCGATCAGGCCCCATTGGTCCTCACTCATCCTCCAGCCGGGCAGTGACCGGTTCGCTGTTGCCGGCGTGGCGATCCGTCGTGCCAGGCTGTGCAGTGCCGCCGCCAGCAGATCGATCTCGATCGGCTTGGAAAAATACACGTCGGCACCTTCGGTCAGGCCGCGGATACGATCACTCACATCGGCAAGGCTGGTCAGCATGATGACGCCGAGGCCCGGTTGTCGTTGGCGCATTTCGCGCGCCAGGCTGAAGCCATCGCCGTCAGGCAGGCTCACGTCGAGCACGAGCAGGTCGGCGGGCTGTCTCTCCATTCCGGCGCGGAAGGCGGCGACGCTGGCGTAGCCGGTCGCCAGGAATCCATAGCGCGCCAGGCCTGGCAGGATGATGCGCTCGCGCAGGGCAGGCTCGTCCTCCAGTACCGCTACCCTCAAGCTTTCTGATTCCTGCACATCCACGTCCAGATGCCTGCGCCCTTTGTCGGTTGATCATAGCCGCATGCGCGCTGCCCCCGGGAGGGGCCGCGCGGGTCGGCGCACCGATGCAGGGGGCCGATTCCCTTCGCGGCGACCGAACGGAAGCCTCTGCCAGGCGCTGGATCGTTCCATGGCCGCGGTTCTCTTCATGAACGACGCATGGCCGATGAAGTCCTGATGACACCGATTTCACTCGTAGTTGCCAGCGGCAGGCGGAGACTGGACCCATCCCGGAAGACAGGAGCTGGCCATGAAGACCTCGACCCGACTGCTCGTGCTGGGCACCCTGATGGCGGCATCGTCGATGGCGGGTGCGCAGACCTACGGGCCCCGCGATGAAGGCCGCAAGTTCAACGACGGCAGCCGTGTGGAATGCAGGAACGTTGAAGTCCAGCGCAACTCGCGCGATCCGAACCGCATTGCCGGTACTGCCACAGGTGCGGTGGTGGGCGGCCTGCTGGGCAACCAGGTGGGCGGCGGCAATGGCAAGAAGCTCGCCACCGTCGCCGGTGCAGTCGCCGGCGGCGCCGCCGGACGACAGATCCAGGGCAACCACCAGCAGAAGACCGGCGATCGGGTGGTGGAACGTCGCTGCGAGCGCGTCTACCGCTGATCGCCGTTTTCCCCTTCCACGTAGTGATGCAACGAACGCCGGCTCCGTGCCGGCGTTTGTCTGTGCTCAGGGGCGCACCCCGCCCGACGGCCTGCCATGCAGCCGCCAGATGGCAAGACCGCCGTAGATCACCAGCAGCGCCGCGAGCGTGGCAAGTTCACGGCTGACTTCGTCCAGGCGTGCGTCCATCTGGTTCAACCGCACCATCAGATTGATGCCGGAGGTGGTCGGCAGCAGCTGCGCCAGCCACACCAGCGGGCGGGGCGTCATCACCGCCGGCCAGGAGAGGTTGGCGAGGAAGAACAGAGGAATGGAGGTGGCGATGATGTACTGGAAGGCGCGTTCGCGGGTGCGGAAGAAGCTGCCGATGAACAGCCCGAAGGCCACGGTGGCGGCAATGAACAGCGTGCCGCCCAGCAGCTGGCCCAGCGGATTTCCGCCGCGCGGGTAGTCCTGTACCCAGGCGGTGAAGCCGGCGTAGTAGAACAGGCCGAACAGCCCGATCAGGCCGAAGCCCATCGCCATGCCTGCCAGGGTCGGCAGATCGAAGTGCAGCCGGCGGCCGAGCACCAGACGCCGCCCTCCCAGCAGTACCCCGATGCCCATCAGCAGTGTCTGGTGCACGATCAGTTCGGCCACGCCGGGTACGATGGCGCTGCCATAGCCTTCCTGCGTGTTGTACAGGGGCCGCTGCACGAGCGTGACCGGCGCTGCCTGCGGCGCGCCCATGAACGCGGCCTGGGTCACGGCGGCGTCGCGGCCGAATGTGCCCAGCGCATCGGCGATGCTGCCCAGCACCCAGCTGGCGCGTCCCAGGTAGGCGCCATTGCCCAGCAGGACCAGCTTGGCTGGCTGGCCACGCAGGATGTCGCGCTCCAGGTTCGCGGGGATGAGCACGATGCCTTCGGCATGCCCCGCTTCCAGCTGACGGCGCGCGCTGTCCAGGCCCGCCGGCTGGCCAACCACGCGCGCCACGCGCAGGCCATCGAGGATGCGCAGCAGTTCGCGGCTGGTGGCACTGTGATCCTGATCGACCACCAGCACCGGCAGATTGCCGGCCACCTGGTGGCGGTACGCGGCGGGATAGAAGAACGAGTACAGGATGACCGCACCGACCATCACCACGATGGCATAGCGGTCGCCGAGCACCGCCAGCAGGGTCTGCCGCAGGCTGCGCCAGACCGTGCTCATGCGTCGGCTCCGGCCGGTCGCGCGGCCTCCGGGGTGCGGCCGAAAGCGATCAACCGCAGGCTGCCGATGCCGCCGGCCACCACCGACATCAACACCAGCGTGGCCAATGGCCACAGCGAGACGGACAGCGGTGCGCCGACGAACTGCTGCTCGGTCTGCACCTTGATGTACGCACTGAGTGGCAGCAGCTGGTGCCAGATGCGGGTGAACAGCGGGCCATCCAGTACCGGGAAGGTGGCACTGGAGAAGGCCAGCGCGGTGCCGATGGTCAGGCCGACCACCGACAGCGCGGTACCCATGTCACGGGCAAGGCCGACGAAGAACAGCGCATATGCGGCCGTGGCCAGGTAGAACGCCGGCTGCGCAGCCAGCAGCAGGAGCAGACTGCCGGCGATGCCGTCCCCGCGCAGCCATGCGAGGTAGCCGACGCCCAGCGCGCCGTACAACGCGAACAACAGTACGTAGGGCGCGAGCTTGCCGGCGATCGAGGCCCACGGGGTGTCACCGAGCCAGGCCGGCAGCGTGCCATCGCGGATTTCCCGGCCCACGCTTCCGGCCACGGCCAGTGCCAGCACCAGCGACAGGACGGCCGGGAAGATCAGCGGCAGCAGGAACAGCTCATAACTGCGTGCCGGGTTGTAGAGGATGTCGGACTGCACGGCGATCGGGGCGGCGCGCAGCTTTGCGGGCCCCACCTGCAGGCCGATGCGCTCGCGCAGCATGCGTGCATTCCAGGCCGACACCGCATCGGCGATATCGCGCGCGGCCGATTGTCCGGTGGTCATGTAGGTGGCGTTGTAATAGGCGAACACCGTGCCCTGGCGGCCGCGCAGGGCCTGACGGGTCACGTCGCGCGGCACCAGCACCACTGCGAACACCTCCAGGCTGCGCAGCTGCGAGCGCGCGGTGTCCATGTCGGCGGGCTGGCGGGCGACGCGGACCCCCGGGCTGGCATCGAGCATGCGCAGCAATTGCCGGCTGTCGCTGCTGTGATCGAGGTCGACCACGGCGATGGGTACATCGCGCATGACCGATGGCGTGAACATCCAGGCCATCAGTACCAGCATCAGCAGCGGCAGCACCGTGACCAGCGCCAGGTCGGCACGGTTGCCACCAAGACCCCGCAGCTCGCGCTGCCAGGCAGCAGCAAAGCCGTTGCCACCAGGGCTCAGTGCTGGGGCCATGCGAACAGCACGCTCATGCCGGGGCGGAAGCCCTCGATGCGGCGTACCGGGCGCACCCGCACCTCGAAGCTGCGGACATCGTAGCCGGACGACTGCCGGGTGGTACGCCAGGTGGCATAGTCGCCGGCCGGGTTGATGAAGTAGACCTTGAACTCGCTATCCTGACCGAGGGCCGGCACGCTGCCACGCAGCGTGCTGCCGACCTTCAGGCCCTGCATCTGTGATTCGCGCAGGTTCATCGATACCCACATGCGGTCGATGTCGACCAGGGTGAATACCGGATAGCCGGCGGGTACCAGCTCGCCGGGATCGGCCATGCGCTTGTTGATCTCGCCGGCCACCGGTGCACGGCCCTCCACTTCGACGCGGGCCGCATCCACTTCGGCCACGGCGCCCTGCGCCTGCTGTACCTGGCCCTGCGCGGCACGCTTGTCCTGCTCCCGCGCACCGGCCAGTGCCATGTCGTACTGGGCACGGGCGGCACGGGCCAGCTCGCGCGAACTGGTGGACTGGGCGAGTGCTTCGTCGCGCTTCTGCCGGGTCATCACCCCTTCGTTGAACAGGTTCTGCACGCGGCGGTAGGTGGCTTCGGCCAGCGTTGCTCCGGCTTCGGCACGCTTCCAATTGGCTTCGGCAGCACGGATGTCCTCACTGCGCGCACCTTCGGCAGCCTTGTCGGCCACCGCCTGCGCAGCGGCCAGAGCGCCGCGTGCCTGCTGTTCCTTCGCCGTCACTTCGGGGCTGTCGAGCAGGAACACGACCTGACCGGCCTGCACGCGGTCGCCTTCGCGAACCTTCAGCTCGGCGACACGGGCGGTGATCTTCGCTGCGACGTTGATCGTGTCCGCGTCGGCCATGCCCTGGATCTGGTCGGCCGGGCTGCGCCAGGCGAGCCACAGGCCCAGCGCCACCACTACCAGCAGCACCACGAGCAGGATCCGGCCAAGCCGGCGCTTGCCTGGTGGTGTCGCTTCATCCTGCAATACGTCACTCATGGTCGATCACCTCGTCTGCGCGACGCCGGAATTCCTCGAAGCGGTCCATCTGCCCACTGATCTCCAGCAGCTGTGCCAGCGCGACATCGTACTGGTAGGCGGCCTGTGCACGCTCCACGCGAGCGCCTCCCAGACCCAGCCGCGCATCGATGACGTCCAGCGACGTGGACTGCCCCTCGCGGAATGCCAGCTCCTGCAGGCGCAGGTTCTCCTGTGCCTGGGCGATGCTGCTGTCGAGCAGCACGAACTGCTGGCGTGCCGTTTCCAGCTCGTTCCACGCTTTGCGCACGCCGAGCGCGACCTGGTTCTCGGCTTCGCGCAGTCCGGCTTCCGCCTGCTCCTGCTGCGCACGTGCCGCGCTGATCTGCGCCGGTCGCGAGTTCGGCGACAGGAAGGTGTACTTCAGGCCGATGCCGAACGCCCAGTCCGGATCGGTCAGCATCTCGTCGCGGCGACGGAAGTCGTACTGGCCAAAGGCGAATATCTGCGGCTTGAGCTTGGCCTGTTGTACGCGCACGCCCTGTTCGGCCTGCGCCACCATGGCCCGCAGCCGTGCGATCTGGGGTTGCCGTGCCTGCGCGATGCGCTCGAAGCTGGCGGCCGGCTCCAGCGGCACGCGCTGCACGAACAGGGGTGATACCGGCTGCACCTCTCCGCCACTGCGCAGCAGGGTGGCCAGCGCGGCCTTCAACGTGGCCAGGTCGTTGACGGTCTTCTGGTACTCGCGCTCTGCCTTGTCGCGCGCGACGGTGGCCTGCAGTCGCTGCGCGCGGGTGGCGAAGCCTTCGCGCTCCAGCTTCAGCGCATCGGCCAGGTGGCGTTCCAGGCCATCACGGACGTCACGACGCACGTCCACCGCCTGCTCGGCCAGGCGCTGGCCGAAGTAGGCCTGGGCCAGCTGCACGGTCAACGACTGCCGTTGTGCTTCGCGTTCCGCGCTGGCCTGCTCGTGGGCTGCGCTGGCGGCACGCTGTGCGGCAGGAATGACGCCACCGGTGTACAGCGGCAGCACAGCGGTGACGACCGGGCGGGTGCGCCAGTCGCGTTCGGTGAACGACAGGGGGGAATCGATGCCAAAGGCCTCGGCCACCGGTGCCAGCGAGCCCAGTGGCAGGGTCAGGGTCTTCTGGAACTGCAGGCGGCGGACCTCGCCGGTGATCTCCGGCAGGCGCAGAAGGCGCGTGGCCTCCTGCAGATCCTGCTTGTTGCGGACGGCGGCGTCGGCCGCGGCCAGCGCGTCGGAAACCTGTTCCAACCGCTGCCGCGCCTGTTCCCAGTCCAATGCCGGTGTATCGGTGATGGCCTGCGCTGACGTGGCAAAGGGCAAGCAGGCCGCAAAGGCCATGCCGGCGACGCCCATCGCGCTGCGCATCCTTGTCCGTGGGCGGCTCACACGCATGCCGTTCCTGTAGTTAAGAAGTGAGCAAACGTTAGTGGTCTGCGCGTGAAGCCCGGGTCTGCGGTCATCGTATGGACCTCAGCGCAGGGCGCCGCTGGCCGCCGTGCGCAATGCCTGGGTGATGTGCTGCAGCGTGCTTGAGCGCACGGCCGCGTGCTGCCAGTACAAGGGCACGTCGAGCCAGCGGCGGGGTTCCAGTACCACCACGCGGCCGGCATGCACGGCACGCCCCACCAGGGTTTCCGGGGCCATGCCCCAGCCCAGTCCGCACGCGGCGGCTTCGACGAAGCCGGTCGAGGAGGGCAGATAATGCAGCGGTGGCTGCAGCCGCGCGCGGGTCAGCCGCCGCACGAAGCGCCACTGCAGTTCATCTTTGCGGTTGAACACCAGCATCGGCGCACGTGCCAGCGCCGCAGCCTGCATGCCCTCGCTGAAGTGCCGGCGGGCGAAGCCGGGCGAGGCGATGGCGTGGTAACGCATGGCGCCGAGCGGATGCACGTTGCAGCCCTTCACCGGCTGGCTTTCGGCGGTGACCGCGCCGAGCACGCTGCCATCTCGCAGCAACTGCAGGGTGTGGTCCTGATCATCCATGCGCAGGTCGAACAGATAGCCATGGCGCTGGTGCAGCTCGGCGATGGCCGGCACGAACCAGGTATCGAGCGAGTCGTCGTTGACCGCCAACGGGATCGGTGTGCGCGGGGCATCGCTGCCGCGTTCGGGCAGCAGTTCGGCCAGCGCCTCGGCCTCCAGCGTCTGCATCGGTCGCACCCTGCGCAGCAGCGCTTCACCTGTGGCGGTGGGTCGGCACGGTGCCTGACGTACCACCAGTACCTGGCCGAGCCGGTCCTCCAGTGCCTTGATCCGTTGCGACAGTGCCGACGGGCTGATCGACAGGCGTCGGGCCGCAGCGTCGAAGCTGCCTTCCTCCAGCACCGCAGCAAACGCAGCCAGTTGTGGATGTAGCAGATCCATGCCGGTGCCTCTTCAGTTTTTCTGCACAGGATAAAGAAGAATCAGATTGTCTAAACAGGGGCGGCGGCCGCACTCTGCGCGTCCCCTCGCTGCCATGCCTGCCCCATGTGGATCGCCGCTGCCGCCGCCGGCCTGTTCGCAGGTGCCGGCCTGATCATCGCCATCGGTGCACAGAACGCCTTCGTACTGCGGCAGGGCCTGCAGCAGCGTCATGTGGGAAAGGTGGTGCTGGCCTGCGCCGGCGCGGACATCGTGCTGATACTGGCCGGTGTCGGCGGCATGGGCGCGCTGGTGCTGCAGTGGCCGCTGCTGCTGCAGGTGCTGCGCTTTGGTGGTGCGGCGTTCCTGCTGTGGTATGGCCTGCAGGCGGGACTACGCGCGTGGCGTGGTGGCAGTGCGCTGGCCGCCGCCGAGGCGCAGGGCGGCAGCGGGCGCGAGGTACTGCTGACCTGCCTGGCCTTTACCCTGCTCAACCCGCACGTCTACCTGGATACCGTGGTGCTGCTGGGCAGCCTGTCCACGCGCTATCCGGGCGATCTGCGCTGGGCGTTCGCCACCGGTGCCTGCGTGGCCAGCGTGGCCTGGTTCTGCACGCTGGGCTATGGCGCGCGCCTGCTGCAGCCGGTGTTCCGCAGGTCGAGCGCGTGGAGGGTGCTGGATGCCGGCGTGGCGATCTTCATGTTCTGCCTCGCCACCCTGTTGCTGTTGCGTCCGCTCTAGGCCGCGTCCACCGCGCACAACGGCGTCTCGTCGGGGCGCAGCGTCAGCACCCGCACGCCCTTGCGGGTCACGGCCACGGTGTGCTCGAACTGTGCCGACAGCGTGCCGTCGCGGGTATAGACCGGCCATTCGCCCGCGCGCTGGCGGATCGCCGGCCTGCCCTGGTTGAGCATCGGTTCGATGGTGAACACCATGCCTTCTTCCAGCACCCTGCCGGTGTTGGGATGGCCGTAATGCAGGATCTGCGGTTCTTCGTGCATCTCCCGGCCGATGCCATGGCCGCAGTATTCCTTGACTACGCTGTAGCCGTGGCGGCGTGCGTAGCGGGCGATGGCGTGGCCGATGTCGCCCAGGCGCGCGCCGGGCCGTACCACGGCGATGCCTTTCCACATCGCTTCGTAGGCGGTCCGCACCAGCCGCCGTGCGGAAGGGGTGACCGCGCCGACGGGGTAGGTGGTGCTGGAATCGGCGATGTAACCGTTCTTTTCCAGGGTGATGTCGAGATTCACGATCTGGCCCTCGCGCAGCACGTCTGCGGTACTGGGCACGCCGTGGCAGACCACGTTGTCGATGGAGGTGTTGAGCACGTACGGAAAGCCATACTGGCCCTTGCTGGCAGGCCGCGCCTGCAGCTCGTCGACGATCATCCGTTCGACGAAGTCGTTGATCTCCATCGTGCTGCGACCCTGCAGCGGCCATCTGTCGAGCGCGGCGAACACCTGTGCCAGCAGGCGGCCGGATTCGGCCATCAGCGCGATCTCGTCGGGCCGCTTGATGATGCTCACGTCAGGCCCGTGCGGGTGTCAGCGGCTGTGGCTGCACGCCGGCGGCGCGCAGTTCGCTGGCCACGATGTCCTGGAAGCTCAGCGTCGGATTCATTTCGCACAGCATGCCCACGCGGATCCAGAAACTGGCCTGGGCGTTGATCGAGCGGCTGGAGACGGTGCAGGCACGGCGCAGCTGGTCGTGCAGGGTGTCATCGATGTTGACGATGCCCATGGGCGGATCCATGTAAGAGGAATATACGTATCGTATATGTTTCGTATATCCCTCTCAAGCCTGCGAGGACTCAGTCCGTTTCGGTGGCGAAGCGCAGGCGGTTGTGGTCCGGATCGAGCAGCAGCATTTCGCGGCTGCCCCACTCGGTGTCATGCGGCGGCTGTTCGATCGGTACCCCCGCGGCACTGAAGGCGCGGTGCAGCACGTCGACATCCTCGACGATGAAGTAGACCGCGCCGCCCACTTCGCAGTCGCCGCTGTGCTCGGTGAGGAACAGCGTCTGGCCGTCGCGGGTGAGCTGGGCGAACAACGGAAACCCCGGCTCGAACCGATGCTCCCAGTCGACGACGAAGCCCAGGCCCTGCACGTAGAAGGGCAGGCTGGCATCGGCGTGGCGCATGCGCAGCTGCGGGATGACGGTCTGGCGCATCATGGTGGCTCGCAGGGGTGAGCCGGCAGTGTACGCCGGCAGGGTGCCGCCACTTTCGTGGTCAGTCCCGCAGGCCGGGTTCACCCTGGACCAGCGGCACCCGTGAGCCGTCCAGCAGACCGCGGCTGAGCCGGCCATCCTCGATGAACAGCAGCTCGCCGTTCTCGCCGTTCTTGATGCTGCTGTCAATGGCGATCACGCGATCACCATGGAACGTGCTGACATGCGGCATCGACGTGTGGCCGACCACGATGCGCTTGAGCTGCAGCGTGTCGAGCACGTCCTGCACGCCCCGTGCATCGAGACGGCCATCGAAGTAGCCGCGGTACCAGATGGGGCTGCTCTTGCCGTCGTACAGCGGTGCAGTTGCGGGGTCGGCCTTCACTTCGGCCTTGGGCAATCCCAGCGAGGCCTGGTAGGCGGCGTTGGTGCGTGCCGGGTGCAGTGCCAGTTCCACCGCTTCGGGCGAGATGCCGCCATGCAGGAACAGGGTGTCGCCGATCTTCAGCAGCACCGGCCGCGTCCGCAGCCATTGCCCGATCACCGAATCAGCGCCGTACAGCTGCGGATAGCTGCGCCCGAGCAGCTGCGCGCTGCGCAGGTACTTCGGATTGACATAGCGCAGGTCGTCGTACAGGACCATGGTCTCGTGGTTGCCGAGCACGAAGTGCACCGCACCGCCGGCGGCCGCCGCCTGCTGCTGCAGGCCATACAACAGCCAGAACGCTTCGGTGACCTGCGGGCCGCGATCGAACACGTCGCCAGCGACCACCAGGGTGTCCTGGCCGAGGGCCCAGCGGTCCTGCGCATCGATCACATGGTGGGCGCGCAGCAGTCGTACCAGCAGGTCGTACTGGCCGTGGATGTCGGACAGGGCGACGATGCGCGGTACCGCAGGCAGCTCCGACACCGAAGGCGCGACCGGTGGCAGCACGTGCACGCTGTGCGGGTAGCCGCACAGGGGCGCGACATCGGCAGCTCCCGTGGCGGTGCCCAGCGAGCGGGTCTGCACAGCGTCAGCGCAGATCCATTTGGCCTGCAGCTGATCGCCGTTGCGGAACACGTAGGGGCCATCGGCCTCGACGTGGGCGGCAGGCGCGGCGACTTCGCGGCCCTGCGCGCCTGGCACGCCCCACAGCAGGAGCAGGAGCAGGGGCAGCAGCACGGACGCGGATCGGGGCAGGGCACGGCGGAGCATGGGCGGAGTCCTAGGCAGCAACGGAAGGGCGGGCCGCAGGGCCCGCCCGTGATCCTACGCTGGCATTGCTACACGCTGCATGCGCGGGCGGCGCGCAGGCTTTGCCGTGGGAGGCGGATCATCGATCCGGCGCATCGCGCTCAGGTGGAACGGCACGCGAGGCTCGGGCTAGCGCATGTCCACCTTGCGGACCGCGGTCTGTTCCGCCAGCAGCGGCGTACCGGTGTGGTCATGCGGCTGCATGTAGGGAAGGGGCGCTCCGCTGGCACGCTCGACAAGCTGCGAGTGCGCCTCACCCGTTGCGAAGCGGTGGCGCTCCCCCCATTGCCGCAGCGCCACCAGCACCGGGAAAAGTTCGCGTCCGGCTGGCGTCAGCACGTACTGCTGGTAGGCGCTGCCATCGCTGGCAGGTTGCTGCAGCAGCAGCCCGGCCTCGACCAGACGCCGCAGGCGGTCGCTGAGGATGTTGCGCGCTGCGCCGAGGCTGCGCTGGAAGTCACTGAAGCGGGTAACGCCATCAAAGGCATCGCGGATGATCAGCAGGGCCCAGCGATCACCGAGCAGATCGGCGCTGCGGGCAACGGGGCAGGGGCTGTCGGCATGCATGGGCAAGGCTCGTGACGATGTGGTTGCATTTTAAAACCATTGTCGATAGAGTGCATTCAGTTTCAATATGCAACCACATTCATGCCCGTTTCCGTCCTTCCGCGCGCCTTGTTGGGCCTGCTGGCCATCGCGGCGGGTGCCAGTGTGGCCAATGTCTATTACGCACAGCCGCTGCTGGAGCGCCTGGCGCAGGCCTTCGCCATGGAGCGCGCGACGGCCGGCGCTGTGGTTGCCGCCACCCAGGCCGGCAGCGTGCTGGCCCTGTTCGGCCTGCTGCCGCTGGCCGACCGCGGCGATCGTCGCCGCCTGCTGCGCGTGCAGCTGCTGGCACTGGTGATGGTGCTGCTGGGACTGGCGGCAGCACGCAGTACCGCCTGGCTGCTGGGGGGCATGCTGCTGGCGGGCCTGCTCGGGACGGCGCTCACCCAGGGACTCATCGCCTATGCAGCCACGCTGGCACCGTCGGGGCAGCGGGGGCGCGTGGTTGGCATGGTGCAGGGCGGGGTGTTCATCGGCCTGCTGGCTGCGCGTGTGATATCCGGCGCGGTGGCGGCCCTGGCCGGCTGGCGCGCGGTGTACCTGCTGTCAGCAGTGATGATGGCGGCGTTGGCGATGCTGCTGTGGCGACGCCTGCCTGCCGTGCCGGTTCCCTCGCAGCCGCCGGCCTGGCGCGCGCTGCTCGGCTCGATGATGACGATGCTGCGCAGTGATCGCACGCTGCGCGAGCGTGGCCCTCTGGCGCTGCTGCTGTTCGCCGGCCTCAACGTGTTCTGGGCGGCCGTACCGCTGCCCCTGTCGGCATCACCGATGAACTGGTCGACCGCGGCCATCGGCGCGCTCGGTCTGGCCGGCATGGTCGGTGCGCTGCTGGCTGCACGGGTGGGGCACTGGATGGATCGGGGTTTCTGCCTGCGGGTGAGCCTGGGGGCGCTGCTGCTGATGCTGCTTGCGTGGTGGCCCCTGCTGGGTCTGCCGCACGCCCTGGCATGGCTGCTGCTGGGCGTGGTGGTGCTCGATCTGGGAGGACAGGCACTGCATGTGTCCAACCAGGCGTTGCTGCTGCGCGCGCCTGCCGAACAGCACGGTCGCCTGGTGGCGCTGTACATGTTGTTCTACGCGGTCGGCAGCGGCGTCGGTGCTGCGGCCGGTACGTGGATGCAGGCGCACCACGGCTGGACCAGGGTCTGTGCACTCGGTGCAGGCATCGCGGTGACAGCGCTGGCATGGTGGGCGCTGTATGCCGCTGCACCGGCAGCGCGTCACCCCGGCGGCCACCGGCCTCCTGCGTAGTACCCATCAGCAGGGGTACGCCGAATGAGCGTACTTGGCCCCATGCACATTTGCGAAGCGCTTGCACTGCGTTGACGCATTTGAGAATCAATCGCATTGATGGGAGAATGCGCGCATGGATCGGCCTGCGGAAGATGTGCGGCGCCGCTCCCACTCCCCCCGTCGTCGCCTCAAGCCCTTTGCCAGAGGTCCCGTTGCCCTGCCAGAAGGTGTTGAAGATGTCTGCCGTCCTTGTTCCGCCGCCGCGCCCGTTGGCGCTTGCCGTTGCTGCCCTGCTTGCGGGCAGTGCCCTGGGTGCCCATGCGCAGACCGACGCGACCGATATCGATACGGTGCACGTCACCGCCTCGCAGATCGCGCGCCAAGCACTGGGTACATCGACCATCACCGCCGAGGACATCGCGCGCCGTCCTCCTGCCAACGACATCGCCGAGCTGCTGCGGACCATGCCCGGTGTCAATCTCACCGGCAACAGTGCGTCTGGCCAGTATGGCAACAACCGCCAGATCGACCTGCGCGGCATGGGGCCGGAGAACACGCTGATCCTGGTGGACGGCAAACGCGTCGGCGCCCGCGACGCCGTGCGCATGGGCCGCAGCGGTGAGCGCAATACCCGTGGCGACACCAACTGGGTGCCGGCGGAGATGATCGAGCGCATCGAAGTGCTGCGCGGTCCGGCAGCGGCGCGTTATGGATCCGGCGCCTCCGGCGGCGTGGTCAACATCATCACCAAGCGCCCGACGGGCGATCTGACCGGAGCGGTCGATCTGTACGGACTGGTACCCGAGCACAGCGCCGAAGGTGGCAGTGAGCGCGTGGGCCTGCAGCTGAGCGGCCCGATGACCGATGCGTTGTCCTTCCGCCTGTATGGCAACCTCAACAGGACCGACGCCGATTCGCTCGAACTCAATCGCGCGTTCGCCACCGCGCCGGGCACCGTACCTCCCGCAGGCCGCGAGGGCGTCAAGAACCGCGATGTCAACGCGCTGCTGCGCTGGGACATCAACGCCGGCCAGGTGGTGGAATTCGAAGCCGGTACCAGCCGCCAGGGCAACATCTATGCGGGCGACCGTGCCGTGAGCAACACCGGTACCTCCACGCCGGTCAATCTGGCGGCGCTGGCCGAGAGCGAGGCAGAGACCAACCGCATGTACCGCACCACCGGGGCGATCACCCATCGTGGCCGCTGGGGTGATGTGACCTCGCGCGTTACTGCTGCGGTGGAAGCGGTCAACAATTCGCGCATCAACGAAGGCCTGGCCGGTGGCCCCGAGGGCAGCTTCAACGGCACCGACTGGTCCACCTCCCGCCTGCGCAATTACCAGCTCGACGGCGAGGTCAGTTTCCCGACCACGATCGGCGCGGCGGAGAATGTCTGGACGCTGGGCTTCGAGCATCTCGACAGCCGCTTGACCGATCCGTATTCGATGAGCCAGTCCGGCAGCAGTGGCGGTGGCCTGCCGGGCCTGTCGGCCGATCGTGCGCGCGGCAAGTCCGATGCACAGACCACGGCGGTCTTCGTCGAAGACAACATCTACCTGGGCGAACGCTGGATCGTGACGCCGGGCCTGCGCTTCGACCATCACAGCCAGTTCGGCAACAATGCCAGCCCCAGCCTCAATGCGCAGTTCCGCATCAATGGCGACTGGGTGGTGAAGGGCGGCATCGCGCGCGCGTTCAAGGCTCCCAACCTCTACCAGTCCAATCCGGACTACCTGTACTACACCCGTGGCAACGGCTGTCCCAACGCACTGCCGAGCCTGGGCGCGGGCTGCTACCTGCAGGGCAACGCGGAGCTGGACGCCGAGACCAGCCTGAACAAGGAACTGGGCGTGGAATGGGCTCCGGACAGTGGCTGGCAGGCCTCGTTGACCTACTTCCACAACGACTACAAGGACAAGATCGAGGCCGGGTATACCCAGGTCGGCCTCACCGCCGATACCCGTGGCCGGATCTTCCGCTGGGAAAATGCACCGAAGGCCATCGTGCAGGGCCTGGAGGGCAATCTGGTGGTGCCGCTGCTGGGCGAGCAGGGCGACCGGCTGAAGTGGAGCAGCAACTTCACCTACATGGTGGAGAACGAGAACAAGAGCACCGGCCAGCCGCTGTCGGTGATACCGCGGTACACGGTCAACACGATGCTGGACTGGCAGGCCACCGAAAAGCTGTCGCTGCTGCTCACCGGCACCTTCTACGGCAGGCAGGAGCCGGCCACCACCAACATCAACAACGATCCTCGCTGCACCGGAAGCTGCGATCCGTCGGTGGTGCTGCAGGATCGGGGGGCATACAACATCTGGGGCGTGAGCGCGCGCTACAGGGTTACCGGGACGGTCAGCTTCGGTTTCGGCGTGAACAACCTGGCCGACAAGCGCCTGTTCCGCGAAGCCAACAGCAGCGACGCCGGTGCGGCGACCTACAACGAACCGGGCCGCGCATACTGGGCCAGCCTGCGTTTCGGCTTCTGAGCGCGCGCGGTGCCTGACAGGCATGGCCCGGTGCAATCGGCGAGCGCCGGGCCACGCCCGGCGCGACCGGCGCCGCACAGCTGCAATGTTATAAACATCGTAATAGTCTCCCCCGCAGCCACGCCGTAGCCTGACCGCATCGCACAGGAGCTGTTGCATGGGCCACGACCACGATCACCTGCCGTCCCAGATCCGCCACGAGAAGCCGTTGTGGTGGGCGTTGGGGCTGACTTCCACCTTCCTTGTCGTCGAAGTCGTCGGCGCGTTCTGGACCAACAGCCTGGCGCTGCTGTCCGATGCGGCCCACATGGCCACCGACGCGCTCGCACTGATGATCGCGCTGGTCGCGGTGCGCTTGAGCCGGCGTCCACCGGACGCGCGCCGCACCTATGGCTATGCGCGGCTGGAAGCCCTTGGCGCGATGATCAATGGCGCGATGCTGTTCGTGGTGGCCGGCTACATCCTGTGGGAAGCGGTCGGCCGCTTCCGCGAACCGCAGGAGATTGCCTCCACCGGCATGCTGGTGATCGCCGCCGCCGGCCTGGTCATCAATCTGATCTCGATGCGCCTGCTGCAGGCCGGCAGCGGTGAAAGCCTCAACGTCAAAGGTGCCTACCTGGAAGTGTGGGCCGACATGCTCGGCTCGGTGGCGGTGATCGTCGGCGCGCTGCTGATCCGCTGGACCGGCTGGCAGCCGATCGACCCGATCCTGGCGGTGCTGATCGGCCTGTGGGTGCTGCCACGCACCTATGTGCTGATGCGCGAGGCGATCAACGTGCTGCTGGAAGGCGTGCCCAAGGGCATGGATGTGGCGAAGGTCCGCGACAGCCTGTCCGGCCATGCCGCGGTGCTGGACGTGCATGACCTGCATGTGTGGGCACTGGCCTCGAGCACGCCGGCGCTGACCGCGCATGTCGTGATGCGCGACGGTACCGACGCCGACGTGCTGCGCCGTGAGCTGGGAGGTCGCCTGCACGATGACTTCGGCATCGAGCATGTGACCCTGCAGATTGAAGCGGATCACTGCGGAGAGGCATGCGGAGATCCCGCGCCGCCCAGTGCGGCCGCACCGGATGCGCGGCACGATCACGACCACGGCGAGGACGCGCAGGGCCATCGCGGCCACGTGCACCACTGATCTGCCGCTACGCGTCCCGTCGCGACGCCAGCCGATCCGCCAGGCGGGTCGGCTCCGGCAGGCGATAGCCACGCAGCGTGCGCTGCACCCACTGCAGTGCGGTATCGGCGCTGATGCGGTGCCCGCCAGCGACGAACAGCGGCCTGCAGCGGACCTTGCTGCGCAGCACCCAGCCGAGCTGTTCATCGCCATCGAGCAGGGGCGTATGCGCGCCAGCCTCGTCTGCGGGCTCGACGAAGCGACCGACCAGTTTCGACTTGGCCACGCCGATGCTCGGCAGATCGGTGACGACGCCCAGGTGCGCCGCCACGCCCAGCCGTCGCGGATGGCTGATGCCGTGCCCATCGACGAAGACCAGGTCCGGCGAACGCGGCAGCAGGGCCAGTGCAGCGAGCAGGGCGGGCAGCTCGCGGAAGCTGAGCAGGCCAGGGATGTAAGGCATCACCGTGGGAATGCGGGCGATCTCCCGGGCCACCGGTTGCAGGGTGGCGGCATCCAGCAGCACGGCTGCGGCGCGGGTGGTGCGGCCGTCGTCCTCGAAGCCGACGTCCAGCCCGGCCAGCCAGCGTACGGTACCCGGCAGCCGGTCGCTGCGCTCCACCCGCGCCGCAAGTCGCAGCTGTTGCTCGCGTGCGGCGGCGACGCTGCCCTGCCAGCGCCCGGGATCGATCACGGTATTCATCGATCACAGCATCGCATGGGCCGCGCCACGGCACGGTGAGCGGCCCCGGGGCTACAATGGCGGCCTGCCTTTCCTCGCGTTGGAGATCCTGCAGTGACCCGTAAACTCGTACTGTTGCGCCATGGCCAGAGCCAGTGGAACCTGGACAACCGCTTCACCGGCTGGGTCGATGTCGACCTGACGGAGCAGGGGCGCCGGGAAGCGGCCGCCGCTGGCCGCCTGATGCGCGAGGAAGGCTTGCAGTTCGACGTCGCCCACACCTCGGTGTTGAAGCGCGCCATCCACACCCTGCAGGGCGCCCTGGCCGAGCTGGAGCAGGACTGGCTGCCGGTGAACAAATCCTGGCGTCTCAACGAGCGCCATTACGGCGGCCTGCAGGGCCTGGACAAGGCCGAGACCGCTGCAAAGCACGGCGAGGAGCAGGTCAAGGTGTGGCGTCGCTCCTATGACATCCCGCCGCCGCCGATGGATCTGGAAGACCCGGGCCATCCGATCCACGACCGTCGCTACGCCGGGCTGGACCGCAACGCGCTGCCGGGTACCGAATCGCTGGCCACCACCCTCGACCGCGTGCTGCCGTACTGGCACGACGCCATCGCGCCGCAGCTGAAGGACGGCAAGACGGTGCTGGTGACCGCCCACGGCAACTCGCTGCGCGCGCTGTACAAGTACCTCAACAATGTTTCGCGCGAGGAAATCCTCGAGCTGAACATTCCGACCGGCATTCCGCTGCTGTTCGAACTGAACGATGACCTGACCGTGCAGTCGTTCCGCTACCTGGGCGACCCGGAAGCGGCGCGCAAGGCCGCTGAGGCCGTGGCCAACCAGGGCAAGGCCAGGTAACCATCGGAAGGCCGGCGCACGCCGGCCTTCGCTTTTTGTGGCGCAGAGCAGGGCTCGGCGCCACATGACGAGCGCTCTGTGACCTTTGGCCGGTCCCTGCCGCGGGCGTCCCCGTCTACCCTGTGGAATTACCCGCAGGAGAGCCTCATGAACGTCCGCAACCTGGCCCCGCTGGGCCTGACCATCGCCATCGCCGCCTCCCTGGCCGCGTGTGGCAAGAACGAAACTGCACCGGCGACCAGTGCCGACGCTACGCCGGCCTTCGACCTGTCACAGATCAAGACGCCGCTGATCTCGCTCAACAGCGCCGATCTCGATCCGGCCATCGCGGCCTGCACCGACCTCAATGGCTTCGTCAACAGCAAGTGGCTGAAGGCCAATCCGGTACCGGGCGACCAGACCACCTGGGGCAGCTTCGAAATCCTGCGCGAGCGCTCGCTGGAAGTGCAGCATGCGCTGGTACAGCAGGCTGCCGCCAGCCAGGCCAAGGCCGGTTCGGTGGAAGCCAAGATCGGCGACATCTGGAAGACCGGCAACGACGAAGCGAAGATCGAGGCTGCGGGCCTGGCGCCGCTGCAGCCGCAGCTCGACAAGATCGCCGCGCTGAAGGACACCGCCACCCTCACCCAGTACCTGCGCGACAGCCAGGCCGAGGGCAAGGGCGTGCTGTTCTCGCTGTTCGCCAATGCCGATTACAAGGATTCGGCCAATGTCATCGCCTACGTCGGCCAGGGCGGCCTCGGCCTGCCGGAGAAGGGCTACTACTTCGATGATGCGCAGGCCAAGATCCGCGACGCCTACGTGGCCTACATCGCGCAGGTGCTGACCCTGTCCGGCGTGGACGCCGCGCAGGCCGCCGAGCAGGCCAAGGCCGTGATGGCCTTCGAAACCCGCCTGGCCAAGGCGTCCATGTCGCGCATCGAAATGCGTGACCCGGCCAAGCGCTACAACCCGCTCAGCGCCGCAGACGCCGACAGGCTGACCCCGAACTTCAGCTGGACCGCGCTGTTCGACACCCTGAAGGTGCCGGCCGCGCAGAAGTTCTCGCTGGCGCAGCCGGGCTTCTTCTCCGAGATGGACAAGATGCTGGCCGATGTGCCGGCCAGCACCTGGCAGGCCTACCTGCGCTTCCACACCATCGACGACGCCTCGCCGTACCTGAGCAGCCAGTTCGAGAAGGCCAACTTCGATTTCTATGGCACCACCCTGCGTGGCCAGAAGGAAATGCAGCCGCGCTGGAAGCGCGTGCTGGAGTCGGTCAACGGCGGCATGGGCGAGGCGCTGGGCCAGCTGTACGTCGACGCCGTATTCCCGGCCGAGTCGAAGGTGGCCATGCAGCACCTGGTGGAAAACCTGTCGCAGGCGTTGAAGGTGCGCCTGGAGCAGCTGCCGTGGATGGGCGAGGAAACCAAGAAGAAGGCACTGGAGAAGTGGGCCAGCTTCACCCCGAAGATCGGTTACCCGGACAAGTGGCGTGACTGGGCAGGCCTGCAGACCAACGGCGACAGCTACCTCGGCAACATGCAGGCGGCGCGTGCGTTCAACTACCGCTACATGCTGGACAAGATCGGCAAGCCGGTGGACAGGACCGAGTGGGGCATGACGCCGCAGACCGTCAACGCCTACTACAACGCCACCAAGAACGAGATCGTGTTCCCGGCAGCGATCCTGCAGGCGCCGTTCTTCGACGCCAAGGCCGATCCGGCACTGAACTACGGCGGCATCGGCGCGGTGATCGGCCACGAGATGATGCACGGCTACGACGATTCGGGCAGCCAGTTCGCCGCCAACGGCAACTTCGACAACTGGTGGACCGATGCCGACCGCAAGGCGTTCACCGAACGTACCGACCAGCTGGTCGCGCAGTTCGATGGCTACGAAGCGGTGCCCGGCGTGAATGTGAAGGGCAAGCTGACCCTGGGCGAGAACATCGGCGACCTGGGCGGCCTGACCGTTGCCTATGACGCGCTGCAGATGGCGCTGAAGGAAGATCCGAAGGCGAACGTCGAGGTCGATGGCTACAGCCAGGACCAGCGCTTCTTCATGAACTGGGCCACCGTGTGGCGTCGCAACTTCACCGATGGCGAACTGCGCGTGCGCCTGAACACCGATCCGCACGCGCCGGCCAACTTCCGCGCCAACGGTGCGCCCTCGAACATGCCGTCGTTCGCGGCTGCGTTCCAGTGCAAGGCCGGTGACGCGATGGTGCGTGCCGACGACAAGCGCGTGGTGATCTGGTAACCGATCACACGTGAAGCGTGATGCGAAAGGCCCGGCGCAAGCCGGGCCTTTTGTCTGTTCGCCCGGTGGCGCCGGATCTCAGGCCAGCGCAGGTTCCTGCGCCAGCAGGCGATGGAAGCGCTGCAGCACGTAGGGGTCGATCAGGCCGCCGGCCTGGTCATCGAGGATGCGCAGTGCCGTTCCGTGCGCCATCGCCGCCCGGTACGGACGATCACTGGTCATCGCATCGTAGGCGTCGGCGAGCGTGACAATGCGCGCGCCCAGCGGGATGTGCTCGCCGTGCAGGCCGTCGGGATAGCCGCTGCCGTCGAATGCCTCGTGATGGGCCCGGATCAGCCTGGCCACCGCGGCGGCATCGCTGCGGCCGGTGGTCAGGAAGATGTGCTCGCCACGCACGGGATGCTCACGCATGATCGCGCGCTCCTGTTCGGTGTGCCGGCGAGGGCTCAGCAGCACATCGTCGGGAATGCCGATCTTGCCGATGTCATGGAATCGCGCGGCCAGCGCGACCCGCGTGCCGGCCTCCTGGTCCAGGTCGCAGTGCACGGCCAGGCGCTGGGCCAGCCGGCCGACCCGGTCACAGTGATGGCGGGTGTAGGCATCGCGCATCTGCAGCGACATGGCCAGGGCATCGATCAGGCAGGCCTGTGCGTGCAGCAGGTCGGGGGCGGGTACGGCGTCAGGCAGCATGGTCGTCCGCGCGCACCGGGTGGGGCCGGTGCGGGGTGGTGGCGGTGGGAAATCAACCCGGGGCGAGGGTCGTCAGCAGGGCGCGGGCCGCATTGAAGCGGTCTTCCGGCAAGGGTAGCGGGTGCTTGATGCGGAGCTTGTCCGGGCCTTCCATCGCATACAGGTTCGGCTGCTTCTGGATCAGCTGGATCACGGCCATCGGGTCGATGTCCGGCTTCGATTCGAACACGATGCGGCCACCGTTCTCGCCCAGGTCCAGCTTGCGGATGCCCAGCGCGTTGGCCCGCAGCTTCAGCTCGGCAACCGCGAACAGGTGCTTGGCCGGGTCCGGCAGCAGGCCGAAGCGATCGATCATCTCGACCTGCAGCTCGCGCAGCGCATCGTTGTCGCGCGCGCTGGAAATGCGCTTGTACAGCGTCAGGCGGGTATGCACGTCCGGCAGGTAGTCTTCCGGAATCAGGGCCGGCACATGCAGCTCGACGTCGGCACCGCGCACTTCCTCGCCGGCATCCAGGTCCGGCAGCTTGCCCTGCTTGATGCTGCGTACCGCGCGCTCCAGGAGCTCGGTATACAGGCTGAAGCCGACTTCGGCCATCTGCCCGCTCTGGTCCTCGCCGAGCAGTTCACCGGCACCGCGGATTTCCAGATCGTGCGTGGCCAGGGTGAAGCCGGCGCCCAGCTCGTCCATGGAGGCGATGGCTTCCAGGCGCTTCTCGGCATCCGGGGTGATCGCACGGCGGTCAGGCGTGATCAGGTAGGCGTAGGCGCGGTGGTGCGAACGCCCCACGCGGCCGCGCAGCTGGTGCAGCTGGGCCAGGCCGAAGCGGTCAGCGCGGTTGATGATGATGGTGTTGGCGTTGGGGATGTCGATGCCCGACTCGATGATCGTGGTCGACAGCAGCACGTTGAAGCGCTGCTTCTGGAAATCCAGCATCACCTTTTCCAGTTCGCGCTCCGGCATCTGGCCATGGGCGATGCCGATGCGCGCTTCCGGCACGAGTTCGGACAGCTCGCGCTGCATGCGGCCGATGCTCTCCACGTCGTTGTGCAGGAAGTACAGCTGGCCACCACGCGCCAGTTCGCGCTGGAAGGCCTCGCGCAGCAGCGCGTTGTCCCATTGCGTGATGAAGGTCTGCACCGCCAGCCGGTTCGGCGGCGGCGTGGCGATGATCGACAGGTCGCGAAGACCGGCCATGGCCATGTTCAGCGTGCGCGGGATCGGCGTGGCGGTCAGGGTCAGCAGGTGCACGTTGGCACGCAACGCCTTCAGCGCCTCCTTCTGGCGTACGCCGAACCGTTGTTCCTCGTCGACGATGACCATGCCCAGATCCTTGAACTTCACGTCCGGCTGCAGCAGGCGGTGGGTGCCCACGATGACATCGATGGTGCCGGCAGCGACCTTCTCCAGTTCGGCCTTGATCTCCTTGGTGCTCTTGAAGCGCGACAGCACTTCCACCTTGAGCGGGTAATCGGCGAAGCGGTCGCGGAAGTTGCGGTAGTGCTGTTCGGCCAGCAGCGTGGTCGGCACCAGCACCGCCACCTGCTTGCCGGCACTGGCAGCGGCGAACGCGGCGCGCACGGCGACCTCGGTCTTGCCGAAGCCCACATCGCCGCAGACCACGCGGTCCATCGGCTGGCTGCTGGCGAGGTCGCGCAGGGTCGCGTCGATGGCGGCCAGCTGGTCGGGTGTCTCCTCGAACGGGAAGCCGGCGGCGAATGGTTCGTACATCGCGCGGTCGACCTGCAGGGCCAGTCCGGCGCGTGCCTGCCGGCGCGCCTGGATTTCCAGCAGTTCGGCGGCGACGTCGCGCACCTTCTCGGCGGCCTTGCGCTTGGCCTTGGTCCACTGCTCGCCCCCGAGCGAATGCAGGGGCGCGGTCTCGGCGGATGCGCCGGAGTAGCGGCTGATGAGATGCAGCTGTGCGACCGGAACGTACAGGCGGTCGCCCTTGGCATACTCGATTTCCAGGAACTCGCCCGGCATGCCACCGACGTCCATCGCGATCAGGCCGCGATAACGGCCCACGCCATGATCCTCGTGCACGATCGGCGCGCCTTCAGTCAGCTCGCCCAGGTCACGGATGATCGCTTCCGGTTCGCGGCCGGCGCGGCGCGTGCGGCGGGTGCTGCCGGCGCGCTCGGGGAACAGCTGGCGTTCGGTCAGGACCGCCAGGCGCGGATCGTCCAGGGCGAAGCCATCTTCCAGCGGCGCCACGGTGATGGCAAAGCGCACATCGCTGGCGAGGAAGGCGGGCAGGTCGGCAACCACCGGCGGCTTCAGTTCGGCCGCGTGCAGCACTTCCAGCAGGGCTTCGCGGCGGCCCGGTGAATCTGCGGCGATCAGTACCCGGCCGGGGTAGTGGCCGAGGAAGGATTTCAGCGCGTCGCCAGCGGGTGCTTCGCGGGCCGCTACCGGCAGCGCCGGCAGGGGCTGGTCGCCCAGCGCATGTGCATCGGCGATGCGCGCATGGTCGGCGGCCCATACTTCGATGCGTGGCGCGTCGTTCAGCCGCTCGCGCAGCTGCTCAGGCGAAAGGTACAGCGCCGAGGGCGGCAGCAGTGGGCGCTCGACATCGTGGCGGCGCTGCTCGTAGCGTTCGCCGGTCTGTGCCCAGAACGCGTCGGCGGCTTCGCCTGCGCCGGCACACACCACCGGCAGGCTGCCGGCAGGCAGGTAGTCGAACAGGCTGGCGGTGCGGTCGAAGAACAGCGGCAGGTAGTACTCGATGCCGGCCGGGGCCAACCCGGACTTGAGGTCCTGGTACAGCGCGCTGCGGCGCGTGTCGACATCGAAGCGTTCACGCAGGGCGGCCAGCACGCGGCCGATGCTGGCCTCATCCATCGGTACTTCGCGGCCGGGCAGCATGTGCACCGACTCGACCCTGTCCAGCGAGCGCTGGCTTTCCGGGTCGAAGGCGCGGATCGAGTCGATGTCCTCGTCCAGCAGCTCCACCCGCAAGGGCTCGTCGGCGCCCATCGGGAACACATCGAGCAGGCCGCCGCGCACGGCGAAGTCACCGGGGTCCATCACCTGCGGCACGTTGCGGTAGCCCGCGCTTTCCAGGCGGCGTTTCTCGGCCTCCAGGTCCAGGCGCTGGCCGACCTTCAGGTCGAAGCTGCCGCCGATCACGTAGCTGCGCGGGGCCAGCTGCTGCAGCAGGGTCTGGACCGGCACCACCACCAGGCCGCGCTTGAGCGAAGGCAGGCGGTGCAGGGCCGCCAGGCGCTGCGAGATGATGTCCGGATGCGGGCTGAAGCGGTCGTAGGGCAGGGTTTCCCAGTCCGGGAAGGCGATCACCGGCAGCGCGGGATCGTTGCCCAGCAGGGTCTGCAGATCGGCTTCGAGCTGGTTGGCGCCGTGGTTGTCACGGGCAACCACCAGCAACGGCGCGTCATGCGCGCGCGCCGCCTGGGCCAGGTACCAGGCCAGGGCGGTCGGTGAAGCGGGGGCGCGCCACCAGGCGCGGAGCTGGCCGGCGCGCGGCAGCGGCGGGGCGGGGTATGAAGTACGCGACATGGACCGCGGATTTTAGCAGAAGCCTCCAGCCGCCCCATGATTGCTGCGTGAGCGGGCAGCGCCGGGCCATGCCCGGAGGGCGCAGTGGCTGCAACGGCATCGCCGGGCCGCGCCCGGCGTCACCGTCAGTTGTCCAGTTCCAGCACCATACGCACCAGCCCTTCGGTGCCGTTCGGGTGCGGAACGGGCTTGAAGCCCAGCGAGGCGGCCAGCTGCTTCATCGGCTCGTTCTCGGCCGCCACATCGCCGTACAGGCGATCCAGGTACTTGCCCCGACCCCACTTCACCAGCTTGCGCATCAGCTGCCGGCCCAGGCCCTGGCCGATGAGGAAGCGGCTGATCAGGATCGCGTACTCGGCTTCGCGGGTACCGGGGATGATCGAGGCCCGGGCGACCGCACCGACCACGGCCTCACCGGCGGGCAGGGACTCGGCCGCGACCAGGGTGATCTCGGTCTTGGGATTCGGATGGGTCAGGCGCTGGGTGGTTTCCGGTGACAGCTCGGTCACCGCCTGCAGGAAACGGTCGCGGATTTCTTCCGGCCCGAACAGGCTGAAGGCCGCTTGCAGCGGCGCGCTGTCTTCCGGGCGGATGGGGCGGATCAGCAGCTCGTGGCCGCTGGGAGCCTTGAAGATCTCATGCCAGGGCGGCATGCGGTTGCGAGTGGCCATACCGGGTGATTCCTTGGTGGTCCATCGATTGTGGCATCACCGGGGCTGTCTTCCGTGAACAAAAGGCTCACGGGCGTACAGCCTCGTGAAGGCCATTATTCAGGTGCCTTGAGCCAATCCAGGCGGGTGCTGGCGCCGGGCTCACCCAGGTGCTGGCGCAGCGCCGGCAGGGCCGGACCGACCGCCCGGTCGAACTGCCAGGGGGCGTTGAGCACCAGCATGCCGCTGCCGTTGAGGCGCAGCGGTGAGTCGTCGGGGCGTACCAGGAACTCGATGGTCACTGCCGACTTGACCGGCAAGGCAGTGGCCTTGCGCAGGAAATGCAGGATCGTGCGGCGCTGCTTGATCGGGAACCACACCGCGCAGGTGGCCTGCGGCCAGCGCGCCAGCGTCTCGGCCAGCGCTGCCAGGATGCGCTGGTACTCGGCGTCCTGGGCCTCGTAGGGCGGGTCGATCAGCACCAGGCCGCGGCCGATCTTGCTGCCGTTGACCTTCGGCGGCAGCAGCGAGCGCAGCAGTGCATAGCCGTCGCCCGGGTGCACGCCGACCCGGCTGTCATGGGCGAACAGGGCCTTGAGCGTGCCTGCTTCGTCTTCCTGCAGCTCGCATACCGCCATCCGGTCCTGCGCACGCATGGCCTGGGCGGTGAGCAGGGGCGAGCCGGGGTAGTTGGTCAGCGCGCCGACCGGATTGTCGGCCTGCACGGCCTTCAGGTAGCGCTCGACCACGTCCGGCAGCTTCGGCTGCGCCATCAGGCGCATGACCCCGGATTCGGCCTCCAGCGTCTTGCGGCTCTCTTCGCTGGCCAGCAGATAGCGGCCAGCGCCGCCGTGGGTGTCCAGCACGAAGAACGGGCTGTCCTTGCGCTTGAAGCTGTCGATCAGGGCCAGCTGCACGATGTGCTTGAGGACATCGGCATGGTTGCCGGCGTGGAAGGCATGGCGGTAATTCATGCGGGCAGTGTACGGGGCGGCGGCCGCAGCGGCTATGCTGCGCGCCATGACAGCTCCCGTTGCCCATGTCCTGGTGGTCGAGGACGAAGCCGCCATCGCCGAAACCGTGCTCTACGCGCTGCGCAGCGAGGGCTACCTGGCCAGTCACTGCCTGCTCGGCAGCGATGCCCTGCAGCGGCTGCGGGACGGTGGCATCGATGTGGTGGTGCTGGACGTGGGCCTGCCGGACCTGAGCGGCTTCGAGGTCTGTCGTCGGCTGCGTGCGCTGCCCGGTCCGCAGGCGCAGCTGCCGGTGATCTTCCTGACCGCCCGTAACGACGAGCTGGACCGGGTGCTGGGCCTGGAACTGGGCGCCGACGACTACATGGCCAAGCCGTTCTCGCCGCGCGAGCTGGTGGCGCGGGTGCGCGCGCGGCTGCGGCGGGCGGCGCCTGCCGCCAGTGACACCGATGCGGGCTGGCAGACGCATGGCGCCTTCGCCATCGACCGCGAGGGCCGGCGTGTCCGCTTCCACGGCCAGGCGCTGGACCTGACCCGCTACGAGTACGCACTGCTGGAAGCCCTGCTGCAACGCCCCGGGGCCATCCTCAGCCGCGCCCAGCTGATGGACCGCGGCTGGGACAGCAGTGCCGACAGCGCCGACCGCACGGTCGATACGCACGTCAAGACCCTGCGTGCCAAGCTGCGCGCGGCCGGCGCCAGCACCGACCCGATCCGGACCCACCGTGGCCTGGGCTACGCCCTGGAGGTGTGAGCGATGCGTCTGGTGATGAAGCTGTTCCTGGGCTTCTTCCTGATCGTGGGCATCGCCGCGTTCTTCGTCATGCGCGTGTTCGTCAACGAAGTGAAGCCGGGCGTGCGCCAGGCGATGGAATCGACCCTGGTCGATGCAGCCAACGTGCTGGCCGAGATGGCGGCGGCGGACGTCAAGGCAGGCACCATCAACAGCGGCAGTTTCACCCGCAACCTGGCCAAGGCGCGGCAGCGTGACCTGAAAGCGATGGTGTGGCGCTTTCCCAAGCGCGCCCTCGATTACCGGGTGACGATCACCGATGCGAAAGGCATCGTGATCTACGATTCGCAGGGCCGCGACGTCGGTCGTGACAACTCGCGCTGGAACGATGTCTACCGCACCCTGCGCGGCGAGTACGGCGCCCGCTCCAGCCCGGAGACGCCGGGCGAGGAGGGCAACACCGTGATGCATGTGGCCGCGCCGGTGTACGACCCGGGCGATGGCCGCACCCTCATCGGCGTGCTCACCCTGGCCCAGCCCAACCGCAGCATCGATCCGTTCATTGCGGCCAGCCAGCGCGCCATCATCGAACGCGGCGCATGGCTGATAGGACTCTCGGCGCTGGTCGGGGTGCTGGTGACGATGTGGTTGACCACCGGCCTGGGCCAGCTCAGCCGCTATGCGCGCGCGGTCACCGCCGGTGAGCCGGTGCCGCCGCCACGCCGCCGCCGCGATGAGATCGGTGATCTCGGCCAGGCGCTGGAGACCATGCGGCGCAAACTCGAAGGCAAGGCCTACGTCGAGCAGTATGTGCAGTCGCTGACGCACGAAATGAAGAGCCCACTGGCCGCGATACGCGGTGCCGCCGAGCTGCTGCAGGAACCGATGGCCGATGCCGACCGTGCGCACTTCGCGCGCAGCATCCTCGAGCAGCAGGAGCGGTTGACCGAAACCATCGACAAGCTGCTGGCGCTGGCCGAAGTGGAGCAGCATGGCTGGCTGCAGACGCGTGCTCCGATCGCACTGCCGGACCTGCTGCAGCAGACCGTCGCAGCCGCGCAGGTGCGCGCGCAGGCGGCCGGCGTCGAGGTACGCACTGATGCCGTGGCGGATCTGAGCATTCAGGGTGATGCCTATCTGCTGCGGCAGGCGCTGAACAACCTGGTCGACAACGCGGTTGCCTTCTCTCCATCGGGGACGGAGGTGGTGCTGCAGGCACAGGTTGAGGACGGCGGCGTGCGCCTGCAGGTGGCCGACCGGGGGGCCGGCATTCCCGACTATGCCCGTGACCGCGTGTTCGAGCGCTTCTATTCGTTGGCCCGTCCCGGCAGTGGCCGCCGCAGCTCCGGCCTCGGGCTGCCGTTCGTGCAGGAAGTGGCGCGCCTGCACGATGGCCGTGTCCAGCTGCAGGCCCGCGACGGCGGCGGGACCGTGGCCAGCCTGTGGTTGCCGCTGGGCATGCCCGGCCCGCGCACGCGGCGCTGACTTCACATCCGCTTCAAATTCGCCACAAACCCCGCTCACCGTCACGGTCCATGCTGCAGCCCTCTCCAACGAGGATGGACCATGAAATCCCTGAAGATGCTGCTGCGGTTCGCCATTGTCGGCGGGCTGATCCTGCTGCTGCTGATTCCGCTGATGATGATCCGCAGCGTGATCAACGAGCGCAGTCAATACCGGGACGAAGCCTTCGCGCGGGTCGCTGACAGCCGCGCCGGCGCGCAGCAGCTGGTGGGGCCGGTGCGGGTGGTGCCGTGGGTGGAGCGCCAGCAGGTGGAAGTCGTCGACGCCAAGGGCAACAAGAAGACCGAGGTGCAGGTCAGCGAAGGGCACTGGCTGCAGATGCCGGCCTCGCTCGACGTTGGCGGCGAGATGCTGCCCAGCCAGCGTGAGGTCGGGCTGTTCAAGGTGCCGGTGTACAGCTGGAACGGCCAGTTGAAGGCCTCTTTCGCGGCTGACGACTATCCGGTCAAGCCAGGCCGCACCTATGGCCAGCCCTATGTGGCGCTGGGGGTGTCCGATGCGCGTGGTCTGGTCGGCACGCCCAACCTGCGCGTGGATGGCCGCCAGGTACGCCTGCTGCCGGGCGTCGGCGCCGCTGCGGAACTGGGGCGTGGCCTGCATGCGCCCGTTGCGGGTTTTGCCGCGGTGCAGGGCGGGCTGCTGGCAGCGAGCACGGTGGAGCTGGAACTGCGGCTGGACGGCAGCCGCATGCTGTCGGTCGTGCCGGTAGGCGATGACAACCGCATCGCACTGCGGTCGCGCTGGCCGCATCCGTCCTTCGCCGGCGCCTTCCTGCCGAACGAACGCCGCGTCGATGCGCAGGGCTTCGACGCACGCTGGGCGGTGTCCTCGCTGGCCTCCGATGCCCAGCGCCAGCTGCGCGGCGATGGCGAGGTGGCGTCGCAGGCGGTCAGCGTGTCGCTGGTCGATCCGGTCGACGCCTACACACAGGCGGATCGCGCCTCCAAGTACGGCGTGCTGTTCGTGCTGCTCACCTTCGTCGGCTTCATTCTGTTCGAGCTGATCAAATCGCTGCGCATCCACCCGCTGCAGTACCTGATGGTGGGCCTGGCACTGGCGATCTTCTTCCTGCTGCTGATCAGCCTGTCCGAGCACATCGCCTTCTGGAAGGCGTATCTGGTCTCGGCGGCGGCCTGCATCGGCCTGCAGGCGGTGTACCTGGCCAACGTGCTCGGTCACTGGAAGCGCGGTCTGGGCTTCGCCGCGCTGCTGACCGTGCTGTATGGCGCGCTTTACGGGCTGCTGGTCTCGGAGAACAACGCGCTGCTGATGGGCTCGCTGCTGCTGTTCGTGATTCTGGCGCTGGCGATGTGGGTGACCCGCCGCGTGGACTGGTATGCGCTGGGCGCGGAAGCAAAGTGAGGAGATCGCGATGGGATGGCGCCAGGGATTGCGGCTGAGAGCCCAGCAGGGCATTCCGGCCCTGCTCGAAGTGGATGCACTGCTGCAGGCGCATGGCGTGCTGGCGGCCCTGCCGGGGGCGCGGATCGCCCCCGGCCTGGTCCGCTTCCAGCTGGCGGCGGCCACCTGCGAAGGAGTGCTGGGGCAGGGGCTGGAGTGGCTGGACGGTGCACGGCAGGGACGCGGCGTGCTGGGTGGAAAGGTGCCGCGCTACCGGCCCTGGAAGGCCGGGCCGGGGGCATTGGCCGAGATCGGCATCGCCGGCCTGCCCGGCGACTGGCCTGCGCATGCTGCGGTTTACGGCTGCAGCAGCATCGACCGGCGGCACTGGTTGCTGCTGCTGCCCATGCGCGCCCAGTTGTGGCTGGGCTGGAGCGGATGAGGCGTCTGCACTGCCCATGACCGATGGGACGGGGGCCGAGCGCCCCCGCTGGCTAGACTCGAGGGGTTGATGATCGAGCCGAAGGGCAGGGGTGGGATGTGCTGAAGTGGGGTGTGCTGGCGGTTGCGCTGGCGATGAGCGGCAATGCGATTGCGCAGCAGCGCGAGCCGGTGGACCTGGACATGGTCAGCCGCATCCGCCAGGAGGCGTTCCATCGCTCGCAGGTGATGGACACCTTCAGCTATCTCACCGAGCGCATCGGGCCGCGCCTGACCAACTCCCCGGCGATGGGGCGTGCCAACGCGTGGACCCGCAGCAAGTTCACCGAATGGAAACTGGACAACGTCCATGACGAAGCGTTCGACGACTTCGGCCGTGGCTGGGAGTTCACCTCGGCCAGCGTGGAGATGCTCGGTGACCGCGTGATGCCGCTGCACGCACTGCCCAAGGCCTGGACGCCGGGCACCCGCGGACCGGTCGAGGGCGAGCTGGTACAGGTGGACATCAAGAAGCCGGAAGACATCGAGAAGTACCGCGGCAAGCTGCGCGGGAAGATCCTGCTGCTCGGCGAGGCGCGCGAGTACAAGCGGGGTACCGAGCCGGACTCGCATCGTCACGACGCCACCTCGCTGGAGGGACTGCAGGAATTCACCCTGCCCAAGGACAAGGACGCCACCGCCGAGCGCGCCAAGCGGGTGAAGGAGTACCAGGAGCGGCAGGCGCTGGCGGCCAAGGTCAACGCCTTCTTCGTCGAGGAAGGCGCATTGGCCTCGATCAGCATCAGCAGCTGGGACAACGGCATCATCCGCGTGGCCGGTGGTGGCTCGCGCAAGGCCGGGGAATCGGTCGGCATTCCGGAGCTGGCGATGATCGCCGAGCACTTCAATCCGCTGGTGCGTGCACTGGAGGCCAAGCAGCCCGTGCGCCTGCGGGTGGACGTGAGCGCGCGTTTCACCGACGACAGCGATCAGCCCGGCTACAACACGCTGGCGGAGATCCGGGGCAGCAGCAGGCCGGATGAGGTGGTGATGATCGGCGCGCACCTCGATTCCTGGCACAGCGGCACCGGCGCGGCCGACAACGCGGCCGGCGTGGCGGTGATGATGGAAGCCATGCGCATCCTCAAGGCCACCGGTGCCAAGCCCCGGCGCACCATCCGGGTGGCGCTGTGGAGCGGCGAGGAGCAGGGCCTGATCGGCTCGCAGGCCTACGTCGCCAAGCACTTCGGCCAGTTCCCGGAACCGGTGGACGCTGCGCAGAAGGCGTTGCCGGCCTCGCTGCGCGACCCCACCGGACCGCTGCGCAAGACCCGCGACTACAGCAAGTTCCAGGTCTACTTCAACATGGACAACGGCTCCGGCCGCTTCCGTGGCATCTACGCGCAGGAGAACCTGGCGGCGATGCCGATCTTCGAGGCCTGGCTCGCCCCGTTCCATGATGTCGGCGCCACCACGGTGGCGACCCGCAACACCGGCAGCACCGACCACATCAGCTTCGACCGCATCGGCCTGCCCGGCTTCCAGTTCATCCAGGACCGGCTGGATTACTTCACCAATGTCCACCACAGCCACCTGGACACCTGGGACCACGCCGAGCCCGAAGATCTGAAGCAGGCAGCGGCCATCGTGGCCTCCTTCGCCTACAACGCGGCGATGCGCGAGCAGTCGTTCCCGCGCAAGGCCGAGCCGCAGCCGTGACGTGAGCCGGAGGGACGGACCCCGTCCGTCCCTCCGTGCCGGCGCGGGGCTGGTGGTAAAATCGGGGAATTCCCGTTCCTCGAGCCCCACATGACCTGCCGCACCCGCTTCGCCCCCAGTCCTACCGGTTATCTGCATATCGGTGGCGCCCGCACCGCGCTGTACTGCTGGCTGGAGGCCCGCCACCGCGGCGGCGAGTTCGTGCTGCGCATCGAGGATACCGACCGTGAACGCAGCACCCAGGGGGCGATCGACGCCATCCTGGAGGCGATGGAGTGGCTGGGCCTGGACTACGACGAAGGTCCGATCTACCAGACCGACCGGGTAGCCCGTTACCGGGAAGTCGCCGAGCAGTTGATTGCCGACGGCAAGGCCTACTACGCCTATGAAACCCGGGAAGAGCTGGACGCGATGCGCGAAGCCGCCATGGCCAGGCAGGAAAAGCCGCGCTACAACGGTGCCGCGCGCGAGCTGGGCCTGCCGTACCGGGACGACCCGAACCGCGTCATCCGCTTCAAGAATCCGCTGCAGGGTACGGTGGTGTTCGATGACCTGATCAAGGGCCGGATCGAGATCGCCAACAGCGAACTGGATGACATGGTCATCTTCCGTCCGGACGGCTATCCCACCTACAACTTCGCGGTGGTGGTGGATGACTGGGACATGGGCATCACCGAGGTCATCCGCGGTGACGACCACATCAACAACACGCCGCGCCAGATCAACCTGTACGAAGGCATCGGTGCACCGGTGCCGAAGTTCGGCCACATGCCGATGATCCTGGACGAGCAGGGCGCCAAGCTGTCCAAGCGCACCGGCGCCGCCGACGTGATGCAGTACCGGGATGCCGGCTACCTGCCGGACGCACTGCTGAGCTACCTGGCCCGCCTGGGCTGGTCGCATGGTGACCAGGAACTGTTTACCCGCCAGGAACTGATCGACCTGTTCGATGTGAAGGACTGCAACTCCAAGGCGTCGCGCCTGGACATGGCCAAGCTGGGCTGGGTCAACCAGCACTTCCTGAAGACCGTGGAACCGGCCGACATCGTGCCGCACCTGGTCTACCAGCTGCAGAAGCTGGGCCTGGACGTGGCGGCGGGCCCGGCACCGGTAGACGTGGTGATCGCCCTGCGTGAACGCGTGCAGACCCTGAAGGAAATGGCCGAGAAGGCCGTGGTCTGGTACCAGCCGCTGAACGACTACGACGAAGCCGCAGTGGCCAAGCACTTCAAGGCCGGGGCCGAGGTCGCCCTGGGCAAGGCCCGTGAACTGCTGGCGGCGCTGCCGGAATGGACGGCCGAAGCGGTCGGCACGGCCCTGCACGACACGGCCGCCGCGCTGGAGATCGGCATGGGCAAGGTCGCCCAGCCGCTGCGCGTGGCCATCACCGGTACCCAGGTCAGCCCTGACATTTCCCACACCGTGTACCTGGCCGGCCGTGAGCAGGCCTTGAAACGCATCGACGCGGCCATTACCAAGGTAGCAACGGTCTGAGGCATCCTTGCCAGGCCGAACCGGAGAACGCGCATGCCCGCCAAGACTGCCACTGCCTGTACCGCCCCCCACCACCACGTCCATGACGCATCGGATTTCGTGGCGGTGGTCGAGCGTGTCTCGCGCGAACGCGGGCTGCGCCTGACCCCCATCCGCGCCAACGTACTGAAGCTGATCGCCGAAGCCGGCAAGCCGGTCAAGGCCTACGAGCTGCTGGAATGGGTGCGCAACGGCAAGGGCGTGGGTGCCGATGCCCCGCCCACCGTGTACCGCGCGCTGGACTTCCTGATGGCCAATGGCTTCGTGCACAAGCTGGAATCGGTGAATGCCTTCGTGGCCTGCCACCACCCCAGCAGTGCGGCGCATTCGGTGCCGTTCCTGATCTGCAACAGCTGCCACAGCGCGGTGGAACTGGAAGACCGCGAGATCGTCGGCCAGCTGGAGAAGCGGGCCAAGGAGCTCGGCTTCCAGCCGCAGGCGCAGACGCTGGAAGTGCACGGACTCTGCGCCCGCTGCGCAGGCTGAGCGGCCGGTGGGATTGGGGTCAGATTCCTTTTGCCAAGGCAAAAGGGATCTGACCCCGTTTCACGAGCTCGACCCTACCGGGCCGGCGCAGGCTCGGCCGCCGTATCCACCCGTGCGATCACCGACATGCCGGGACGCAGTCGCGCGGCCAGCTCCTGCCCCGGATCGATCGAGATCCGGATCGGCAGCCGCTGCACCACCTTGGTGAAGTTGCCGCTGGCATTGTCCGGGCGCAGGACGCTGAATTCCGAGCCGGTGGCGGGGGCGATCTGCTCCACATGGCCGCGCAGCACCTGGCCCTGGAACGCGTCCACGGCGAACGTCGCAGGTTGGCCGATGCGCATCTGCCAGGTCTGGCCCTCCTTGTAGTTGGCGACCACCCACAGCGCGTCGGGCACCAGGAACAGCAGCTGCGAGCCGGCGGCCACGTACTGGCCGGTGCGCACGCTGGCCTCGCTGATCTGCCCGTCGCGCGGCGCATGGATCACGGTATTGGCCAGGTCGATGCGTGCCAGTTCCAGCTGCGCCTGTGCGCTTTCCACCTGTGCCTCCAGGCTCTTGCGTGCCACCTGGGTGGAGACCAGCGTTTCCTCGGCGATGCGGATCTGTGCCTGTGACTGCTGCACGCTGGCCTGCGCCGACGCCTGGGTCGTGCGGAAGCGGTCGCGGTCATTGATCGATACCAGGCGTTGTGCGGCGAGCTGTTCGTATCGCTTCAGCTCGTTGCGGGAGCGCTCAAGCTCGGCCTTGCCGGCGGACAGGGTGGCCTGGGCCGCAGCGATCTGCGCGCGGTTCTGCGCCTGCGACTGATCGGAGTTGGCCAACGCCGCGCGCGCGCTGTCCAGCGTGGCCTGTGCCTGCGCCACGCGCTGCGCATAGATGCGGTCATCGATGCGCAGCAGGGGTTCGCCCTTCTTCACGTGCTGGAAGTCCTTCACCAGCACCTCGGTCACATAGCCATTGACCTGGGGTGCCATCACCGTGATCTGCCCGCGCACGTAGGCGTTGTCGGTGACCATCACGCTGCTGGCAAACGGCCACAGGTGCCACGCGCGCAGGATCAGTGCGATGCCCAGCAGGGCCACCACCACCATCACGGCCACGCTGCGCGCACTGGGTCTGAGGTACTTCGGCGCGACCGCCGGCTCAGCCGGCGTGGGCGCAGGTGCCGCATCGGTTGGCGGCGGTGGGGTCACGTTGTCGGCATCGTCGGGACGGGGCGGGACGGGAGGCATGGCGAAGGACTCAGCGGGGCGCTGCGGGGGAGGCCGCAGCGGAGGAGGGCGGATGGCGCTTGCGCCACTGCTTGAGCACGGCGGTACGCAGCGACAGCAGCAGCAACCAGCACAGGAAGCCGATCGCCAGCCAGCCGCTCAGGGTGAACACATCATTGAACCCACGGACATTGGCCTCGCGGCGCGTCGTCTGTGCCAGCTGCGCGGTGCCCTGCGCGCTGCGCAGCACCGGATCGGTGATCTGCGCGGCGTACAGCTGCTGCTGGATGCGCAGGCGCTGCGCCACCACCGGGTCGGCGGGATCAAGCTGGCTGGTCAGCGCGCTGGAATACAGCTGTTCGCGATGCAGCTGGAAGGTTCCCAGCAGCGCCGAGCCGGCCAGCCCGCCCAGCGTCTGGGTGATCGACAGCGTTACCAGGAAGGTGATCATGTGGTCCACACCCTGTTTCAGGGCGGCGGAGATGCCCAGCATGATCAGCGGGCCCATGAACATCCCGGCACCGACCGAGGCCAGGAACTGGCTGAGGTAGAAATCGTGGGGACGGTCCATGCTGGTGCGGTTCTGGTCGAAGAACGCCGCCGAACCCAGCAGCAGGATCGCCATCAGCAGCTGCGGGATCAGCCGCTTCGGGCCGAAGGTCACGGCGGTACCGATGATGCCGGTGACAACCCCTGCCAGAATCACCACGAACAAGGGGCGCAGCTGGTCCGGGCCCATGCCCAGCGTGCGCATCAGGCTGACCACGCCGTAGGACTGCTCGGTGGTCAGGAAGCGGATGAGGAACGCACCCACGATGAAGTGCAGTACCGGCAGGCTGGCCAGCCAGCGCGTCTGCAGCAGTGGATTGCGCCGGTAGTGCTCGATGATGAAGGCGGTGGTCGACAATGCGATCGAGGCGATCAGCGCCCAGCCCAGCCACGGTGTGTCCAGCCACCAGCGCGTGTAGCCTTGGGCCAGCACCACCACCAGCAGCGCAACCGCCGGGGCAAGCAGGCTGAAGGTGAGGAAATCCATGGGCTCGAAGGCCTTGATCTGCACGCCTGGCGGCAGCTTCAGCACCACCACCGCGGCGAACGCACACAGCGCCAGCCCTGCTTCGAAGGAATACAGCTGGTGCCATTGCCCGGTATCGACCAGGCCGGGCGACACGATCCAGGCCAGCGGAACTGCCAGCTGCGACAGACCGACGCCGATCACCAGCAGGTTGCCGGTGAAGCGCCGCGGCAGCGCCTGCAGCATGTACAGCGTACCCAGCGTCGAACACGCCGCACCGGCGAAACCGCTGGCCGCGCGCGTCAGCATCGTGGTTTCGAAGCTGCCCACGAACAGGTGCAGCACGGCCAGCGCGGCATACAGCCCCAGGCCGATCTCGGCGAACAGGCGGATGCCGTACTGCTGGCGGAACTTGAAGGCCAGCAGGTTGGCGGTGACGTTGACCATCGCGTAAGCGGCCACCAGCCAGCTGCCCTGGGTCGGGGTGAGCTGCAGTTGCCCCTGCAGGAACGGCAGGTTGGCGGTGACCAGCGCATTGCCGAGGCCGCCGGTGATGGCCACCAGCAGGGACACCAGGGCATAGGCTGCACGCCGGTAGGGTGGGTGCCACGGCATCGAAGCCGATCCGGGCATGGTCGGCTTCTCATGCTCCTCCCAGTCCGGCACCGGCTTCAGATACGGCTGCACCATCAGCGTGCTCCGCTGGCTGCTCCCTGGAGTCCTCCGCGCAGCAGTTGCAGGGCACGCCCGGCCAGACGGGCGCGCTCGTCACGGGTCTTGCCGCGAAGGGCCGCTCCCAGCATGCCGGAGATCAGTGAAATATCCGTTTTTTCCAGATCGGGACGGCACAGGCCTGCGGCGATGGCCCGCTGGATCGGTGCTTCCAGCAGGTCGCGTACGGTCTCGCGCGCGGCGCGCATGGAGGGCACGTCCGAATCAACGGCGCGCCAGTAATCGGCCAGCGCAGGTGAATCGATGATGCGCTGGGCCATCCCCTCGAACACCTCGAACAGGGCGTCGTCACGGTCGCCCAGCTGCTCCACCTGGCGGCGGATACGGTCGACCGCACGCTGCAGCAGGGCCTGGATCAGCGCGGTGCGGTCGGGAAAATTGCGGTACAGCGTGGCCCGGCCCACCTGGGCGCGTTCGACCACCAGGTCCAGCGGAGCGGTGACGCCGTGTTGCCCGAACACATGGTCGGCGGCGTCGAGAATGAGGGCACGGCGGGCAGCGGCATCAGCGCGTTGAGCGGTCATGGGTTCATTTTCGGACAGAAGTGTCCGATGTGCGAGACATTGAGTGACGGGATTGTCCGGTTGTTGTCCTACGCACATCTTTGTGATCGGTGTGTGAATTCGTATCCATGGCAGGTGGGAGGTGCCACCAGGCCATATCGATAGCGTCACGGCGCGGCTAATGTCCGAAGCCGTACCGGGTCCAAAAAAAGCGGGGGGCCAGCAGGCCCCCCGGGAGAGAACGACAACGAGCGTCGTCAGGGATCAGTGGAACGGCGTCCTGCTGCTGGAGGGGTCAGAAGTACGCACGGATGCCGAATGCGACACCGCGGCCCGGCAGCGGCGAGTAGTCGCGCAGCAGCGAGGTGTGCGGGCGCACTTCACGGTTGGTCAGGTTGCTGCCATCCAGGAACACCTCATAGCTGTTGCTGTCGTTGCGATCCCAGCGGTAGGCCAAGTGCGCATCGACCAGGGTGTAGCCGTCGCTCGGCTCTTCGTTCTGCGCCACGTCCTTCTGCCGGCTGTAACGCACGGCGCCCACCGACGCGCGCCAGCCGTCCTTCGCCCAGCGCAGGTCGGCACCGACGCGGGCCGGGGCGATGCGCGGCAGGTAGCCGGTGTTGGCCAGCTCCACGGTGTAGTTGTGGTTGTGGTCACCGTGCGGTACCGCGATGTCGAGGTTGCGGCTGCCGTTGCCGTCCAGCTTGGCCTGCACGTAATCGCCGAACAGGCGCAGATCCCAGTCGCCTGCGACGCCTTCGAACAGATGCACCAAGGCCTCCGCCTCGGCACCCTTGAACACCGCATCCTGCTGCGTCCATGCACGCACCGGCAGGCCTTCGGTGACGCCGGTGTCGGCCAGGTAGATGAAGTCCTTGAACTTCGTCTGGTAGATCGAGGCGGAGAAGTCCAGGCGATCGCTGTGGGTGTGGATGCCCAGCTCGACACGCTGGCCGCGCTCGGTCTTCAGGTTGGCATCGCCGATTTCCAGCGAGCGGGTGGCGATGTGCGCGCCAGCGGCATACAGCTCTTCATTGGTGGGGGCACGTTCGGAGCTGTCCACGCCGATGCGCAGGTCGACCGCGTCGTTGAGCTTCCAGATGCCGGCCGCGGACAGATTGGTGGCATCGAACTGCCGGCGGCGGTAATCGCCGGTCGGGTCCAGCTTGACCTGGTCGTGGCGGCCGCCGAGTTCGAGCTTGAACGGGCCGAACTGCTTCTCCTGCAGCACGAACAGGCCGATGTTTTTCGTTCCGGTGTCCGGCACGAATGCTTCTTCGCCCTTGGCGCCGAAATCGCTGTTGCCGAACTGCACGCCGAAGGCGCCGTCCCAGCCACCGACCTGCTGCTGTACGGCTTCCAGGCGGGTTTCGATGCCGCGGTTGGTGAAGCGTGTGGAGGGCGTGCCGGCCTCCAGCTCGACATGCTCGTAGTCGGTGTAGGCCACGCGGGCATTGATGTTCTTCAGGAACGAGACCGGGTTGTAGATGCCGGCCTTGGTCTCGAAGCGGTTCTGCACCATGTCGATGCGTACGTCATGCTCGTCGCCGCCTTCCTCCTCCTCGCCGTGATCATGATCATGATCGTGGTCATGATCGTCGCCGTCCGCGTGGACGTGGGCGCCATTGGGGATGCCATAGTTGGTGCGATAGGTGCTGGCCGACACGCCGAAGTAGCCGCCCTCGCCCAGCCAGGTGGCACCCACGCCACCGGCCCGGGTGCGGATGGAGCTGTTGTCCAGGCGGCCACGGCGCGGCTCGTCGCCTTCCTCGCCCGCGTGGTCGTGGTCATGGTCTTCGTGGTGGTCTTCCAGGCTGTCGATCACCGCGTAGCCGGGAATGCGGTAGTCGTCGCCGTTGCGCACCAGGCCGTCGACATGCAGCACGACGTTGCCGCTGACGCCGTCGAGGCGGAACATGCCGCTGCGTTCGTCATTGACGGAGTTACCGCGCAGTTCAGCGCGGCCGCTGAGCGGACGGTCGGGCAGCTCGCGGGCGATGCGGCCATCGACGACGTTGACCGCGCCGCCGATCGCACCGCTGCCGAACAGCAGTGTCGCCGGGCCCTTCAGCACTTCGATCTGATCAGCCAGGAACGGTTCGATGCTGGTGGCATGGTCGGCGCTGACGGTGGAGGCATCCATGTTGCCCATGCCGTTGGACAGCACGGCCACCCGCGGGCCTTCCTGGCCGCGGATGATTGGACGACCGACACCGGGGCCGAAGAAGGTGCTCTGCACGCCCGGCAGCTTGGCCACCGTATCGCCGAGGGTGCCTGCCTTCTGTTCGTCCAGGCGCTCGCCGGCGAGCACTTCGACCGGGCGTGCCAGCGACTCGGCGTCGCCCTGCAGCGGCGAGGCGGTGACCTGCACCGACGACAGCTCGGTCAGGTGGCGGTCACGGTGCGCATCGTCGTCGCCTGCGGCGAATGCGGCGGACGGCAGCAGCGCGGCGAGCGCCAGGGCGAGGGTGTGCGGCTTGAACCGCAGGGAAGGGGCGGGCATCGAGAAGTCCTTGTTACTGTGTATCAATTGTGAAGCGCACGTATCCCGTCGCGGGACAGGGGGAGAGGAGATCGTGCGGACCAGGAAGGGATGTTATATTATTCCATAACGATTCGCCGACCCTGCTGGAAGTCATGTCCCTCTCCTCCCACCTGCGCCATCTGCTCGACCGTTTCGGTGCCACCGGATCGATGCTGTGCGCAGTGCACTGTGCGGTGATTCCGGTGCTGCTGGCCGCAGCGCCTTCGCTGGGCCTGTCGTTCTGGCTCAGCGATGGCGTTGAACAGGCGCTGGTCGTGTTCGTGACCCTGCTGGGTCTGTTCAGCCTTGTCTGGGGCTACCGCCGGCATGGCGCCCTGCGCGCGCTGGCGTTCCTGATTCCCGGGCTGGTCGCGCTGTGGGCCGGGGTTCTGTACGACCCGCTGCATCATAATGCCGTGCCGCACGCGGTGGTGATGACCATTGGCGGTCTGCTGGTTGGCGTTGCCCATCTGGTCAATCTGCGGCTCAACCACAGCCACGTACACGACGCCAGCTGCGCGCACTAGGCGCTCCGTGATAGGCTTTCCGATCGTGCGCGGGGGCGTCCAGCAAGGCGGCCCCGCCGAACCCGTGTCAGCACGGGGTAACCAGATTTCACATTTGAGGAGTTGAAGACATGGGTAAGGGTGACCGCAAGACCGCCAAGGGCAAGCGCTACAACGCCAGCTACGGCAACGCCCGTTCGCACACCGCGAGCAAGGTCGCCGTAGGCGCCGCTGCCCCGGTCGCCAAGAAGACCGTGGCCAAGGCTCCGGCGAAGAAGGCCGTGGCGAAGAAGGCCGTCGCCAAGGCCTGATCGGCCGGCCGATGGGTCAACGAAGAACGCGGCGCCTGGCGCCGCGTTTTTTTATGCGTGTCGTTGCGGCCGCCGCGTTCGCCGGGCATGGCCCGGCGCTACCCACATTGGCACGGTAGCGCCGGGCCATGCCCGGCGGAGACATCCGACGCCCCATTGCCGTAGTAGCGCCGGGCCATGCCCGGCGGAGACGCCCGATCAACGCAGCGTCTGCTTCAGTGTCTCGGCATTGCCGTCGTTCGGCGCGGCTGGAACCTGCAGCAGGTGCGCCAGCAGCGGATAGACATCGACGTTGTCGAAGCCGTCGATCAGCAGCCCCTGGCGGAACGACGGGCCGCTCGCCACGAACACCGCACGCATCGACGGCAGCGCCGGATCGTAGCCGTGCGAGCCGCCGTCGCGACGATCGCGCCTGGCGATCCAGTCCCGGGTCAGCGCGTCCCAGCCTTCATCCATCTGGCAGACGATGGCGGGTATGCGTGGATGCGTGCCGTAATGCCAGCGCGCAGGCAGGTTCTCCTTCTTCCAGCATTCGTAGTGGGCATGGCGGCCGAGCAGGGCACGTTCGGCCTCGGCTTCACGCCCCGCGACCGGCGCGAAGCCGACCGACTGGCCCTGGCTGACGTTGCGTGCGATGGCCGGGTCCACCATCGACTCGGTGGCGATCACCTGGCCTTCGCCCACCGCGGCCATGCCGTGATCGGAAACCACGATCACATTGGTGGTGGCTGTCAGGCCACGCTGCTGCAGTCCGTCGAGCACCTGGCCGACAACCTGGTCGGCCCGCACGATGGCTGCCGTGTACTGCTGCGACTGCGGCCCATGGTGATGCCCGGCCTTGTCGACGTGTTCCATGTACAGCGTGGCCAGGCGCGGCGCCTCGGCATCGCTGCGTGCCAGCCAGCCCAGTACGGTCTGCACACGTTGCTCGAACGGTTCCTTGTCGTTATACGCCAGCCACTGGCTGGGGCGCACGCCCTTGATCTCCGCTTCGCTGCCCGGCCAGGACCAGGTCGCGGAACGCACGCCGGCTTTCTCCGCGCTGACCCAGATCGGCTCGCCGCCCCACCAGTCGCTGCGGGTGACCGCCTCGCGGTTGCTCAGCGCGAAACTGCCCAGCGATGCGTCGTCCATCGCATTGTGGATGATGCCGTGATGGTCAGGGCGCAGACCGGTCACGATGGTGTAGTGGTTGGGGAAGGTCAGCGAGGGATAGGAGGGCGTCATCCAGCGTGCGCGCACGCCGCTGTCGATCATCCGCTGCAGGTTCGGAGTCAGCCCGCGGTCCAGCGCGTCGGCACGCAGGCCATCGATGGAGATCAGCAGCAGCTTCGGCGGTGCGGCCGTTGCCGCAGGCGTGGAGACGGTGGCGGTCGGGGCGGGTGCGGTGGTGCAGGCGGCCAACGGCAGCAGCAGCACCAGCGCGCAGGTCAGGCGTACGGAAGTCATCCGCCCATCATAGTGCGAGGTAATGACGCGCCCAAGACACGGCGCGCCAGGACCGTCCGCGGTCAGATCCCTTTCCCGCGGGAAAAGGGATCTGACCCCGATCTCCCATCAGGCGAACAGCGGTACCTGGCGTTGCTCAAGCCGCAGCAGTGCTGCCTTGGTCTCCAGCCCGCCGCCGAAACCGGTCAGCGCGCCGTTGCTGCCGATCACGCGATGGCAGGGCAGGATGATCGGCAGCGGATTTCGGCCGTTGGCGGCGCCGACCGCGCGCGTCGCACTGGGCTGGCCCAGGTGCTGCGCCAGCTGCAGGTAGCTCCAGGTCTGGCCGAACGGTATCAACGCCAGGGCATGCCACACGCGCAGCTGGAACGGGGTGCCGCGCGGTGCCAGCAGCAGATCGAATGTGCTGCGTTCGCCATGCAGGTACTGCAGCAGCTGTTCGCGGGCCTCGGGAAACGCGCCGGGCGCATTGTGCCAGTCGCTGCGTCCGCGCGCGGGGTGGCGGTTTTCAGGAAACAGCACGTGGGCCAGGCCACGTTCGTCACCGGCGATGGTGAGCTCGCCGATCGGGCTGTCAAAACGGTCGAACAACAACGTCATGTCGGTTCTCCAACGAACGTGCCGGACAGATGCCACAGATGCAGCACCGCATACGAGCGCCAGGGGCGCCAGGGCTGGGATCGCGCTTCGGTGGCGCGTTCGCTCAGGCGCTGCCCCTGGGCATGGCCGAGCACCTGCTGCAGCACCAGGTCACCTGCAGGAAACGCGTCGGGCTGGCCCAGGCCGCGCAGGGCGATGTACTGCGCCGTCCACGGGCCGATGCCGGGCAGGGCCACGCAGCGGGCGACGAATTCCTCCAGTGCCTGGCCGGGCCCGAAGTCGAGCTGGCCACTGACGCAGGCTGCGGCCAGTGCGCGCACGGTGGCGGCGCGGCTGCGTGGCAGACCGATCGATTCCAGAGGGGCGTCCGCCAATACCGAGGGAGAGGGGAACTGGCGGTCGAACTCCGTCGGCATGCCCGGCAGGTGGGCGCCATGCGCGTCGACCAGCCGGCGCGCGAAGGTGGTCGCTGCCGCAACGCTGACCTGCTGGCCGAGCACGGCACGCACCGCCACCTCGAAGCCATCCCAGCCGCCCGGCACGCGCAGGCCAGGGCGTTCGGCGATGCCGCGCGCCAGCAGCGGCTCTTCACCGAGCGCGGCATGCACCTGCTGCAGGTCGGCATCGAGATCGAATACCCGCCGCACGCGTCGCACGATGTCCGGTATCAGCCGCGGATCGACCGCACCCAACTGCAGGCGCAGTTCCGGCCGCTTCGGATCAGCCGTCACGCGCAGCAGGGTGGGTCGTTCAGGCGTGCCGAGCACGCGCTGGTAGCTGTCGTCGCCGATCAGTTCGATGCCCGGCAGGCTGCGCTTGCGCAGGAACGCCAGCATGCGCGGAAAATCCAGCGGAGGCCGGTAGCCCAGGCGCAGCACCAGGCCACCGTCATCGGCGGCCAGCGGGACGTGTTGGCGGCGCAGCGTGGTCGGCGCCATCCCGCAGCCCTGCAGGAAGGCGGTGTTGAAGCGGCGCAGGCTGTTGTAGCCCGCCGCGAGCGCAACGTCGGTGACCGGCAGGGTGGTTTCGGTCAGCAGCTGCTTGGCCAGCAGCAGGCGGTGGGTGGCGTGAATCTGGCCGGGCGTGGCGCCCAGGTGCTCCACGAACAGGCGCTGCAGCTGGCGTGCGCTGAGGCCGATCTTCGCAGCCAGTCCGGCAACCGGCTGCTCCTGCAGGAAGCCGCCGTGGATCAACGCCAGCGCCCGCTGCACGGCCTGGCCGGCCAGCGCCTGCTGTGCCTGCGGCGCCAGTTCGGGACGGCAGCGAAGGCAGGGCCGGTAACCGGCGGCAGTGGCTGCGGCCGCACTCGGGAAATAGGTGATGTTGCGCGGCTTCGGCGGCGGCGCCGGGCAGACCGGCCGACAGTAGATGCCGGTGCTGCGCACGGCGGTGAAGAACACGCCATCAAAGCGCGCGTCACGGGCGAGGCGGGCACGGTCGCAGGCAGCGGTGTCGAGGACGAGGGCGGTGTTCATGCGCCCAGTCTAGGCCGCTCATGTGGAGGATACTCGCCGGATTCGGACATGGATGCAGCGGGTCGCGATCCGGGGTCAGAACCGGTTCAGTGCCACGTGCTGAATGCGCGCGCCGGGCAGGTAGACTGTGATCCTTGTTCCTGCGAAATCCGGTTGCCCGATGTCCGCCTTGATCCGCTGGTTGCCCCTGTTGTGCCTGGCCTTTGCGGGCTGCAGCCAGTTGGAGAATCCGGGCAACGTGACCGCGGCTGACAAGGCGGCACGGGCACCGGCCAGTGATGGCGACAACATGGTGTCGATCAATGCCGCCGACGCCCCACCACCGCCGTCCCCGCCGCGCAGCCGCGCTGATCGGCCGTGGCCGCAGGCGCAGCTGGAGAACGGCCGGGCCTGGGTCAGCTGCAGCACCGATTACGCGGCCGAAGGCGGCGACGGCGTGGAGCTGGAAGGGCTGCAGCGTGAGCAGATCAGCCAGGCGCTGCAGCCGTGTGCCGAACGGGGCCTGTTGCGGGTGCGCTACAACGGCAAGATCAATCCCGGGTTCGCCGAAATGATGTGGCGCCTGGCCGTGGTGGCCGACGCGCTGGAGATCCACAAGCGCATCCTCGATCTCGACTCCAGTGGTGGCCAGGTCGAGTCGGCGATCATTGCCGGCGACAGCATCGGCGAATCGGGCTGGACCATCTGGGTGCGCGAAGGATCGATCTGCCACAGCGCCTGCGTGTTCGTGCTCGCGGCCGGCGACAACCGCCTGCTGACCGGCAAGGTCGGCATCCACCGCATGATGCGCATCAGCTCCAAGGCGACCTCGCGCGCCGAGCTCAACCGCGAGCTGCACGAGGTCTACGACAACGTGAAGGATTATCTGCAGCGCAACGGTGTGGCGGTGGGCGTTGCTGATCTGATGATGACCGTGCCCAACCGCAGCCTGCGCCTGCTGACCCCCGAGGAACTGCGGCAGTTCGGCCTGGATGGCACCAATGCGGTGCAGGACGACCTGGAACGGATCAAGCAGATGCGCGCGTGTGGCGACGATTTCGTGCAGCGCAAGGACGCGTTCCTGATCGCCTTCGACCAGCAGTGCAAGCGCGACGGTGCGGACATGGAATCGATCAACAGCTGCGGCCAGTCGCTCAAGCAGCGGTTCGGTTTTCCCGATCCGGTCTGCCCCGAGGAGAGCCCGCTGTCGGAGATCGACGTGGCCACGCTGCCACCGTCTCCTCCGCCGCAGGTTCCGGTGGCGGAACAGCCGGCAGTGGAGACGGAGACCCAGGCCTCACAGGCCGATGCCGAAGCAACCCAGGGCAGCGTGCCGCTGCGCTGACAAACGCCTCACCCGGCTGGCGTAGACTGCGGTTCCTTCCGATGAACCGGTGGTGTCCATGAAGCGCGCGCTCCTGCTGCTGTCCCTGTTGCCGTTTGCTGCATTCGCCCAGGTGCCCGCGCCCGCCACGCCGGCTCCGGCGCCGGCGCGCCCGGCGCCGAGTGCGCCGGCCGCCGCGCCACCGGCGACAGCGGCACGGCCGCCCGCACCGGCCCTCAGCCCGGCACAGCAGGCGCAGGTGCAGAAGCAGGACGCGGAGATGGGGGCGGCCGCACTGAGGGCCGCGCAGATGGTCGACGCCAACCGCGCGGGCGAGTTGTGGGATGGCGCATCAGCCGTAGCGCGGCGCGCGGTGACCAAGCCGGCCTTCATCAGCCAGCTGACCGCCGATCGCACCCGTCTGGGGGCCTTGAGTGGTCGCGGCCAACCGTCCATTACCCGGGTGAAGTACGCGGCCGGCGCCGTCGTGCCCGAAGGCCTGTACATCAATGTCAGCTTCCCGACCCGCTTCGCCAACAGTGCGCAGCCCGTGCGCGAACTGGTCTCGTTCCGCTTCGATGAGGACCAGGTCTGGCGCCTGGCCGGTTACAGCCTGCGCGCACCCGGACCCTGAAGGAGAACAGCATGGCGGCCGAACTGACAATGCTGGCGTGGTCGACGCTGCTGGGGTTTGTCTACATCTTCGCCACCTCCACGGTGGTGACCCGCGAGCGGGGCATGAAGTGGAACGCGTCGGCACGCGACGAACAGGGCCGGCCACTCAGCCCGCTGGCAGGGCGGCTGCAACGGGCCCAGTCCAACTTCCTTGAGACGTTCCCGTTCTTCGCCGCCGCCGCGATCGCGGTGGTGGTGGCCGGTCGCAGCAGCGAGACCACGGCACTGGCCGCGCAGGCGTACTTCTGGGCACGGGTGGTCTACCTGCCGCTGTACGCCGCAGGTGTGCCCTACGTGCGCAGCCTGGTGTGGCTGGTGTCGCTGCTGTCGATCCTGGCGCTGGTGTTCGCACTGCTGTGAGCCGGGCCTGATCCAGATCAAGGCCGGTCAGCTGCGCGGCGCTATGCTGGCTGCGACTGGATCGATGGTGGGAGGCGCGCATGCGCAGGATGGATGTGGTGGTGGTCGGCGCGGGGCCGGCAGGACTGTGCTTCGCACGCGCGCTGGCCGGCAGCGGGCTGCAGGTCGGGCTGATCGAAGCGCAGCCACGCCAGGCGCTCGCCGAAGCGGCGTTCGACGGCCGCGAGATCGCGCTGACCCACGCGTCGCGGCAGAGCCTGGAGCAGCTGGGGCTGTGGGCACGGCTGCCGGAGGCCGAGATTTCCGAACTGCGCGATGCCAAGGTGATGAACGGCGGCTCGCCGTTCGCACTGACCTTCGCCAGCAGCCAGGTCGATGGTCAGCCGCTGGGTTGGCTGGTGCCCAATCATCTGATCCGCCGTGCGGCGTGGGACGCGGTGCAGCGCCAGGACGGCCTGGAGCTGTTCGACGGGCGCAAGGTGCAGGGCGTGCAGGCCGATGCGCAGGGCCATGTGGTCGCGCTGGATGACGGCAGCAGGCTGCATGCGCGGTTGCTGGTGGCCGCGGACAGCCGTTTCTCCGCAACCCGGCGCATGCTCGGCATCGGTGCGCAGATGCGCGACTTCGGCAAGTCGATGCTGGTGTGCCGCATGCGCGTCGAACGCGACCATCACCACACCGCGTGGGAGTGGTTCGGCTACGGTCGTACGATGGCGCTGCTGCCGCTCAACGAAGGCCAGGCATCTGCGGTGATCACGCTGCCCCCGCGGCGGATCGAGGATCTGCTGGCGATGGATGAGGTAGCCTTCGGTGAGGCCGTCAGCGGCTTCTTCGAGCATCGGCTGGGGGGCATGCAGCCGGTCGCTACGCCGCAGGCCTATCCGTTGGTGGGTGTCTATGCACACCATTTCGCAGGCGAGCGCTCGGCGCTGATCGGCGATGCCGCGGTGGGCATGCACCCGGTCACCGCCCATGGCTTCAACCTGGGCCTGGCCAGTGCCCAGCGCCTGGCGCGGGGCATCGCCGGCCAGCAGCGCCGCGGTGCGGACATCGCCGCGGCCGGCATGCTGGCCGGCTACCAGCGTGGCCATCGGATGGCGGCGCGACCGCTGTACGAGGCGACCAATGCGATCGCCAGCCTGTACACCGATGATCGGCGCCCGGCGCGGCTGCTGCGGGCAGCGGGCCTGCGTGTCGCCCAGGGCGTGGCACCGTTCAGGCAGCTGATCGCCTCGCACCTGACCCAGCGCGTGGCCTGAACAGGGTCAGATCAGCCGGCCGCCAGCACCCGGATCTGGCTGTCGGCGAATTCGACCACCTGGCCTGCGCGGATCTTGCAGGCCTTGCGCAGTTCAACTTCGCCGTCGACCCGTACCTGGCCCTCGCTGATGACCATCTTGGCCTCGCCGCCACTGGTGACCAGGTCGGCCAGCTTGAGCAGCTGCTTGAGTTCGACGTAGTCACCGTCGAGGTCGAATTCGAGAATCTGCATGGAGCGGGGGTTCCTGGGAAGGGGCGCAGGCCAGCGGCCGGGCCGGGAAGAGGGCGCGTATTGTGCGCCAGCACGGGGCCTGACGGCACGCGAAGGGGAAAGCTGTACGCCTCGTTCAGGATCAATGCGGTATCATTCCGCTCTGAGCGAGTGAAATCTCCTCCGACCGAGCAGCGCCAGGGCACGCGATAAGAAGGGCGCCCAAAGCGCGGACCATCACCTTTTTTATCGCACTGCCAGGAAGACGGCAGTGTCTTCGGAGTTCCCCATGTCCCAAGATTCCCAAGCGCCGCTGCAGTTCGCGCAGCTCGGCCTGTCCGAGCCCGTGATGCAGGCGGTCACCGCCATCGGCTACGAAACCCCGTCGCCGATCCAGGCCGCCACCATCCCGGCGATGCTGGAAGGCCGCGACGTGCTGGGCCAGGCGCAGACCGGTACCGGCAAGACCGCCGCTTTCGCACTGCCCGTACTGTCCAACATCGACCTGCAGCAGATCAAGCCCCAGGCGCTGGTCCTTGCGCCGACCCGCGAACTGGCCATCCAGGTCGCCGAAGCGTTCCAGTCCTATTCGTCGAAGATCCCGGGCTTCCGCGTGCTGCCGGTGTACGGCGGCCAGCCGTATGGCCAGCAGCTGTCGGCCCTGCGCCGCGGCGTGCACATCGTGGTCGGTACCCCCGGCCGCGTGATCGACCATCTGGACCGCAGCACCCTGGACCTGTCCGAGCTGAAGACCCTGGTGCTGGACGAAGCCGATGAAATGCTGCGCATGGGCTTCATCGACGACGTCGAAGCCGTGCTGAAGAAGCTGCCGGAGCAGCGCCAGGTGGCCCTGTTCTCGGCCACCATGCCGCCGCAGATCCGCCGCATCGCGCAGACCTACCTGCAGGACCCGGTCGAGGTCACCATCGCGGCCAAGACCACCACCTCGGCCAACATCCGCCAGCGCTACTGGTGGGTGAGCGGCATGCACAAGCTGGACGCGCTGACCCGCATCCTGGAAGTCGAGCCGTTCGACGCGATGATCATCTTCGCGCGTACCAAGGCCGGTACCGAAGAACTGGCCAGCAAGCTGCAGGCCCGGGGCCTGGCCGCTGCCGCCATCAATGGCGACATGCAGCAGGCCCAGCGTGAGCGCACCATCGCCATGCTGAAGGAAGGCAAGCTGGACATCCTGGTGGCCACCGACGTTGCCGCCCGCGGCCTGGACGTCGAGCGCATCAGCCACGTGCTGAACTACGACATTCCGTACGACACCGAAAGCTACGTGCACCGCATCGGCCGTACCGGTCGTGCCGGCCGCAGCGGCGAGGCGATCCTGTTCGCGACCCCGCGCGAGAAGGGCATGCTGCGCCAGATCGAGCGCGCCACCCGCCAGCCGATCGAAGAGATGCAGCTGCCGAGCGTGGAAGCGGTCAACGATACCCGCATCAACAAGTTCACCTCGCGCATCAGCGAAACGCTCGGCGCCGGCGGCCTGGACTTCTACCGCCAGCTTCTGGAGCGCTTCGAGAACGAGCAGAACGTGCCGGCCATCGAAATTGCTGCCGCGCTGGCGAAGATGCTGCAGGGCGACACCCCGTTCCTGCTGCAGCCGCCGGTGCGTGCCCCGCGGGAAGAGCGTGCGCCGCGCGAGCGCTTCGACCGGGGCGATCGTCCGGAGCGTGGCGATCGCTTCGACCGCAACGAACGTGGCCCGCGCTTCGAGCGTGGTCCCCGCCGTGACGACGCCGAAGGGGGTTTCGAGCAGCGTCCGCGCCGTGAAGTTCCGCCGCGCGGTGCGCCGGAGCAGGGCATGGAGACCTACCGCATCTCGGTCGGTCACCAGCATGGCGTGAAGCCGGCGAACATCGTCGGCGCCATCGCCAACGAAGCCGGCCTGGAAAGCCGTTACATCGGCCGCATCGACATCCACGACGACTTCTCGCTGCTGGACCTGCCGGCGCAGATGCCGCAGGACGTGCTGACCCACCTGCAGAAGGTGTGGGTGTCCGGCCAGCAGCTGCAGATGCGTCCGCTGGCTGCCGGTGAAGAGATCAATCCGGCACCGCGTCCGTTCAAGCCGCGCTTCGACAAGCGGGGTCCGGGTGGCCCGGGTGGCCCGCGTCGTGGCGGCCCAGGTGGCCCGGGTGGTCCGGGTGGCGACCGTGACGGCCGTCCGCCGCGTCGTGATGGCTTCAAGCCGCGCGGCCCGCGCAGCTACTGAGCCAGACCTGCCGTGATCGACAACGCCAGCCCCCGGGCTGGCGTTGCTCGTTTGTGGACCCCGGTTTCGCACCGCCCACACATTCAGGGTCATAGGCTGGGCCGGTTCGAAGGGAGGTTGTCACCGCAGCACATTCGGGGGGATCCGGGATGGGTAGGAGTGGCACGGACATTCACAGCCGCCGGGTACCCATGTCCCGTGGGCTGGGGCTGAGGTTTGCGCTGTTGACGGGCATGGCGATCGGGCTGGTCGCATTGTCGGCGCTGATCCAGGAACTGCAGGCGGCTTCGACGGCGTGGATCGCCGGCCAGGGCTACTGGTCGCGTGGCCAGCAGGACGCCACGGCCGCTCTCAGCCGCTACCTGGCGCGGGGGGATGCCCGCGATCTGGAAGACGCCCGCCAGGCCCTGCGCGTGCCGATGGGGGACCTGCAGGGACGCCTGGCGCTGGAGCAGCCGAGACCGGATATCGAGCGTGCCCGACAGGGCTTCCTGCAGGGCGGCAACGCGCGTGCCGATGTGCCGCGGCTGATCTTTTCATTCCGTCACGCCCGTGACCTCGGCGCCTTCCGTGAAGCGACCGCCCTCTGGCGGGCGACCGACGACGACCTGATGGCCGTGCACCGGCTGGTCGATGAACTGCAGCATCGTCATGCCGACGGTCCACTGCCGGTCGCCGCGCGCGACCGGTACCTGCAGCAGCTCCGTGATCTCGACCGGCGGCTGCAGGTGCAGGCGCAGGCGTTTTCGCAGGCGCTGCTGCGGATGGCTGCCGCTGTAAGGATGGCGACCCTGGTTGTCGGCGGCCTGTCGGTGCTGGCGATCAGCCTGATGGCCGTCGCCCTGGCGCGACGGGTCGGCAAGGATCTGACGGAGCATGAAAGCCGCTTCCGCGCAGCCTTCTACCAGGCCAATGTCGGCATGCTGAAGCTTGATGCCGGCGGCCGGGTGCTGGAAGCCAACCAGGCGATGGCGGACATCCTCGACCATCGCCGTGACGCGCTGTTGCAGATGTCGCTGGGTGACCTGCTGATGGAAGGAGAGCTGGTCATCGACGGTGTTGGCCGGATCGACTGGGAGCGGCAGCTGCGGCCGAGCGAGCTGCGCTTCCGCCGTCGCGACGGCAGCCTGGTATGGGGGCGCTGGAGCGGTACCGGCGTGCGCAACACCGGTGGCGGGCTGTCGGTGTTCGCGATTGTCGAGGATGTCAGCCAGAACCATGCGCTGGCCCGCGAGATCGAACACCACGCCAGCCACGATCCGCTGACGGGCCTTATCAACCGGCGCGAGATCGAGCGCCTGCTCGAGCGTGCACTGCTGCAGGTGCGCAGCGAGGGGGGCACGCATGCGTTGTGCTACATCAATCTGGACCATTTCAAACTGGTCAATGACAGCTTCGGCCATGCCGCCGGCGACCAGATGCTGCGCGGTTTTGCCGACTATCTGGTCGCCGCCGTGCGCGAGGGCGACTGGGTTGGCCGGTTGGGTGCCGACGAATTCGCGGTGTTCCTGGCCCATGCGGGCCAGGATGAGGCCAAGCGCGTGCTGCAGCGGGTGATCCGCAATCTTGGCCAGGCCACATTCCCGATCAGCGAAGGCAGCCTGCAGCTGAGCTGCAGCATCGGCGTGGTCGAGGTCAGCCAGGAGGCCCCTGATGTCAACTGGCTGATGAGCGCAGCCGACAGTGCCTGTTACGCAGCCAAGCAGGCCGGTCGCAACCGCGTGCACTGTTTCAACGAGGACCGCATGGCGCTGGACGAACGGCGCCTGGAGGCCGAGCGCCTGCAGGGCGTGAGCCGGGCGATGGCCGAGAACCGCATGCTGCTGTACGCGCAGCGCATCGCCCGGGTGGGTGACCCGGGCTATCTGCACTACGAGGTGCTGGTGCGCATGCGCGACAGCGACGGTACGCTGCATCTGCCCGGCCAGTTCATGCCGGCGGTGGAGCGCTACGGCATGGCGGTGACACTGGACCGGCATGTGCTCGGCCTGCTGTTCCGGCACCTGCAGGTGTGCCCGGCGCATGTGCGCCAGCTCGGCCTGTGCAACGTCAACGTGTCCGCACAGTCGATCGCCGAACCCAGCTTCCTGGCTTTCGTCTGCGACCTGCTGGAGCGCAACCGCGTACTGGCGTCCAAGCTCTGCTTCGAGATCACCGAGACGGCCGCGATCAGCAATCTGAGCCAGGCGCGGGCGTTCATCGATGCGGTAAAGGCGCGTGGCTGCCGGCTGGCGCTGGACGATTTCGGATCGGGTCTGTCCTCGTTCGGTTACCTGCGCCAGCTGCCGGCCGACATGCTGAAGATCGACGGCGCATTCGTGCGCGACATGGATGTCGATCCGGTCAGTCACGCGACCGTACGCGCGATCACCGAACTGGGCCGCGAACTGCAGATGGAGGTCGTGGCCGAGTGGGTGGAGAGCAGCGAGGTGGCGGGGGCGCTGACCCGGCTGGGCGTGCAGGGGCTGCAGGGCTATGCGATCGAGCGGCCGCAGCCGCTGGAGCGGATGACCCTGACCGACCTGCGGCCGGTCAGGCTGAAGGCGGTGAAGGGCCCGCCGGCCGCAGGCTGAACGCTGGTCCGCGACGATTGTCTACACCTGCATGCCACGGACGGCTGCGATAATGCACGCCAGGGGCGACGCGCAGTGGGCGCGGGCGTAAGCAGAACAGGATGTGGCGTGGTCGTCAGGCAGTGGCAGTACGGAACTGGGGTGGTGCTGGTCGTGCTGCTGGTGTGGTTGGCAATGCCGTGGCCTGCGCAGGCCGGTGCGGCGATGCACGGTCCCGACTACCTGCTGGTGGGCGTTGCCACCGCCGAGCCTACGCCCCATCGCGCCTGTACTGCGCAGATGCTGGCCGGGCCACGCCAGCAGGTGAGGGTGCCGGCGCCGCCGGCGGGCTGGTCGGGCGAACCCCAGGCGCTGGATGTGTTCAATGTGTTCGCGGGCGAGGTCCAGGTACGGCACGGCGACCGGGAGATCTGCGGCGACATGCATGATGCGCGTACCCGCGACTCGCGTTTCCGTGCCGGCGTGGGCCTGGTTGCGGTGCCGCCGGCCGGCAGTCACGAGCCATTCCTGGTCTCGTGGCAGACGCCGCTGAAGGATCGTTGGGTACCGACGCTACGGCTCGGCGCACCCAGCCCGGTGCAGCAGAACGACACTGCGCGGCTGCTGGTCCGCGCGGCCTGCATCGCGGTGGCGCTGGCCTTGGCGCTGTCGGCGCTGATGGCCTATCTGACCACCCGTGATCGCAGCTTCCTGGTGTACATCGCGGGTACCGGCGTGCTGGTGCTGTGGCAGGCCATCCTCGGAGGCCTCAGCGGCTATCCGGAGCCGTGGCTGCCGGTCGGCACGCGTGGCGCCTGGTGGCTGCTGGCGCTGACGGCAGCGAGCCAGGCACTGGTGCTGCCTGCCCTGTGGTGGCTGAACGGTGGCGACCGGTTGTGGCCGAAGTCACGCCTGCTCCAGCAGATGGTCCTGTGCGCCCTGCTGGGCGTAGCCGCGCTGGTGCCGTGGCTGCGCTGGGATCAGCTCGGATGGGTCGCGCAGGGGCTGCAGGTGACCTACCTGGCCGGCTGCGGCGTCTCCCTGCTGATGGGGATAGGGGCGCGGTGGCGTGGCGACCGCTGGGCACTGGCTGGATTGGCGGCGCTGGCGCCGATGCTGGTGCTGATCGGCGCCGACGCCTGCGCTGCGGAGTGGCTGCTGGAGTACCGGGTGGAGGCGCTGCAGCTGGCAATCACCTGGCTGCTGATGATGGCGGCCTACGCCCTGAACCTGCGGCTGGGACGCCTGCGCCAGCAGCGTGACGAGATGCGCCAGCTGGCCGAGACCGACGGCCTGACCGGGCTGCCTAACCGCCGCGCCGGTCTGCGGGAGCTCGGCCATCATCTGGAACGGGTGGATCGTGAGCGTGGCCCGATGGTGATCGGCTTCCTCGACATTGATCTGTTCAAGGACATCAACGACCGCCACGGGCATGAGGTCGGTGACCAGGTGCTGGTCGCCGTGGCCCGTGCGCTGCGGGCCGCCGTGCGCAGCCAGGACCAGGTGGTGCGGATGGGCGGCGAGGAGTTCCTGCTGCTGATGCCGGGCATGCCGCGCGAGGCGGCGGCGGCGCGGCTGGATCGCCTGCGCCAGCGCATCACCGAGGCCTGCCAGGCCCTGCAGGTGCCGGGGCTGGAGGTGACTGCCAGCATCGGCCTGGCCCAGTGGCGGCCGGGCGAGGACGACCTGGCCGCGCTGCTGCGCCGGGCCGACCATGCCATGTACGTGGCCAAGCGCGCGGGCCGTAACCGGGTGTTTGACGGCGAAGAACTGGATCCACCCGCACCGGCATGAACCTGACAGGGCGGCGATGCCGGATAATAGGGCGATGACCACCCGACTCAACAAACATATCGCCGATACCGGCTTCTGCTCCCGTCGCGAGGCCGACCGCCTGATCGCCGCCCGCCGGGTCACCGTCAACGGCCATCCGGCCGGCACCGGTGCCGTGGTCGGCGAGGGCGACCAGGTGCTGGTCGACGGCCAGCCGCTGCGTGCCCGTACCGCACGCAAGCCGGGGGCGCGCCGCCACGTCTACATTGCGCTGAACAAGCCGGTCGGCGTCACCTGCACCACCGAAAGCTCGGTGAAGGGCAACATCGTCGACTTCGTCGGCCACGAGCAGCGCATCTTCCCGATCGGCCGCCTGGACAAGGAGTCGGAAGGACTGATCCTGATGACCAGCAATGGCGACATCGTCAACCAGATCCTTCGTGCCGAGAATGGCCACCAGAAGGAGTATCTGGTGGCGGTGAACAAGCCGGTCACCGACGAGTTCCTGCGCGGCATGGCCCGTGGTGTGCGCATCCACAACCAGATGACCCTGCCTTGCCGCACCTCGCGCATCGCCAAATTCGGGTTCCGCATCACCCTGGAGCAGGGCCTGAACCGGCAGATCCGCCTGATGGCGGCGGAATTCGGTTACCGCGTCACCCAGCTGCGCCGCGTCCGCATCGACAACATCAAGATCGGTGCGCTGAAGCCGGGCCAGTGGCGCAACCTGACCGAGCAGGAACTGCACGGCCTGCTGCCGCAGCAGCAGGACTGGTGAACGACAGCGGTCGGACGTCGGTCCGGCCGCGCATCGGATAGACTCCGCCGAGACCTGCCGGAACATGACGCTGCATGATCAAGCCCGACAAGCCCGCCAATGAAGCGCTTCGCCTGGAAGCGCTGTACCGCTATCGCATTCTTGATTCGGAACGCGAGAGATCGTTCGACGATCTGGTGGTGATCGCCAAGGCGGTCTGCGGCACGTCGATGGCGGCCGTCACGCTGATCGACGTTGAGCGGCAATGGTTCAAGTCGATCCAGGGCATCGATGCCACCGAGACCCTGCGCAGCGAATCGATGTGCGGCCATGCGATCCTGCAGCCGCAGGAGGTGATGGTGGTCGAGGACGCACTGCAGGACGTGCGCTTCCATGACAATCCGGTGGTGGTGGGCGATCCGCACATCCGCTTCTACGCCGGCGCACCGCTGATCAGTTCCGACGGACTGCCGCTCGGGACGCTGTGCGTGTTCGATGCGCGCCCGCAGCATCTGGAACGGGCCAAGGCCGAGGCACTCAGTGCGCTGTCACGGCAGGTGATGCTGGTGATGGAGCTGCGCCGCTTTGCACTGGACATCCAGAAGCACATGCTGGAACGCGATGACTACGAACGCCTGTTGTCCGAGTATCACGATGTGCTGCTGGCACAGAACGCGGATCTGGCCGAACAGAGCCGTACCGATGCACTGACCGGGCTTCCGAACCGGCGGGCGATGGCGATCGCGCTGGAAGAGTCCCTCGCCGATGCCGATGGCCAGCCACGACAGGTTTGCGTGGCATTGCTGGACATCGACCACTTCAAGAGCATCAATGATTTCCACGGGCATGCGACCGGTGACCGTGTGCTGGCCGAACTGGGGGCATTGCTGCGCGGGCATTTCGCCGGCGGCGGAACGGCGGCGCGGTATGGCGGCGAGGAATTCGTGGCGGTGATGCCGGACACGGATCTCCACGCGGCAGGCGTGCAGTGTGAGTTCCTGCGTATGGCCGTGGGCAACCTGCCGCTCGGCTTTCCGGTCACGGTCAGCATCGGCGTGGCCATGCATCGCGCCGGCGACAGTGTCGACCAGACCCTGGCTCGTGCCGACGCGGCGCTGTACCGGGCCAAGGGCAACGGACGCAACCGCGTGGAGTTCGCGGACTGAGCCGGCCGTCCGCAACCGGCGGCCCCATCGCTGCATGGCGCCGGGTCGCAGCGGGTGCGAACGCCCGGGGTCACCATGGTTGCCTTGTTTCCAAGGATGACCACCATGCTGCAGACCCTGGCCGTCGCCAATTATCGCTCGCTGCATACGCTGGTGCTGCCGTTGCAGCAGCTGAACGTGATCACCGGCGACAACGGCAGCGGCAAGTCCAGCCTGTATCGGGCGCTGCGCCTGCTGGCTGAAACCGCCCAGGGCGGGGTGGCCTCAGCGCTGGCGCGCGAGGGTGGGCTGGGCTCGGCGCTGTGGGCAGGGCCCGGCAGGATCGACCGCCGGGTAGCTGCAGGCGAGATTCCGCTGCAGGGAGGGCCGCGACAGGAGCCGGTAGGCCTCAGACTGGGTTTCGCCACCGATGACTACGGCTACGCCATCGACCTCGGTTACCCGCCGCCCAGCCTGTCGGCATTCGCCCTGGACCCGCAGATCAAGGCCGAAGCAATCTGGGCCGGTCCCTTCCTGCGCACAGCCAGTCAGCTGGTGGATCGCCGCGGCGGGATGGTGCGGCAGCGCCATGCACGTGGCTGGGATGTGCTGGACGACCGGTTGTCGCTGTTCGACAGCCTGTTCACCCAGGCAGCTGATCCGCAGCGCATGCCGGAGACCTTCGCCCTGCGCGAGTACATCCGGCGCTGGCGCTTCTACGATCACTTCCGCAGCGATGCCGATGCCCCGGCACGGCAGCCGGCGATGGCCACGCGTACCCCGGTGCTGCACCACGATGGCCGCGACCTGGCCGCAGCGTGGGTGACCATCCTGGAAAACGGTGACCCGGTCGCGCTGGCTCGCACGGTGGACGATGCCTTTCCCGGGGCTTCGGTGGGATTCGAGGTGCTGGATGGACGGATGGTGCTGCGGTTTCACCAGCCCGGCCTGCTGCGACCGCTGTCGATGGCCGAACTGTCCGACGGCACGCTGCGTTTCCTGCTGCTGGCCGCTGCCCTGCATACGCCGCGGCCGCCGCCGCTGATGGTGCTCAACGAACCGGAAACCAGCCTGCATCCTGACCTGCTGCCTGCGTTGGCGCGGCTGATCGTGGCGGCCAGTTCACGCAGCCAGGTATGGGTGGTGTCGCACGCCAGCCGCCTGATCGCCGCTCTGGAGCAGGCGCCCGCATGCCATTCCGTGCATCTGCACAAGGAACACGGCCGCACGCTGCTGAGCGGGCAGGGCCTGCTGGACGCGCCGGCATGGCACTGGCCGCGGCGGTGACGTGCCCGCTCAGTCGGCGACGTTGCGGGCCTCCGCGGTGCCGAGGATTTCCGGATGCTGCAATGGCTTGCGGCGGTTCAGCAGCGGATGCAGGAAGACCGCACCGACGATGATCGCCACGCCCAGGTAGAACCAGGGAGTGACTTCGTGCTGCTCGCGCAGCAGCAGTACCGCCAGCAGCACCGCATACACCGGTTCCAGGTTGGTCACCAGCTGCACGGTGTAGGCGCTGAGGTGGCGCAGCGCGACTAGGGCGAGGGCGAACGGCAGCAGGGTGCAGATACCCGCCAGTACCAGCAGCAGGATGCCGTCGTGCAGGTCCGGCACCACCCACAGCGGGGTGGCCAGGGCCGGCAGCAGGTAGGGCATCAGCGGCGCAAGCAGGGTCAGGGTCAGGGTGCCGGCCCCCAGTTCAAGCGCAGTCACCGTCAACGGATCGGCGTGGCTGACCATGCGCTTGTTGAGCGAGCCGAACACCGCCACCAGCAGTGCAGACAGCGCGCCAACCAGAACCCCCAGCCGCATGCCATCCGGCACGCCCCCCACCACCAGCGCCACGCCCGGCAGAACTGCCAATCCGAAGGCCAGTTCGCGCAGCTGGAACGGACGCTTGGCCACCCACGGCTCGATGATCGAGGTGAACACCGGTGCCAGCGCGATGCAGGTCGCCGCCACCGAGGCATTGGCCAGTTTCACCGCACCATAGAACGTCAGCCAGTGCAGGGCGACCAGCGCACCGATACCGGCGTATCCGGCCACCACCCGCAACGGCAGCGTGCGCAGGCCGCGCCACACCCGGGGCAGCAGTGCCAGCATCGCCGTCACCAGCAGCATGCGCCACCACACCAGCGGCAGCGCCGGCAAGGTGATCAGCTTGCCCAGGATGGCCGTGACGCCCCACAACAGGACACAGAAGTGGATCTGCCAAAGTGCTTTGCGGGTGTCGGGCGTGCTCATCCGCCTATTGTGCGGCAAGGCGGTGACCGCTGGGCGTCGGCAGCTCGATCCTGGCCGCGTTTACCGCCCGTGAGACCCGAGCAGGTCGTCCAGCCGCCGCTGCAGGGCCATCGCCGCGGCCGGATTGCGTGCCTTGCCGGCACCGATGCAGAGCAGGTACACCTCTCGTGGCGTCGATGGGGCGGATCCGGCAAGGCATGGCAGGTCGTCGACCGGCTCGCCGACGGCCCAGCGCCGGGCGCGTTCGGCCCAGCGCTGCTGCGTGGCGGCAGGCAGCCCCTGCAGCAGACGGGCCTGGCTGCGCTTGATGCGCGCGTAGACGAAGCTGGCGGTGACGTCGCCGTGCAGCGGGGCTTCGTCGCTGTCTTCGATGACCAACGCCACCCCATGCCTGCGCGCGGCAGTGACCAGGGGCGCGCCGTGCACCTGCGGATTGCGGATTTCAACAGCGTGCTGCAGCGCCAGGCCATCGAGCTGCTTCGGCAGCTGGGCCATCAGCGCGTCCAGTGCCCGGGCATCGGCAGGGTGGCGGGGATCGAACTGCCACAGCAGCGGCCCGAGGCGGTCGCCCAGGGCGATCGCTGCCTGCAGGAACGGCGCGGCGGCCTCGACGGTGCCGGACAGGTCGCGACGCTGCACCAGATAGCGGGGTGCCTTCAGGGAGAAGCGGAAGCCGGCCGGAGTCTGCGACGCCCACTGCGCGCACTGGGCCGGGGTCGGGGTGCGATAGAAGGTGCCGTTGATCTCGATGCAGCGCAGGGCACGGCTGGCGTGCGCCAGTTCCTCCCGCTGCGGCAGGCCGGGCGGATAGAACATGCCGCCGCGCCATTCCGGGAACACCCAGCCGCCGATGCCGCAGCGGATGGGGGCGGGTGCCGGCGCGGTCACTGGCGGTGGTCCGCGCGCCAGGGATCGTAGCTGCCGAACCACCACACGTAGCCTTCCGGATCGGCACAGGCGTAGCCACGGCCGCCATACGCCTGGTCGGCAATGTCGATCACGATGCGCGCGCCGGCCGCCTTGGCCCGCGCATAGTGCGCGTCGGCGTCGCTGACGATCACGCAGGCGCTCTGGGTCTGGCGGCCCCCTGTTTCGTCAGGCATCACCGCCAGCTTCGACCACGCGCTGTCGTTGCTGGTCGAACCCAGCATGATCATGCCGTGCCCGAACACCAGCTGCGCGTGGAACACCACGTCGCCATCGGCGTACACCGCCTGCGCCTGGAAGCCGAACGCGCGCTGCAGCCAGTCGATCGCCGCCAGCGCGTCGCGGTAGCGCAGGCACGGAATGATGGTGGATCCACTGCTTGATCGGCCGTTCTCGTCCATGGCACCCCTCCTATGGCACAGGGCACGATGCGCCGGCGACCGTTACCATCCCGCGAAACCCCGGTGATGGCCTGCACATGGCCGCGACCCCTGCTCGGAGATGGTTCTGGATGAATACCTGGATTGGAGGAGCCGTGCTGCTGGCCTGCACGACCATGGCGAATGCTGCAACGCCCCCGCAGCTGCAGGATCTGGATGCGACCGTCGAGCGCGTGCGTGCGCAGTTCGACGTGCCGGGCATCGCCGTTGCCGTGGTCAAGGACGGCAAGGTGGTGCTGGAACGCGGCTGGGGCGTGCGTGAGCAGGGCAGGCAGGATCCTGTGCAGGCCGATACCCTGTTCGCGATCGCCTCCAATACCAAAGCGTTCACCGCCACCTCGCTGAACCTGCTGGCCGAGGACGGCAAGCTGAAGATGGACGACAAGGTGATTGACCACCTGCCGTCGTTCCGCATGTCCGATCCGTTCGTGACCGGGCAGATGACGATCCGTGACCTGCTCTCGCATCGCAGCGGCCTCAGCCTGGGCGCGGGCGACCTGCTGTTCTGGCCGGCCACCGCCTACAGCAATGCCGAAGTGGTGGAGCGGCTGGGCAAGGTGCCGTTGAAAGGGGGATTCCGCGAGAGCTATGCCTACGACAACATCCTGTACGCCGTCGCCCAGCAGGTGATCGAGCACGTTTCCGGCATGAGCTACCAGCAGTTCCTGCAGACCCGCATCTTCGACAAGGTGGGCATGGCGGGCACGCGCTACAACGCCGACCACCTGCGGCCCGGCGACAAGGCGGCCGTCGGACACGCCAAGTACGATTTCAAGGATCTGCGCACCGTCGCACCGCTGACCTGGTCGAACAATGCCGGGGCCGGCGGCATCTATTCCAGCGCGCACGACATGGCGCGCTGGATGCAGGTGCAGCTGGCCGAGGGCGCGCTGGCCGATGGCAGCCCGCTGTTCACCGCGAAGAGCCAGCAGCAGATGTGGCGCATGATCACGCCGCAGTCGATTCCGGCGCCGAGCGTGCCGGAGCTGGCACCGGCGCGGCCGAACTTCGCCGGTTACGGCGAAGGCTGGAGCCTGAGCGATTACCGCGGGCAGAAGCTGGTCTGGCACACCGGTGGCTGGCCGGGCATGGTCTCGCGGCTGACGCTGGTGCCGGGCGAGAAGCTGGGGGTCGTGGTGCTGACCAACCAGGAAGTGGGCGCTGCGTTCAACGCGATCACGCTGAGCGTGCTCGATGCCTATCTGAGTGCGGAGAAGCACGACTGGGTGGACGCCTATGCCAAGGCCGTGGCCAAGGGCCAGGACAAGGCCGATGAGGCCTGGGCCAAGCACCAGGCAGCGCGTGTCAGGGGCAGCACTCCCTCGCTGCCGCTGGCCGGTTACACCGGCACCTTCCGCGACCGCTGGTATGGCGACATGCAGATCAGCACGGAAGGCAAGGGGCTGCGCCTGCGCTTCATGAAGACCGCGCAGCTGAGCGGCCGGCTGGAGCACTGGCAGCACGACACCTTCATCGTGCGCTGGGACGACCGTTCGCTCAATGCCGATGCCTTCGTGAACATCAGTCTCGACCCGGATGGCAAGGTGCGCGAGGTGCGCATGCAGCCGATCTCCGACCTGACCGATTTCAGCTTCGACTTCCAGGACCTGCTGTTCACCCCGGTCAACTGACGCCGCATGATCGGTAGCGCCGGGCCATGCCCGGCGAACACGGGCCGGCGCTACCGGCACCGCGCATCGTCGGTTGGCGTACACATCCGGCATGGGATACTCCGTCGGTTGCAAGAGGCGAGGGAATGCAATGTTCCGTTGGTTTGAATCCCTGATTCCGGTGTTCCCGCCCGTGGACGGGCGCATGCCGCCGCGCAGGGTGCTGCCGTTCTACCTGCACTACCTCCGGCCGGTGTGGCCGGTGCTGTTGGCCACGCTGATCGCTGGCCTGCTGCTGGCGCTGGTGGAAGTGGCGATGTTCGATTACCTGGGCCGCATCGTCGACATGGTCGCCGAGCAGCCCGGCGCCGGCTTTTTCAAACGTCACGCCAATGAGCTGGGCTGGATGCTGTTCATCACCGTGATCGCGCGCCCGGTGCTGGTCGGCCTGCACAACCTGCTGGTCAACCAGGCCATCGTGCCAGGCCTGAGCAATCGTTCGCGCTGGTTGATGCACAACTACGTGGTACGTCAGAGCCTGAGCTTCTTCCAGAACGACTTCGCAGGCAGCGTCGCCAACCGGGTGATGCAGACCGGGACGTCGCTGCGCGAATCCGCTGTGCAGATGGTCGACTCGCTCTGGTACATCGTGGTCTATACCGGCACCGCGCTGTATCTGTTCGCACAGGCCGACTGGCGATTGATGATGCCGTTGCTGCTGTGGCTGATTGCCTATGCAGTGATCATGGTCTACTTCGTGCCGCGCGCGAAGGAGCGGGCATGGATCGCCTCGGAAGCACGCTCCAAGGCGATGGGTCGCATCGTCGATGGCTACACCAACATTCCTACGCTGAAGCTGTTCGCCCATGGCGGCCGCGAGCAGGCCTACGTGGCCGAGTCGATCCAGGAGCTGGCGGTCAAGCACCGCGCGCAGACCCGGGTGACGACCGGCATGGACCTGGCCATCGCCATCGTCAACGGCTTCCTGATCGCCGGGACCTGTGGCCTGGCACTGTGGCTGTGGAACGGTGGCCACATCACCGTCGGCGCGATCACCTTGGCGACGGGCCTGGTCATCCGCATCCACAACATGTCGGGCTGGATCATGTGGACCATCAACGGCATCTTCGAGGACATCGGTACGGTGCAGGACGGCATCACCACCATCGCCCAGCCGCTGACCGTGCAGGACCGTGAGGACGCCGTGCCGCTGCAGGTCACCCAGGGCGGCGTGCACTTCCAGGATGTCCATTTCCACTACGGCAAGAAGGGCGGCGTGATCGCCGGCCTGGACCTGGTGGTGAAGCCGGGCGAGAAGATCGGCCTGGTCGGGCCCTCCGGTGCCGGCAAGTCGACCCTGGTCAATGTGCTGCTGCGGCTGTATGACCTGGAAAGCGGCCGCATCCTGATCGACGGCCAGGACATCGCGCATGTCACACAGGAGAGCCTGCGCCAACAGATCGGCGTGGTGACCCAGGACACCTCGCTGCTGCACCGCTCGATCCGCGACAACCTGCTGTACGGGCGCCCGGATGCCACCGATGATCAGTTGCGTGCTGCGGTCGCCAAGGCGCGTGCGGAAGCGTTCATCGACACGCTGGCGGACGGGCAGGGGCGCCGTGGCTACGACGCACATGTCGGCGAGCGTGGGGTGAAGCTGTCCGGCGGCCAGCGCCAGCGCATCGCCATTGCCCGGGTGCTGCTGAAGGACGCGCCGATCCTGGTGCTGGACGAGGCGACGTCGGCGCTGGATTCGGAAGTGGAAGCCGCGATCCAGGACAGCCTGGACGAACTGATGGGAGGCAAGACGGTGATCGCGATCGCGCATCGGCTGTCGACCATCGCGCGCATGGACCGTCTGGTGGTCATGGACCAGGGCCGGATCGTGGAAACCGGCAGCCATGCCGAGCTGATCGCGGCCGGTGGTCTGTATGCGCGGCTGTGGGCACGGCAGACCGGCGGGTTCGTGGCGGCCGACCAGTAGCCGTTTCGGCTGCGGCCGTTCCGCGCAGGGCGTGGATGCGGCGCAAAGAAGAACGGCCCGGTTGCCCGGGCCGTTCATCATCCACATCCAGCGCAGCCGCTTACTCGATGGGCTGGTCCAGCATCAGCTGGCGGGCGAAGCGCACCGGCGGTGCGCCGTAGGACAGCATCTGGTCGTGGTAGGCCTTCAGGTTGAACGTGTCGCCCAGCTTGTCCTGCATTGCCTTGCGGGTGTCGAAGTGCTCCTGCGCACCCACGAAGTAGGTCGGCAGCTGCGCCGAGGTCAGCTGCGCGCGCACCCACTTGCCGGCCGCTTCGCTCTCCTGCTGGAACGCGTCGTGGGTCATCAGGTGCATCGCCTTCTCGCGATCCCAGTTGTCCACGTGCACGCCCTGGTCGAGGATGGCGTTGGAGATCGTGCGCAGGTAGAACTTCAGCTGCACCAGGTGGAACAGCGGATCGTTGTCGAGGTAACCCTGCTCCTGCATCATGCGCTCGGTGTAGACCGCCCAGCCTTCGGCGAACAGGCCCGACCGCAGTACCGCGCGCAGGGTCGAGGGGAACTTGGCCGAATGCCAGCCTTCCAGGTAATGGCCCGGCGTGCCCTCATGGATGCTCAGGAGGTGGATCATGCGCGAGTTGTACTCACGCAGGAAGGAATCGACCTGCTTGTCGTTCCAGTCGTCGGGAATCGGCGACACCGCGTAGAAGGTCTTCAGGTTCTTGTCCAGCGGGCCCGGCGAATCGCAGTAGGCCACGGCCACGCCACGCTGGAATTCCGGCATCAGGATGATGTCCACCGGCGCATCCGGCAGCGTCATCAGGTCGTGCTCGCGCACGAACGCGGTTGACTGGTCCAGCGCGGCCTTGGCGTCGTCGACCACCTTGTCACGTGCCGGCTTGTCGGCGTAGGCCAGTTCCAGCGCGGCCTCGATGGCCTTCTGCTGCTGCTCGTCGGTCGGCTGCGCCGGCATCTCCGGCGCGCCCGGCTTGTCCTTCAGCACCGTCTGCGCGATGCCGTACATGTCTTCGCGCACGCGCTTGAGCTCGGCACGCGCGCGCTCACCGATCTCCTGCCGCGACAGCGAAGAACTGAGGGCGAACTTGAGCTTCTGGTCGTACTTCTCCGCACCGATGCGGAAATCACCCTTCGCGTTCGGCACGAGGGTCTTGTCCAGCCAGGTCTGCTGCTCGTCCACGGCCTTCTTCAGGCCATCGATGGCGGCCTGCAGGCGCTGCTGGTCGGCCTGCGGCAGTTCGCCGATATGCGGGGTGATGAAGGTATCGACGATGCTGAGAATGCCCTTGTTCTGCTTGGCCACCGTCTCGGCATGGATCTTCGGCACACGCGCCGGATCGAGGTTCTCGCGGGCCTGGGCGAAGATCGCCGGCAGCTTTTCCATGCGCGCGGTGGCCGACTTCAGCCGTTCCGGCAGCGGCGCGAACTCGCGTGCCATCAGGCCGTAGATCGCGCTGCCGGCGATGCCGTTGTACAGCTGCGGATCCCACTTGCCGGACTGCAGCACTTCGGCGTTCCAGATTTCCGACTGCAGCTGGTTGCGCAGGATGGCGGCATCGACCTGGTTCTCCCGGCCCAGCTTGGCCACGTCGATCCTGTCCAGCTCGCCCAGCAATGCCTTGTAGGCGGCGACAGTCTTCTGCTGGCCGGCCGCACTCAGGTCGTCGATCTCGCTGTCGTAGCGGTGGTCGCCGATCTGGGTGGCGCTGACCGGGGACAACTGCATCCAGGTGTCCAGGGCGCGCTTGGACAGATCGGCAAAGGCCGAATCGGCTGCCGCGTCACCGGCCTGCTGGCTGGCGGCGGAGGTGGAACCGGTGGTCGGGGCGTCGGCCTGCTGGCAGCCGGCGAGGGCGGCGACCAGGGCGAGGGCAAGAAGATGCGGGCGCATCGGCATTCCTGTACGGGGTCAAACCCCGAGCATAGGCCGCCAGGGCTGCTTTGTCCCCGTGCCATAGGATTACCATTGGCACCTACACGGACCCGCCAGCGGAGAAAAGGACATGGAATACCAGGGAAGCTGCCATTGCGGCAGGATCGCATTCACGGTGCAGGCCGAGGCCCCGATCAGCGACGTCATCGACTGCAACTGCTCGATGTGCCGCCGCCGCGGCAGCCTGCTGTGGTTTGCGCCGCGCGAGGCATTCCAGCTGCAGACCGATCCAGCCGATGTGGCCACCTACCAGTTCAACAGGCACCACATCGACCACCACCATTGCCGCGAGTGCGGCACTGCACCGTACAGCGAGGCCGTGGATCCGCGCAGCGGTGCGGCCATGGTGGCGGTCAACGTACGCTGCCTGCCGCAGGTCGACCTGGCCGGCCTGTCGGTGACCTCCTACGACGGAGCCGCAGCGTGACGGTCCGGCATGGATGGGTGGGCGCATTGACCGTGCCGGCACTCGTGCTGGCCCTGGCGGCCTGCGCGAAGGTGGAGCACGCGGCCGGCGCCGGTGGTGCCACAGCCGAAGCCGTGGCGTCGCCCGAAGGCGCCTTCCTGGCCTATGAACACGACGTACAGGTACAGCTGGACGCGGAAGCGATCGCGCCGCGCATCCAGCAGGTCGCGCAGGCCTGCCAGAGTGCGAAGTTCGGCGACTGTGCGGTGCTGCAGGTGGACCAGCGCAGTGGCGATTCGCCCAGCGGCGAGGTCCGTGTGCGCATCGCGCCGAAGGGCGTGGAGCCCCTGATCGGCCTGGCGGGCGAGGGCGGCACACTGCAGTCGCGCACCACCCGCGCCGAGGATCTTGCACAGCAGGTGGCCGATACCGCGTTGACCAAGGCACGGTTGGAGAAGGAACACGCACGCCTGCTCGCCTACCAGGACCGTGGCGGTCTGAAGATCGAGGATCTGCTGGCGATCAGCACGCGCCTGTCGGAGATCGAGGCGGGGGTGGAGCAGGCCAGCAAGGACGCCGCGCAGCAGCGTCGCCGCATCGATACGCAGCTGCTGACGCTGCACTTCGGTACCACCTCCGGCGAGCGCGGCCGCAGCGAGATCGGCGATGCGCTGAGCGAGTCGGGCAGCATCCTCAGTACCAGTATCGCCTTCCTGATCCGTGCGGCGGCTGCATTGCTGCCGGTCGCGGTACTGGCATTGATCGCAGGATGGGGTGTGAGGGCGGGGTTGCGTCGCCGCCGTCGGACGCCGTAACGCGCGGGTTCGCCGGGCCACGCCCGGCGATGCTCAGCCTTCGTCGGTCTCGTATTCGACGAACACGTCCAGCTCCAGCGCAAGCTCCTGCACCGCGTCACGAACCTTCTGCGCGGTGCTTTCGTTGCCCACCTCCACCTCCAGTTCGTGGATGCCCGGACCGATGTCATCGGACAGTCCTGCCGAACTGGAGTCATCGTCGTCCATGTGTGGCATCAGATCGTCGGTTTCCTCGACATGTTCGATGCCTTCCAGGCCCAGCAGCAGGTCGCTGATCGCACGGGCGTCGTCTTCGGTTCCAGTAATGCGCATTCGCAGCAGGGCCATGGCAGATGCAGGTCGTTGTGGAGGTATCCGCAGCGTAGCCAGCGATGGGCAAAGACCGGGTGAGGGCCTGGTCAGCCGGGCGTGGGCGCGCGGCCGAGCAGACTGTCGGGCAGTGCCGGGATCGGTGTGCGGTCGTCCTGTGCCTGGGCCAGCAGCCAATCGATGAACAGGCGTGCGGCAGGGCTGGGCGGCTGGCCTTCGGCATGCACCACGTAATACGCATAGCGGGCCTTCAGGGCGGGCCCAGGCAGCCGCACCACCTCGTAGCGCTGCAGGTAGGGTTGGGCGATGTGGGTGCGCGCCAGCACCGCGCCCATGCCATACACCGCGGCCCGCATCGCATCGGTGCTGTCGGCGAAGGTGTGCATCGGCGGCAGCGGCGAGGGCGGACGTACGCCCGCATGGCGGAACCAGTCGCGCCAGCCCTGCGGCGAGAGATCGGTCAGCAGCGGCAGCTCGGCGATGCGCGCAGGATCGTGCAGGGCTTCCACGCCCGGCAGCGCCGGCGAGGCGACCGGGAACAGGCTGTCGTCCATCAGGTGTTGCGCGTGCAGCCCCGGCCACTGGCCCAGGCCATAGCGGATGCCCACCTCCGGTCCGTTGTCGTCGTAGCGGTCCAGGCCGCTGCCGGTGTGCAGTTCCACCCGGATGTGCGGATGCGCCTGGGTGAAGCGCGGCAGGCGTGGCAGCAGCCAGCAGTACGACAGCGAGCGCAGGGTGGTGATGCGCAGCGGCACGCTGTCCGCATCCGGATGCAGGTTGTGGGCGACGGCGGCGACATCGGTGAACGCCGCACTGGCGGCGTCGGCCAGCTGCCGGCCTTCGGCGGTCAGCCGCACGCCGCGGGCATGGCGCAGGAACAGGCGGGTTTCCAGCACCTCTTCCAGGCGGCGGACATGGTGGCTGACCGCGCTGGCGGTCAGGTGCAGTTCCTGCGCGGCCTGGGCGAAGTTCTGGTGGCGCGCGGCGACCGCGAACACGGCCAGGGCAGGGAGCAGGGAAGGGCGTAGCTGCATGTCCAGCCTCAAACCATATTTGTGGCTGGCAGCGATACTACGCGCTTGTGCGGCGGGCGTCTGCGTCTGATCCTGTTGTACCAACCGAGGAGTGGATGATGGACGGAGGCAGGGCATGAATGCGGTCCCACAGGCGGCCGAGCGCGACTGGCGCACGCCGCTGGAGTTGACCCTGCTGGGCGCCATCTGGGGGTGCTCGTTCCTGTTCATGCGGGTGGCGGTGCCATCGTTCGGCCCGTTCGCCCTGGTCGAGGTGCGTCTGCTGCTGGGGGCACTGGTACTGCTGCCGTTCCTGTGGCGCGCGCGGGCGCAGTTCCCGCCGCGGCGCTGGCTGTGGCTGGCGCCGATCGGCCTGGTCAACTCGGCGTTGCCGTTCGTGCTGTTCGCCTACGCCGCCGAGCACGCACCGGCGGCGATCGGTGCGATCTGCAATGCGATGACGGTCCTGTTCGCCGCGCTCATCGCCTTCCTGTTCTTCGGCGAGAAGATCGGTGTGCGTCGCGCGGGTGCGTTGCTGGTCGGCTTTGCCGGCGTGGTGGTGCTGGCGACGGCCAAGGTCTCGGGCCTGGGCATCGGCACGGCCGTGCTGGCCGGCGCCGCGGCATCGCTGCTGTACGGACTGGGGGTGAACCTGGTGAAGCGGCACATGGCGGGCCTGCCGTCTGCTGCCGCGGCGGCGGCGACGCTGTCCTGCGCCTCGCTGTGGATGCTGCCGATGGCGGTGAGCCATTGGCCGCAGGCCGCGATTCCGCTCAAGGCGTGGGGCGCGGCGATTGCCTTGGGCGTGGCCTGCACCGGGCTGGCGTTCCTGATGTTCTACCGTCTGATCGGCCGCATCGGCCCGTCGCGTGCATCCACGGTGACCTACCTGATTCCACTGTTCGGTGCGGCGTTCGCGTGGTTGTTCCTGGGTGAGCCGGTGACGCTGCAGATGCTGATTGCGGGTGCGTTGATTCTGGGTAGCGTGGCGGTGAGTCAGAAGGGCTGATGCGTTGGCGTTTTGCGCGTGGCGCGTGCTGAGGGTGCTTCACTGTTCATGGGTGTTACTTTTCTTTTCGCGCGAAAAGAAAAGTAACCAAAAGAAACGCGCCGCCAAGCCGCGAGCCGCCGTGCTTCGCATGTCGGTCCCCTGCGCTTCTCGGTGAATCAGGGGACGGTGCCGAACTCGCTGCGCTCAGACATCGGCACCTCTTCGCCCCTGATTCCCCTGCGATGCTCGGCTCGCTCAAGGCGGACTGAAGATCAAGTTCAACGGCAACAGCAACAGCAACAGCAACAGCAACAGCATCTACGCTTGACGTGGGTTTACTGGGTGCAGCTGTGGACTTTGATCTGGGTCCGCCTTGAGCGAGCCGAGCACCACAGGTCCGGCGAGGGCGAAGAGGCGCGGGTGTTTGAGCGCAGCGAGTTCCCGCGCCGTCCCTCGACGGGCCGAGGAGCGCAGGGCACCGGTGCGCAGCACCGGCTCGCGACCGGCGGAACGTTTCTTTTGGTTACTTTTCTTTGCGTACAAAGAAAAGTAACGCCCATGAACAGTGAAGCACCTTCAGCACGCGTCACGCGCAGTAAGCCAGGCTCCTACCGCACCGGCACCGGAACATTGCACAGATCGATATGCCCAGCCGGACGCTTGTAGAAATCATCCACGCGATTGCGTCGCGCCTCCACCGTATCGGCGAAAGTCTTTGAATCAGTACGCAACACCTGGATCGGCGTGCGTTCGGCGGCCGTCACGTCGCTGGCACGGCGGATCGAAATGATCGGCGTGCGCAGCTTCGGGTCTTCATAGAAGCCCATCGGCGCCGGGCCGCGCGGGATCGCGCTGAGCAGTTCCATGCCCTTCAGGACGCGACCGACCAGGGTGATGTTGCGGTCCAGCTGACGTGGCGACTGCCCGGTCACCACGTACAGTTCGGCACCGATGCTGCTGTCCTCGTCGTTGTTGCGACCGGCCCCCAGCATGCCGTAGCAGTGCGCCAGCCAGGCCTTGCCGGCCTGCGGATCCTGTCCGACCGGGAAGCCATCGACGAAACCGGTCTGCGCCGCCCAGCCATCGCGGTCCGGCAGCACGCTCACCTTCAGGCCGGCGCTGGCACGCTCGAACTCGGCCGGCAGCTTGCGCGCGGCACTGCCGAACGGCCTGGCCTTGGCCGGGTCATCGGCGTCGGCATCGCCGAACTGCACGACGAAGTTGTCCTGGGAACGGTAGATGCTGGTGCCGTCCCAGAAGTGCTCGTGGGCGAACGTCTGGATGTTGGCGACATGGCGTGGTGCGAACTGGGGCGCCAGTTCGATGATCACCCGGCCGGCAGGCAGATCCATGTACAGCAGGTTGGCCGGGTCGGGGGTGCGCCAATCGCTGGCGGCCGAGGCGTCAAGGATCTGCTGCGGGCTGCGGTAGGGCGTCGCTGCGCTGGCCAGCGAGGGCAACAGGCAGGCCAGGGCGAGGGCGGTCAGGGCAAGGCGACGACGGTGCGGCATGGAAACCCCGGAACATGAACGAGCCCTCGATTCTGCGCGAGCCGCAGGGCCACGCCAACCGGCAGGATGACTAACGACACATTCGCTATACCGAACTTCGCACTACTGTGGACTTCAACGTAGTGGAGGGCCGGGCATGTCGGAAGACGACATCCACCTGAAGAAGTTCCAGAAGGAGCTCAGCGCCGGAACCGTGTCGCTGGCCCTGCTGGCGGTGCTGGCCCGTACCGGCGAGCCGCTGTACGGGTACCTCATCGCCAAGGAGCTGGAGCGCGTGGGCGAGGGCGTGCTGAGTGGCAAGCAGAGCGCGCTGTACCCGGTGCTGCGCAACCTGGAGAGCGGCGGCCTGCTGGAGAGCCATGTCGAGCCCTCCAGCAGCGGGCCGCCCCGGCGCTACTACCGCATCAATGACCGTGGCCGCGAAGTGCTGGCGCAGTGGCGCCAGGCCTGGCAGGCCACCCGTGATTCCGTCGATTCCGTGTTGGAGGGGGTACCGCAATGAACGACCCGAGCCTGGCAGGCCGCGCCCTGCCGACCACCATCCCGCAGTACCTGGCGCAGCTGCGCGAGGCGCTGCAGGGCGCCGATCCGGCGATGGTGCAGGACGCGCTGTATGACGCCGAGGAATACCTGCGTTCCGAGCTGGCCGCCCAGCCCGGTCGCAGCGAGGCGGAGGTGATTGCCGATGTGGCCGGCAGCTACGGTGCGCCGGATGAAGTGGCGGAGATCTACCGCGAAACGGAAGTCACCGTGAACCGCGCATTGCGCACGCCGCGCGCCGACACCGCGCCGGTGCTGCGTGTGGCAGCCGAGGCCAGTGGTGTGGAACCGGCCGCGGCACCGCCGGTGCCGGTGCCGCGCTCGCTGCTGTCTCGCTTCTTTGGCGTGGTGGCCGATCCGCACACCTATGGCGCGCTGTTCTACATGCTGCTGTCGCTGGCCACCGGCATCTTCTTCTTCACCTGGGTGGTGACCGGCCTGTCGCTGTCGCTCGGCCTGCTGATCCTGATCATCGGCGTGCCGTTGACGGTGCTGTTCTTCGGTTCGGTGCGCGGGCTGGCACTGCTGGAGGGGCGCCTGGTCGAGGCGCTGCTGGGCGAGCGCATGCCGCGGCGGCCGCGCTACACCGACCGCAGCCGCAGCTGGCTGCAGCGTATCGGCGACATGTTCACGGACGGCCGCACCTGGCTGACGCTGTTGTACTTCGTGCTGATGCTGCCCTTGGGCATTGTCTACTTCACCATCGCGGTGACGCTGCTGTCGCTGTCGCTGGGACTGATCTGGGCGCCGGTGGCAGCGATCTTCAGCGGGGAAATCCCGGGCGTGTACGTTGATGGCGTGAACGTGCTGCCGATGGCTGCCTCGCCGCTGGTCGGGATCGTGGTCGCCGCGGCGGGTGCCCTGCTGCTGCTGCTGACGCTGCACCTGGCACGCGGCATCGGCAAGCTGCATGGCCTGATCGCCAAGAACCTGCTGGTGCGCCTGTAAGCGACGAGGGGTCGGATCCCTGTTCGCAGAACAGGGCTCTGACTCCGTTCGAGCGGGGTGCCGGGGTCAGAGCCCTTTCTGTTGGAAAGGGATCCGAACCCCGCCGCAGGGTCAGCCCGCCTTGCGGCGCAGCGGGGTGACGTTGCTCTTCTTCTTCGCTTTTGCCGCCGGCGCTTCTGCGTGCGCCGCGAAGAAGTCGCGTACCTTCGGGTACACCACCTCGCGCCAGCGGCGGCCGCTGAAGATGCCGTAATGGCCGGCACCTTCGACGATGAAATGCTCGCGGCGCTCGGCCGGGATGCCCGTACACAGCGCCTGCGCAGCTTCGGTCTGGCCGAGGCCCGCGATATCGTCCAGTTCGCCTTCGATGCTCAGCAGCGCGGTATCGCGGATCGCCGAAGGGTCGACCTTTTCGCCGTTGACCACCCACTCTCCGCGCGGCAGCAGGAAGTCCTGGAAGACCACGCGGATGGTGTCCAGGTAGTACCTGGCAGGCATGTCCAGCACCGCGTTGTACTCATCATAGAAGCGGCGGTGCGCATCGGCGTCTTCCAGATCGCCCTTGACCAGGTCGGCGTAGAAGTCCCAGTGCGAGCTGAAATGGCGGCTGGGATTCATCGACAGGAAACCGGCGTGCTGCAGGAAACCCGGGTACACGCGACGGCCTGCACCGGGGTAGCCGGCCGGCACGCTGTGGATGACGTTGTTCTCGAACCAGGACAGCGGGTTCTGGGTCGCCAGATTGTTCACCGCGGTGGGGCTGCAGCGTGCGTCGATCGGACCGCCCATCATCACCAGCGTGCGCGGGGTGGGCTCGCCACGGCTGGCCATCAGTGACACCGCAGCCAGCACCGGTACGGTCGGCTGGCAGACGCTGACCACGTGCAGGCGCTCGACGCCAAGGTGGCGGATGAACTCCTGGATGTAGGCGATGTAGTCGTCCAGGCCGAAATCACCTTCGCTGGCCGCAACCATGCGCGCATCGACCCAGTCGGTGACGTAGACGCGATGGTCGCGCAGCAGCGTGCGCACGGTATCGCGCAGCAGCGTGGCGTGATGGCCGGACAGTGGCGCCACCACCAGCACAAAGGGCTGGTTGAGCATGGTGTGCAGCTGGTCGGCTTCGTTGCTGTGACGCTTGAAGCGCAGCAGCTTGCAGAACGGCTTGCTCACTTCCTCGTGCACGACGATCGGCACGCGTTCGCCTTCGACCTCGATTTCGTTGATGCCCCACTCGGGCTTCTCGTAATCCTTGCCGATGCGATGGAACAGTTCGTTGACCGCCGCCAGGCGTTCGGCACCCGGCATCTGCGACCACCAGTGGCCGGGATTGGCGAAGAACTTGGCGTTGGCCTGGGCCTGGTGCACCCAGGGGGCGAGCAGGTTGCGGGTCAGTTCGTGCAGTTGATAGAGCATGACGACCGAATATGTATGGTCATATGTTGCCGCGCAGCATATCCCATCCGGGTGTCCCGCAGGTTAAGTTGGCTGAAAATAATGAATCCGGATTCACATCCGTTCCAGCGCGGCCGCATCGCCTGCCAGGGCGGGGCCGAGCCAGCAGTGCGACCCTGCCGGCTGCAGGCCGTGCCGGGCCAGCGTCCGGCGATACCAGCCAGCCGGGCGGGCCTGGAAGCCCTCATGGTCGCCCTCGAACGCGTCCTCGGCGGCGAAGGTCTCCAGGAACGCGATGCCGCCGGTCAGCTCGGCCACGCCCGCCAGGCCGGCGCGCAGCTCGCGGTCGGGCACGTAATGCATCACGTCCGAGCAGACCAGCAGGTCCACCGGCGCGCACGGCCGCAGCCAGGCGAAGTCGCCGAAGCGGGCCAGATGCAGGTTGCGGGTCCGGCCATAGCGACGCACAGCGTACTCGCTGCTGTCGAAGCCCAGATACTCGACCTTCGGACGCAGTTTCCGCAGCGGCGCGCGCCAGGCCCCCTCGCCGCAGCCGATGTCCAGCACGCTGCGGATCGGTCGCTCCAGGTAGTACTCGGCAGTGGCCACCGCCAATGCCACCTTGCGGGCGAGGCGGGCGCTGCCGCCGATGTCGGCCCGGCGGTACCAGCGCTGGAAGTAGGCGGCGTCGTAGGTCTTGTCCACGCAGAAGGAGGTTTCGTTGAAAACGGCGCCTATCGTACGGCGTTGCCGCTCGCCGTGCGTCGATCGGTCGCGCCGACCGCAGCCGGTACACCGGCACGCCATGCGAGAATGGCCGCCACCTACGCCAGCCGCTGGAGCGAGCGCATGCAGAGCTACTACTGGGTCAAGACCTTCCACATCGTGTTCGTGGTGGCGTGGATGGCGACGGTGTTCTATCTGCCGCGCATCCTGGTGAACCTGGCCGAGGCGGCGGGACAACCCGCGGTGGTCGAGCGCCTGCAGCTGATGGGCCTGCGTCTGTACCGTTTCGGCCACTCGATGTTCGGCCTGGCCTTCGTCCTGGGACTGGTGTTGTGGCTGGGCTACCGGGTCATTCCGGACTTCCCGACGATGGTCGCGCCGGGCGGTGCCGGCTGGCTGCATGCCAAGCTCGGCCTGGTGGTGCTGCTGCTGGTCTACTTCGGCTGGACCGGCCGCCTGCTCAAGGGCGTCGCCAAGGGCCGGCCTCTGCCGTCCTCGCGCGCGCTGCGCTGGATCAACGAAATCCCGCTGCTGGCCTTCATTCCGATCGTCTGGCTGGTGCTGGCCAAACCCTTCTGAGCCGGCGCACATCGCGCCCTTCCAGATGAACCGCCCCGCAACCTGATACGCGGCGCGGCGCGCCTTGCAACAAATTGCATGGGCCCCGCCCGTGCGTCTCCAGATACTGCGCGCCTTCGACACAGCGGCTGCCTGCAGCAGTCCCGCCATCGCTCCACGTGGGCACAGGCTGGATTGCGAGGTACTGCACGCACGCTGTCCCGCTTACGTGCCCCCCTCTGGAGATCCATCATGAAACATGCCCATCGTTCCGCCGCAGGCGGGCATTCCCTTGCCCTGCGTCCGCTCTCGCAGTGCCTGCTGCTGGCACTGGCCCTGCCGTTGGCGCAGCACGCGTTGGCCGGCAACCTCAACGACGAGGACCACGAGGTGGTGCAGGGGGATCCGATCGAGGCGTGGCACGTGACCAATGGGTCCAACCTGACGGTGACCGACGCGTCCACTTACGGCATCAATGCGACCTACGGCTCCAATGTCGTGCTCACGCGTGCGGATGTGCTGGTCCGCAATGCCAATCAGAACATTCACGTGCAATCGGGTTCCAGCCTGATCGCGCGCAACAGCCGCATCGACCTGGGCATGACCCAGTTCAACATCTCGGTTGATTCGTCGGCACGCCTCTACAACACGCGGATCGATTCCATCGGTGGTGCCATCGCCTTGTTCCCGGAATTCCGCGGTGGACAGGGCGACGTGTACCTTCTGATGGACAACTCCCACCTGGATGTAGCGCACCGCGACAGCACGGGTTGGAACCATAACGTCGGTCTGGCGATGGGTGCCGGGCGGGCTGACATTGTCAACGGTTCGACGATCCGGGCCAGCCGCAACGGTGCCGTCATGTACTTCGAATATCGGGGTGCGGACAACCTGGTGTTGAACGTCGACAATTCCACCCTGGAGTCGCAGACCGGCCCGGCGATCTGGGTCAATCCCGATGTCGACTGGGGCAGTCCCGATGCCGACGTCGACGGCGAATCAGCCGAGATCAACATCCGCAACGGTGCGCGCCTGATTGCCGGCGATGGCACGCTGCTGCTGGTCAAGCATGGCGAGGAGGGGCAGGTCGGCAACGTTGCTGTGCGCTTCAACGTGGAGAACGCGGCGCTGACCGGCGACATCATTGCCGATCGCGCCTCCTACACGGGCCAGCTGGATGTCTCGCTGCGCAACCGCGCCACGCTGATCGGCCGCATCGTCGATGCGAGCTCGGTGGCGGTGGGTGAGCAGAGCACCTGGCAGCTGACCGGCGACAGCAGTGTCGGCCGTCTGCAGCTGGATGCGGGCAGCATGGTCAAGCTGGGCGATGGTGCGGGCGGTTTCAATACGCTGTCCCTGGACGAGTTCGTTGGTAACGGCGGCACGCTGGTGTTCAACACGGTGCTTGGCGAGGACGACTCGCAGACCGACCGCCTGGTGATCGCCGGTGATGCGACCGGGCAGGCCAATGTGCGCGTGCTCAATGCCGGCGGCCAGGGCGCGCAGACCGACAAGGGCATCGAGCTGATCGAGATCAACGGCGCGTCCGACGCCCAGTTCGACCTGGTCGGCCGTGCGGTCGGCGGGCAGTACGAGTACTTCCTGTTCAAGGATGAGGCCGACGGCAACTGGTACCTGCGTTCGGAACTGCCGGTGACGCCGCCGGATCCCTGTGACCTGGATCCGTCGCTGCCCGACTGTGACCCGACCGGTCCGATCAATCCCGATCCGAAGCCGGTGCTGCGCCCGGAGACCGGCGCGTACCTGGCCAACCAGTACGCCGCAGGGCAGTTGTTCCGCCTGCAGCGCAGTGATCGCGACGGCAATGCGGCCGTTGCCGAGGGTGTGCACGGCTGGGCACGCGTGGACAGCCAGCAGGCGCGCCTGGGGGCCATGCAGGAGCAGCTGGACCTGCGCACGCAGCGCCATGTGGTGCAGGTGGGCGCAGACGTGGGGCTGTTCGATGAAGGGCGTGGCCGCCTGGGCGTGATGCTCGGTAGTGGGCGTGCCGACAGCACCAGCACCTCGGCGCTGACCGGCTTTGCGGCACGCGGCAAGGTCGCCGGCGTGGCCGCAGGGGTGTACGGCAGCTGGAACACTGGTCGTGCCTATGTGGACAGCTGGGTGCAGCACGGCCGCTTCAACAACCGGGTGGAAGGCGATGGCCTGGCTGCCGAGCGCTACGACAGCGACCTGTGGCAGGGTTCGCTGGAGGCGGGTTACCGCTTCGGCGTCGGCACGCTGGGCGACAGCAGGGTCAGCCTGCAGCCGGAGCTGCAGCTGGTCTACACCAACGTCAGCACGGATCGACATACCGAGCAGAACGGCACCGTGGTGCGTGGCCTGGGCGAAAGTGGCCTGTCCGGCCGCCTCGGCCTGCGCCTGGAAGCGGAATCGACCAGCACGCATGGCGCCGTGGTGACCCCGTACCTGACCGCCAACTGGTATCGCGACGCCCGCACGGGTGGCATGGCGTTCGATGACGTGGCCATGGACAGCGACGCGCCGCGCAACCGCTACGCGCTGGGTGCAGGCGCGCGGGTGGAATTCACCAAGGGCTGGACGGGCTGGGGCGGTCTGGACGTGAGCCGCGGTGACTCCGGCTACCGCGAAGTCAGCGCCACGCTGGGCATGTCCTACAACTGGTAAGCAGATCGGCGTACGGCGGGCCCGTACGCGCAGGAACAGGGACGTATCGCCACACGGATGTGGCACTGAAGCCGGGCATTGCCCGGCTTCAGGCGTTACCGTGCAGCGGAAGCAGCGATTACGCCGCCTCGTAGGTGCCGTAGCTGCGCAGGCGCTTGTAGCGCTGCTCCAGCAGTTTCCCGGTGGACAGCTTGTCCAGCGCGTCCAGCTCGTTCAGCAGCACGGCCTTCAGGCGCCGGGCCATCTGCGTCGGGTTGCGGTGGGCGCCGCCGGTCGGCTCGCGCACGACCTTGTCGACCAGGCCCAGGCTCTTCAGGCGCGGGGCGGTCAGGCCCAGCTGTTCGGCCGCGTCCTTGGCCTTGCCGGCGTCCTTCCACAGGATCGAGGCGCAGCCTTCCGGGGTAATGGTCGAATACACCGCGTACTCCAGCATCACGGTGCGGTCGCCCACGCCCAGTGCCAGCGCGCCGCCCGAGCCGCCTTCGCCGATCACGGTGCAGATCACCGGCACCTTCAGTTCGGCCATTTCCATCAGGTTGCGCGCGATCGCTTCGGACTGGCCGCGCGATTCGGCGTCGATGCCCGGCCAGGCGCCGGCGGTGTCGATCAGGGTCAGCACCGGCAGGCCGAAACGCTCGGCCATCTTCATCAGGCGCAGCGCCTTGCGGTAGCCCTCGGGCTTGGGCATGCCGAAGTTGCGCTTGATCTTCTCCTTGGTGTCGCGGCCCTTCTGGTGGCCGATGACCATCACCGCGCGGCCATTGATGCGGGCCAGGCCGCCCATGATGGCCTTGTCGTCGGCAAAGGCGCGATCACCGGCCAGTTCCTGGAACTCATCGAAGATGATGCGGATGTAATCGGCGGTGTAGGGCCGCGACGGGTGGCGGGCCAGCTGCAGCACCTGCCAGGAGGTCAGGTTGCGGAAGATCTGTGCGGTACGCATGCGCAGCTTGTCCTGCAGCGCGTGCACTTCGGCCTCGACATTGACCGCCGGACCGGCACTGGCGTTGCGCAGCTCCTGGATCTTCGCTTCCAGGTCGGCGATGGGTTGCTCGAAGTCGAGGTAGTTCGGATTCATCGGAAGCCGTCGTGTAAAGAAGGAGGAAAGTGTAGCCGAACCCGGTGAAATTCCCCGTACGCCCCTGTCTGGAGCGTACGGAGGGGCTGGCCGGCAGGCAGCGCGCTGCCTTGGCCGCGCCAGCTGGACGCGGGACCTGGCGGGGCGGGATCAGCTGGCCCAGGGCGGGCTGTAGCGCACCTTCAGGGTGCGCACGGCCGGGTCGGCGCGCAGCGCTTCCATCAGCTTCGAGTCGATGCGCACGGCGCTCTGTCCGGACACGTCGAGCATGCCGGCGATACCGCCGTGCGGGCCCTTCAGCAGCAGGTCCAGGCGCAGGGGCGTGCGGCCGGGGCGATGGCGGTCGAGCAGGGCATCGATGCGCTCCCACACCGGCCGCTGCTGGCGCAGGTCCAGCCGCAGCGACAGGCGCGTAGCGTAGTTGGCGCAGACCTCATCGAAATCCCAGCACTGGCGGATGCGCAGGGCGTAGCCACCGTTGAATTCGTCTTCACGCAGGCCGCCCTTGACCACCAGGATGCGGTCCTTGGTCATCAGGTGGCCGAACTCGGCCATGGTGTCGGAGAACGCGCTGCACTCCACGCGTCCACGCCCGTCCTCGAGCTGGATGAAGATCTGGCTTTCGCCCTTGCGGCGAACGCCGACCACCTGGCCGGCCAGCACGGTCTGCACTTCCGGGCGCCAGCGCTTCTCACCGCCACCACCACCACCGCCGCTGCTGGCGCTCCAGATCTTTTCCACCGCGCCCAGATCGTTGCCGACCAGATCGCGCACGTCGTCGCGCCACGGATCGAATGGATGGCCGCTGAGGTAGAAGCCCAGCGTGTCGCGCTCGCCGTTCAGGCGCTGCAGCAGGGGCCACTCTTCGGCCTCCGGCAGGTCCAGCTGGATCGTCGCCGCGCTCGGGTCCGGCCCACCGAACAGCGAGTTCTGCCCGGAGGCGCGCTCGCGTGCCATCTGCTCGGTGGCCTTGATCACTTCCGGCAGCTGCAGCATCAGCGAGGCGCGGTTGCGGCCCAGCTCATCCAGTGCGCCGCAGTTTATCATCGCTTCCAGGGTGCGCCGGTTGAGCTTGGCCGAGCCGACGCGGGTACAGAAATCGAGCAGGTCGGTGTAGTTTCCGCCCCGCAGCCGCTCGTCCACCACCGCTTCGCAGGCACCCTGGCCGACACCCTTGATCGCACCCAGGCCGTACTGGATGGTGTCCGGCGTGGCTGCCTCGAACATGAAGGCGGACTGGTTCACCTTCGGCGGCAGCACGGTCAGGCCGAGGTTGCGCACCTCGTCGAGGAAGCCGACCACCTTGTCGGTGTTGTCCATGTCCGAAGACAGCGTGGCCGCCATGAACTCGGCCGGGTAATGGCGCTTGAGCCACGCGGTCTGGTAACTGACCAGCGCGTACGCCGCGGCGTGCGACTTGTTGAAGCCGTAGCCGGCGAACTTCTCCATCAGGTCGAAGATCTCGTCGGCCTTGGGGCCGTCGACGCCGCCCTTGGCCGCACCCTCGCGGAAGATCTCGCGGTGCTTGGCCATTTCGGCCGGCACCTTCTTGCCCATCGCACGGCGCAGCAGGTCGGCGCCACCCAGCGAGTAGCCGCCGACGATCTGCGCCATCTGCATCACCTGCTCCTGGTACACCATGATGCCGTAGGTGTCCTTGAGGATGGCTTCGGTGCGCGGATCGGGATAGATGATTTCTTCCTGCCCGTGCTTGCGCGCGTTGAAGGACGGAATCAGGTCCATCGGGCCGGGGCGGTACAGCGACACCAGCGCGATCAGGTCTTCGAAACGGTCGGGGCGTGCGTCCTTCAGCAGGCGGCGCATGCCGGAGGATTCGAACTGGAAGACCGCACCGGTGTTGCCGTTGGCAAAGATGTCCTTGTAGGTCGGCGCGTCGTCCAGCGGGATCGCCGCGATGTCCACCGGCGGAATGCCGGCGCGCGCGTGGCGCTTGTTGATCGCCTTCACCGCCCAGTCGATGATGGTCAGCGTGCGCAGGCCAAGGAAGTCGAACTTCACCAGGCCCACTTCTTCCACGTCGTTCTTGTCGAACTGGGTGACCGGGTTCTTGCCGATGCCGTTCTCGTCGTGTTCGGCGTACAGCGGGCAGAACTCGCTCAGCGGCTCGGGGCCGATCACCACGCCACCGGCGTGCTTGCCGGCGTTGCGGGTGAGGTCTTCCAGCTGCAGCGCCAGATCGATCAGGTCACGGACATCGTCTTCGGTCTCGTAACGCTGGATCAGCTCGGCCGATGCCATCTCCGAGCCCGGGCCTTCCTTGCCCTTGCCGAGCGCATCCTTCAGGTGGATGCCGAGGATGTTCGGGATCAGCTTGGAGACACCGTCAACCAGGCCATAGGGGAAACCGAGCACACGGCCGGAATCGCGCACCACGGCCTTGGCGGCCATGGTGCCGTAGGTGATGATCTGGCTGACGCGTTCGCGCCCGTATTTGCGCGCGACGTAGTCGATCACTTCGTCGCGGCGGTCCATGCAGAAATCGATGTCGAAGTCGGGCATCGACACGCGTTCCGGATTCAGGAAGCGCTCGAACAGCAGGTTGTAGGGCAGCGGATCCAGGTCGGTGATCTTCAGCGCCCACGCCACCAGCGAACCGGCACCGGAACCACGGCCCGGGCCGATCGGGATGCCCTGGTTCTTGCCCCACTGGATGAAGTCGGCCACGATCAGGAAGTAGCCGGGGAAACCCATCTTGATGATGGTGTCGAGCTCGAATTCGAGGCGCTCGAAGTACTCCTCGCGGGTCTTGCCCGGCGCCAGCGGGTTCTTCTGCAGGCGTTCTTCCAGGCCGTCGCGCGACATCTTCTGGATCCAGGTATCCAGGGTCTCGTCGTCCGGCACCGGGTAGTTGGGCAGGAAGTAGGTGCCCAGCCGCATCTCGATGTTGCAGCGCTCGGCCAGCGCCAGCGTGTTGTCGATCGCATCGGGGATGTCGGCGAACAGCGCGCACATCTCCTCGGCCGACTTCAGGTACTGCTGGTCACTGTACTCGCGCGGCCGCTTGGGATCGTCCAGCACGCGGCCGGTCGAGATGCACACACGTGCCTCATGCGCGCTGAAGTCCGACGGTGCAAGGAAGCGCACATCGTTGCTGGCCACCACCGGCAGGCCGCGCTGGCCGGCGGCCATCAGCGCGAAGCGGTTGAAGGCCTCCTCGCCATCGCGGCCGGTGCGGGTCAGCTCCAGGTGCAGGCCATCGCCGAACACCCGCTGCCAGTCGGCCAGATGCTGCTCGGCAAGGTCGTGCTTGCCGTCCAGCGCCAGGCGCCCGGCCAGGCTCTCGCGCCCGGCCAGCGCGAACAGGTTGGCGTTGCCCGCCTTCAACCAGTCCGGATGCACGGCGACGCCGCCTTCCGGACGATGGCCCTCCATCCAGGCACGGGTCAGCAGCCGTGACAGGCTCAGGTAGCCTTCGCGGTCGCGGCACAGCAGGGTCATCCGCCACGGGTCCTGGCCCTCCTCGGCGATCATCACGTCGGCGCCGGCGATCGGCTTGATGCCCACGCCTTCGGCTGCCTTGTAGAACTTGATCAGGGCGAACAGATTGTTGAGGTCGGTCACCGCCAGCGCGGGCAGGCCCAGCTCGACCGAGCGTGACAGCAGGTTGGCCTGCTTGGCCTTCTTCGGGTCGGCCTGGTCCGGCTTGGCCGGCACACGGATGGTCGAGTCCGCCAGCGAGAACTCGGTGTGGACGTGGAGATGTACGAAGCGGGAGTTGGACATGCCGGACCAGGTTGGAGCGCGGGGGCCCCGGGTGCCGACGGGAGTTCGTCGCCGGGGTCGGGAAGCGCTGGAATGCCCGGTCAGGGTAGCGAGGGCAGGGGGAGGCGACAAGCTCTTGACGGCGCGTCGATTGCGCGAACAGGCCGCCGGGCATGGCCCGGCGCTACCGCGGCAATGTGGGCGCACGATGCCCGGCGGCGGTTGTTCAGGCGATGGCCGCGGCCGCCGGGTTTTCCAGGCATTCACGCACCGGGGCGAAACTGCGCCGGTGCTCGCCACAGGGGCCGTGTTCACGCAGTGCCGCCAGGTGGGCCGGAGTGCCGTAGCCCTTGTGCTGGTCGAAACCGTAGTGCGGATGCTGTACGTGCAGGTCCTGCATGTACCGGTCGCGCGACACCTTGGCCAGGATCGAGGCCGCCATGATCGCGCGGTCGATGCCATCGCCACCAACCAGCGCCTGCGCCGGCAGTACCAGCCCCTTCGGAACCACGTTGCCGTCGATGCGGGCGAAGCCGGCCACGTGGGCCACGGCCGCCACCACGTCGCGCATGCCCTGCAGGGTGGCCTGGTAGATGTTCAGGCGGTCGATCGCTGCCACGTCCACCAGCACCACATGCCAGGCCAGGGCGCGATCGATGATTCGATCGTACAGCTGCTCGCGGCGCGCGGCGGTGAGCTGCTTGGAGTCATCCAGGCCGTTGATGCGCGGGCGGGCAGGATCGAATACCACCGCCGCGACGGCGACCGGCCCGGCCAGCGGGCCACGGCCGGCCTCATCGACACCGGCGACCAGGCGGTCCGGTTCAACCCGCAGTGAACCGTCGAACAGGGCCAGGCTGGCTGCGGCGGCGTGGCGGCGGCTCATGCCTTGTCCAGTTCGCGTACCAGCAGCTCGCCGACAGCGTCGGCGGCGCGTGCCGAGGCATTGCGGCGCAGGCGTTCATGCAGGCGCGAATAGGTTCCCTGCAGGTCGGCGGCCCGTTGCGGATGGTCGAACCACTGCTGGATGGCGGCGGCCAGCTTGTCCGGCGTGCAGTCGTGCTGCATCAGCTCCGGTGCCAGGTCCTGGCCGGCCAGGATGTTGGGCAGGGCGAAGCGGTCGACCTTGATCAGGCCCAGCGCCTTGACCAGGCGGTACGTCAGTTCGTTGACGCGATAGCCGACCACCATCGGCCGCTTCACCAGCATGGCTTCCAGGGTCGCGGTACCGGAGGCGAGCACCACCACGTCGGCGGCGATCATGGCGTCGCGGGCCTGGCCATCAAGCACATGCGAGTAGGCGACCGGCAGCGCCGAACGCGACAGCTGTTCCTCGATCAGGCGACGGCAGGCGGCATTGGCGGCAGGCACCACGACGTGCAGCCCCGGAATCCGTTCGGAAACCTGCCACGCGGCCTCGAAGAACGGCTCGCCCAGGCGCGAGATCTCGCCCAGGCGGCTGCCCGGCAGCACCGCCAGCACCTTGGCCGTGGCCGGCAGGCCCAGCGCAGCACGGGCTTCGTCGCGGTTGCCCTGCAGCGGAATGTCATCGGCCATCGGATGACCGACAAAGCGCGCGTCGATTCCGTGCCGGGCGTAGATGGGGGGTTCCATCGGGAACAGGCACAGCACGAGGTCGGCACTGTTGCCGATCTTCTCGGCGCGCTTCTCGCGCCACGCCCAGACCGAAGGGCTGACGTAATGCACGGTGCGCACGCCACGCTGCTTCAGCCAGCGCTCGATGCCCAGGTTGAAGTCCGGCGCATCGATGCCGATGAACACGTCCGGCTGCCACTCGAGCGCGCGCTGGCGGAAGGCCGAGCGCAGCTTCAGCAGGCGCGGCAGGTGGCGCAGGACTTCGGTCAGCCCCATCACCGCCAGTTCGCTGGCGTCGTGCCAGGTCTGGCAACCGGCATTGCGCATGGCATCGCCGCCGATGCCGGCGAACTCGGCGTTCGGGAAGCGGGCCTTCAACTCGCGCACCAGGCCGGCACCGAGCAGGTCGCCGGAGGCCTCACCGGCCACCAGTGCGATCCGCAGCGGCCGCTCGCTGAGCACCCGCTGTGCAGGCACACTGCCGGCCAGGGAGGCCAGCGGAATGACAGCGGCGCCGGCCGGCGCCTGGCCGGGCGTGCTGCTCATCGCAGCAGGGGCCTCTCTGCGTGTTCGATGAACTCCAGCATGGACTTCACGTCCTCGCTGTCGCGCGCCTGTTCAACCAGCTGCTGCTTGGCTTCGGCCAGCGGCAGGCCGGCCACGTACAGGGTCCGGTAGGCACGCTTGATGGCGGAGATGCGTTCGGCATCGAAACCGCGGCGCTTCAGGCCTTCACTGTTGATGCCGCGCGGGCGGCCCAGCGAATCGGAGCCCACCATGGTGAACGGCGGAACATCGCCGTTGGTCAGCGCACCCATGCCGAGGAAGGCGTGGGCGCCGATGCGGCAGAACTGGTGGGCACCGGCGAAGCCGCTGATGATCACGTAGTCGCCGACAGTGACGTGGCCGGCCAGCGTGGTGTTGTTGGAGAACACGCAGGCGTTGCCGACGTGGCAGTCGTGTGCCACATGCGTATAGGCCAGCATCCAGTTGTCGTCACCGATCGTGGTGATGCCACCGCCGCCGCCGGTACCGCGGTTGACGGTGACGAACTCGCGGAACACGTTGCGGTCGCCGATCACCAGTTCGGTGCGTTCACCGGCGAACTTCTTGTCCTGCGGCTCGCCGCCGATGGCTGCGTGGCCGATGAAGCGGTTGTCGCGGCCGATCCGCGTCGGTCCGAGAATGCTGCAGTGTGGGCCGACGACCGTGCCTGCGCCGATGTCCACATCGGCACCGATCAGGGTGAAGGCACCGACCTGCACATCGTCGGCCAGCCGGGCGGACGGGTCGATGACGGCGGTGGGGTGGATCCGTGGGGCGTTGTCAGTCATTCCTGGCTCCGTTATGGCTCAGCCCTTGGCACCGGCGCACATGACCTCGGCAGAGGCCACCACTTCGCCGTTGACCTTGGCTTCGCCGTAGTACCAGCCCATGTTGCGGATCAGCCGTTTCATCTGCACGTCCAGCAGCAGCACATCGCCCGGCACCACCTGCTTGTTGAAGCGGGCGTTCTCCACCTTGACCATGTAGAACAGCTTGGACTGCGCATCGCGGCCGAGCGAGAGCTGGGTCATCACACCGCCGGCCTGCGCCAGTGCCTCGATGATCAGCACGCCGGGCATGATCGGGCGGCCCGGGAAATGGCCCTGGAAGAACGGCTCGTTGATGCTCACGTTCTTCTGGGCAAGGATGCGCTTGGCGTCCACATCCAGCTCGAGGACCTTGTCCACCAGCAGGAACGGGTAGCGGTGCGGGATCAGCTCCTGGATCTGGAGGACATCGATCGGAAGCTGCAGCGTGTCGTTCATTCTTTCTCCTTGCTCACAGCCAGGATGCGCCGGGCCAGCGTATCGAGCTGCTTGAAGCGCGCGGCGTTCTTGCGCCACGTGCGGTTGTCGGTCAACGGGGTGCCGGACGAATACTCGCCCGGCTCATGGATGGAGTTGCGCACCACCGATTTGCCGGTGATCACGACCTTGTCGCAGATCTCCAGGTGGCCGACCACGCCTACGTGGCCGCCGAGCAGGCAGTAACGTCCGATCTTGGCGCTGCCGGCAATGCCGGTGCAGCCCGCGATGGCCGAGTGCGCGCCGATCTGCACGTTGTGTGCGATCTGCACCAGGTTGTCCAGGCGCACGTCTTCGTCCAGCACGGTGTCTTCCAGCGCGCCGCGGTCCACGCAGGTGTTGGCGCCGATTTCGCAGTCGTCGCCGATGCGCACGCCGCCAAGCTGCGGCACCTTGATCCACCTGCCCGCGTCCATCGCCAGGCCGAAGCCATCGGCGCCGAGCACGGCGCCGGGGTGGACGCGCACACGCTTGCCCAGCCGGACGCGGGTGACCAGGGTGACCCGGGCGATCAGTTCGCAGCCGTTGTCCAGGCTGCAATCCTCGCCGATCACGCTGCCGGTGCCGATGATGCAGTTCTCGCCGACCACGCTGCGGGCGCCGATGGACACGAACGGACCGATATGGGCGCTGGCTGCGACCTGGGCGGTGGGATCGATGACGGCGCTGGGATGGATGCCCGGCGGGCGCGTCGGTGCGATGTCGAACAGCGCGGCGATCTTGGCGAAGGTGGTGTACGGGTCCTTGGCCACGAGCGCGGCGCCGGGAGCCGCCTCGGCATCGTCGGCACGCAGCACCACCAGCGAGGCCTGGCTGTCGGCCAGCTGGGTGCGATAGCGCGGATTGGCGAGGAAGGTCAGCTGGCCAGGGCCGGCATGGGCGAGGGTGGCCACGCCATTGATGGCGGTGGCGGGGTCGCCATGGACCTGCAGGCCGAACTGCTCGGCGAGTTGCTGGGCGGTGTAGGAGGGAGTATTCACGGCGGGAGTTTAACGTGTGACGCCATTGCGGTCATGCGGGGGGCAGTTGTGCAGCCAACGGCGGGGCCCCTCGCGGCCGGCAGAGCCAGGCTCATGGGCTGGGTCGGACGGGTCGGGGCTGCGGGGGACGGCGCAAGTACGTCCCTGTAGCCTTGATCGCCGCATCCATGCGGCTCACACCCCCGCAGCCCCGACCCGCCCGACCTCTGACAGCGTGGCGCGAGTGCCAGCCGCGGAAAACAGAAAAGATCAAAAGCAGATCGTGCGCTTCAGCCATCCGGGTTAAACGAAAACGCCGGGCAGAGCCCGGCGCTTCGTACCCCGTCTGGTGGAGAGCCCCCCTTCTGTTAAGGGGGGCGCGCCAGCGGCGCGGGGGATAGGGGGTAGGTCGGGACCCGCTGCTTGCGCAGCAAGCCGCGGCGCACCTTCGGTGGTCAGTTCTTAGAACTGCCCACCGAAGGTGAATTGCAGGCGCTCGATCTTGTCGTCGTCTTCCTTCTTCAGCGGGAACGCATAGCTGATCGAGATCGGGCCGACCGGGGCGCGCCACAGCAGGGCCACACCGGTGGACACACGCAGTTCGTTGGCCTTGAAGTTGTCGGCGCCGTTGTAGACGTTGCCGAAGTCGACGAAGGCCGACACGCGGGCCGACGGGCTGTCGAACAGACGCGGGAAGTAGGCTTCGATCGAACCGACGGTCTTCAGCGAGCCACCCAGCGGCTGGCCTTCCGGATAGCCGGAAGTGACTTCGCGCGGGCCCAGCGTGTTGTCCTCGAAGCCGCGCACCGAGTTGGTACCGCCGGCGTAGAAGTTCTCGTAGAACGGCAGGCCGCTGGCGGTCACCGTCTTCCTGTAATCCGGTGAGCCCGGGTTGCAGTTGACCGTCTGGGTCGGGTTCGGGTTGGCCTCGGTCGGCGCGGTGTAGCAGAGATCACGCGAGGTGTCCTTGCCATAGCTGTCGCCGTAGCCGATTTCCGCACGCGTGTTGATCACCAGCGACGGCATGATCGGCCAGTACTTGGAGATCTGGTAGTTCAGCTTGTAGTACTCGACGGTCGAACCCGGCAGCGTGGTCTCCAGGCCGATGCGCTGGTAGGTACCGCGGGTCGGCATGAAGTAGTCGTTGCGCGAGTCGCGCGCCCAGCCGAGCTCGGTGCGCCAGGCATGGAAGGTGCGGCGGCCGACGGCGTTGATGTAGTCGATGATCGATTGCGGCGTTGCGTTCTGGTACGTCGAGATCTGGTTGCTGTCGATGCCGAACATCAGCGAGACCGAGTCGGTTTCGGTCAGCGGCACGCCGAACACCACCTGCGCGGCACCGTTGGTGCTGTTGTACTGCGCGGTGTTGAAGTCGGAGTAGTCCAGTTCGCGCCAGGACAGGTTGTAGCCCAGCGACACGCCGTCATCGGTGAAGTACGGGTTGGTGTAGCTGAAGCCATAGCGCTGCAGGTAGCTGCTGCGCGAGGCTTCCACCGACACGCGGTTGCCGCCGCCGAGGAAGTTGTTCTGCGACAGCTGCACGGAGGTGGTCATGCCGTAGGACTGCGAGTAGCCCAGGCCGAACACGAAGCTGCCGGAGGTGGTTTCCTTGACGTTGTAGACGACGTCGACCTGGTCGTTGCTGCCGCTGACGGCCGGGGTTTCCACATCCACCGATTCGAAATAGCCCAGGCGCTGCAGGCGGATCTTGGAGCGGTCGATCGCGGCCTGCGAGTACCAGCTGTTCTCGAACTGGCGCATTTCGCGACGCATCACCTCGTCGGAGGTGCGGGTATTGCCGCGGAAGACGATACGACGCACCGACACGCGTGGGCCCGGCACCACCTGCATGTTGATGGCAACGGTCTGGTCAGCACGGTTGGTGGTCGGGATCGGGTTCACCTTGGCGAACGCGTAGCCGATGTTGGACAGCGAGTTGGTGATCGTGTCCGAGCTGAATTCCAGCAGCGCCCGCGAGAAGGTGTCGCCGGACTTCTGGATCACCATGCGCTCCACGTCCTCCTGCGGGAGGATGGTGTCGCCGCTGACCTTGATCTCGGAGATCTTGTACTGCTCACCTTCGGTCACGCCGGCGGTGAGGAACATGTCGCGCTTGTCGGGGCTGATCGACACCTGGGTGGAGTCGATGCTGAAGTCGACGTAGCCCCGGTCGAGGTACCACGAGTTCAGCTTTTCCAGGTCGCCGGACAGCTTTTCCTTGGAGTACTGGTCATCGCGGCGGTACCACGAGGCCCAGTTGTGCTCCTTGGATTCCCAGGTTTCCAGGATGTCCTTGCTGTCGTACTTCTCGGTGCCGACCAGGTTGACATGGCGGATCTTGGCCGCCTTGCCTTCCTTGATCGCGATGGCGATGTCCACACGGTTGCGGTCCAGCGGGCTCACCGTCGGGGTGATCTCGACGTTGTACTTGCCGCGGTCGTTGTACTGGCGGCGCAGTTCCTGGGTCACGCGGTCCAGGCTCAGGCGATCGAACGTGCCACCTTCGGTCAGGCCGATGTCGGACAGGCCCTTGAGCAGCTGGTCGGACTTGATGTCCTTGTTGCCGGTCACGGTCAGCTTGTTGATCGCCGGGCGTTCCTTGACCGTCACCACCAGGATGTTGCCCTGGCGGTCCAGCTGCACGTCCTCAAAGAAGCCGGTCTTGTACAGGGCGCGGATGGTTTCGCCGACCTTGCTGTCGGTGACCGTCTCGCCACGCTCCACCGGCAGGTAGGTGAATACCGTACCCGAGCTGATGCGCTGCAGGCCGTCGACGCGGATATCGCTGACAGTGAAGGGCTCGGCTGCCTGGGCCAGGGCGGGAGCGCCGGTGACGGCGGCGAGGGCGAGGGCCAGCAGGCGGCGATTGGGGAGTCGCGTCATGTCACGTCCGGTAGGAAGGTCGATTTCATTGGTGCGGGATGCCGACGCTGTAGACGGCAACAACGTGGAAAAGTTCATCGCGGGACCAGGCCGAGGATGTCGTTGTAGAACGCCAACCCCATCAGCCCGGCCAGCAACGCCAGGCCGATGTATTGGCCGGCGGCGATGGCACGCTCGCTCAGCGGGCTGCCCTTGACCAACTCGATAAGGTAATACAGCAGGTGGCCGCCGTCCAAGATCGGGATCGGCAGCAGATTGATGATGCACAGGCTCAGCGACAGCAGCGCGAGGAACTGCAGGAACCAGTCGAGCCCACGTTTGGCCGATACATTGGCCACACGGGCGATGGTGACCGGGCCGGAAACGTTCTGCAGCGAGGCCTTGCCGGTCACGATGCGGGCCATCATGCCCAGCGAGTCGGCGGCCAGCCGGCCGGTTTCACGCACCGCCACGGTGACCGCGTCCAGTGGCCCGTAACGCAGCAGGGTGTCGTAGGCCGGGCTGTAGGTGGTGGGGAAACCGACGCCGATCTGCCAGACCGGCTCGCCCTTGCCGTCCTTGCCCTGGCGCGGAGTCACTTCCAGTGCCAGCCGCTCGCCGCCACGCAGGACTTCGATCATGCCGGGGCCGCCGGTGCGGCCCAGGGCCTGGATTTCGCCGATCACCTGGTCGACGCTGTCAATGCGCTGCCCGTCGATGGCCACGATGAGGTCGCCCGGCTGCAGCTGGCCCGCAACAACGGAATCCGGTGTGAGCCTGTCGACCAGGGCTGGCTGCAGCCATGACTGCCAGTACAGGCCCGCCAGGATCGGCACCCGCCGTTCATCGAAGCCTGCCGGCAGCTGCGACAGCGGCAGGGTACGGGTATGCACCTGGTCACTGCGGTCGATCACGTCCAGCGTGACATCACGACGGTCCATCGCTGCCGCGGTCAGGGCCATGCTGGCCTCGCCCAGGGTGCTGACCGGGCGGTCGTCCACGCGCAGCACGCGGTCACCACTGTTGAGCCCCGCCGTCGCCGCGATGCCGCTGGTGCGGCCGAGGGTGGGCGAATAGTCCTGCTTGCCGATCACGAACATCGCCCACAGCAGCAGGATGCACAGCAGCAGGTTGGCGAGCGGGCCGGCAGCGACGATGGCGATGCGCTGCCAGACCGTCTTGTGGTTGAACGCCTGGCCGCGTTCCTGCGGATGCACCTCGACTTCGCGCTCGTCGAGGAATTTCACATAGCCGCCCAGCGGAATCGCAGCAATGGCGAATTCGGTTCCATGCCGGTCGCGCCGTGACCACAGCGGCCGGCCGAAGCCGACAGAGAAGCGCAGCACCTTGACGCCGCACAGGCGGCCGACCCAGTAATGCCCGAGCTCGTGGAAGGTGACCAGCAGCCCCAGGCTGACAATCATCCACCAGACCGATCCGATGAAGTCAGTCATGCAGGCTCACGTTGGCGGGCAGGGGCGGCGTCGTCATGCAGGGCTGGGCAGGCGGGCGGTTCAGGCGGCGTCGATGGCGTTCAGGGTCAGCAGGCGTGCGCGCTGGTCGGCGGACAACAGGACCTCCAGTGTATCGGCTGGCTCGGTCGGCAGTGTTGAAAGAGCGTTAGCAACCAGCGCCGGGATGGTCAGGAAACCGATCCGGCCCTGAAGAAACGCTGAAACGGCCTCCTCGTTGGCGGCGTTCAGCATCGCCGGGGCGGTGCCACCGGCGCGCATCGCCTGCCAGGCCAGCGCCAGGCAGGGGAAGGCCTCGGTATCGGGCGCCTCGAAATCCAGCCGGCCCTGCGCCAGCAGATCCAGCCCGGCCACGCCCGAGGCGATGCGCTGCGGCCAGCCCAGGCCAACGGCCAGGGTGGTGCGCATGTCCGGCAGGCCCATCTGCGCCAGGGTCGAGCCGTCGACGAATTCGACCAGCGAATGGACCAGGCTCTGCGGATGGACCAGCACCTCGATGCGTTCACCCGGCACGGCGAACAGGTGGTGGGCCTCGATCACTTCCAGGCCCTTGTTCATCAGGGTCGCGGAATCGACCGAGATCTTCGGCCCCATCGACCACTTCGGGTGGGCCACGGCCTGGGCCGGGGTGACCTGCGCCAGTTCGGCGCGGCTGCGGCCACGGAACGGGCCACCGGAGGCGGTGAGCAGGATCCGGCGCACCCCGGCGCCTTCGAGGCTGGCGTCGCGCGAGCGCAGGCACTGGAAGATGGCGCTGTGCTCGCTGTCGATCGGGATGATCTCGGCCCCGGCACGTTCGGCGGTACGGGTCAGCAGTTCGCCCGCCAGCACCAGTGATTCCTTGTTCGCCAGCAGGATGCGCTTGCCCGCGGCGGCGGCGGCCAAGGTCGAGGACAGCCCTGCCGCGCCGACGATGGCGGCCACCACGGTGTCGCAGGCGTCACTGGCGGCCAGCTGGTCCAGCGCTGCCTGGCCGGCGTGGGCCTGGGTCGCCAGGCCGGCCTCGCGCAGGCCGTCGCGCAGCGCAGGGTACAGGGCCTCGTCGGCGATCACCGCGTGCAGGGGCTGATGCTGGCGGCACAGCGCAAGCAGCGCCTGCACCTGGCGGCCGGCGGCAAGCACGGTGGCCCGGTAGCGCTGCGGATGGCGCGCGATCACATCCAGGGTGGAGGCACCGATCGATCCGGTGGCGCCGAACACGGCGACCCGGCGCAGGTCTGCTGCTGCATGCATGGTCAGAATCCGAAGATTTCCTTGCCCAGCGCGAACACCGGCACGGCTGCCAGGACGCCGTCGACACGGTCGAGCACGCCACCGTGGCCCGGGATCAGGTTGCCCGAGTCCTTGGCACCGGCATGGCGCTTGATCAGGCTCTCGAACAGATCGCCCAGCACCGAGGCCAGCACGGCGACCACGGACGTGATCAGCAGGCCCGGCAGGTGGGCCAGGTCGATACCGGCCAGCCAGCCCAGGCCGACGGCCACGGCCACGCCGGCCAGCAGGCCGCCGACCAGGCCTTCCCAGGTCTTGTTCGGGCTGATGCGCGGGGCCAGCTTGTGCCTGCCGAAGCGGCGACCGGCAAAGTAGGCGCCCGAATCGGCGGCCCAGACCAGCGCCAGCGCGGCCAGCAGCCACAGATGCCCCTGCCGGCCGGGCGGGTCGCCGCCGGCGTGGATCAGCACCAGCGCGGCCCAGGCCGGCACGATGGCCAGTGTGCCGGCCAGCAGCTTGAGGATGCGCGCGGGGCTGCCCGGCTGTGCACCGAAGTTGAAGAAGCGCAGCCAGACCAGCGCCGCCAGCCACCAGGCGACGCCGACCAGCGTGGTGATCTGGAACAGCACCAGGGTACTGCCGTCGGCCCACACCAGCAGCACCATCAGCAGCAGGTTCAATACCAGCAGCACGGTGCGCGCCAGGGTGTCTTCAACGTCGGCCAGCTTCAGCCATTCCCACAGGCCGATCAGCAGGACGGCGGCGGCCGCGGCGGCCAGCCATTGCGTCGGCAGCAGCAGGATCGCGGCAATGGCGACCGGCGCCATGATCAGCGCGGCGAGGACTCGGGTCTTGGTCATGGGCTGGACGTCTCAGTGGCCAGGGCGGCGATCTGGGCGCTGGTCAGGCCGAAGCGGCGCTCACGGCCCGCATAGGCATCCAGCGCCTGTTGCAGCATCGCGGCGTCGAAGTCCGGCCACAGTGCCTCGGTGAACCACAGCTCGGTGTAGGCCAGCTGCCACAGCAGGAAATTGCTGATGCGGGTGTCGCCACCGGTGCGGATGAACAGGTCCGGTGCCGGCAGGTCGGCCAGGGCCATCTGCCGGCCCAGCAGCGCCTCGTCGATCTGTTCGGGCAGCAGGCGACCGGCCGCCACTTCGGCAGCCAGTGCGCGCGCCGCGCGGGCGATGTCCTGGCGGCCGCCATAGCTGGCGGCGATCGACAGGGTCAGCGTGGTGTTGCCGGCGGTGCGCTGTTCGGCCAGCTGCATGCGGCTGACCAGCGAGGCGCCGAAGCGCTCGCGCTCGCCGATGAAGCGCACGCGCACGCCGCGGCGGTGCAGCTCGTCCACTTCGCGGTCGAGCGCACCCAGGAACAGCTTCATCAACGCATCGACTTCGTCCTGCGGCCGGCCCCAGTTCTCGCTGGAGAAGGCGAACAGGGTCAGCGCCGGGATGCCCAGTTCAAGGCAGCGCTCGATGGTGCGGTTGACCGCGCGCGCGCCGGCACGGTGGCCGATCACGCGCGGGCGGCGGCGCTGCTGTGCCCAGCGTCCGTTGCCATCCATGATGATGGCGACGTGGCGGGGCAGGGCGGCCGGCAGGGGAGGCGGGACTGAAGGCATCGACTTCAGACCGACAACAGTTCCTTTTCCTTGTCCGCGACGACCTTGTCGACATCCTTGATGTTGCTGTCGGTCAGCTTCTGGATATCGTCTTCGCCGCGCTTCTTCTCGTCTTCGCTGATCGCCTTGTCCTTGACCAGCTTGGCGATTTCCTTGTTCGCGTCCTGACGGATGTTGCGGATCGCGATCTTGGCGCCTTCGCCTTCCTTCTGCACCTGCTTGACCAGTTCCTTGCGGCGCTCTTCGGTCGGCGGCGGCATGTTGATGCGGATCGCGGTGCCCAGCGTATTCGGGGTGAACTCGGCGTTGTACAGCCCCTTCTCGATCTCCTTGATCATGCTCTTGTCGAACGGCGTGACCAGCAGCGAGTGGGCGTCGGCGTTGGAGATCGAGGCGACCTGGTTCAGCGGGGTGCTGGCATTGCCGTAGGCATTGACGGTGACGCGGTCCAGCAGGGCCGGAGTAGCACGCCCGGTGCGGATCGAGGTGAGGGTGTGCTTCAGAGCGTCGATGCTCTTGGCCATGCGCGTCTGCGCGTTGTTCTTGATGTCGTTGAGCATCGCCCGGGTCCTGGATGTAACTGGAATCGGGCGATTATAGGCGAATACGGGACGCTGCCGGGCCTGGATCGGCCCGGGCGTCGCCTTGCGCTCAGGCTCAGGCCGGGTCGCGGCCCTGGACCAGGGTGCCGATGTTCTCGCCGCTGAGGATCTTCAGCAGCTCGCCCGGCTGGCCCATGTCGAACACCCGCATCGGCAGATCGCTGTCGCGGGCCAGTGCGAAGGCGGCCGTGTCCATCACTTCCAGGCCGCGGCGGATCACTTCGTCGTAGCTCAGGCTGTCGAAGCGGACCGCGTCGCTGTGCTTGTTCGGATCCTTGTCGTACACGCCATCGACCTTGGTGGCCTTGAGCAGCAGGTCCGCACCGATCTCGATGGCACGCAGGGCTGCGCCGGAATCGGTGGTGAAGAAGGGGCTGCCGACGCCGGCGGCGAAGATCACCAGCCGGCCTTTTTCCAGGTGACGGATGGCGCGGCGGCGGATGTAGTCCTCGCACACGTCGTTGATCTTGATCGCGCTCATCACGCGGGCCTTGGCGCCCAGCTTCTCCAGGGCGTCCTGCATGGCCAGCGCGTTGATGACGGTGGCCAGCATGCCCATCTGGTCGCCGGTGACCCGGTCCATGCCGCCGGCAGCCAGGCCGGCGCCGCGGAAGATGTTGCCGCCGCCGATCACCAGTGCCACTTCGGCCCCTGCCTGCTGGGCCTCGATCACTTCACGGGCCAGGCGGTTGATGACCTTCGGGTCGATGCCGTAGTCCTCGTCTCCCATCAGCGCCTCCCCGGAGAGTTTCAGCAGGATGCGGCGATAGGCGAGCTTGGACATGGGGACCTCGGGTGCGTGGAAATCGCGGGCGATTCTACGCGCATGCGGCGCCCGGCCAAAGTGTTTTGTGCACTGCGGCGCAAAATCGGCTGGATCGCCCCGCTCATCGGGGCGTCCCGTTCAGCCCGCTTCGAGGCCGGCAGTGGCGGACAGTTCGTCGTGGCCCAGCGCGCCGGGGGAGCGGGCGATCACCCGGTTGCGGCCCAGGTTCTTGGATCGATACAGCACGTCATCGGCGGCGCGCAGCAGGTCCTGCACGTCGGCGAAGCGTTCGTAGCCCCCCTGCGTGGCCACGCCGGCGGAGAAGGTGACGAACAGCGGCCCTCCCTCGAGTTCGGCCATCGGCGTGGCGACGATGTTCGCCAGTACGCGCCGGATCACCTCCAGCGCTACCGATTCGCTGGTATTGGGCAGCAGCGCCACGAACTCCTCGCCACCGAAGCGGGCGACGGTGTCGCTGTTGCGCAGCTGGCCCTGCAGTTTGCCGGCGAAGGCGCGCAGCACCTCGTCGCCGGTCAGATGACCGTGAGCGTCGTTGATCTTCTTGAAGTCGTCCAGGTCGATGAAGGCCACCGAAAGCGGCCAGCCATGCCGGCCGGCGCGCAGGAATTCCTGCTCCAGCACCGCTTCCAGCTGGCGCCGGTTGAGTACGCCGGTCAGCGCGTCGCGGTGGGCCTGGTCGGCCAGCCGCTTGGCGCGCGCCTCGAATTCATCGGCGCGTCGCCGTGCCTGGTCGGCATCCTGCAGTTCGCGCAGGTTGCGCAGGGTGGCCAGCTCCTGTGCGTGATCGATCAGTTCGTGCACCCGCGCCGGAGAATTCAGGCCGGCTTCGAACAGGCTGGCGATATCGGGCAGGGCATCGCTGATGCGGGCCAGGACCTGGTCGAAGCGGGCGCTGTCCAGATCCAGGCGGTCATGCACCTGCTGCAGCGCCCGTTCGCGGGCCGCGTCGGCGTCGCCGTCCAGCCAGATGTCGGCGACCGCGCCGGACAGTTGCACGCACGCCTGGAAGGGCGAATCGGCGGCGTCCTCGTCTTCGCTGTGGCTGATGCTCTCCACCAGGTAGCGCGGCAGGCCCCACTGCTCGGCCACCCAGGCGCCGACATCGGCGTGGCTGCAGCCCAGCACGTTGCGCTCGCGGGCAACCAGGTCGAGGTTGTCGCGTGCTTCACGCAGCAGGGGCAGGTAGCGCTCGGCTTCGGCCTGGGCCAGGCACAGCACGCCCATGTCCTGCAGCAGTCCGGCCAGCATCAGTTCTTCCAGGCGGCGCAGCCCGCGCGCCTGGCCAAGCTGGCTGGCAGCCAGTGCACTGAGGATGCTGCGCTTCCAGGCCCGCTGGCGCAGGTCGTGATCGGCACCGCTTCCGGTCAGTCCCTGGGTGACCGTGAAACCCAGCGCCAGACTGATGGTGGCGTTGAGGCCTAGCATGGTCAGTGCCTGGCCGAGATTCTCGATGCGCCGCCGGCTGGCATACAGCGGCGAGTTGGCGATGCGCAGCATGCGGGCGCTGAGCGCCATGTCGATGGCGATGATGTCGGCGGCGGTGGCGATGTCCGCTTCCGGATCCTGGGCCAGTTCGATGATGCGCAGGGCAATACCGGGTGGCGAGGGAAGGTTGCGGCAGAGCGCCAGGGCAGCTGTCAGCTCGGGAGGCATGGCGGATCGTTCAATTCCATTAGGGCAAGAATACCTAGGAATTCATCACAGTCTGCGACTTTCTATCCTGCTATGTGACTGAGGATTCCCTGCGCCGAGTATCGGCCTGATTCGCGCGCAACGCAAAGTTCACCGACGGCATAAAAAAAGAGCCGCGGTTCCCCGCGGCTCCTTGTGGTCGCTTCACAGCCGGAAGGCTGGACTCAGACCTGCATCGCCTTGGCAACTTCGGCGGCGTAGTCTTCCACCACCTTCTCGATGCCTTCGCCGACGACCAGCAGCTGGAAACCAGCGACGTCGGCACCGGCGGCCTTGACCACCTGCTCGACGGTCTTGTCGCCGTCCAGCACATAGGCCTGGCCGTACAGGGTCACTTCGCTGACGATCTTGTTGATCTTGCCGCTGATGATCTTTTCCAGGATATCGGCCGGCTTCGACTTGTCCTTCTCGGACATCTTGGCCAGTTCGATTTCCTTTTCCTTCTCGACGAAGTCGGCCGGAACGTCGGCGGCCTTGTTGTGCGGCGGCTTCAGCGCAGCCACGTGCATGGCCAGGCCGCGGGCCAGTTCGGCGTCGCCGCCGACCAGGTCCACCAGGACGCCGACCTTGCCATTGGTGTGGACGTAGGCACCCACGGTGTTGTTGCCGTCGACCTTGGCGATGCGGCGGATCTGGATGTTCTCACCCAGCTTCTGCACGGCCAGGGCGCGGGCTTCTTCGACGGTCTCGCCGGAGGCCAGCTTGGCGGTCTTCAGCGCTTCGACGTCGGCAGCGCCCGATGCCAGGGCGGCAGCGGCAACGGCGTCGACGAAGGTCTTGAAGTTGACGTCGTTGGCGACGAAGTCGGTTTCCGAGTTGACTTCGACCAGCACGGCCTTGCCGCCGTCCTGTGCCAGGCCCAGACGGCCTTCGGCGGCCACGCGGTCAGCCTTCTTGTCGGCCTTGGCAGCGCCGGACTTGCGCAGCAGTTCCGCCGCAGCGTCGATGTCGCCGGCGGCTTCGGTCAGCGCCTTCTTGCATTCCATCATGCCGGCGCCGGTGCGCTCGCGCAGTTCCTTGACCAGGGAAGCAGTGATTTCCACGGGATTACCTCACGAAAGAAAGGGGTTGGGCCGGCATGGTGGCCGGCCCGTATGACATGGTCCTGTCACGCGCCGAGGGCGGCATGCAGGAGGGGTGGGCGCTGGGGCCCACCCCGGGGCCTGGATCAGGCCTGGGCTTCGTCGCCCTTCTTGGCGGTCTTCTTGGCCGGAGCGCGACGGGCCGGCTTCTCTTCGCCTTCAGCGGCGGCTTCAGCGAACTCTTCCTCGCGCACCGAGGCGGCGTGCGGAGCAGCGGCCTTGCCTTCCAGCACGGCGTCGGCGGCGGCACGGGCGTACAGCTGCACGGCGCGGATGGCGTCGTCGTTGCCCGGGATGGCGTAATCGACCAGCTCCGGGTTGTAGTTGGTATCAACCACGGCGATCACCGGGATGCCGAGCTTCTTGGCTTCCTTGATGGCGATGTCTTCGTGGCCGATGTCGATGACGAAGATGGCGTCCGGCAGACGGTTCATGTCCTTGATGCCGCCCAGCGAGGCTTCCAGCTTGTCGCGCTCGCGACGCAGGCCCAGCACTTCGTGCTTGACCAGCTTCTCGAAGGTGCCGTCGGTTTCACCGGCTTCCAGTTCCTTCAGGCGGGCAACCGACTGCTTGACGGTACGGAAGTTGGTCAGGGTGCCGCCCAGCCAACGCTGGTTCATGAACGGCATGCCGCAACGCTCGGCTTCTTCCTTGATGGTTTCGCGGGCGCTGCGCTTGGTGCCCAGGAACAGGACGGTGCCGCGCTTCTGGGCAACCGACGAGATGAAGTTCATCGCGTCGTTGAACAGCGGGACGGTCTTTTCCAGGTTGATGATGTGGATCTTGCCGCGGGCGCCGAAGATGTACGGAGCCATCTTCGGGTTCCAGTAACGGGTCTGGTGGCCGAAGTGGACGCCGGCTTCCAGCATCTGACGCATGGTGACCTGGGGCATTGCAGTACTCCTGATATGGAACCAGCGATTCCGCCCGCGGGACAGGTATGCGGGACGCGTGGAAGCGCGATCGGTTCCGGGGTTGGGCTTCCCTGTTGCCTCCGTGGCCGAACTCCTTGCGGAGCACCCCGGCACGGATGGGGGCAGCAGGTGTGGATTCACCGGTGACGTCCGGTGTGGACGGGGTCCCGCGCACGGGGCGGCAGGACATCCCGGCGATTATAGCCCGGCGGGCGGGTTCACCGCAATTGACGGGTCCCATGCGTCCAGAACGACCTCCCGGCCGTCCTGCAGGCGGGCCCGGAAGCGGCCGCCGAGATAGCCGTCGCGGCGTGCCGGCAACGTCCAGCGCCTTTCCCGTCCTGCCAGCACATAGCCGGCCAGGCCCGGCAGCAGCACGCTGCGATGGCCGCCGACGGACTCGAATGAAAGCCCGTCCAGGCGCGCATGCAGGCGGCCCGGGTTGTCCAGTCGCAGATGAGTCTGCGACCCGTTGGATTCGACGCGGGCACGCACGGCCGGGCGCACTGACGACGCAGCCGCACCCTGGAACAGCGGCAGCGAGTAGCGTGGCAGGCTGCTTCTGCCGGGGGCGAGCACGATACGGTAGGCCTGCTCGGCGGCGACCGGGACGGCGCTGCGGGGCAGCAGCCAGACCCGCTGGCGGGCGCCGGGCGCCAGATCCAGTCGGGTCGGACTGGCCAGGATGCGGTCGCTCGGCTGCAGCCGTTCGGCGTCCAGCTGCTGCTCCCACGCCAGGATCTGCACCTCGCCCTGCCAGCGCTCGGGGCCGGGGTTGTGCAGCCAGAGTTCGGTGCGGCCCCCTTCGGCGGGCAGCTGCAGGGTCGTGGGCAGCAGGTCCAGTGCGGCGGCAGGCAGCCCCGGCAGCAGCAGGAACAGGGCAAGGAGTGCGCGCATCGGCATCAGTAGATGAATGTCGGCGCGGCGGAAGCGTCGTCGGTGGGCGAGGCTGGCGCGGGGGCGAGTTCACGCAGCTGTGCCGGCAGCTGCGGGGCATCGCTGCGCTGGTGCGGAACGGCACACGCGCGGCCGCCGGCATCGGCCTGGCAGGCTTCCACTACGACCAGGCGCACCTGCACCGGGGCTGCCGGCTCGGCCCAGGCCAGGGGGGCGGCGAGCATCATCGCCAGGATCGGAACTGCGCGAACCACCTGTCATCCACCGTGCCGGGATACCTGCTGGACGCTATCGGCCGGGCGCGCCGGATCTGTAGGGGCAGGTGCTCGCGGCACCGGCTAGTAGGTGATCGTCACCTGCACCACATCGTTGTAGGTACCTGCCGGCGGCTGGCCGGTGACCGGCGGCACCCGGCCGTAGATCGTCAGTTGCTGGGCACTGCCGGTACCGGTTCCGCTGGCGGTATCGACCGTGAGCGTGTTGCCCCAGCGCTGGTTGCGTGCGCTGTCGCGGTACAGTTCATAGGCCAGGTAGTAACTGCTGCCCCCGATGGTGGTGCGCATGCGCCGGGTCGGGGTGGCCGGGGGATTGTTCTGGCCGTTGTCCAGGCCGATCTGGAATGCCGTGTTCTTCAGGCAGGTCAGGGTCAGGGTGGCGGTCCGGTCGATGTTGCTGGTGATGCTGCCGGTGACGTTGCCGAAGTCCAGAGGGGTGGTGAGGTAGCTGCCGCACTGTGGCAGCACGGTCGCGGTCGCGATGAAGCTGAAGGCCGCGCTGGCGCTGTTGGTACCGGTGGCGCCGCCGTTGCAGGTGGCCGGTACGGTGGCGTTGCCGAGCAGCACTTCGTTCCAGGCCCAGGTCAGCACCACGTCGGCGCCGCTGAAGGTGCTGCTGTAGTTGCCCGCGGCCAGCACCTGGTTGGCCGGGATCTGTGCGAACAGCTGGGTGGACTGCGCGCCGCTGCCGCCGACCACCAGCGGCACGTTGTAGGTCATGGTCAGCTCCTGCGCTGGCGGCGTACCGCGGGGAACCAAGCCGGTGACCTGGCTGTAGCCGGCATTGTTGTAGAGCTGGAAGTTCAGGGTGTCGGGAGGGGTGCCGGTACTGGTGCGCAGGGTCCGCCAGGTGCTGCTGCTGCCACCGCCGCTGCCGGCACCGATGCCCACGCACACGCGCACGCCGGTAGTGGCCAGCAGGCTCAGCGCCGCCGTCGTGCAGGTGACGGTGATGTTCAGCGTGGCCGAGGTGGGCCCGGGGGCATTGCTGTTGACGTTGCCGAACGGCAGGGTGGGGTTGGCGGTGGCCGTGCACACCGCCGCCGCGTGCGCCGGTGTGGCGGCCAGCAGGCCGAGCACGAGCAGCAGGCCGAGCAGGGGCACCTTCATGGCGCCACCTCGGGAATGCACGGTACCGGTGCCGGGCGGGGCCGGGCGCCGCTGGCAGCCACTTCCGGTGTGGCCGGCACCTTCACCCGGCACTGGCTGCGGCTGGTGGTGATATACAGCACGCTGCCCGGCGCCACGTCCTCCAGGTACAGCAGGCCGTCGTAGCCGACGGTGGCCTGGCGACCCTGCGGCAGCTGCACTTCGCTGCCCACCTCCAGCGGTTGTCCGGCCATGTCCTGCAGGACCAGGGTCAGCGACGGCCGCGAGCGCAGATGGAACGTCACGCCGGTGCCGGCGCGCTGGCGGGGTGTCACCCAGTCCTCGACGCGGTCGGCGCGCATGTCCGCCGGCAGGTCGAGAGTGTCGATGGAGACCCGGTTGCGCTGCCACGACAGCAGGGGGCTGACCAGCAGCAGGCCACGGTCGTCGGTGACGCCGATCAGGCGGTTTTCCAGCCGTACCGGGACACCGGCGACGCCGCTGGTGCTGACCACCGCGAAGGCGTCGGAGACCTCGCGGGTGGCAAAGGTGTGCCCGTCCATCCACACCAGGCTGCCGCTGGCGCTGGCATAGGCGTAGTCAATGCCGGCCTGGCGCGATGCGCCGAGCGCGTAACGCCCCACGTCGTTGAGGATGCCGACCTCGGCCAGGCCGCCTGTGCCCTCGTCGCCCCCGCGCACCTGCGCGCGCCAGCCGATGCCGCCGGCACTGCCATCGCCGGGGACCGGCTGGGTGATATCGGCCACCCAGGCCTGGCTGTCGCCGTTGCGCTGGCTGGAGAGGCTGGCCTGACGGTTGTTGCCGAGGCTCGCGCTCACTGACAGGTAGATGTTGCGGTCGTCGCTGCTGTCCAGATTCTGGTTGACCGAGAGGTAGGCCGACCAGCGCTGGCTCCAGGTGCGCGACCAGAACAGGCTGGCATAGCGGTTGTCGTCGCCATCGGGGTAGCGCAGCCGCAGGTAGCTTGCGCTCAGCGTTCCCAGCCCCAGCAGATCGAGACCGGCAGTGGCCTGTTCGCTGATGCGCGGGGGCAGATTGTCCTGCAGCGCGCCGAGATCACGGTAGTCGCCGTGGGTGCGTACGCTGCGCACATTGAAATTGAAGCGGCGGTTGTTCCAGCTGTAGCCCAGTGCCCATTGGCCGCCCTGCAGGCCCTGCAGGCGGCTGTGCGCGTAGGCGGCATTGAACACGCCGGCCTCGCCCGCCAGCCACCAGCCACCGACGCCGGCCTGCAGCAGGCCGCCACCGCCTTCGGCGTGCGCTTCGCCGGTAAAGGTGTCGCTGATGCCACCACGCCAGCTGGCGCTGGCCACCGTGCGGCTGTCGTACTCGAAGGAGCGTTCGCCGAACGCTTCGCGCAGTTGTCCGGCACCGACCGACCAGTCCGACAGGCCCTTGGCCAGCAGCTGCTGGGTGCCATAGAAGCTGAAATCCAGCGTCTGCATGCGGCCGAAGGCATCGGTCACCACAACCTGCGCGGTGCCGGTGCCGCTGATGCCCGGCTGTGCCGCCAGCTGGAACGGTCCGACCGGCACCTGGCCGCTGTACTGGCGCAACCCGTCGACGTACAGCTCCACCGTTGACGGCACCACCGCCTCGCCCAGGAAGCCGGGCGTCGGTGTCAGCACGCGGTAGGGCTGCAGCCCGTAGTTGCGTCCGACCTGCACGCCGCCCAGGCGCACCGGCCGGGTCCAGTCGACAAAGCCGCTGTAGAAATCACCGATCTCCAGCGTGGTCGCCGACTCGGGAAAATCCAGTGTCCAGTGCGTATCCAGGCGCACGCTTTCGCTGCGCCAGTGACGGTCGTCCGGCTGCTGGTAGCGACGGGTGACCGCCGTGTTCTCGAAGGTGCCGCTGCCGATGCCGAACAGGCGCAGTTCCGAGCTCAGGGTAAGGTTACCGAGTGCTTCGATGCGGCTGCCGTACACGTCGTAGTTGAGCAGCAGGCCCGGCGAGGCGCTGCCGGCCGGCGTACGCACCTGCGGGCGGCCGAGCAGGGTGGTGGGCAGGGTCAGCTGGTCCAGCGGCACATCCAGCGCCAGTGTCTGCAGCTGGGCGTCGTAGCGCGCGACCACGCCGCTGATCTGATCCAGAAACACCGGTGCATCGCCGGTGGCGCTGAAGCCGAGCTGGCGCAGCACCTCCGGGCTGGCCTGCAGGCGGCCACGTGCTTCAGTGAAGGGCAGCAGGCCGCGCGGCGTGCTGTTCAGCGAGACGTCCAGGTACAGTGTCTGGCTGGCCGTCAGCGGTGTCGGGGGAGGCAGCAGGGCATCGGCGGAGACGCCGGAGATGCCGGACACGTCGGCGGCCGGAGCCGCGGGAACCCACGCGGCAGCGAGCACCGTGCCCACCACCGCCTCAGCGAGCCGGTGGCGGCGATAGCGGTGTCTGCGTCGACTCGCCATTGATCTTGGCCGTGATCTGGTCGTTGTCCCGGTCGACAGCCGTGCGCTCCACGGGCCAGCGCATCACCTGGCCGGGCAGCACATAGCCCAGCAGGCCGGGGTGGACGATACGCGGGCGTTCGACACTGCCCAGCGCCAGGTCGGCGATCTGCGCGTAGCTGTCGCCGGAATTGCCGATCTCGACGCCACTGCGACCATCGTCCAGCCGCAGCAGGCGTGCCTGCAGGCGCGGCGCCGGCGTGCCCCCGGCCGGCTGGATGAATACCGGGATCGAATAGCGCAGCACGAACTGCATGCCGCTGGCGCGGGTGGCCAGGTCCGGCACTTCGTCGACGATCAGGCGGTAATGCTGCTGGGAGCCCGGTGCCTCGCTGTCCGTGCGCATCACCCGCACCAGCTGCTGCTGGCCTGCGGCCAGTTCCTGCATCGGTGGGGTGGCCAGCAGTCCATCGGCAGGCAGCAGCTGCTCATTGCCATCCTGCTGGACCCAGCGGAACACCCGCACCTGCAGCTTCACCGGCGCGGTCCCGCTGTTGGTCAGCCACAGCTCGGCGGCACGCTGGCGGGGCTCCAGCTGCAGGGTGGTGGGCGCGACCTGCAGGCTGGTGGCGGCGGAGGTGGCCACGGCGCTGGCCAGCAGGCAGGCGAGCAACGCCACGCCGGCGGCGCGCCACAGGCGGGGTCGGGACATGGAGGCGTGCTCCATCAATAAGTAATCGTGGCGGTGATCGTGTCCAGGTAGTTGCCGGCGGCCGCGTTGTTGGTGCTCAGGTTCAGGATCTGGCCGTAGACGATGTAGGGAACCGCCAGGCCCGTGCCGATGCCGGCCTGGGTATTGGTGCCGGTCGTCGACCCCCAGACCAGGCTGTGTGCCGCGTCGCGGTACAGCTGGTAACCGACGTAGTTGTTGGCGGTCACCGCCGCGTCGGTGTTCTTCATGCGCCGGGTGGTGACGTCGCCGGCCGTACCGGCGTTCGCACCCGCGTTCAGCGCGATCGTATACGGGGTCAGCGCAGAGCACTGGGCGGTCACCGTGCCCTGGCCCAGGGTAGGTATCGCGGTGGTCGATGCGGCGGTACCGAAGTCGACGTTGGTGGCGGCCGCGGCCGTGATCGTGCAGGCCTTGGTGACCACGAGGGTGACGTTGAAGGTGGTGGTATCGGCCGCCAGCGCCGGGCCGGCCAGCAGCAGCGCGGTCATGGCCCCGGCAAGGGAGGAGCGCAGTGGGATTCGCATGGACAACCTCCTTGACCCGAAGGTCCGTTGAACAAGGCGAAGGCGGCACGTTCGAGGCCGCTTCGGCGACGCTGGCGCCAGCTTAGGACCGCCAAGTGTCTGTAATCCGTGATAAACAGGGGCTGCGTAATGTGGGCGCGATCACGCTTTCGCTCGCCTTGCCGGAACTGTGCATGGCCGGGAACGTCCAGTTGGGTGGCGTTCGTTCAGATTGCGGCCGGATCGGCGATAATGGGCGCCATGAGCGTGAATCTGAAAACCCCGCAGGAAATCGAGATGATGCGCATCGCCGGCCGCCTGGCCAGCGAAGTGCTCGACATCGTCACCCCCCACGTCAAGCCCGGTGTCACCACCGAGGAACTGGACCGCATCTGCCATGACCATATCGTCAACGTGCAGGGCGCCATTCCGGCCAACGTCGGCTACCGCGGCTTCCCCAAGACCGTGTGCACCTCGGTCAACAACGTCATCTGCCACGGCATTCCGAGCGAAGGCAAGGTGCTCAAGGACGGCGACATCGTCAACATCGACGTGACCGTCATCAAGGATGGCTGGCACGGCGACACCAGTCGCATGTACTTCGTCGGCACACCGTCGGTGATGGCGCGCCGCCTGGTGGAGACCACCTACGAAGCGATGTGGCGCGGCATCCGCGCGGTACGTCCGGGGGCGACCCTGGGCGACATCGGCCACGCGATCCAGAGCTATGCCGAAGGCGAGCGCTTCAGCGTGGTGCGCGAGTACTGCGGCCACGGCATCGGCAAGGTCTATCACGACGAGCCGCAGGTGGTGCATTACGGTCGCCCGGGGCAGGGCCTGGTGCTGCAGCCGGGCATGACCTTCACCATCGAGCCGATGATCAACGAGGGCACCCGTTACAACAAGGTGCTGCCGGATGGCTGGACCGTGGTGACCAAGGACCGCAAGCTGTCGGCGCAATGGGAGCACATGATCGCGGTCACCGAGACCGGCGTTGACGTGCTGACCCTGTCGCCGGGCGAATCGCAGGTCTCCTGAGGATGCTGCCGGCGAGTTCGCTGCTGGACACGCCGGCCGCGTCGCTCAACGACCCGGACTGGGCTTCCGCTGCACGGCAGGCCTTGCAGCAGGCCGATGCGCGGCTGTACCGCCGTTTCGACCAGGGCGACAACATCGAGCGCCTGCTGGCACTGCGCGCGCGCGCGGCCGATCACCTGATCCGGCTGGCGTGGCAGCGCTGCCTGCCGTCCGACAGCGGGCTGTCCCTGTTCGCAGTGGGCGGCTACGGCCGTGGGGAGCTGTTCCCACGGTCTGACATCGATCTGCTGGTGTTCGGCGCGCCGCCAGCGCAGCTCGCCCACGAAGCGGGCCTGGCGCGGTTGTTCGCCCTGCTGTGGGATTGCGGATTGGCGGTCAGCCATGCCGTGCGCTCGGCGGCGCAGTGCCGCGAGGCGGCCGCCGACCAGACCGTGCTGACCGCGCTGATCGAAGCGCGCCCGATCCTGGCCGACGATGCGGCGCGCCGGGCGCTGCGCGAAGCAACCGACGACGACAGCGGACTGTGGCCGGCGCGCACCTTCTTCCTGGCCAAGCTGGAGGAACTGCGCAACCGCCACCAGCGTTTCGGCGATACCGCCGACAACCTCGAGCCCGATCTGAAGGATGGCCCCGGCGGGCTGCGTGATCTCAATACGCTGGGGTGGATGGCGCTGCGCGCGTTCGGCGTTCGCGACCTTGAGGCGCTGGTCGGGCTGGGCCATCTGGGTGCCGACGAAGCCGCGGCGCTCCAGCGGGAGCGCGCGGTGCTGGCGCGCCTGCGCTTCGGCCTGCACCTGGTGGCACGGCGGCCGGAGGAGCGCCTCCGCTTCGATTACCAGAAGACACTGGCCGCGCGGCTGGGTTTTGAGGACGACGCCGAGAACCTGGGCGTCGAGAAGATGATGCAGGGGTTCTATCGCGCCGCTTCGGTGGTGCGCCGGATCAGCGACCGCCTGCTGCAACGCTTCGAGGAGCAGTTCGACGGCGAAGCGCTGCCGGAACCGCTGACCGTGGGTTTCTCGCTGCGCCGCGGCTATCTGGCGGCGAACGAGGCGGCGTGGCCGCGCGGCGACATCGGCCAGGTGTTCGCCCTGTTCGCCGGCTGGGCCAACAACCCGCAGGTGCGTGGCCTGCATTCGCTGACCGCGCGCGCACTGGCCGAGTCGCTGCCGCTGCTGCCCGCCTATGACCAGGCCGATGCCGATGCGCGTGAGCAGTTCATGGCGCTGCTGCGTGGCCAGCGCCCGGTCGACACGCTCTCGCGGATGGCCCGGCTGGGTGTGCTGGGCCAGTGGATTCCCGCGTTCGCCCAGGTCAGCGGGCGCATGCAGTTCGACCTGTTCCACGTCTACACCGTCGATCAGCACACGCTGATGGTTCTGCGCAATATCGGCCAGTTCGCCAGCAGCCGTGCCGACGAGCGCTTCTCGATCGCGCATGAAGTGTGGCCGCGGCTGCGCAAGCCGGAACTGCTGCTGCTGGCCGGGCTGTTCCATGACATTGCCAAGGGCCGCGGCGGCGATCATTCCGAGCTGGGAGCGGTGGATGCGCGCGCGTTCTGCCAGGCGCATGCGCTCAGTGCCTCGGATACCGAACTGGTGGCGTGGCTGGTCGAACAGCACCTGCGCATGTCGGTGACAGCGCAGAAGCAGGACATCGCCGATCCGGCCGTGATCCATCGTTTCGCAACCCTGGTCGGCAGCCGCGACCGCCTCGACTACCTGTACCTGCTGACCTGCGCCGACATCGCCGGCACCAGCCCCAAGCTGTGGAACGCCTGGAAGGACCGGCTGCTGGCCGATCTGTACTTCGCCACGCGGCGCGCACTGCGCGAGGGCCTGGAGCATCCGGTGCCGGCCGCCGAGCGCGTTGCCGAGGCGCGTGACAGCGTGCGCGCGCTGGTACGCGAACAGGGCTATGACGACGCCACGATCGACCGCCAGTTCGCCGTCATGCCTGATGAAGGCTTCATCCGCCTGCGTCCGGAGCAGCTGGCCTGGCAGGCCGCTGCGCTGGTGCCGGTGAAGCAGGGCCAGGCGCTGGTGAAGGTGCGCCGCATCAGCGTCGACGACCCCGCGCTGGAAGTGTTCGTGCATTCGCCGGATCGCGACGGCCTGTTTGCTGCCATCGTGATGACGCTGGACCGCAAGGGCTACGGCATCCATCGCGCACGGGTACTGGACGGCCCCGCGGGCACCATCTTCGATACCTTTGAGGTCAGCCCCGCCGATACCTTCGCCGATGGCAGCAGCGCCAACCTGGAAGCTGCGCTGCGCGAGGCGCTGGCCGGTGACCTGGGCCGTCTGCGCCCGTCGCGGCGGGTGGTGCCGCGGCAGCTGCGTCACTTCCGCTTCGTGCCGCGCATCGAGTTCCGCGATGAGCCCGGCGCAACCCGATTCGCCCTGGTCGCACCCGACCGCCCCGGCCTGCTGGCCGACGTGGCGTTCGTGCTGCGCAACCAGGGCCTGCGCGTGCATGACGCGCGCATTGCCACGTTCGGCGAACGCGCCGAAGACACCTTCGTGATCAGTGACGAACACGACCTCCCCCTGACCGAACCCGCCCGGCAGCAGCTGCATGACGCGATGCTGGCCTGCCTGGACCCTGATCGAAACGCCGGAGACCCCACCTGATGGCCACCAAGCCTGCAAAGAAGACCGCCGCGACCGCCAAGAGCGCAGCGGCCCGAAAGACCACTGCCGCGACGGCCGCAAAGAAGACCGTTGCCCCGGTGAAGAAGGTGGCTGCCGCGAAGAAGCCGGCGCCGAAGAAGGCCCCGGCCAAGAGCGCGGAAGCCGCGCGCGCTGAGACCATCGCCCGCAAGTCGCTGCGCAGGCCGGCCGCGCCGGGCGTGGAAGAACTGAAGTTCGGCATCGAAAGCGCCTTCGAGCGCCGCGCGACGCTGACCCTGCATGAACTGGAGGGCTCGACCCGGGTGCTGGTCAACCGCGTGATCGACGGCCTGGAAAGCGGCGAGTTCCGTGTCGCCGAGCCGGACGGGCAGGGGGGCTGGAAAGTCAACGAATGGCTGAAGAAGGCGGTGCTGCTGTACTTCCGTGTCAATGACATGGCAGTGGTCGACGCCCGTCCGGCCCCGTTCTGGGACAAGGTCGAATCGCGCTTTGCCGGGTACGACGAAGCGAAGTTCCGTCGTGCCGGGGTACGCGTGGTGCCGGGCGCGATCGCGCGCCGGGGTACCTACTTCGGCAAGGATGTGGTGCTGATGCCGAGCTTCACCAACATCGGCGCCCATGTCGGCGAGGGCACCATGGTCGATACCTGGGCCACCGTCGGTTCCTGTGCGCAGATCGGCCAGCATTGCCACCTGTCCGGTGGCGCCGGCATCGGCGGCGTGCTCGAACCGCTGCAGGCCAGCCCGACCATCATCGAAGACCATTGCTTCATCGGCGCGCGTTCGGAAGTGGTGGAGGGCGTAGTGGTCGGCCACCACAGCGTGATCGGCATGGGCGTGTTCCTCAGCCAGAGCACCCGCATCTACAACCGCGCCACCGGCGAGATCACCTACGGCTACATCCCGCCGTACAGCGTGGTGGTGTCGGGCTCGCTGCCGAGCAAGGACGGCACGCACTCGCTGTACTGCGCGGTGATCGTCAAGCAGGTCGATGCCCGCACCCGCAGCAAGACCAGCGTCAACGATCTTCTGCGCGGCCTGGCGGACTGACGATGACTGCGCCGGACGACCTGGCGCAGTCCGCGATCTACCGGCATCCGTTCGACAACGTGTTCGCGCGGATGCTGCCGCGCCTGCTGCACGCACCGCGCTGGACCCGGCTGCGCCGCGCGCTGTCGCGGCGCTGGCCGATGCCGGCGCTGGCCAGCGATGTGCGCGATGTGATCTACGCCAGCTGGTGGGTCGATGTGCGCCATGCGCCGTCACCGCCACCTGGCCATCACTACGTGGTCCATGCAGGTCGTACGCCTTACACCATCCTCAGCTATCGGCACGGTCACTTCGGGCCGGCCCTGGCCGGCCCTCTGCGGGCGCTGATGCCATCGCCGCAGCAGAGCAACTGGCGCTGGTACCTGCGCCGCGACGACGATCCGGACGGCACCCCGGTCGTGCTGTTCGACCGCAACGTGATGGATCAGCTGGCCTTCGTCGCCGGTGCGCGTGCCTTCAGCGATGCCATGCAACCTCATCTCTCCGTGCGCTTCGCACATGTGCTTGGGGCCGATGGCGGCGGCCATACCCTGATCGAAGGTGGGCACGGCAGCGCGCCGGCGCTTCGACTGCAGTGGCAGGTTGCCGCAGGCTGGGACGATGCCACGTGGTCGGCGGCCTTCGGCGGCCATCACGCCCTGCTGCGTTTCCTGACCTGCCAGGACGAGGCCATCGCCCGTACCTGTGACGGGCACTGGGCCAGCACCCGCATCGACCTGCCGGTGGAGCTGACCCATCTGCGGCCGTTGCACCTGCAGGGTACGCTGCAGTGTCCACGCCTGCAGGCGATGGGCGTTGCGCTGCCCGACGGGCTGGCCTTCCACCTGCCACGCGTGCCGTTCCGGGTCGTGTCCGAGCGTCTGTTGTGAGATTCTGCCCCTCTGTTTTCCAGCATTGCCGATGGCCATGAGCACCACTGTCTACGGATTGAAGAACTGCGATACCTGCAAGAAGGCGACCAAGTGGCTGGACCGCTTCGGCGTGCCATACACCTTCGTCGACTACCGCGAGACCAAGCCCGGCCCGGAAACGCTGGTCGAGTGGGCCGCGCAGCTGGGCGGCCTGTCCGCGATGGTCAACCGGTCATCGACCACCTGGCGGCAACTGCCGGACAACCGCAAGGCGGCCGCCTCCGATGCCGAGTGGAAGCTGCTGCTGCGCGAGTACCCGCAGCTGATCAAGCGCCCGCTGGTGGTGACGTCCGACGGCAAGGTCAGCCAGGGATTCAGCGACAACGGGTTCAAGGCGCGCTTCGGCGTGGGTGGCGCGTGAGCGCGGTGCTGGACCTGGCCAGCGAGCTGATCGCACGGCCATCGGTCACGCCGGACGATGCCGGCTGCCAGGCGCTGCTTGCGGAGCGGCTGCAGCGTGCAGGGTTCGACTGCGAGCACCTGCGCCTGGGCGACGTCGACAACCTGTGGGCGACCCATGGCAGCGGTGCGCCGGTGCTGGTCCTGCTGGGCCACACCGACGTGGTGCCACCGGGACCGCGCGAGGCTTGGCAGAGCGATCCGTTCGTCCCGCAGATCCGCGATGGCGTGCTGTACGGCCGTGGCGCGGCCGACATGAAGGGCAGCGTAGCCGCGTTCGTGATCGCGGCCGAGCAGTTCGCCGCAGCCCACCCTCATCATGCGGGAACGCTGGCGGTGCTGCTGACCAGTGACGAGGAGGGCGATGCGATCGACGGCGTGCGCCATGTCGCGCGCCTGTTCGCAGAGCGTGGCCAGCGCATCGACTGGTGCATCACCGGCGAACCCTCGTCGACCGCAACGCTGGGCGATCTGCTCCGCGTCGGCCGCCGCGGCAGCCTGTCGGCGAAGTTGCGCGTGCAGGGTGTGCAGGGCCATGTGGCCTACCCGGAGAAGGCACGCAACCCGATCCACCAGGCGGCGCCGGCGTTGGCCGAACTGAGTGCGCGGCGCTGGGACGAGGGTTACGAGAGCTTTCCGCCGACCAGCCTGCAGATCTCCAACATCCATGCCGGCACCGGTGCCAACAACGTGATTCCGGGCGAGCTGGAAGTGGATTTCAACGTCCGCTACAACCCGCATTGGGATGCGCCGAAACTGGAAGCGGAGATCACCGCGGTGCTGGACCGTCACGGCCTGCAGTACACGCTGAAGTGGCACCGCAGCGGCGAGCCGTTCTACACGCCCGAAGGCACGCTGCGTGCCGCCGCGCGCGCCGTGCTGGCCGATCACATCGGCGGTGCGCCGGAAGAAAGCACCGGTGGCGGAACGTCCGACGCCCGCTTCATCGCGCCCTTGGGCGCGCAGTGCATCGAAGTGGGACCGGTCAACGCCAGCATTCACCAGGTCGATGAGAACGTCCGCGTGGATGAGCTGGAGGCCCTGCCGGGCCTGTACCTGCGGCTGGTCGAGCGCCTGCTGGTGTGAGGGAGGATGCCGGGCATGGCCCGGCGCCGCCCTCGGCCGACGGTAGCGCCGGGCCATGCCCGGCGTATGACGCACCTGGTTGCCAACGCAACTGTTGCGCGGCCCCGGAAACCGGGTTAGGGTCGGGTCATGTCGATCCGCCCGGCCACCGCCGTCAACAACAACCGCAATAATCTGCGCGCGAATAATCGTGCGCGGCCGATGCGGGACTGCGCCCTGGGTAGATAGACAGCAACACACGCCCGGACACCAGAAAACCCGCATCGGCCGATGCGGGTTTTTTTGTGCCCGGGCGTAGCCCACCCGGGCCTGGTTGGCCGGTCGAACACCTTCCTACCCGTGAAATACCCCAACAGGAGTTCCCCCATGTGTTCGATCTTCGCAATCTTCGGCCTGCAGGCCGGTGATGATCTTCCCGCCCTGCGCCGGCATGCGTTGGAGCTGTCGCAGCGGCAGCGTCATCGTGGCCCGGACTGGAGCGGCGTCTACCTTGATGAAGGTGCACTGCTGGTGCACGAGCGGCTGGCCATCGTCGATCCGGCGGGTGGCTCGCAGCCGCTGTTGTCGGCGGACGGTCAGCTGGCGCTGGCGGTCAACGGCGAAATCTACAACCATCAGCTGCTCAAGGCCGCGCTGGCCCACCCCTACGACTTCCAGACCGGCTCGGACTGCGAGGTGATCAACGCGCTGTACCGGCAGGGAGGCTCGCCGTCCCGCTGGCTGGAGCAGCTCAACGGCATCTTCGCCTTCGCGCTGTGGGACCGCGATGCCGGTCGCGTACTGGTGGCGCGCGATCCGGTCGGCGTGGTGCCGCTGTACTGGGGGCACGACGCGCAGGGGCGCCTGCGGGTGGCTTCGGAGATGAAAGCGTTGGTTGATACCTGTGCCGACGTTGCCCAGTTCCCGCCGGGTCATTACTACGACAGTGCCAGTGGCGAACTGGTGCGCTACTACCAGCAGCCCTGGCGCGAGTATGCGGACGTTGAAGGGCGCCAAGCCGATCTGGCCGAGCTGCGACAGGCCTTTGAACATGCGGTGGAACGCCAGCTGATGAGCGACGTGCCGTACGGCGTGCTGCTGTCCGGTGGACTGGATTCGTCGCTGGTGGCCGCCGTCGCCGCCCGCTATGCCCGCCGCCGCATCGAGGATGGCGGCCAGAGCGAAGCCTGGTGGCCGCGCCTGCATTCGTTCGCGATCGGGCTGAAGGGATCGCCCGATCTGGCCGCCGCCGCCGTCGCCGCCGAAGCGCTGGGCACCGTGCACCACGGCTTCGAGTACACCTTCGAGGAAGGCCTCGACGTGCTCCCCGAGGTGATCCGCCATATCGAAACCTACGATGTCACCACCATCCGCGCGTCCACGCCGATGTTCCTGCTGGCCCGGCGGATCAAGGCGATGGGGGTGAAGATGGTGTTGTCCGGCGAAGGCAGCGACGAGATCTTCGGCGGCTACCTGTACTTCCACAAGGCACCGGACGCGCGCGAATTCCACCAGGAGCTGGTGCGCAAGCTCGATGCCCTGCACAACTACGATTGCCTGCGTGCCAACAAGTCGATGATGGCCTGGGGCGTGGAGCCTCGCGTGCCGTTCCTGGACCGCGACTTCCTCGATGTGGCGATGCGCATCGACGCCGCGCACAAGATGGTCGGCAGCGGCTTCGGCGGTCGCCGTATCGAGAAGGCGGTGTTGCGTGAAGCGTTCGATGGCTATCTGCCGGACAGCATCCTGTGGCGCCAGAAGGAGCAGTTCAGCGATGGCGTCGGCTATGGCTGGATCGATGGATTGAAGGCGCACGCCGAGGCGCAGGTCAGCGACCGGGTACTGGCCGCCGCCGACAAGCGCTTCCCGCACAACCCGCCGCAGACCAAGGAGGCGTACTACTATCGCCACCTGTTCGAACAGTTCTTCCCGAGCCGGGCCGCGGCCGAAACGGTCCCGGGTGGAAAATCGATCGCCTGTTCCTCACCGGCCGCGATTGCCTGGGACGCGAGTTTCGCCGCAGCGGCCGATCCGTCCGGCCGGGCGATTGCCGGGGTACACGAGCAGGCCCTGGCGTGACCGGCAGCGCCGGGCTACGCCCGGCGGGCGCTCAGCGTCGGCGCAGGCAAGGACGTATCATCGCCCCCCTGCACATTGGGGAATGTTCATGGACGTACAGAGCGAGGGCCGGGCGCCGCCGATGAAATGGGGGTGGCGCTACGCGGCCTGGGCCGGACTGCCGTTGCTGGCCGGCCTGCTGCTGGCGCGGTATGCCGGGCCGGCGGCGCCTGAAGCGGTCGCACGCGCCACGGTTGCCGACGAAGGCAGCTGGGCCCGGCATCTGTCATCGCCGCTGGGCCTGTTCCTGCTGCAGCTGCTGGTGCTGCTGCTGGTGGCCAAGGGCGCGGGAGCGCTGCTCAAGCGCTTCGGCCAGCCGGCGGTGATCGGCGAAATGGCGGCAGGCCTGATGATGGGCCCGTTGGTGCTGGGCAGCCTGTTGCCGCAGTTGCATGGCGCGCTGTTCCCGGCGGCGTCGCTGGCGCCGTTGGGCCTGCTCAGCCAGCTGGGTGTGCTGATGTTTCTGCTGGTGGCCGGTGCCGAACTCGACCTGGCCGCACTGCGCGGACGACGGCGGTTCGCGTTCACCGTCAGCCATGCCGGTATCGCCGTGCCATTCATGCTGGGCGTGGCCCTGGCGATCTGGCTGTACCCGCAGCACGGTCCGCAGGGCGTGGGCTTCACGTCCTTCGCGCTGTTCGTCGGGATATCGATGAGCATCACGGCATTCCCGGTGCTGCTGCGGATCCTCGCCGATCGCGGCATCACCCATACGCCGCTGGGACAGACCGCCATTGCCTGCGCGGCACTCGGCGATGCCACGGCCTGGTGCCTGCTGGCGCTGATCGTGGCGGCTGCACAGGCCGGTGGCTGGCTGCCGGCAAGCCTCAGCCTGCTGGGCGTGGTGGCCTTCGTGGTGCTGATGCTTGGCCTGGTGAGACCGTGGTTTGCCCGCCAGCAGGTCGTGGCAGGACGCGAAGGACGGTGGTTGCTGGGCATCCTGCTGTTGTCGCTGGCCAGTGCGTTGGTGACCGAGATGCTGGGCATCCATGCGTTGTTCGGTGCATTCGCTGCGGGCGTGGCGGTGTCATCCAATGCGCCGCTGCGCGCACTGCTGATGGCCCGCGTCGAGCCGTTCGCGGTGACCCTGCTGCTGCCCCTGTTCTTCGCCATGACCGGCCTGCGCATGCGCGCCGACGCACTGCACGCCGGCGACATCGTGCTGTGTCTGGTGGTGATCGCGGTGGCCACGGCCGGCAAGCTGCTGGGCACATTCAGTGCCGCCCGCAGCACCGGCCTGCCGGCCCGCGAGGCATGGCGGCTGGGAGCGCTGATGAACACGCGCGGCCTGATGGAACTGATCGTGCTCAACCTGGGCTATGAGCTGGGCCTGCTCGGGGATCGCCTGTTCGCGGTGCTGGTGATCATGGCACTGGTGACCACTGCGATGACCGGGCCGTTGTTGAACCTGATCGAGCGCCGCCGCACCTGAGCCGGTAGCGCCGGGCCATGCCCGGCGGCTTTGCTGTCCGTCCACGCTGCGCGCTCGCCGGGCATGGCCCGGCGCTACCCCTCTATCTCGCCGGCACCAGCGTCATCACGTGCTGGGCCTTGCCCGGCAGGAACGGCGAGGGGCGGCCATGCACCCAGTCTTCGTGGCCCGCGCCCCAGTAGGGGGACAGCGGGTGGCCACTCTGGCCACCGGGCATGTGCACGATGCCGTCGGCTTCGTGACCGGGGGAGACCACCATCCGCTGCGAAGCACCGAAATCCGGGGCCTGCACCCGTGGCATGTCGCGGTCGCCGGGCAACGGCTCGGCCGGCATGCACAACGCGCGGCGTGCGAAGGCGGGCAGGGCGCGACTGACCGGGTGGCAGATCGACGCGGTGTTGCGCTCTCCCCAGCGGCGCTGGGCCAGCGGTCCCTGGCTGGCAAGATCTGCTTCCAGCTCACGTGCGGCCTTCGCCAGCAACGCATCCCAGCTGTCGATACCGGGTGGCAGCAGATGTGCTGGGCGCTGTTCCAGCATCGGCCAGACCACGCCTTCCAGCTCGGGCAGCCGCGGCGGCAGGTAGTCGGCGCCCAGCTGTGCGCGGGCAGGCGCGAGCAGCGCACCTTCCACCGCATCGAGCACCTTGCCACGGAAGCCGCGGGTGATGCGATAGCTCACCGAGTCCACCGATGCCCGTCCTTCCCAGTGCGCATTGGCTGCATGCAGGCGCTGCAGTGCAGGGTCGCTGCTGTGTGCGGTGATCTGCTGCAGCAGCGCCCACCAGCGTTGCAGCATTACCGCGCGGTCATCGAGCTGGATCGCCAGCAGGTCGTGCTCATCGAAACGGTCCTGGACCGCCAGCAGGTCGCGGATCTGCCGCGCGCGGGCGCCAAGGTCGTAGCCGCCATTGCCGGCCACTGCCAGTGCGGCGCCGTCCAGCACGCGGCCGTTGGCGGTCCACAGACGGTGGTTGGCGGGATCGATCAGTGCGGGAGCAGCGTCGCTGCGCAGCGACCAGGGTGCGCAGGCGTCATTGCGCGCTGGCGCGTAGCCGGCCGCCGCACATCCGGGGCCACGGTCCGGACGGGCGCCGATCAGACGCCAGGCGATGCGCCCGCTGCGGTCGCCGATCACCAGGTTCTGTGCAGGAATGCCGGCGCGGTCGGCCACGCGCAGGGCCTGGTCCAGGTCGCCCGCGCGGGCCATGTCGGCGAAATCCAGGCGCACCGCGCCGGGCAGATGTGCGACCCAGCGCAGTGCGTCGCCGCTGCCATCGGCGTGGGTGTGCAGGATCGGCCCCCAGGCGGTCTCGCGCACCGCGAACACCACGTCATCCTGGCCGGCCACGGCGATGCGCTCTTCGTGCACCGTCACCGGGGCCGTGGCCGGTTCGTTGCGGAAATCCGCGGTGTCGATGTAGCTGTTGGTGAATCCCCAGGCGATGTGCCCGTTGCTGCCGACGATGACGGCCGGTAGACCGGGCAGCGAGAAGCCACTGATGTCGACCTGGCCATCGGCCGCCTGCGGATCGGGATAGCGCAGGCGCACGCGGAACCAGAGACCGGGTGCACGCAGGCCCAGGTGCATGTCGTCGGCAACGATCGCACGGCCATTGGCAGTGAGGGCGCCGGCCACGGCGAAGTTGTTGCTGCCCACTGCGCCGGTTTCCACCGGCACGGAGGCGGGCGAGGCGGCCAGCGTGCGCAGATCCAGTTGCCCTGCATCGGGCAGCAGGGCATTGCCGCGCGGCTCGCCGAACAGGGGCGCATCCCATTCGCTGCCCTGGTGCGCGATCAGCGCATGCAGCGCCGGTGGCACCACCGCCTGGATGCGGCTGAGCGCCAGTTCAGTCCGGTTGCCCGGATCCTGCAGATCGGCGTACATGGCCAGCCCGGCCAGCACGCTGTCGCTGGCGGTCCACGGCTGCGGCGCCTGCCGCAGCAGCAGGTAGGCCCACGGGCGCACGGAGAGATCGGCCAGGCCCTGGTTGACCCCATCGACATACGCGTTCACCGCCGCGGCGTTGCTGCCCAGGGCGGCCTCCAGATGGGCTCCGGTCCGCGCGCGCAGGCGATGAACCCGCATGCGCTTGTCCACCTCGATGGCCTTCGGGCCGAACAGCGCAGCCAGTTCGCCGGCCGCGCTGCGCCGCATCAGGTCCATCTCGAAGTAGCGCTCCTGAGCGTGGACACGGCCGAGCGCACGCATGGCGTCGGCCTGGCTGCCCGCGGTGATGGTGACCACGCCCAGCGCGTCGCGCTCGACAGTGACTGCTGCGCTTAGGCCGGGCAGGGCATGTTCACCTTCCAGATCGGCCAGGCTGCCGCGCAGCAGCAGCCACGCTGCCAGGGCCACCACCAGCAGGGTGGCGATCAGCACGCCGAGCAGCCAACGCCATGTACGTCGCATTGCAGGTCCTTTCCGAACGCCGGGGCCGATTGTAGCCGCAGGCGCAACTGCGACTGATTCCGATTAGATCACCGTATCCCGAAATGGGGCACCCTATGCCGCATCGATTCACAGGAGCCCCCCATGAAAGGCAACCCGGACGTCATCGCCTGCCTGAAGGAACTGCTGCGCGGCGAGCTTGCCGCGCGTGACCAGTACTTCATCCACTCCCGCCGTTACGAGGACCAGGGCCTGTTCGCGCTGTATGAGCGCCTGAACCACGAGATGGAGGAAGAGACCCAGCATGCCGACGCGCTGCTGCGCCGCATCCTGTTCCTTGGCGGTGATCCTGACATGCGCCCGCACCTGACCGAGCCGGGTACGACGGTGGAGGAGATGCTGCAGAAGGATCTGGACACCGAGTACGCCGTGCGCAACAACCTCGCCGCCGGCATGAAGCTGTGCGAAGAGAAGGGCGACTACGTGAGCCGCGACATCCTGCTGGCGCAGCTGAAGGACACCGAAGAGGACCACGCCTGGTGGCTGGAGCAGCAGTTGGGCCTGATCAAGCGCATCGGCCTGGAGCTGTACCAGCTGAGCAAGATCGACGGCAGCGGCGCCCCGGCGCACTGAACCGGTACCGTCGCCCGCCAGCACCGGAGCATCGCTCGCCAGCCTTCGCCCGCCAGCCGCTCCACCGCCCGCCAGCCGACAACGAAAAAGCCGGGGAATGCCCCGGCTTTTTCGTGTCTGGTGCTGCGTTTCGGTAGCGCCGGGCCATGCCCGGCGGGCAGAGCTGGGGTCAGAGCCCTCTCCGTTGGAAAGGGATCCGACCCCGCTGCGTCATTCCACTGACAGGCCTTCGACCTTCTGCCAGCCACGCGGCAGCAGGTGGCCGCGAGTCGCCCGCGCGCCGAGGTAGGCATCGAGCTCGTTGAACTTCAGGCCCATCGTGCGCTGGCCGGCGCGCACCTGCAGGGTCTGCCCCGGCCCGATCGCCACGATGGCGACCACGCGTTCCGTGGCCAGCTTGGCCTTGGGGATCTCGATGATCTTGTTGCCCTTGCCCTTGTCCAGTTCGGGCAGATCGCTGGCCGGAATCGCCAGCAGGTTGCCCGAGCTGGTCACCGCCACGATGCGGTCGCTCTCGACATTGGCGACCACCGCCGGTGGCAGCACCGACGAGCCGGCGGACAGGTTCAGCATCGCCTTGCCGGCCTTGTTGCGGCCGATCAGGTTCTCGAAGCGGGTGACGAAGCCGTAGCCATGGCTGGACGCGAGCACGAAGCGTGCGTCCGGCTCGGCGCTGGCCAGGGTGACGAAGCTGGTGCCGGGCGCCGGCGAGAAACGGCCGGTCAGCGGCTCGCCGTTGCCCCGCGCAGAAGGCAGGGTGTGCACCGCCGTTGAATAGGCCCGGCCTTCGCTGTCCAGGAATGCGACCTGCTGGGTGCTGCGCGCGCGCACGGCGCCCTGCAGCGCATCGCCATCGCGATAGGACAGGGCCGACGCGTCCACGTCATGACCCTTGGCGGCGCGGATCCAGCCCTTCTGCGACAGCACCACCGTCATCGGCTCGCTTGGCACCAGCTCGGTCTCGTCGATAGCCTGCGCCGCCTGGCGCTGGACCAGCGGCGAGCGGCGCTCGTCGCCGAACTTCTTCGCATCGGCTTGCAGCTCGTCGCGGATCAGCTTCTTCAGCTTGGCCTTGCTGTCGAGGATGCCGATGATCTTCTCGCGTTCCTTGGCCAGCTCGTCCTGCTCGCCGCGGATCTTCATTTCCTCCAGGCGGGCCAGCTGCTTCAGCTTGGTCTCCAGGATGTACTCGGCCTGTTCTTCGGACAGGCCGAAGCGCGCGATCAGTGCGGCCTTCGGTTCGTCCTCTGTACGGATGATATGGATCACCTCGTCCAGGTTGAGGAAGGCCACCAGCAGACCTTCCAGCAGGTGCAGGCGGCGTTCGACCTTCTGCAGGCGATGCTGCAGGCGGCGGGTGACGGTGTTGCTGCGGAACGTCAGCCATTCGCTGAGCAGCATCTTCAGGTTCTTCACCTGCGGACGGCCGTCCAGCCCGATCACGTTGAGGTTGACGCGGTAGCTGCGCTCCAGGTCGGTGGTGGCGAACAGGTGGCCCATCAGCTGCTCGGCATCGACGCGGTTCGAGCGCGGCACCAGCACCACCCGCACCGGATTGGCGTGGTCGGATTCATCGCGGATGTCTTCCAGCCACGGCAGCTTCTTGGCGCGCATCTGCGCGGCGATCTGCTCGATCACCTTCGAGGGCGATACCTGGAACGGCAGTGCGGTGACCACGATGTTGCCGGCTTCACGGCTGAACGTCGCGCGCGCACGCACGCTGCCGTTGCCGGTCTCGTACAGGGTGCGCAGATCGTTGGCGGCCGTGATGATCTCGGCGCTGGAGGGATAGTCCGGGCCTTTCACGTGCTCGCACAGGTCGCGCACGGTGGCATCCGGATCGTCCAGCAGGTGCAGCAGCGCGCTGACGATCTCGTTGAGGTTGTGCGGCGGCACATCGGTGGCCATGCCCACGGCGATGCCCGTGGTGCCGTTAAGCAGCAGGTGCGGCAGGCGGGCCGGCATCCACGTCGGCTCCTGCAGCGTGCCATCGAAGTTGGGCGCCCAGTCGGTGGTGCCCTGGCCCAGCTCGCCCAGCAGCACCTCGGCGATGGGGGTCAGCTTGGATTCGGTGTAGCGCATCGCCGCGAACGACTTCGGGTCGTCGCTGGAGCCGAAGTTGCCCTGGCCCTCGATCAGCGGATAGCGGTAGGAGAACGGCTGGGCCATCAGCACCAGCGCCTCGTAGCACGCGCTGTCGCCGTGCGGGTGGTATTTACCGATGACGTCACCGACGGTGCGTGCGGACTTCTTCGGCTTGGACGCGGCATTCAGCCCCAGCTCGCTCATCGAATAGATGATGCGGCGCTGCACCGGCTTCAGGCCGTCGCCGACGAACGGCAGGGCGCGGTCCAGGACCACGTACATCGAGTAGTCGAGGTAGGCGCGTTCGGCGTACTCGCGCAACGGCAGTTGTTCGAATCCGTGGAACACGGGGCGGGCAAGTTCGGTCATGCGGCGTTGTTACCTATGTCGGGAGGCGGCGACGGCGGTCGCCGCTCGCAATCCTGTGATTATCCGGATGCGGCCGGGGATGCCAAGCCGCGCGCAGGGTCCAGGCCGGTTTCCAGTCCATTCCCGGCCCGCGCCAGGTAGCGCCCGGGCGGCAGGCCGAAATGGCGGCGGAACACGGTGACGAAGGCGCTGGCGCTGCTGAAGCCCAGCGCATGGGCGATATCGGCCACGCTGCGGCCATCGGTCAGCTGCCGCAGCGCTTCGGACAGACGGGCCTGCTGGCGCCACTGCGCGAAGCTCAGCGTTGTCTCGTCGCGGAAGTGGCGGGTCAGGCTGCGCGGCGAAAGCCCGGCCCAATGCGCCCATTCGGCCAGGCTGCGCTCGTCGGAGGGATCGGCCAGCAGCTGCGAGGCGATCTTCAGCAGGCGCCGATCGTGCGGCATCGGCAGGTGCATGCGCTGGCGCGGTGCGGTGCGGATCTCGTCCAGCAGAACCTCGATGATGTGCTGGTGCTCGGGCGTGGCGACCTGGTCGAGCGACCAGCCGCAGATCCGGTCCGCCAGTGCCTGCGCCAGCCTGGACAGGCCCAGCACGCAGGGGGCGGCGGGAAGGGCAGTGCAGGCCGGCGCGGCCAACGCCATGCCCCAGCCACGCAGCGGGCCGTCCAGGGCGACCGTGTGCGGTTCCAAGGGCGGCATCCAGCCGGCCGAACCGGGCGCCAGCGACCACGTTCCATGCGAGGTGCGGGTGGTCAGCAGGCCGCGTTCGACGCAGATCAGCTGCGCACGCTGGTGATGGTGCCAGTCGACTTCACGGGCGAGCCCCTGCGGACTGTCGAAGCGGAAACCGACGACCGGCGGGCCATCGTTGCGCTCGAACCAGTCCAGCGCCTCGTTGCGCAGCAACTGCCGGGCCGGGGCGATGTCCCCCTTGTTCATCCTGTCCGATGGCTGGAATGTGTCATTCATTGGCTTGATGGTACTACCGGGCCATCCTGGGGCGCCATTAAGGTAGGCGCCTTCACTGATCCAGCCCGCTGCTGCAACACAGCATTCGATGCCAGATCGAATATTTCCATTGAGAAATATTTTTTTTGGAAGAGAATGCACTCCCATGATCTGTCCTGCAACCACTCCCCCCAGCTTCGGCCTGCTGCTGCGCCAGGTGCGCGACGGCCTGGTCCGCCAGCTTGACGCGTCCATGGCCGAAGAAGACCTGGGCATCGGCTTCACCCACTACATCGGGTTGAAGGTGCTCTCGAACATGGCCCCCTGTACCGCCAACGAACTGGCCCAGGCCATCGACCAGGTACCCAGTGCCGTCACCCGCCTGCTGGACAAGCTCGAAGCCCTGGGCTGCGTTCGCCGCGAGGCACATGCGCAGGACCGCCGTGCGCTGCAGATCGTGCTGACCGATGAAGGCCGCGCACTGTGGGCGCGCTTGAAGCTGCGCGGCGACGCGGTGATGGATTACGCCCTGCGCGATCTGTCCGCCGACGAGCGCACGCTGCTGTTGTCCCTCCTGACCCGAATCCGCGATTCCCTGACGACCCCATGAACCCGATCCCGCATTCCTCATTCCGCCGGTCCGGGCGCGCGCTGCTGCTGTCGGCGCTGGCGCTGGCGCTGGCCGCCTGTGCCAGCAGCCGCGGCCTCGAACCGCAGGCCCGCCTGCTCGATGTGGACAGCCTGCACAGCGAGCGCACCCTGGCCGACACCGATCTCAGTGCCACCGGCTTCCCCGCACAGGACTGGTGGAAGGCATTGGGCGATGCGCAGCTGGACGCGCTGATCGCCGAAGGCCTGGCCGGTCATCCGAGCCTGGACGCCGCCGACGCACGTCTGCGCCAGGCGCAGGCCAAGGTCGGTACCGCACGCGCTGACCGCCTGCCCAGTCTCTCCGTTTCCGGCGGCTATACCGGGCTTCGCCTGCCCGAGTCGATGGCCGGCGACGAGATCGGTGGCCACTACGCAGGCAGCAGCCAGGTCGCTTTCGACTTCAGCTACGGCATCGACCTGTGGGGCGGCAAGCGCGCCGCCTGGGAAGCGGCCGTGGATGGCGCGCATGCCGCCACCGTGGAGGCCCAGGCCGCGCGCCTGAACCTGTCCACCGGCATCGCCCAGGCCTATGCGGACCTTGCTTACGCGTGGCAGCTCGACGATGTCGCCGAGGAAGAACTGACGCGGTCGCAGAAGTCGCTGGAACTGACCCGGCAGCGTCGCCGTGCCGGCATCGACAGCGATCTGCAGGTGCGCCAGGCCGAAGCCCGCGTGCCCGCCGCGCAACAGCAGGTGCAGGCCGCGCAGCAACGCATCGACGCCGCCCGCACCGCATTGGCCGCCCTGGTCGGCAAGGGCCCCGACCGTGGTCTGACGATCGAGCGTCCGCAGCCGTTGAATCCGACGGCCCTGCAGCTGCCAGGCGTGCTACCCAGCGAGCTGCTCGGCCGTCGTCCTGACATCGTCGCCGCACGCTGGCGCGTGGAGGCGGCCAACAAGCAGATCAAGGTCGCCAGGACGAAGTTCTACCCGAGCCTCAACCTGACCGCGCTGGCCGGCGTGGTGGCGCCGAATGTCGGCGATCTGCTGCAGAGCAGTTCCACCTTCGCCTACATCGGCCCGGCGCTGAGCCTGCCGATCTTCGAAGGCGGCAAGCTGCGCGCCAACCTGGCCGACACCGATGCGCAGTACGACCTGGCGGTGGCCAATTACAACCAGGCGGTGCTTGACGCACTGCGCGACGTGGCCGACCAGGTCAATGCGGTGCGCTCGCTGGCGCAGCAGGCGCAGTCGCAGCAGCAGGCCGTGGACACGGCGCGTGCAGCGTTCGACCTGGCCGGGCAGCGTTACCGCGCCGGCATCGGCAGCTACCTGGATGTGCTGTCCGCACAGTCCACCCTGCTGCAGTCACAACAGCAGCTGGCCAGCCTGCAGTCGCAGCAGGTGCAGACCTCGGTGCGCCTGAGCAAAGCGCTGGGCGGCGGCTTCCAGCCCAGTGATGCCGATCGCGCGCCGCTTGCCTCCCATTCCGATTCCTCGCATTCCTGAAGATCTCCGCCATGAGCCAGACCCAAGACACTGCGGCCCCGGCCGCCTCCAACCGCCGCAGCAACCTGCTGCGGGGCCTGTTCGTCATCGTCGTGCTGCTGCTTGCCGCACTGGCGCTGTGGTATTTCATGTTCGGCCGTTGGTTCGAAGAAACCGACGATGCCTACGTGCAGGGCAACCTTGTACAGATCACCCCGCTGGTGGCAGGCACCGTGGTCGCCATCAATGCCGATGACGGCATGCGCGTGGAGCGTGGCCAGCTGCTGGTGCAGCTGGACCCGGCCGATACGTCCGTGGCCCTGCAGCAGGCTGAAGCCAACCTGGCCAAGACCGTTCGCCAGACCCGTGGCCTGTATCGCAGCGTGGAAGGCGCGCAGGCAGACCTGAATGCCCGTCAGGTGACCCTGAAGCGCGTGCGCGAGGACTTCGCCCGCCGCAGGGATCTGGCCGCCACCGGTGCCATCTCCAACGAAGAACTCGCCCATGCCCGCGATGAGCTGGCGGCGGCGGAAGCAGCGGTGGCCGGTTCGCGCGAGACCGTCGAGCGCAACCGTGCGCTGGTCGACGATACGGTGATCGCCACCCAGCCCGACGTGCAGGCGGCCGCCGCGCAGCTGCGCCAGGCCTACCTCAACAATGCCCGCGCCGGCATCGTCGCGCCGGTCACCGGTTATGTGGCCCGTCGCTCGGTGCAGGTGGGCCAGCGTGTGCAGCCGGGTGCCGCACTGATGGCCGTGGTGCCGACCGAGCAGATGTGGGTCGAGGCCAACTTCAAGGAAACCCAGCTGCGCCACATGCGCCTGGGCCAGGAAGTGGAGCTGAAGTCTGACCTGTACGCCGGCGATGTGAAGTACAAGGGCCGCGTGCAGAGCCTGGGTCTGGGGACCGGCTCGGCGTTCTCGCTGCTGCCGGCGCAGAACGCCAGCGGCAACTGGATCAAGATCGTGCAGCGCGTTCCGGTGCGCATCGCCATCGATGCCAAGCAGCTTGCCGAACATCCGTTGCGTATCGGCCTGTCGATGAAGGCCGAGGTGAGCCTGCGCGACCAGAAGGGCGAGGTGCTGCCGAGCGCCCCGGCCAAGGGCACGGTGTTCGACACCGACGTCTATGCCAAGCAGCTGCATGATGCCGACGAGGTGATCCACTCGATCATCCAGGGCAACGTGCCGCAGCAGTCGAAGGTGGGCTGAGGTCGCCATGTCCGCCCAAGCTCCAGCCGCGCCCGGAAGCCCGGGCGCACCGGCGGCGCCGGGTGCGGCCGCCGGGTTCCTGCCGCCGAGCGTGGCCCTGTGCACCGTGGGCCTGGCGATGGCCTCCTTCATGCAGGTGCTCGACACCACCATCGCCAACGTCTCGCTGCCGACCATCGCCGGCAATCTCGGCGCCAGTTCGCAGCAGGCGACGTGGGTCATCACTTCGTTCGCGGTCAGCACGGCCATCGCACTGCCGCTGACCGGCTGGCTCAGCCGCCGTTTCGGCGAGCGCAAGCTGTTCGTCTGGGCCACGCTGGCCTTCGTCATCACCTCGCTGTTGTGTGGCCTGGCGCAGAGCATGGGCATGCTGGTGGTGTCGCGCGCCCTGCAGGGCTTCGTGGCCGGCCCGATGTATCCGATCACGCAGTCGTTGCTGGTCTCGATCTATCCACGCGAGAAACGCGGGCAGGCGTTGGCGCTGCTGGCGATGATCACCGTGGTCGCGCCGATCTGCGGGCCGATCCTCGGGGGCTGGATCACGGACAACTACAGCTGGGAATGGATCTTCCTGATCAACGTGCCCCTAGGCATCTTCGCCGCGCTGGTGGTGGGCAACCAGCTGAAGGGCCGTCCGGAACACGTGGAGAAGCCGAAGATGGACTACGTCGGCCTGATCACGCTGGTGATCGGCGTCGGCGCACTGCAGCTGGTGCTCGACCTGGGCAACGACGAGGACTGGTTCTCCTCCACCCGGATCGTGGTGCTGGCCTGCGTGGCGGTCGTGGCGCTGACGGTGTTCCTGATCTGGGAACTGACCGACAAGGACCCGATCGTCGACCTGAAACTGTTCCGCCACCGCAACTTCCGCGCCGGCACGCTGGCGATGGTGGTGGCCTATGCCGCATTCTTCAGCGTGGCCCTGCTGATTCCGCAGTGGCTGCAGCGCGACATGGGGTACACGGCGATCTGGGCAGGCCTGGCGACGGCGCCGATCGGCGTGCTGCCGGTGATCATGACGCCGTTCGTGGGCAAGTATGCCTCGCGCTTCGACATGCGCATGCTGGCGACCATCGCCTTCGTGTTCCTGTCGATGACCAGCTTCCTGCGCTCGGGCTTCAATCTGCAGGTGGACTTCCAGCACGTGGCCGGCGTGCAGCTGATCATGGGCATCGGCGTGGCGCTGTTCTTCATGCCGGTGCTGCAGATCCTGCTGTCGGATCTGGATGGTCGCGAAATTGCCGCGGGTTCGGGCCTGGCCACGTTCCTGCGCACGCTGGGCGGCAGCTTTGCAGCATCGCTGACCACCTGGCTGTGGGCACGTCGCACGCAGGTGCACCACGCCGATCTGACCGAACACATTTCGGCCTATCAGCCGGGCATGCAGGACCAGGTTGCGGCGATGGGGCAGGGTGACCTGCAGCATGGTGCAGCGGTGCTCAACACCATGATCAACCACCAGGCATCGCAGATGGGCTTCAACGACATCTTCTTCCTGCTGGGCTGGATCTTCCTGGCCATCATCACCTTCCTGTGGCTGGCCAAGCCGCCGTTCGGTGCCGGTGCCGGTGCAGCGGCCGGTGGCGGGCACTGAAACTGCCCGCAAACACGGCGCTGTATGTCGACCCCGCCGCAAGGCGGGGTTTTTGTCTGTGGTGAGTTCTGCCAGGCGGCGTTCGCGCAACGCGCGGAAGGCGTCGCCCTTGCGTTGACGCTGCGGATTCCGGAAACGAAAAAACCCGCCTTCGCGGGTTTCATCATCATGAGTCGTGGTGCCCAGGAGAGGACTCGAACCTCCACGGTTTTACCCGCTAGTACCTGAAACTAGTGCGTCTACCAATTCCGCCACCTGGGCGACTCAGGAGGGGAATTCTGCGGTACGGCATCGGATGTGTCAACACCATTTCATGCTTTTTTCTCCGCTTCCACGCCGAGGTGCAGCAGCAGGCTGCGCATCGCTGTCGACAGCCGTGTCCAGTCGGCGAAGCAGGCACACAGGCGGCGCTGTGCCCACGCATCCGCGAGGGGCACCGCCAGCGCCTGTGTCGCGCGGCGGTGCTGGCGGGCGATGGCGCGCGGCACGATACCCACGCCGATGCCGTGACCCACCATGATGCACACGCCTTCGAAGGTCTTCATGCGGATGCGCACGTCCAACCGATGGCCGATGTCGCGTGCCTGCGTTTCGATGTAGGTCTGCAGCGCATTGCCATCGGCCAGCGCGACGAAGGTTTCGCTGGCCACATCGGCGAAGGCCAGCGTGCGACGGGCCGCGAAACGATGGCCTGCGGGCAGCAGCATCACCAGGGGATCCTCGGCAACGACATGGCGTTGCAGGCCGGTTGCCTCGACCGCATCACTGATGATTCCCGCTTCGGCCTGGCCAGCGGTCAGGGCGCGGACCACTTCAGGGCTGGTGCGTTCGTGCAGTTCGACGTGCAGGCGTGGGCGTTCGGCCAGCCAGGGAGCCAACCGGGAAGGCAGGTAGCTGGTCAGTGCGGCGGTGTTGGCATACAGGTGCAGGGTGCCGCGCGCGCCCTTCGCGAAGGCCTGCAGTTCGCCCCGCAGCTGTGCCTGTTGATGCAGGATCTGGCGCGCGTGGTGGGCGAGGGCGGCCCCGGCTTCGGTCAGGCTCACGCCGCGCGGGTGACGCACCAGCAGCGCGGTGCCGGCGTCGTTCTCGATCGCCCGCAGGCGTTCGCTGGCAGAGCCCAGCGCCAGGTTCGCCTGCGCGGCGCCTGCGGTGATGCTGCCGGCGTCGGCCACGGCCAGGAACAGGCGCAGGTCGGCGATGTCCATCCGCATGTCACGGCCCTCGTTGCGTGCCGCCTGCCTTCGGGCCAGCCGAAGGGTGGGGCGCATAAGCCGCATTGTGCGCGGAAGGCGCGCTGGTTCCAATGACGGCATGAGCGAGACGACATTCTTCTATGGTCTGCTGGTCGCCGTGTTCATGCTGGCGGGGGGGGTCAAGGGCGTGACCGGCATGGGCTTGCCGACCGTGGCGATGGGCCTGCTGGGAGGGGCGCTGTCGCCGGTGGCGGCGGCGTCGATGCTGTTCATTCCGACCTTCGTCACCAACGCCTGGCAACTGCTGGCCGGGCCATCACTGGGGCCGATCGTGCGACGCCTGTGGCCGATGATGCTGGCCGTGGTGGTGGTGACCCTGGGCGCGGCGACGTTGCTGGTGCGGGTCGACCGCACCTGGTCGCGGGTGGCGCTGGGCGTGGCGCTGGTGGTGTATGCGCTGTATGCCTTGGTTGCGCCGGTGTTCCGTGTGTCGCAGCGGCGTGAGCGTTGGCTGGGCCCGCTGGTGGGGGCGATGTCCGGCGTGGTGACCGGGGCGACCGGAGTGTTCGTGATGCCGGCGGTGCCGTACCTGCAGTCGCTGGGGCTGCAACGCGAAGAGCTGGTGCAGGCGCTGGGCCTGGCGTTCACGGTGTCGACCCTCTCGTTGACGGGTGGGCTGGTGCTGCACGGCGCATTCGGTGTGCAGCAGCTGGGACTGAGCGCGCTGGCGGTGTTGCCGGCGCTGGCGGGCATGTGGCTGGGGCAGGTGATCCGGCAGCGGATCAGTGCGCGGGTGTTCCGCGTGTGCTTCCTGGGCTTCCTGCTGCTGCTGGGCCTGGAGCTGGTGCTGCGACCGCTGTTCTGATCCGGTTGGCTGGCGCCCGGACATGAAAAAACCCGCTTTCGCGGGTTTTTCTCAGTCTCGACGTGGTGCCCAGGAGAGGACTCGAACCTCCACGGTTTTACCCGCTAGTACCTGAAACTAGTGCGTCTACCAATTCCGCCACCTGGGCGTCGAGGAGCGAGATTATGGGGTGCCGTGACGGGGGTGTCAACACCCTTGTGAACGCCCGGCCACGCTGCGGAACGACGGCAGGAAACGCGGGCAAAAAAAATCCCCGCCGAGGCGAGGAGATTTTTCGTTGGTGCCCAGGAGAGGACTCGAACCTCCACGGTTTTACCCGCTAGTACCTGAAACTAGTGCGTCTACCAATTCCGCCACCTGGGCGTTCCAGAGGCGCAATTGTGAAGATGAATCCGCAGGCTGTCAACGACTTCGCGGAGTTTTTTCACGTGGCGCCTGCAAGCGGGTCGCTGACCGGTTCTGCACGCCGTCAGCAGCTACCATGGAGGGCGATGACTACCAAAAAACCAAGCAAGGGCGGGAGCAAGTCCCGCAGCCAGGCCCCGAAGAAGGGCGCCAAGACGGGTGCAGCCCGTACCTCCCAGCCGGGCAAGCCACTGCCGGGCTGGTTCCCGGAACTGGGTGGTGGCGGCGCACCGCCGCGCGGTCGCCCGGGCCGTGGCGGCGACGCCCCGGGACCGGCGCCGGGCCGCAAGCTGCCGCCGGCCGGCAAGGTGATCGAGGATCCCTACGCGTCCCGCGAAGCCGAGAAGTACGAACAGCCCATCGCCAGCCGCGAGGCCATTCTGGCCCTGCTGGAGCGCTGCGAAGGGCCGCAGACTGCCGAGGAGCTGGGTGCCCGCCTGGGCCTGACCGCGCCGGACCGGGCCGAAGCGCTGTCGCGCCGGCTGGGTGCGATGGTCCGTGATGGCCAGCTGGTGCAGAACCGCCGTGGAGGTTTCGCGCCGGTGCAGGCGCTGAGCCTGGTCACCGGTGTGGTGATCGCCAATCCGGAAGGATTCGGGTTCCTGCGCCCGGTCGAGGGCGGTGACGACCTGTTCCTGCCGCCCTATGAAATGCGCAAGGTGATGCACGGCGACAAGGTGCTGGCGCGTGTCACCGGCATCGATCATCGCGGCCGCCGCGAAGGCAGCATCGCCCGCGTGCTCGAGCGCGGCATGACCCGTCTGATCGGTCGCTTCAGCATCGAGATGGGCATCAATTACGTGGTGCCTGATGACAAGCGCGTGCAGCGCAACGTGCAGGTGCCGCCTGATCAGACCGGAGGTGCGCGTGATGGCCAGCTGGTGGTCTGCGAGCTGACGCAGGCGCCGGACAGCCGCCGTCCGCCGATCGGCCGCATCATCGCGGTACTGGGTGACAAGCTGACCGCCTCGCTGGCGGTGGAGACCGCCATCCACGGCCACGAGCTGCCGTTCGAGTTTCCGCAGGAGGTGCTGGACGAGGCCGCCGCGGTGCCGCTGGTGGTCGAGCCGGCGATGATCGGCGACCGCGTCGACCTGCGTCGCACGCCGCTGGTGACCATCGATGGCGAGGATGCCAAGGACTTCGACGATGCGGTGTATTGCGAGCCGAACGCGGAGGGATTCCGTCTGGTGGTGGCCATCGCCGATGTCTCCAACTATGTGCGTCCGGGCACGCCGCTGGATGAGGAGGCGCAGAAGCGCGCTACCTCGGTGTACTTCCCGGGCTTCGTCGTACCGATGCTGCCGGAGACCCTGTCCAACGGTATCTGCTCGCTGATGCCCAAGGTCGACCGCATGTGCTTCGTCTGCGACATGCAGATCGACCGCGATGGCCAGGTCGTCCACTCGCGCTTCTACGAAGCGGTGATGAATTCGCACGCACGCCTGACCTATACCCAGGTGTGGCAGGCCGTGGGCGAGGACGATGCCGGCGCGAAGGCCGTCATCGGCGATCTGCTGCCCCAGGTGCAGCGCCTGCACCAGCTGTACAAGGTGCTGGCCAAGGCACGTGCAAAGCGCGGGGCCATCGAGTTCGAGAGCAGTGAAGTGCGCTTCGTGCTGGACAATCGTGGCGAAGTCACCCAGGCCGGCATGCTGGTGCGCAACGACGCGCACAAGCTGATCGAGGAATGCATGATCGCCGCCAACGTGGAGGCGGCCAAGTACCTGCTGTCGCGCCATGTGCCAGCGCCGTACCGCGTCCACGAGAAGCCGCCGGAGACCAAGTACGCCGACCTGCTGGAATTCCTCAAGGAGTTCAAGCTGAGCCTGCCGCCGTGGTCGAAGGTGCGCCCCGGTGACTACACCAAGCTGTTGAAGAAGATCCGCGACCGTCCCGATGCCACGCTGCTGGAGTCGGTGCTGCTGCGCAGCCAGAGCCTGGCCGTCTACAGTCCGGACAACCACGGTCACTTCGGGCTCGCGCTGGAGGCGTACGCGCACTTCACTTCGCCGATCCGCCGCTATCCCGATCTGCTGGTGCATCGCGCGATCAAGCATGCGTTGTCGGGCAAGCCGCTGGACAAGTTCACCTACACCGCACGCGAGATGGCAGCGCTGGCGCTGCAGTGCTCCGAACGCGAGCGCCGCGCTGACGAGGCCGAACGCGAGGTCGACGAGCGTTACCGGGCCGCGTGGATGGAGAAGCATGTCGGCGGCCAGTTCGATGGCGTGATCAGTGGCGTGACCAGCTTCGGCCTGTTCGTGGAACTGGACGATTCCAAGGTGCAGGGCCTGGTCCATGTCACCCAGCTGCCGCAGGACTATTACAAGTTCGATGCGACCCGCAAGACACTGACCGGTGAACGTCGTGGCAGCAGCTACCGGCTGGGTGACCGCGTGCGCATCCTCGTACTGAAGGCCAGCATGGAAGAGCGCAAGATCGACTTCCGGCTGGTCGAACACAAGGGCGAGGAAGAAGAGGCAGGACTGTCGCCGCTGCCCGAACGCGGCAAACCGGCCAAGCGCAGGAAAGAGAAGTACTGATCCGTAGAGCCCGTTCTGGAGGAAAGCAGCATGCAGGGCCAACCCGAGTACAGCGGCGGCTGCCAGTGCGGTGCCATCCGCTTCCAGGTGCGCGGTGAGCTGTCCGACAGTTCGATCTGCCACTGCCGGATGTGCCAGAAGGCCTTTGGCGCGTATTACGCGCCTTTGGTCTCGGTGCGCGGCGTGCAGTTCAGCTGGACCCGCGGCCAGCCGCGCTATTTCCAGTCCTCCAATGTGGTCCGGCGCGGTTTCTGCGGCGACTGCGGCACGCCGCTGACCTATGAAGCCCCCGACGGCATGGCCGTGGCGGCGGGCGCCTTTGACCAGCCGGAACGGTTGCCGCCGACGATCCAGTACGGTGTCGAGCGCAAGCTGCCCTTCGTCGATGCCCTGGGCAGCCTGCCGGCACGGCGGACGGAGGAGGACGTGGCGGCGCTGGACTTCCTGGCTGCGATCGTTTCCCACCAGCATCCCGACCACGACACGCCACACTGGCCGCCGCGCAGCCGTTCAGCCGACGGGTAAACGGCGGGTAGCGCCGGGCCCTGCCCGGCGAGCGCGAAGCGCGGCCGTCGCCGATGCTCTACCATAGCCACCCCCTTTCCGGTCCCGCCCGCATGAGCAAGAACAGCCAGTGGATCGTCGGCGTCAACGCCGTCGCCTCCTCCATCGAGAACGACGCCGAGAACGTCCGCGAAGTGCTGGTCGAGGCCGGTGCGAAGAATCCACGCCTGACCGAAATCGAAGAGAACGCGCGCCGCAAGGGGATCGATGTCCGCCGGGTCACCGCGCAGGCGCTGGACGGCGTTGGCGGTGCGGTCCGCCACCAGGGCGTGGCCGCGCGCTATGCCGCTGCGCGCACCTACAGCGAGAATGAACTGGAAGGCCTGGTCACTGCCGCTGAAGGCCGGGCCCTGCTGCTGGTGCTGGATGAGGTACAGGACCCGCACAACCTGGGCGCCTGCCTGCGTTCGGCCGCGGCGGCCGGTGCCACTGCGGTGATCATTCCCAAGGACAAGTCGGCGACGGTGAATGCCACCGTGCGCAAGACCTCGGCCGGCGCCGCCGACCGTATCCCGGTGGTGGCCGTGACCAACCTGTCGCGCTGCCTGAAGGATCTGCAGAAGCAGGGCGTGTGGATCTACGGCCTGGCCGGTGAAGCGACCGCGTCGCTGTACGATCTGGACCTGAAGGGCAACATCGCGCTGGTGCTGGGCGGTGAAGCCGACGGCCTGCGCCGCCTGACCCGCGAGAACTGCGATGGACTGGTCAAGATCCCGATGCCGGGCGAGATCGAGAGCCTGAACGTATCGGTCGCCGCGGGTGTCAGCCTGTTCGAGGCCGTGCGCCAGCGCGGCTGATCGTCCCGTGGTAGCGCCGGGCCATGCCCGGCGGATCCAGTCCGACCACGCTCATGGCGTGCCGCGCTCCACGCCGCCGGGCATGGCCCGGCGCTACCCCGCGCTGCCGCCCAGCGCCTTGAACAGCGTCACATCGTTGGTCAACTGGCTCTGCCGGACGCGGGCCAGTGACAACTCCGCATCGCGCCGGGTCTGCTGGGCTTCCAGCCAGGTCCGCAGGTCGGTGGCACCCACGCGGTAGCGCACTTCCTGCATGCGTTCCACTTCCACCGCCTCGTCATACGAGGCCTGCGACGCCGCCACCTGGCGCGCCAGCTGCTCGCGTGCCGACAGCGCGTTGTCCACTTCCGACAGGGCGGTGTACAGCGTCTTGCGGAACCCGGTCGCGGCGATCTGGTAGTTGGTACCGGCCACGTCGGTATCCAGCTGTGCGCGCTGCAGGTTGAGGAAGGGCAGGGACAGGCCGGCACCGAGCGTGGCCACCGGATTGCGCAGGACATCGCCCAGCGAGGTCGCGCTGGAACCGAGGCTGCCGGTCAGGCTCAACGCCGGGTAGTACTGGGTGGCGGTGACCTTGATCGTCTTCAGGCTGTTGCGCAACCGCAGCTCGGCCGCGCGCAGGTCGGGACGGCGAGCGAGCAGGTCCGCCGGCAGGCCTTCAGCGATGCCAGGGCTGCGTGCCTGCTGCAGGTTCTGCGGCTCGTCCTGTTGCGGCCACGGGGTGCCGTCGAGCAGCACGGTCAGCGCATTGCGCACTTCCACGCGCTGCTGTTCCAGCGCACTCTGCGCAGCGCGCTGCGACTGCAGGTTCTGCAGGGCCTGGCGTACTTCCAGGCGCGAAACCGCACCGGCATCGAAACGGGCCTGGACCAGTTCGCGGGTGCGTTCCAGTCGCTCCAGGTTGGCCTGGCCGGTGCTGATCGACTGGTTGAGGTACGCCAACGCCCAGTACTGGCTGATGGCATCGCCGATCACCAGCAGGGCGGTGTTCTGTCGATCTTCCTCGGTGGCTTCAGCCTCCCAGCGTGCGATGTCGCGCTGGGTCCTCAGCCGGCCCCACAGATCGACTTCCCAGGCCAGCGAAACGCCGGTGGAATAGCTGCGGCGCCAGTCGTCGGCCTGGTCGGTGGCACGGCTGCCGCTGCCACTGACGCCCGACGAGGACGGCTGTGGCCAAAGCGCGTTGCTGGCGAGCCCGGCCTGCAGGCGGGAACGCTGCACGGCCAGGCCGGCGGCGGCAAGGTCACTGTTGGCGGCCAGCGCCCGGGCTACCAGCCGGTCCAGACGTTCATCGCCGAAACCGCTCCACCAGACATCCTCTCGGATGTCGCGGGCAGGCGTATCCAGGCTGCTGCGCGGAGCGTCCACCGGTGCGTTGAGTGCGGCATTGCCACGCCCATAAGCAGCAGCCACGTCGGGATCGGCAACCGGATAACGGCCGACCGAGGCACAGCCGGACAGGGCCATCAGTACGGCGCCGGCCAGCAGCAGGCGCGAGGGAGCAGGAAAGGGGAGCATGGGCATCGTCTTCATTCGCGGGCCAGGGCCTCCACCGGGTCGAGCTGCGCGGCATTGCGCGCGGGAAGGAAGCCGAAGCCCACGCCGATCAGGGTGGAACAGGCAAATGCGGCGATGATCGAAGCGGTGGAGAACAGCACCTGGAAGTCGCTGGCGAAACGTCCGATCATCGAGCCCAGCAGCAGCGCCAGGCCGACGCCGAGCAGGCCTCCGAGCAGGCACACCAGCACCGCCTCGATCAGGAACTGCTGGCGGATGTCACTCTGCCGGGCACCCACGGCCATGCGCACACCGATCTCGCGGGTCCGCTCGGTGACCGAGACCAGCATGATGTTCATCACGCCGATGCCACCGACCAGCAGTGCGATGGCGGCGATCGCGCCGATCAGCAGGGTCATCGTGCGTGTGGTCTGCTCGATGGTCTCGCGGATTTCGGCGCTGTTGCTGAGGAAGAAATCCTCGGTACCATGGCGCATCGTCAGCAGGCGGGTGATCGCCTCCTGCGCGGCGTCCATCGGTGTGGCGTCATCCACGCGCACGGTGATGCTGGAGACGTGACTCTGGCCCAGCATGCGTGACATCACGGTCGTGTACGGCACCCAGACGCTGAGACTGGTGCTGCCACCAAAACCGAAGCTCTGCCGCTTGGCGACACCGACCACCCGCACCGGAACGTTGCCGAGCAGGATGACCTGGCCGACAGGATCGACGCCGGGGAAGAACTGGGTCTGGGTGTTCTCGTCGATGATCGCGACCTGGGCCAGCCCTCGCACCGCATCGGCATCGAAGAAGCTGCCACTGAGCAGGGTCACGCCCTTCACCCGGAAGAACTGCTCGCCAACGCCGCTGACCTGGGCGGTGGAGGACTGGTTGCGGTAACGCGCGGTGACCGAGGTCGACACGCTGGGCGTGGCGCTGTCCACGTAGCTCTGCCGTGAGAGCGCATCGGCATCGCTGGCCTTGAGCGTCTGCACCCGTGCAGAGCGCATGTCGCCGAAACCGCGGCCGGGATACACATCGATGGTGTTGGTTCCCAGCGCGCTGATGTTCTGCAGGATCTGTTGCTGCGAGCCGTTGCCGAGCGCGACCACCGAGACCACCGAAGCAATGCCGATGATGATGCCGAGCATGGTCAGGAACGTGCGCAGGCGATGCGCGTTCATCGCCAGCAGGGCCATGCGGAACGCTTCGGTGAAGCGGTCGCGCGCTGCGCGCCAGCTGTTGCCGTGGGCAACACCGGTGCTGGCCTCGCGTCGCGCGCGATAGGACGGCGCATCAGGATTGGCGCGGTCGGCGATGATCTCGCCATCACGGATCTCGATGATGCGCTGGGCATGCTCGGCCACGCTCATGTCGTGGGTGACGATGATGATGGTATGTCCCTCGGCATGCAGCTCGCCCAGGATTGCCATCACCTCTTCGCCGGATTTCGTATCCAGGGCGCCGGTGGGTTCATCGGCCAGGATCACCTCCCCGCCGTTCATCAATGCACGCGCGATCGACACACGCTGCTGCTGGCCACCGGACAGCTGGCCCGGCTTGTGATGCATGCGGTCGCCCAGGCCGAGCCGTTGCAGCAGCTGCTCGGCCCGCGCGTTGCGTACCGGGCCGGGGCTGCCCGCGTATACCGCCGGCACTTCCACGTTGCCGCGTGCATCCAGGTCACCGAGCAGGTGGTAGCGCTGGAAGATGAAGCCGAAATGCCCGCGCCGCAGTTCGGCCAGCTCGTCCGGCTGCATCCGGCCGGTTTCGCGGCCGGCCACCTGGTAGCTGCCCCGGGTGGGGCGATCCAGGCAGCCGAGGATGTTCATCAGGGTGGACTTGCCCGAACCGGACTGGCCGACGATGGCGACCATTTCGCCGGCGTGGATGTCCAGGTTGACGTCGCGCAGCACGGCAATGACGTCGTCGCCGGCCGGGAACTCGCGTCGCAGGTCACGCAGGCGCAGCAACGGCGCCGTCGTGCTCATCGGCGCGGGCCCATGCCCGGGCCGCCGACGCGCATCTGCATGCCTCCCCGGTTGCCGCCGCCCGCAGACGCTGCCGCGGCGCTGGCCTCGCCGACCACCACGCGTTCGCCCTCCTGCAGGCCTGAGAGGATTTCAGCCGATGCACCGTTGTTGATGCCGACCTTGACCTTGCGCGGTTGTGGCTGGCCCCGATCATCCACCACCCGTACCACGCGCTCGCCGTCGCGGGTCTTCGGCCCCAGTGCCACCGCCGGTACCATCAGCACGCCCTTGGCCTGCTTGAGCAGGACCGACACCTGCGCGGTCATGTCGATGCGCAGGGTGCCGTCCGGGTTCTCCACGTCGAACAGGGCGTTGTAGTACACCGCGCTGCTGGAGCTGGAACTGGAAGAGCTGCTGGAGCTGGACGAGCTTTCATTGGCAATCGATGCCGGTGCCGGATTGATCTGCCGCAGCGTGGCGTGATACTTCCGGTCCGGGTCGCCCAGCGTCGTGAAGTACACCGGCATGCCGGCCTTGATCTTCACAACGTCCGCCTCGGACACCTCGGCATTGACCGTCACCACGTCCAGGCGCGCCAGCATGACGATGGTCGGCGCGGTCTGGTTGGCGTTCACCGTGCGGCCTTCCTCGGCCACCACGGCGACCACGGTGCCGTCCATCGGCGCGGTGATCCGGGTGTAGGCCAGGTTGGCCCGGGCGGTACCCAGCTCGGTTTCGCGACCCTTGATCTGTGCCTCGTAGGACTGCAGCTGGGCGCGCGCGGTTTTCAGCTGTGCTTCGGCGGCATCGTACTCCTGGCGGGAGGTGGCCTCGGCGGCCAGCATCTGCTGCTGGCGTGCGAATTCCAGCTCGGCCTGGCGCAGTGTCGCCTGCTGCACCGCCCGCTGCGCGATCACCTGGTCCAGCGAGGCCTGTGCGTTGAGCACCTGGTTCTGCTGGGTGGTGGCGTCGATCTCGGCGATCAGGTCGCCTTCCTTCACCGTATCGCCCAGCTGCACCTTCAGCGATTTGATCTGGCCGGAGGCCTGCGCACCTACGCTGACCAGCTTGTAGGCGTCGATCACGCCGGTCGCCTCAACGGTCTGTTCGATGTCGCCACGGCCTACGGGGGTGGTGGCCAGGGCCGGAGCGGCCGGCTTGCGCAGCAGCCACCAGGCGGCCACGGCAGCGATCAGGACGAGCAGGGCGGCCAGCATCAGGCGGCCCCGGCGGGTTGCGGGCAACAGGCGGCGGATCACGTGGTGGCTTCACTCTCGGTGCCGCGATGGCGGCGATGGTGGGCATTGTGAAGACCGGGCGATCAACCGCTCAATCCTCAGGGTGTGTCTGTGTGTAACACTGTCGGCGAAAGCGCGTATCGACAGGTATCCGGCCCGCGGGTGGATACAGTGGTACGCATTGGCCAGGATGCGGTTCAGCTCCCGACACGGGATGATCCGCGACATGGAGACTGAAAACCCGATGCATCGACTGCTGATCGTCGACGACGACAACGACATCCGCACCCTGCTGGCCGAGCAGCTCGGCCGCGCCGGCTACCAGGTCAGCACGGCGGCCGACGGCACCAGCATGCGCCAGCTGCTGGAGCGCGAACACGTGGACCTGATCGTGCTCGACCTCAACCTGCCGCGCGAGGATGGCCTGACCCTGTGCCGTGACCTGCGGGCACGCTCGAACACGCCGGTGATCATGCTGACCGCCCGCGCGGAACCGATCGATCGCGTGCTGGGCCTGGAAATGGGCGCCGATGACTATCTGGCCAAGCCGTTCGAGCCGCGCGAGCTGCTGGCGCGCATCCGCAACGTGCTGCGCCGTACCGAAGCCCTGCCGGCCAATCTGGAGCCACTGGCGGTGCGCCGTGCACGATTCTCGCGCTGGGTGTTCGATCTGGAGCACCGCCACCTGGTCGATCCGGACGGGCGCGTGGTGGTGCTGTCCGGCGCGGAGTTCCGCCTGCTGCGGGTGTTCATCGCACATGCCAACAAGGTCCTGTCGCGCGAGCAGCTGGTCGCGCTCAGCAGCGGCCGTAACTATGAGGCGCAGGATCGCGCGATCGACCTGCAGGTCAGCCGCCTGCGCAACAAGCTGGGTGACGATGGCGGTCCCGATGGGCTGATCAAGACCGTGCGCAACGAAGGCTATGTCCTCGCCTCGGCCGTCAACCTGGAATAAGCCGCGATGAATCGCCTGCGCCACTTTCTGTCCTCGATGGTCGGGCGGCTGTTCGTGATCCTGCTGCTGGGCATGTCGGTGGCGGCGATCGGCGCGACCATGCTGGCCACCTCCAAGCGGCAGCAGGAGTTCGAGCGGCAGAACCTCAACCGCATCGCCGATCGCCTGCAGGGCTACGTCAATCTGCTCGACGGCAATCCCGAGCTGCGCGAGCGCCTGCTGGAAGTGGGCGGGCCGAGCGTGCGCGCGCTGCAGTCCGGTGCGCGCGTGGGACGTGCTGATGCTGCGCTGATGGAAGTGCTGGAGGACCGCCCGGGCCCGGTCGCGCGGGCGCAGGTGCACTTCACTTCGTTCCGCTCCTGCATTCCCAGGCTGCAGGAACTGCTGCCACCGCCGCCGCCCGGCTACCGCAAGCATCCTCGCGAGCGCGATCCGGCGTTCATCCCGCCCAAATGCCGCGCGGTGGACGTCACCCTCAACGACGGTACGTTGCTGAAGCTGGCACTGGATTCCCCGGCGGTGGCCCACAACGGCATCCTGGCCGTGGACCCGCTGTTCCTGACCCTGCTCGTGCTGGCCATCGCGGTACTGGCCTACATCGTGGCCCGCATGGCCAGCGCACCGCTGCAGGAGCTGGCCGCCGCCGCCGAGGATCTTGGCGACGACCTGCAGCGCGATCCGCTGCCGCTGCGCGGTCCGCGTGAAGTACAGCGCGCCGCCGAAGCCTTCAATGCCATGCAGCACCGCCTGCAGCGACACCTGGCCGAGCGTACGCAGATGCTGGCGGCGATCACCCACGATCTGCAGACACCGCTGACCCGCCTGCGCCTGCGGCTGGAGAACGTGACCGATGAGGCGCTGCGCGAGCGCCTGATCGGCGATCTGGCTGCGATGCAGGCACTGGTCCGCGAAGGCCTGGAACTGGCCCGAAGTGCCGAGAGCGCCGAGCAGCGCGCTGCACTGGACCTGGATTCGCTGCTGGAGAGCATCGTCGAGGACACCGCAGAAGGTGGTGCCGATGTCGTCTTCGAGGGCAGGAGTGATGCGGTGCTGATGCTGCGGCCACTGGCGATGCACCGCCTGTTCTCGAACCTGGTGGACAACGCGGTGATGTACGGCCAGCGCGTGCGGGTGCGCATCGAGCGGGGCGGCGGCAGCATCACCGTGGTGGTGGCCGATGATGGCCCCGGCCTGGCCGACGACCAGTTGGAAGCCGTATTCGACCCGTTCGTGCGGGTGGAGACCTCGCGTTCGCGCGAAACCGGTGGGGCCGGGCTGGGCCTGACCATTGCGCGCGCTCTGGCCGAGAAGGACGGCGCGCGGCTGTGGCTGCGCAACCGTGCCGAGGGCGGACTGGAAGCCGTGGTGCAATGGCCGGCCAGTGCACAGGTGGTGGCGCCGGGTCGGGCAGGCTGAGCAGACGCGGTGGGAGCTGCGTTCCGGCAGGCCCCACGCAAAACTGACGCGATAGCCCTGCCTGCAGCACGATAGGGCGAATGCGTCACCCACGGTAATTGCCTGCGCTGCAAGGCGTTTTACAGGCAGTCGAGGCAATTGCGTCAGCGTTGAATTGCCTGCGCTGCGTGCGGCCGGTCACCTGAAGCCATCGAAGTTCCTTGCGGATGGCAGATGGCACGGATGTGGATCGTGGTGGGCGACGCCACCACGGGCGGCGGGCGGGTGCTGACCAGATCGTCGAATACGGATATCGAAGGCAAGGCCGTCGCCTGCGTGGGCGACAAGGCAACGTGCCCGAAGCATGGCGGCGCGTTCGAGATCGTCACCGGTGACCCGACGCTGATCCTCGACGGCAAGTCGATCGCGCGCGAAGGCGATTCGCTGGCCTGTGGCTGCAGGTTGCTCGGAGGTGCTCAGTCGCTGGTGTATGTGGTTGACGGCGGAGGCGGAGGCGGAGGCGGTGCGTCGGTCTCCGCGGCGCCTGCCGCGCCGGCAGCAGTGGGCCTGTGGAACGCCACGCCGCCGCCCAGCGGTTTCGTTGCCCGCGATGCGGTCGCTACGCGCGAGGTCGTGCTGCATTGCCACTACGGCGACCTGGACTGCACGCCCGCGCGCGGTGTCAGTTACCGGGCGACCCTGTCCGATGGCCGCGTGCTCAGCGGCCATCTCGATGACGAAGGTCGTGCACGCCTGCCGCAGGTAAGCGTGGGGCCGGTGCAGGTGATCTACCAGCACGAGGCCGACAGCACCGACTCGGCTGAGATCGAGGCCTGCCGCGAACGCCTTCGCGCGGCCCTGCAGCGCATCGTGCAGCAGACCCGGCAGGATTTTGCTACGGACTGGCGGCAATGGAACAGGGCCAGCGCTGCGCATCAGGCCTTCCTGATGGAACTGAATCGCATCGAAGGCCAGGCCAGAGGCACATGGGACTGGGCCAGCGGCAGCGTGGAAGCGGTGTGGCAGCTGGCGGTGCTGCGCTTCAAGGCCGATGCGGAACTGCGCGAACTGAGCGGACTGCTGCTGACGGGCGACTGGGACGGGCTGGATGCACGCATCGCGGGGCATCGTGCAGCAGGCGAGCAGGTGCTGGACAAGGCCAGTGCGATCAAGGAGCAGCTGATCCTGCTGTTCGACGACGGCCCGACCTGGCAGCTGTTGGCGGCGTTCCCCGCGGACTGGGCGAAGGCGGTGCCGCCAGACGAGCTGCAGGAGCTGACCCAGCGCTACGGCAGCCAGTTTGCGCTCGATGTCGTGATCAGCGTGCTGCTGGGCGCGTTCAGCGCAGGCACGGCCGGAACCGCCTATGGCGGCGCAACCTGGGCGGCCCGGATCGGGCGGTTGGGGAAGCGTCTGGCAGCGCTGCTGGACGAGCTGGGCGAGGCGTTCACCGCATTGGCGCGGGCATTGCGCTTGCGCAAGCGTCGGCACACGGAAAGCCGGGCGCCGGATGCCGATGGGGTGGTGGAAACCCGGCTGCCGCGCACGCGCGCCGCAGGTGCCGCGTTCGGTGAGGCGAGGGCGCATCAAGCGATGCTGGACAAGGGCCTGACGCCAGTGGGAAAGACCGATGGCGTGTATCGTCCGGGAGAGAATGGCATCGATGGGGTCTACAGCCACCCGGATCCGCCGCCCGACTATGTGATCACCGAAGCGAAGTACAACACGGGCCGGTTGGGTGGACCGTACAGGGACGGTACGCGGCAGATGGATAGTGAATGGATCGATAAACGCTTGGATGCAAAAGTGGGTGAAGTGGAAGGGGACAGAATCAGAGATTCGACGGCGCGTGGGAGGGTCAAGAGCGTATTGATCCGCACTTCGGAGGATGGCACGGCAGACTTCTACGAACTTGACGTCAACGGACGCGTTGTCGGTCCAACATCAATCTAATCGGTGGCTTACGATGTTGCGGGATACCAAGAAGTCATATGACTACTTCTCGGAAAAAATAGCTTTTCAGTCGCGATCCATTCTTGGCTTCGTGTCTGGTATTCGAGAAGGGCGCTATCCTCCTGAGGGGGCGCTCAAGTGCTCAGGCAGCATTTTTACCAAGCAGCTTCAAGTGATGGTGATGCGTTACTCGAGGGGTGATGACATCGGTGGCCTGTCTGCGGATCTGGACGAGGTTCTCGCCGCTAGAGTCAGGATCAGGCGATGCGCAGACGGACTTCCTTTGGAAGGCCAAGCAATCCGATCTCTGTGGGAGGATCTGCGACTGGATAGATACGTCCAGTACCTTTGGTGGTTGGCATTCACGGTTGCAGTTGGAGCTTCGCGCGACTATCTGCATGAAATGTGGGTATTGATAGACAATACGGGGAAGGACAAACTTCTCGACAGCGTTGCCGTTGCGTCGGGCGGAGCAAAAAGGTCCATCCCCGATCAATTACTGTATCGGCACTACCTCCCGCTCATGGAAGCAATCGCCTCACCCTCGGACCGGCCCGGGCTCGTAAAGAAGTTCCTGGACGGCTGGTATGCAGGCAGCCGCAACGTGTACTGGCACGGGAACCACCATGACGACGACAGCGGCTACATGGGCTACTGGGCCTTCGAGGCCGCGCTGGTCGTGATGCTGTTCGACATCGACGATGCGAGCTTCCGCGACCACGAGTACTACCCGGCGGATCTGGTGGCCCATTACAGGCGTCGTGCTGGCGACAGGACGTAGCTGTCCCTCCGCAGAGGCGCCAGGCGAGGGGTCTTCTGGTCCTGCCTGTGGTCACCGCCTGGGCTCGGGAAGGTGTGCCGGACCACGCCCTTCCGCCAGAAATCCGTACCGCCTGCACGGGTGAGCCAGAAAGCCCGCCGTTGCTGCCCGGGGGAGGGGGGGGCACGGCTGGGCAGGCGCGGCGGGCTGGCGTTTGCCCTATCATTCGCGCATCTCCCCAGACGCCCCCCGATGAGCCAGCCTGTTCCCGTCGGCACGCCGCCCCGCGCTGCCTGGGCATTTCCACCTGCCGCCCCGCCTGGCCGCAGTACCCGGCCGCCACTGCTGCGGTGATGGGCGGGCAGGGGGACGACGGGCGCTGGGTGGAGCGTCACGCGTGGGACTGGAGGGCGGTGCTGCGACACAGCCTTCTGTGGCTGCTGCTGGCTGCTGCATTGCCGTTGCATGCACAGAGCGGTGCACCGCCGCTGCGCGACTACGCCATCGATGTGTGGACCTCGCGCAACGGCCTGCCGCACAACTCGCTGCGCGACATCGCGCAGACGCCGGAAGGCCATCTCTGGTTTGCCACCTGGGAAGGCCTGGTGCGCTACAACGGCCTGGATTTCACCGTGTACGACCGCAGCACGCGGCCCGGGCTGCGCGACAACGGCATCGGCGCGTTGTTCGTCGACCGTCAGGGCGGGCTGTGGATCAGCGACTCGCGCGGCAATGTCAGCCGACGTGGCAGTGATGGCCAGTGGCGTGTGTGGGAGCACCAGCCGGATACCCCGCAGGTACTGATCCAGTCGATGCAGATGGACAGCCAGGGGCGCCTGTGGCTGCTCTACGAAGGCAAGGGCCTGGGTTATCTCGCGCCGGACAAAGGCCTTGTCTATCAGGCGCCGGCTGCCGATCTGCCGATGGCGATGAGCTTCACCAAACTGGTGGTGGATGCGCAGGATCGGGTCTGGGTCGGCACGCTCGATGGCCTGGTACTGCGTGACAACGATGGCGTGCTGAAGCGCGCGCCCGCCGCCTGGGGGCTGGGCGCGGGCAGTGGCCTGTCCTGGCCGTACCGGGCGCCGGACGGTGCGCTGTGGATCGTGGCGGGCGAGCGCCTGTACCGGGTCGAGGATGACCGGCTGGTGCTGGTGCACCGGCTGCCGGGCCAGCTGCACCTGACCTCGATGCTGCAGGACCGCCACGGTGATCTCTGGCTGGGCACCGAGAACCAGGGGCTGCTGCGGATTTCCTCGCATGGACTGGAGCGGCTGCCTGCGGGCCTGAGCCTGCCGGGCGGGCGCGTGGTGAGCCTGCGCGAGGATGACGAGGGCAGCATCTGGGTGGGGGCCAACGGCGGCCTGTACCGCCTGCGCGAGACCCTGTTCAGCAGCTACACCGAGCGCGATGGGCTCAGCGGCGATTACGTGCGCACCGTGCTGGAAGATCGTGACCGCCAGCTGTGGGTGGGCAGTGCCAGTGGCCTGGATCGACAGAATGCCGATGGCCGTTTCCAGGCCATGCCGCTGCACAACCGCGGTGGCAAGGCGCCGTCGGTGCTGAGCCTGGCGCAGGGGCCGGACGGCGATCTCTGGGTGGGAACCTTCGGTGACGGCGTCTACCGCCTGTCCCGGGACGGCCGCCTGCGCCACAACTACGCCGCCGACGATGGCATGCCGGGTGGCAACATCCGCGCGATCAGCGTGGATTCGAGCGGGGCGGTCTGGGCCGGAACGCAGAAGGGAGTGGTGCGCATCGACGGCGACCGGGTGCAGGTGTCGCCGGTGGCGGGCATGCCGACCGGGCTGATCACAGCGCTGGAACACGATCACCAGGGCAACCTGTGGATCGGCACGATCGAGGGCATCCGCGTGCTGCGCGGCAACCGTGTGCAGGCGATCGATCTGGCGCCGCTGGGGGGCGGACGCAGTGTGTTCGGCTTCCACCAGCTCGGTGACGCGATGTGGATCAGCAGTGATCGTGGCCTGTACCGCTGGCAGGGCGGGCGGCTGGCCCGCGTCGGCCTGGAGCAGGGCATGCCGGTCGACGCGGTGTTCCAGCTGGTACCCGACCGGCTGGGCAACGTATGGATCAGCAGCAACCGTGGCGTGCTGCGCACCGACATGGCGACTCTCAATGCCGTGGCCGACGGCCGCGCGCCGCGGGTGAGCGTGGAGCGCTACAACGAGATCGACGGCATGGCCAATGCACAGGCCAACGGCAGCTCCGGCCCCTCGGCGATCCTGCGCCAGGATGGCACCTTCTGGGTGGTCACCGCGGGGGGCCTGAGTACGGTCGATCCGCAGCGCCTGCAGCGCTTCCGCGAACGGCGGGCACCGCCAGCGGCGATCGAGAACGTGCAGGTGGACGGCGCGCCGGTGCACTGGGAGGGCGCCGAACGCAATCTGATTCCCGGTGGTCGTCGCCTCGCGGTGAGCTATGTCGGCCTGAGCTACCTGATGTCGGACCGGATCCGCTACCGCACGCGCCTGGATGGACTGGACAGCGGCTGGGTCGAGCGCGGTCCACAGCGCAGCGTGGAGTTCGTTGGCCTGCCACCGGGCGATTACACGCTGCACGTGGCCGCCGCGCACCCGAGTGGCGCCTGGGGCCAGCAGGAAGCCGTATGGAGCTTCAGCGTGGAGCCTTTCTGGTGGCAACGGCGCAGCGTGCAGGCGCTGGGCGGCATCCTGCTGCTGGCCGGGCTGGTGGCGCTGTACCGCTTCCTGCTGCAGCAGCTGAAGGCCAGCAACCTGCGTCTGGCTCGCCGCGTGGACGAGGCCACCTTCGACCTGCAGGCCCAGACCGTCCATCTGCAGGCGGTGAACCAGGAGAAGACCGAGCTGGCCGAACGCCTCGCACGGCAGGCCGAAGCGTTCGAGCGCCAGGCGCGGGAGGATGCGCTGACCGGATTGGCCAACCGCCGCGGCTTTGATGAAACCCTGGCGCGTGACTTCGCACGATCGCAGCGCAGCGGCCACCCGCTATGCCTGGTGGTGCTGGATATCGATCACTTCAAGGCTGTCAACGATCGCTACAGCCACAGTACCGGTGATGCGGTACTGGTCGAGGTGGCGCGGGTGATCGCCACGGCCTGTCGTGACTCGGACCTGCCTGCGCGCACGGGCGGCGAAGAATTCGCGCTGCTGCTCAACGACACCCGGCTGGAGGAAGCCGCGCAGCTGTGCGCGCGGTTGCGAGGGCTGTTCCATGACCACCCGGACTGGGCGGGCGTGGATGGGCTGAGGGTGACCTTCAGTGCGGGACTGGTCGAACTGGAGGCCGAAGACCGCACCCCGGCCCTGCTGTACCAGCGCGCCGACCGCGCGCTCTACCGTGCCAAGAGTGACGGGCGGGATCGCACGAGCATCGGTTGACGCGCCGGCGGTGCCGGCCCACGGTCGGCACCCACGCCTGCGCGGCGAGAGGGGCGCTGACGGTTACCGCGGCCAGGCGTTGGCGATCGTGCAGAACAGCCGTGCCGTCTGCTCGGTGTCGTACACCGCGCTATGCGCTTCGTTGGCATCCCAGCCCAGTCCCGCCGCATTGGCAGCACGTGCCAGCACCGTCTGCCCGTATGCGATGCCGGCCAGCGTCACCGTGTCGAATACGCTGAAGGGGTGGAACGGATTGCGCTTGTGCCCGGTACGGGCGACGGCGGCATTGACGAAACCGAGGTCGAAATGCGCGTTGTGGCCGACCAGGATTGCGCGCTGACAGCCGTACTTCTTCATTGCGGCGCGAACCGGGGTGAAGATATGGTCCAGCGCGGCGCGCTCTTCCTTGGCCAGCCGGAACGGGTGATCCAGGATGATGCCGGTGACTTCCAGCGACTTCGGATCGATTTCCAGCCCTTCGGCCGGCACGACATGCGCGCTGGCGGTCTGCCCGGGGAAGAGCAGGCCGTTCTCGTCCATCTCGATCGGCACCGCCGCGATCTCCAGCAGCGCGTTGCGCTGGGCGTCGAAGCCGCCGGTCTCCACGTCCACCACCACCGGCAGGAAGCCACGGAAGCGTTGTGACATCGCACGCTGCGCCTGCGGTACTGCGGAAACGGGGGCGACGTCAGGTGCGGGGGTGGGGTCGGTCATGCGTGGATTCTAGCAGAGCGTTCCTGAGCGCCCGGTGCGCGCAGCCGGATGGGGCGTTGCGGGCGGCGCGCCAATCAGCGGCATCGCGGACCGGCTCCCGCCCAGGTGCCCCCGCCAGCGCCATGCCGGGCCAGCAGTGCATCGACGCTCAGCCTGCCGGCGCCAGCGAACAGCAACGGCAGCAGCATCGCCATGAACAGCACGGGCAGTTTGAAGTTGCCGAAGCCTTGGTCGCTGATTGCATACCCCATGGCGAGGTCGCCCAGCGAGTGCCATTCCATCGGCCAGTGCACCGCATGGGTCGCCACCACGGTCAGCACCAGCAGGCTGGCAGCGGCAAAGCGGGTGCCGAAACCGACGAGCAGGCAGGCGGCACCCAGCAGTTCGAACCAGGTGGCCAGTTGCCAGTTCAGCGCGGCCGGCAAGTGGTCGAATGGAAACGGAAAGGCCTGCTGCAAGTCAGCGAACCAGTTCTGGCCGTGCAGTTTCTCCAGGCCGGATTCGAAGTACTCCCAGGCCAGCAGTACGCGCAGGCCCAGCGGGGCCAACCAGGGGGCGAGACGGTCCAGCTGGCCACGCGCGGTGGCCAGGATCGGGTAGTTCATCGGGAATCTCCGGGAGTGGGGCGTCAGGGCGGCGGCGTGATCGGGCCGATCACGCCGGCTTGCAGGAACTGTTGCAGCAGGGCGGCACCGGCCTCGTCCAACGCGTGCTCCTCCAGCCCGTGCGCCAGTGCCAGCTGCCGCAGGTAGGTGTTGCCATCGGCGCCGGGCCGCTCGCCGATGCGGGCCAGCAGATGCACCGCCAGTGGGCTGAGGCTGGCGAAACGCACCACACCGTCAGCATCGCGCCGGACCAGCAGGCCGGTCGGCTCGGCCGGAGCCGTGCGCGGCGCATCGTCCGCGCCAAGCCGGTGGACCGGCCATTGATACAGCAAGGGCCAGGCCAGCGGCGAACGCTGCAGGGCGACCACCCGCGGATCGATCGCGCCGGCCACCGGCAGCGGCTCGGCCTGCAACTGGTACAACGCCGTTTCCACCCACTCGTAGTGGGCCAGCTCGGCCAGCGCCGGATGCGGAAGCTGCGGCTGTGCCTGCAGCCACTGCACGAACTCGGCAGCCAGTTCGGTGAACAGCGGACTGCGGCAGCGATGCGTCGCGAAGTAGCTGCGCACCAGGGCATTCCAGCCCGGTTCACCGAGCAGGCGCACGCAGACCGGGAACCCGTTGCTCAACAGACCCAGCAGGTTGTTGAACAGCAGGCGCTGGTACACCGCTACGCGTCGCGGCTCCATGCCGGCCGGCGCGGCCACGGTGTCCGGGTCGCGCAGATGGGCGGTGAACGCGTGCTGCTGCGCACGCAGCCGTTCCGGCGCTTCAGCCATGCGTGCTGCCTCCGGCTGGGTCGGCCTGCAGGCGGCGGATGGTCTGCAGCTCGCTCTGGAGCTCGGCGTATGGGGGGAAGTTGAAGTCGCGTTCGAGCAGGGTGGGGCGGGGGCCGATGCGCGCATAGGTACGTGCAAGCAGCTCCCAGACCGGATCGATCACGGCGCTGCCATGGGTGTCGATCTTCAGGTCCGGCGCTTCATCCAGGTGCCCGGCCACGTGCAGGCAGACGATGCGCTGTGCCGGCAGGCCGGCGATGAACGTGTCGGCGTCGTAGCCATGGTTGCAGGCGTTGACGTAGACGTTGTTGACGTCCAGCAGCAGGTCGCAGTCCGCTTCGGCAAGCACCGCGTTGGTGAAGGACAGTTCGTCCATGGACGGTTCCGGTGCCAGGTAGTAGGACACGTTCTCCACCGCGATGCGCCGGCCGAGCAGGTCCTGCACACGGGCAATGCGCGTGGCGGTATGGCGCACGGCTTCATCGGTGAACGGAATCGGCAGCAGGTCGTACAGATGGCCGTCGTCGCTGCAGTAGCTCAGGTGCTCGCTGTAGAGCGGCACGCGGTACTCGTCCAGGAAACGGCCAACCTGTGCCAGCAGCTGCGTGTCCAGCGGTGCACTGCCGCCCAGCGACAGCGACAGGCCGTGGCAGCTCAGCGGATGCCGCGCCGCCAGTTCAGCCAGTGCATCGCCTGCCGGGCCGCCTACGTGGATCCAGTTTTCCGGCGCACATTCGAGGAAGTCGAAGTCGCCGGCCGGCGCCTCGCGCAGGGCCTGCAGCAGCGCGCGGCGCAGGCCCAACCCGGCGGCCGCCGCGGGAAGCGGCGACCGCCGGTGGACAGCGCTGGCGCGGACGTCAGTGCTTGCCACCGCACTTGCCTTCGCCGCACTTGCCTTCGGCCGCCTTCTTGTCGCCGGTGCTCTTGGCCTTGGCATCGGCGCCGGCGGCGGCCTTGCCCTTGTCGCCACCACACTTGCCTTCGGCGCTCTTGCCATCGGCGCCGCACTTGCCTTCGGCATGCTTGGCGGCGTCGCCGGTACGCGCGTCGGCAGCCTTGGCATCGGTGGCCTTGGCGGCCTGGCCGGCCACCAGATAGCCCTGCGCCAGATCGCTCATGCTCAGAGCCGAAGCGCTGGCCGTCATGCCCAGGCCGGCGACAAGGGCGGTAGCGGTCAGCAGGGACAGGGTCTTGTTGGTACTGCTCATCGGTTGTGCTCCTGGGTGGTGTGGGCGGGTGCCCGGGTGGCCGGCAGAGGTGCCGGTGGAAGCGATCGTGCGCCGATCCTACTCAACGAATCCTCGCAGAGAACTCAAATTTTCGTGAGATTTTCCGCGCAGTCAGGGGGCGGGGCCTTGCCAGGCAGGCGCGGCGCCTTTGGAAATGCTGGAAGGCCCAAAAAGAATGGCCGCTGTCGCGCGGACAGCGGCCACTCTGGAGTCGACTCCGGTGTTGCAGTGCAGCGTCAGGGCTGACCGGTGCTGGAGGTTTCGTCGCGCTTCTCGCGCGGCGGCAGCGGCTGCTCTCCATGCACGAGGAACCAGACGTTCTCGGCGATGTTGGTGGCGTGGTCGCCCACGCGTTCCAGATTCTTGGCCATGAACAGCAGGTGGGTGCACGGCGTGATGTTGCGCGGATCTTCCATCATGTAGGTCAGCAGTTCGCGGAACAGCGCGGTGTACTGCGCATCCAGGCGCGCGTCATCCTCGCGCAGGGCCAGCGCCGCCTCGGCATCATTGTCGCGGTAGGCCGCGATGGCGCGGCGCACCTGCTGTGCGGCCAGCCGGCCCAGGGCGCGCAGGCCCTGGATCTGCGGCAGCGGCGGCACCTTGCCCAGTGCGATCGAACGCTTGGCAACGTTGGCCGCGTAGTCGCCGATCCGCTCGATGTCGGCGGGGATGCGCAGGCCCGCAAGGATTTCGCGCAGGTCGCGCGCCATCGGGCCGCGCAGCGCAAGGCGCATCACGTCGTGGCTGATCTGCTGCTCCAGTGCATCGATCGCCTCATCGTTGGCGATGATGCGATGGGCGGCGTTCTCATCGCGCTTCTCGATCACGTCCATCGATGCTTCGAGCTGGGCGACGGCCATCTCGCCCATGCGCACGATTTCGGCCACCAGGCGCTGCTGCTCTTCGTCGTAGCTCTTGACGATGTGGTCGTTGGGAAGATTCATGGTTGTTCCGTCATGTAGAGCCGGGCCATGCCCGACTGGCGTTGTCTGTGAAGAAGCCGCGGTCCGGTCAGCCGAAGCGACCGGTGATGTAGTCCTCGGTCTGCTGCTTGGACGGCTGCGAGAAGATCACTTCGGTGCGGTCATGTTCGATCAGGTCGCCCAGGTACATGAAGGCGGTGTAGTCCGATACGCGGGCGGCCTGCTGCATGTTGTGGGTGACGATGACGATGGTGTAATCGTTCTTGAGCTCTTCCACCAGCTGCTCGATGCGGCTGGTGGAGATCGGGTCCAGTGCCGAAGTCGGTTCGTCCAGCAGCAGCACGTCGGGGCGCAGGGCGACGGCGCGGGCGATGCACAGGCGCTGCTGCTGGCCACCGGAAAGACCCAGCGCGCTCTGGTTGAGCTTGTCCTTCACCTCGTCCCACAGCGCGCCCTGACGCAGTGCCTGCTCGACGCGGTCGCTCATCTCACCCTTGGACAGCTTCTCGTGGTGGCGGATGCCGTAGGCCACGTTCTCGAAGATCGTCATCGGGAACGGCACCGGCTTCTGGAACACCATGCCTACTTTGCTGCGCAGCCGGTTCATCGGGAACTTCGGCGACAGGATGTTCTCGCCGTCCAGCAGCACTTCGCCGCGTGCTTCCAGCTTCGGGTACAGCGCGTAGATGCGGTTGAAGATGCGCAGCAGGGTCGACTTGCCGCAACCGGAGGGGCCGATCAGCGCGGTGACGCGCTTTTCCGGGATCTCCAGGTTGATGCCCTTGAGGGCGTGGAATTTGTCGTAGTAGAAGTCCAGGCCACGCGCAGCGAGCTTGACCGGAGCCGGGGTATGCAGGTTCTCGTGCGAGGCCGGCACGGCGATGCGCTGCATCGGCACGGCATTGGAAAGATCGTTCATGGTGGTTTCCACGGAAAGGTCAGTCATGGGAGATGCGGTTGCGCAGCAGGAGGCCGCGGGCGGCGAGGCTGACCAGCAACACGAAGACGGTCAGCACCAGGGCACCGGCCCAGGCCAGCACCTGCCAGGATTCGTACGGGCTGCCGGCGAACTGGTTCATCACCACCGGCACCGAGGCCATCGGCTGGAACACGTTGCTGTTCCAGTACTGGTTGCCGAAGGCAGTGAACAGCAGCGGTGCGGTCTCACCGGAGATGCGGGCCAGCGCCAGCAGGATGCCGGTGATGATGCCGGCCGAGGCGCTGCGGTAGAGCACCTGCACGATCACCTTCCATTGCGGGATGCCCAGCGACAGCGCCGCTTCGCGCATCTGCGAGGGCACCAGGCGCAGCATTTCGTCGGTGGTACGCACCACCACCGGCAGCACGATGAAGGCCAGCGACAGCGCACCGGCGAAGGCGGAGAACTGGCCGCCGGTCTGCATCACGTACAGGGTGTAGACGAACAGGCCCAGCACGATCGACGGGGCCGACAGCAGGATGTCGTTGACGAAGCGGACCACGGTGCCGGCCTTGCGGGCATTGCCGTACTCGGCCAGCCAGGTGCCGGCCAGGACACCCAGCGGGGTGCCGATGCCGATCGCCAGCGCACACATCACCGCGCTGCCGAAGAAGGCGTTGGCCAGGCCGCCTTCCTGCATGGGCGGCGGTGTCATCTTGGTGAACAGGTCCAGGTTGATGCCGGCCAGGCCCTTCGCGGCCAGGGTGAACAGGATCCAGCCCAGGAAGAACAGACCGAACAGCGCGGTGGCGCAGGACAGCGCGATGGCGACGACATTGCCGATGCGGCGGCGCAGGTACAGCGAGTCAGCGGTGGTGGACATCAGTTGCCCTCCTTGCGGGCCAGGCGCATCAGCATCAGGCGGGCGATGGCGAGCACCACGAAGGTGACGATGAACAGGACGAAGCCAAGCAGCAGCAGCGCCGAGCGGTAGGTTTCAGTGGCCTCGCCGAAGTCGTTGGCGATCAGGGCGGCGATGGTGGTGCCCGGCTCCAGCAGCGACGGCGACAGGCGCACGCTGTTGCCGATCACGAAGGCCACGGCCATGGTCTCGCCCAGTGCGCGGCCAAGGCCGAGGAAGACGCCGCCGATCACCGCCGAACGGGTGTAGGGCAGCACGATGTCCCAGCTCACTTCCCACTTGGTCGACCCCAGCGCATAGGCCGATTCCTTCAGGCGGGTCGGTACGGTCAGGAACACCTCGCGCATGACCGAAGAGATGAACGGGATGACCATGATGGCCAGCACGAAGCCGGCGGTCAGCATGCCGATGCCCAGCGGCGGGCCCTGGAAGATCGGGCCGATGACCGGCCATTCGCCCAGCGTTTCGTTGAGGAACGGGGTGACGTACTCGGTCATCACCGGTACCAGCACGAACAGGCCCCACATGCCGTAGATGATGGAGGGAATGCCTGCCAGCAGTTCGATGGCGGTGCCGACCGGCCCCCGCAGCCAGCGCGGCGCCACTTCGGTGAGGAAGAAGGCGATGCCGAAGCTGACCGGCACGGCGATGACCATCGCGATCAGCGCGGTGACCAGGGTGCCGTAGATCGGAGCGAGCGCACCGAACTTGTTTTCGACCGGATTCCAGTCGGAAGAGAAGAAGAAGCTCAGGCCCTGCATCTGCAGGGCATGGCGGCCGCCCCACAGCATCGACAGAGCCGCGCAGGCCAGGGCGATCAGGACGAAGATGACGGTGCCGACCAGCACCCATCGGAACAGTTTGTCGTTGCGGGCATCACGCGCGTCACGCGTGGACGGGGCGGCTACAGGCTGGGCGATGGCATTCATGGGGACGGCAGGGCCAGGAAGGGGCGGGGCGGCACGGCGTGGAAGACACGGTGCCCGCACGCGGCGGGCACCGTCGGGTCCATCACTTCAGTTCGGTCGCCCAGTAGGCCTCGATCTGCGTGACCAGTTCGGCCGGCAGCGGCACATAGTGCAGCTCGTTGGCCTGGGCCTGGCCGTTCTCGAAGGCCCACTTGAAGAAGGCCAGGGTGTCCTGGTTGCGCTTGGCATCCTTCGGCTGCTTCTGCATCAGCATGAAGTTGGTGGCGGTGATCGGCCACGCCTGCTCACCCGGGGCATTGGTGATGACCAGATTGAAGTCCTTGGCGCTGGCCCAGTCGGCGCTGGCGGCCGCAGCGGCGAAGGTCTCCGCGCTCGGCTGCACCCAGGTGCCGGCGGCATTCTGCAGCGAGGTGTACGGCATGGCGTTCTGCAGCGCGTAGGCCAGTTCGACGTAGCCGATCGAGCCCTTGATCTGCTTGACGTACGAGGCGACGCCTTCGTTGCCCTTGCCGCCCACACCGTCCGGCCACTGCACCGAAGTGCCTTCGCCGACCTTGCTCTTCCACTCCGGGCTGACCTTGGACAGGTAGTTGGAGAAGTTGAAGGTGGTGCCCGAACCGTCCGAACGGTGGACGATGGTGATCTTGCCGTCCGGCAGGGTCACGCCAGGGTTGGCAGCGACGATCGCCGGGTCGTTCCAGGTCTTGACCTTGCCGAGGAAGATGTCGGCCAGCAGGGCACCGCTCAGGCGCAGCTTGCCGGCTTCCAGGCCTTCGATGTTGACGACCGGCACCACGCCGCCGATGGCCGACGGGAACTGGGCCAGGCCGGCCTGCGCCAGCTCCTCGCTGCTCAGCGGCTTGTCGGACGAGCCGAAGTCGACCGTGCCGGCCTTGATCTGGGCGATGCCGCCGCCGGAGCCGATGGACTGGTAGTTGATCTTGGCGCCGGTGCTGGCGTTGTAGTCGGCCGACCACTTCGACACCAGCGGGAAGATGAAGGACGCGCCGGCGCCGGAGACTTCGGCGGTCACCTTCGCACCGGCGGCAGCCGGGGCAGCGGCACCGTCGGCGGCCGGCTGCTGCGCGGCCTGCTTGTCGCCACCGCAGGCCGACAGGCCCAGGGCAATGGCCAGGGAAAGGGCGGCGAGGCCGGCCGAGTGCAGTTTCATGGTCACTCCATAGCGGGGAAGAGCCGACGGCGTCGGCGGATGCGGCTATGAAATGATGTTTTTGTTACAGCCGTATGACGTCCATGACAGAGGTGTCCTGGATCACGTTCCGACAAGGGTTTCACAGGGGCCTCGCCCACTGCGGACACCCCCGGAGACCGCCGCGGCCGCCCGATCTGCGCACCGGCAGGGTCGCCGGTCCGGAAGGCCGGACCCCACAAACGAGAAGAGCGCGAGATCCCGAGGATCTCGCGCCCGGTGGGGCCGGCGGGGGAGAGAGGACCCGCCGGCCCCGCTCCTGCGGGGGAGGTCTTGCTCAGTACTTCAGGTTCTGGGTCCAGTAGGTCTCGATCTGGCGGACCAGGGTGTCCGGCAGCGGCACGTAATCAAGCTGCTTGGCCTGCTGGTCGCCGTTCCTGTAGATCCAGCGGAAGAACTCCTGAGTGGCCTTGGCACCGGCGACGTTCTTCGGCTGCTTGCGGACCAGGATGAAGTTGGTGGCGGTGATCGGCCACGCATCGGCACCCGGGGCATTGGTCATCACCAGGTAGAAGTCACGGGCATTGGCCCAGTCGGCGCTGGCGGCGGCGGCCGAGAACGAGGCGTCCGACGGCTGCACGATCTTGCCCGCGGCGTTCTTCATTGCCGCGTACGACATCTTGTTCTGCAGCGCATAGGACAGCTCGACGTAGCCGATGCCACCCTTGATCTGCTTGACGTAGGCGGCCACGCCTTCGTTGCCCTTGCCACCGATGCCCGCCGGCCACTGCACCGAGGTACCTTCACCGACCTTGCTCTTCCACTCCGGGCTGACCTTGGACAGGTAGTTGACGAAGTTGAAGGTGGTGCCCGAACCGTCGGAGCGGTGCACGATGGTGATCTTGCCGCTGGGCAGGGTCAGGCCCGGGTTCAGTGCAGCGATGGCCGGATCGTTCCAGGTGGTGATCTTGCCCAGGAAGATGTTGGCCAGGGTCGGGCCATCGAGCTTCAGCGCACCCGGTGCGACGCCGGCGACGTTGATCACCGGCACCACGCCGCCGATCACCGACGGGAACTGGGCCAGGCCGGCCGCAGCCAGTTCTTCCGGCTTCAGCGGCGCGTCGGAGGAACCAAAATCGACGGTCGCTGCCTTGATCTGGGCAATGCCGCCGCCGGAACCGATCGACTGGTAGTTGACCTTCTTGCCGGTGGCGGTGCTGTAGTCCGCCGACCACTTGGACATCACGGGGTAGATGAAGGAGGCGCCCGCGCCGGTGACATCGGCAGCATTGGCGGCGAACACGGACGACGCGGCCAGGATGGCGACAGCGGCGCGCGACTTGAAGGCGTGGATCACGGGAGAGACTCCTGGGGTGGTCGAAGGGCGGTTGCCCAACGTATCGGTGCACATTCCATAACCATTCCGTGACACGGAAAGGTCTGTCATATGACGCCGGTGTGACATCGGATGAGGGGATCGCGCTGCGTTACAGGCGTCACCGCACGTGGCAAGGGCACGACCGCAGTCGTGCCCTTGCCGGTGCGTGATGCGATGACGCGGGCTCTTACCAGAAGAACTGCGCGCGGGCTTCCAGGATGTTCGGATCGTCATTGACGAAGCCGCGGGCGCTGGAGCTGTACTTCTTGCTGTCGACCTTCACGTAGTTCAGCATCAGCTTGAAGTTCGAGCGCCAGTACCAGTTGGCGCCGACGGTCCACACATCCATCTTGCCGCCGAGCACGCCATCGACGATCGGCGGGCGACCGGCGACCGGGTTCGCGGCCAGGTTGCCGTCGTTGAGGTCCATGTGGTCGTAGCGCACGCCCAGCTGCCACTGGCCGCTGGCCGGGTTGTTCGGCAGGCCGGTGCCGGGCGTGCCGCCCTTGTAGCTCCAGGTTTCGCCGGTGACATTCCACAGGCCGCTGATGTAGTAGCCGTCGCTGGTGTAGTTGTCGTGGTCGTAGCGCTTGGCCTTGCTGGTGTAGTACTCGGCCTGGGCCTTGAACGGGCCCTGGAAGTACATGGCTTCGGCGCCGACGGTGCTGATTCGGTCGGTGTCGGTCAGGTTGCCGCTGTCGATCAGTCGGGCGGTGGCCAGGTCGGCGTTCGGACGTGCGCGCACGCGCAGGGTGTCGGCGTCGGCGTCGTAGTCCACGTAGCTCAGGCCGAAGTGCAGGACCTGGCCCTTCTCGTTGATCGGAGCCCAGGTGCCACGCGCACCGTAGCCGCTGCCATGGGCCAGGTTGCGGGTCAGCTCGCGGCCGAAGGCGCTGGCGGTGACCGACCAGTTGTCCTGGCCGTAGCTGTAGGCGCCACCCAGGCGGCGGGCGATCGCGTAGGTGTTGGTGACCGCGGCCTTGGAGATGAAGTCGTTGTTCTTGGTGCTGGACAGCTCTTCCAGGCTGTTGGGCTGCTTGAACTGGCCGACCTGGATGAAATGGTTGGCATTGCCCAGCAGCTTGTACTTCACGTTGGTGTCGAGGAACTTGTCCGCCTTGGCGTCGTAGCCGAGCACCCACTCCACGTTGCCCGGGCCCTTGCCCTTGAGCACCAGCTCGGCGCGGCGCAGCTCGAACTCGCTGTCCTTGCCGTTGCCGGCATCGCCACCATTGAGGTCCACGACGTCGTTGTGGAACCAGTTGCCGTCGGCCTGGACCAGGCCTTCGAAGGTGATTTCCGAACCGCCGATCACGTCGATGGCGACTTCAGCGTGGGCAGCCGGCACATAGAGCGCAGCGGCCACGGCCACCGTCAGGAGTTGGTGATGCAGTTTCATGGAGAGGAGCCTTGCAGGCAGGTGGGAAGATGCGCGCAGGCTAGAAGGTAAAGATTGCGTAAATGTGACAGTTTCCGCGCGCAGTCTGTCCGCCGCGACCCTTGCCACGACTGGGCCCGGCATTGATGCCGGGCCGATATGACGTGGGGATTGCGCTGCGATGGCATTTACCCGCAGGCGCTGCGGGATGCCTCAGGGGGCCGGTGTCTTGTCCTTGAAGCGGCACAGATCAGCGATCACGCATCCCGGGCAGTCCGGCTTGCGTGCCTTGCAGACGTAGCGTCCGTGCAGTATCAACCAGTGATGTGCGTCGAGCAGGAATTCATCAGGAATCGCCTTGACCAGCCTGTCCTCGACTTCGCGCACGTTCTTTCCCGGCGCCAGTCCCGTGCGGTTCGCAACGCGGAAGATGTGCGTATCCACCGCCATCACAGGTTCGCCGAAAGCCGTGTTGAGCACGACGTTGGCGGTCTTGCGGCCGACGCCGGGCAGGGCTTCCAGTGCCTCGCGTTCGCGTGGTACTTCACCGCCATGTTTCTCCAGCAGGATCGCGCAGGTGGCGATCACGTTTTTCGCCTTGGCGTTGAACAGGCCGATGGTGGCGATGTATTTCTTCAGTCCGTCCTCGCCCAGCGCCAGGATCTGCGCGGGCGTGTTGGCAACGGGGAACAGGCGGCGCGTGGCCTTGTTGACGCCGACATCGGTGGCCTGGGCCGACAACGCCACCGCCACCAGCAGTTCGAACGGCGAGCTGTATTCCAGTTCGGTCTTCGGATGCGGGTTGAGTTCGCGCAGGCGCGTGAACATTTCCACCACGTCGGCGCGCGGCATGCTGCTGCCACGCCGCGCTGGCGCGCGGGCGGCCTTCTTCGCGGTGGCCATCAGCGCTCCTTGCCGGTGGCGCGTGCCTTGGCACGGGCGAGGATGGCGGCAGCGGCGGCGGGCAGCGCAGGTTTCACGTCCGGCGCCGGGCGCGGCGTGCGACGCGCATCGCGTTCGGCGTCGCGGCGGGCCAGGCGCACCGCGCGTGCGCGGTAACGGTCACGTGCGGCCCACGCGCGCTGCAGCTGCTGCCGCGCCTGGCTGAGCACCTCCGGCAGTTCCGGGTGCCCGGGAACCTCGTGTGTGTCGCCTTCGTTGGCGACATAGTCCATCAGACCGGCCTGCAGGGCACCATCAAGATCGTCTGCCTGGACCCGGGCGAACAGCAGCGCGGGGTTGGGTCGGGATGCCATGGGGTCAACGGTTCTGGAAGGCGGGGGGACGGCGTTGCAGGAAGGCACCGGTGCCTTCGCGCATGTCCTCGGTGGCGAACAGCAGGCCGAACTGCGCGCTTTCGTACTCCAGTCCCGCCTCCAGGCTGCACTCGCCGCCGACGTGGACCGCATCAAGCAGGGCGCGCAACGCCAGGGGCGCCGAGCGTGCCAGCTGCCGGGCGATGTCCTGCACACGGGTGTCCAGATCGGCCGCCGGCACCACCTCGTTGACGATGCCCAGCGCGAGCGCACGGGCGGCATCGATGGGCGCACCCAGCAGGCACAGTTCCAGGGTGGCAGCCCGGCCGCAGAGGCGCAGCAGGCGCTGGCTGCCGCCGAAGCCGGGGATCAGGCCGAGATTGATCTCCGGCTGGCCGACCTTGGCCGAGTCAGCGGCAACGCGCAGATGGCAGGCCAGCGCCAGTTCCAGGCCGCCGCCCAGGGCAAAACCGTTGACGCGGGCGATGACCGGCTTGGGCATGCGTTCGATCTGACGCATCAGTCCTTGGCCGAGCAGGGAGAAATCACGTCCCTGAACCGCACTGAGTGTGTTCATCTCGGCGATGTCGGCGCCGGCGACGAAGGCCTTCTGGCCGGCACCGGTCAGCACCACCACACGCACCTCGGGGTCGGCCGCGGCGTCCCTGAACGCATCGGCCAGACCCTGCAGGGTCGCGGCATTGAGGGCATTGAGCTTGTCCGGGCGCTGGACGGTCACGGTGCGGATGGCGCCATCGTCGGTGACAGCGATCAGGTCATCGGCCACGGTGAAACTCCTGGAACGTTAAAAAAGAGTGATTTTGAACTCTGCCCGCGCAGACAGGTCATAGCCTGCGTGGTGAGTAGCGGTTACACGTTGTGGCCGTTATCCTAACCCGTCGCCTCAGGGCGGCGCAGAACGTCCCTGAGTTACCACCCCTGGAGAACTGTTTGATGAAGTTGCGTTCTATCGCGGTCGCCGTCGCGGCCCTGGCCCTGACGGGCAATGCCTTCGCCCAGGACGTCTCGTCCGAAAAGGGCAAGCTGAGCTACTACTTCGGTTACGACTACGGCAACAACCTGGCGGAGCTGACCGGTCGTGGTGAGCAGCTGGACATCAACTCGGTGGTGAAGGGTCTGCAGGACGCCTACGCCAAGAAGCAGCCGGCGATCACCGCCGAGCAGCTGAAGCCGGCCGTTGAAGCGTTCCAGAAGCGCGAGCAGGGTCGTGCCCAGGCCGCCAAGGCCGAGTACGAAAAGGCCGCTGCCGAAAACAAGACCAAGAGCGATCAGTTCATCGCGGCGAACAAGGCCAAGGCCGGCGTGCAGTCCCTGCCGAGCGGCGTCCAGTACCGCGTGATCGAAGCCGGCAAGGGTGCCAAGCCGACCCAGGCCAGCACCGTGCAGCTGGAAGTTGCCGGTCCGTTCCCGTACGGCCAGCGCCCGACCGAGGCCCGCCCGGCCCAGCAGATTCCGTCGATCAAGGTCAGCGAAGTCGAAATGAAGGCCATGCGTGAGACCCTGCTGCAGATGCCGGCGGGTTCGAAGTGGGAAGTCACCCTGCCGCCGGACCAGGCGTACGGTGCCGACCCGCGCACCCCGTTCCCGCCGAACGTGGCCGTGCAGTTCGAGATCAAGCTGGTCAGCGTCAAGTAAGCCTCCGCATCAACATCAACGCGCCGGTGATCCCACCGGCGCGTTTTTGTTTGCGCCGCGCGCGGCCGGCAGCATCGGGCCATGCTCGGCGAAGGCGCGCGGCGAAGGACCGCATGCCGCATCTTCAGCCCGCGCAAATTCAGCGCAATCGCGCTACTGTTGCAACGTGCAAACTACGGAAGACCCGGCGCGTGTTGTCGCAAGCCCCTGCATCGGAACGTGCAAGCTGGATGGCAACCGGCTGTGCCGCGGTTGCCGGCGGCACATCGACGAGATCACACGGTGGTCGTCGATGAGCGACAGCGAACGCAGCCACATCCTGCATCGCGTGCTGCCGCTGCGCGAGCAGCTGCAGCAATCGCTGCACGGCTCGCTGGCCGACCATGATCGCCTGTTGCGCGCATTGCATCCGCTGGCCGCCCCGCCCGCCGGTGACGGTTGGAACCGCAGTGAACTGATCGACCTGCTGCCGCCGGGTCCGCCGGTGGAAGCGGCGGTGTTGGCCGGCATCGTGCCGCGTGCCAACGGCGCGCAGGTGATCCTGACCCGTCGCACTGAAACCCTGCGACAGCACGGCGGCCAGGTCGGCTTTCCCGGCGGCCGTACCGAGCCGGATGATCGCGATGCGCTGGCCGCAGCGCTGCGCGAAAGCCAGGAAGAAATCGCGCTGGCGCCTGCGCAGGTGCAGCCGCTGGGCTACCTCGATCCGTTCGTGACCATCACCGGTTACCGTGTCACCCCGGTGGTGGCGGTGGTCGATCCGGATTTCGTGCCCGTGCCGCAGCCCAGTGAAGTGGCCGAGGTGTTCGAGGTGCCACTGGATTACCTGATGGCGGCCGACAACCTGCGCCAGGTCGAAATCAACCATCGTGGCCGCATCCGTCATGTGCTCGAGTACGGCTGGCCTGGCCAGCGGATCTGGGGGGCGACGGCGGCCATTCTCTACAACCTGCGTCGCCGCCTGGAGCAAGTGCAATGAAGCCGATCGATCCGCCGTGGACCACCCTGGTCGATGTCGCCACCCTCGCCGCTGCACTGGGCGAGGACGTGCGCGTGGTCGACGCCCGTGCAACGGCGAGCACCGCCGTGCGTGTGGTCGATGCGCGCGCGTCGCTGGGCGATCCGCAGGCGGGCGAGGGCCAGTACCTGGCCGGTCATGTCCCCGGTGCGGTGTACGCCGACCTCAACCGGGATCTGTCCGACCTCACGCGTGCCGGCCACGGTCGCCACCCGCTGCCGGACAGCGACGAGTTCGCCGCACGGCTGGGTCGCTGGGGTATCGCCCCGGAGACCCAGGTGGTGGTCTACGACGGCAGCGACGGCAGCATGGCCGCCGCGCGCCTGTGGTGGCTGCTGCGCCTGATGGGCCACGCGCGGGTGGCGGTGCTTGATGGAGGCCTTGCGGCCTGGCAGGCAGCGGGGCTGCCGCTGGCGACCGGTGCGGGCGAGGTTCCGGCCCAGCCGGCCTATCCGGGGCGCTTTGACACCACGCAGATCGCCAATGCCGACGAGATCACCGCCCGGCTCAAGCATGCGCCGGGCTGGTTGCTGGACGCCCGCGCGGGAGAGCGCTTCCGCGGCGAAGTCGAACCGCTGGATCCGGTGGCCGGCCACGTGCCCGGCGCGGTCAACCGCCCGTTCGCATCCAATGTGCTCGATGGCCGCATGCGCGATACGCAGGAGCTGCGTGCCGAGCTGCAGGGCATCATCGGCAATCGCGATCCGCAGCAGGTCGTACTGATGTGCGGTTCCGGCGTGACGGCGTGCCATCTGCTGCTGGCGATGGAAGCGGCGGGCCTGTCCGGGGCGCGCATCTATGCCGATTCCTGGAGCGGCTGGGTGAGCGACAGCAGCCGACCGGTCGCCAGCGGTACCTGAGACAGAACCGGGGTCAGATCCGTTTTCCCGCGCAGAACGGATCTGCCCCCTTCAGGCGGCAGTCCTGCCCGTTACCCGATCGATTGCAGGGGCACCTTCGCCAGCACCCGAGCCCACGGAAACAACGGCCCCGGATCGCGCTTGCGGGCCACGCTCAACGTCGGATCGTCACTGGCCTGCACCTGTTCCCGGTCCAGCTGGTCGTGGCCGGCGATCCGCTGCAGTGACGGGTAGCGCGCCACCAAGGCCAGCAGCAGCTGTTCCAGGGCCTGCAGCTGCGGCTCGGTGTACGGCTCGTCCATCGCCTGGTGACGGCTGTCGAACCAGTCGGGGTAGCGCCCGCTGTTGACCAGCTCGATGCCCAGCGTCCGTGCGTTCATGCCGCGGACGTGGTGGGCCACGCGCTCAGGTGCCACGTACTGCACGACGCTGCCGTCGCGGTCGATGTAGAAATGGCCGCTGTTGCCGGCGCCGCTGTCGTACAGCACCCGCTCGCCATAGGCACGGGCCGTGGCCAGGTCGGGCAGCTCGGTGCAGTGGATCACCACCATCTCCAGCGTGTCCGGCGCGCGCAGCGGCAGAAGGTCGTGATAGGGCAGGGGCTGCAGCAGCAGGCCGGGCAGGAGCGGGTTGGGCATGCGGCGATGCTAGCATTGCGCAATGAACCTGCATTCTCTTTCGTTGTCGGTGCGCGCCTGCGGAGCGTGCGCATGAGCCGCGGTCACTGCATCCTCTCCCATGGCTTCGAGAGCGGGCCGGAGGCCACCAAGGTCACGGCACTGGCCGAGGTCGCCCAACGCCTGGGCTGGACCCATGAGCGGCCGGACTACACCGATCTGGACGCGATGAGCGAAGTGAGCCGCGTCGGTGACGTGCCGGGGCGTCTGCAGCGCCTGCTGGAACGCGCTGCACATGCGGCGGCACAAGGGCCGCTGGTACTGGCGGGTTCCAGCCTGGGCGCCTACATCTCTGCGATCGCCTCGTTGCAGGTACCGGTGGCGGGCCTGTTCCTGATGGTCCCGCCGACCACCATGGGGCCCATGCCGGCGCTGGACGCCGCAGCGGTCCCCACCACCGTGGTCCAGGCCTGGCACGATGATGTTGTGCCTGCCGCCGGGGTGATCGCCTGGGCGCAGGCGCGCTCGGCACAGCTGCTGCTGGTGGACGATGGCCACCGCCTGGAGCGGCACGTGGAGGCATCCGCACACGCCTTCGAGCGCCTGCTGCGCCAACTGTGAAGCCGGGGCGCACGGCGCGCCGGCCCGCATTGACTACAATGGCAGCCCCGCCGCCCCCGGCGCGGGCCTGCCGGCCGTGCCCACGGCCCTCCTTTCCGACTGGCGCGGCTCCCCTGCCGCGCCCGACCACCTGCGAACCGATCCCGTGAAATTCTTCGTCTCCTGCGCCAAGGGCCTGGAATACCTGCTTGCCGATGAACTGTCGGCCCTGGGCCTGGACAAGGCCACTGCCACCATTGCCGGCGTCAATGCCGAGGGCGAGCTGGAGCAGGCGCTGCGGATCGTGATGTGGTCACGTCTGGCCAGCCGCGTACTGTGGCCGATCGACGAGTTCGAATGCCCGGACGAGCAGGCGCTGTATGACGGCGTGCGTGCGCTGCCGTGGCATGAGCACATCAAGCCGGAGATGACCCTGGCGGTGGATGCGCATGTGTCCGGCGACAAGATCACCCACGCCCGCTTTGCCGCGCAGCGGATCAAGGACGCCATCGTCGACCGCATGCGCGATGAGGGCCTGGAGCGGCCGTCGGTCAACACTGATCTGCCGGATGTGCGCGTCAACCTGTCGCTGCGCAAGGGCCGTGCATCGCTGTCGATCGACCTCGGCGGCGGCCCGCTGCACCGCCGTGGCTGGCGGGGGGCCGCGCACGAAGCACCGCTGAAGGAGAACCTGGCGGCCGCGTTGCTGCTGCGGGCGCAGTGGCCACGTCTGCATGCCGCCGGTGGTGGCCTGCTGGACCCGATGTGCGGCAGCGGCACGTTGTTGATCGAAGGCGCGCTGATGGCGGCCGACGTCGCGCCGGGCCTGATGCGCCACGGCAGCCTGCCGCCGAGCCGCTGGCTGGGCTTCGACAAGGTGGCCTGGAAGGCGATCCAGAGCGAAGCGCGCGAGCGCGAGGCCACCGGCCTGGCCGCGCTGAAGCCGGTGATCCACGGCAGCGACATCGATCCGACGGCGATCGAAGCGGCACGCGAGAATGCCGAAGTGGCGGGCGTGGCCCACGCCATCCGCTTCACCCGCGCCGACGTATCCGAGCTCACCTCGCAGGAGCAGGAGATCGGTGCGGTGGTCTGCAACCCGCCCTACGACGAGCGCCTGGCCGCCGATCCGGCGCTGTACCGCGCCTTGGGCAACGCGCTGCAGAAGGCGGTGCCGCAGTGGCGCGCCAGCCTGCTGTGCGGCAACGACGAGCTGGCCTTCGCCACGGGTCTTCGTGCGGCCAAGAAGTACCAGATGTTCAATGGCGCGCTGGAATGCGCGCTGATCGTCTGCGACCCGATCGCGGTGCCGGGGCGTGATCCGGCACAGCCGCGGGAGCTGAGCGAAGGTGCGCAGATGGTGGCCAACCGCCTGCGCAAGAACCTGAAGAAGTTCAAGAGCTGGCGCGCGCGCGAGGACATCACCTGCTTCCGCGCCTACGATGCGGACCTGCCGGAATACGCGGCGGCCATCGATGTCTACGAAGAGGACGGTGGACAGCGCCGTACCTTCCTGCACGTACAGGAATACGCTGCACCGGCGGCGATTCCCGAGAACGACGTGCGCCGCCGCCGCAACGAACTGCTGGCCGCCGCGCGTGAGGTATTCGGCGTGCCGCCCGAACAGGTATCGATGAAGTCACGCGAGCGTGGCAAGGGCGGCAGCAAGTACGGCCGTTTCGAGCAGCGCGACGAGTTCGTGGTGGTGCGCGAGAATCATGCGCTGCTGCAGGTGAACCTGTTCGACTATCTCGATACCGGCCTGTTCCTGGACCATCGTCCGCTGCGCCGGATGATGGCCGAGCAGGTGCGTGGCAAGCGCTTCCTCAACCTGTTCTGCTACACCGGCGTGGCCAGCGTGCAGGCAGCCGTGGCCGGCGCGGCCAGCACCACCAGTGTCGACCTGTCCGCTACCTACCTGCAATGGTGCTACGACAACCTGGCCCTGAATGGTCAGGGCGGCAACCAGCATCTTCTGGTGCAGGCCGATGCGATGGCCTGGCTGGAAGCCGACCGCGGACAGTACGATGTGATCTTCTGCGATCCGCCGACGTTCTCCAACTCCGCCCGCGCCGATGATTTCGATGTGCAGCGCGAGCAGCTGCGGCTGCTGCGTGCAGCGGTGGCACGGCTGGCACCGGCAGGCGTTCTGTACTTCTCCAACAACTTCCGCCGTTTCAAGCTGGAAGAGAACGCGATCGCCGAGTTCGCCCAGTGCCGTGAGATCACTGCGCGTACCATCGGTCCGGACTTCGAGCGCAACGCACGCATCCACCGTGCGTGGGAGTTGAAGCGTTTGGGTTGAAGGTTCGCCGGGCATGGCCCGGCGCTACCGGCTATGCCAGCGCCACCACCAGGCCCAGCAACGGCAGGGTGATCGCCAGCGGCACGATCCACCGCGGGCGGTAGGGATACAGCCCGAACGACAGCGTCACGCCGCCCACCGTCATCACGCCCAGCCACTGCACCGGGCCCATGGCCCAGCCATGGTCGGCAACGCACAGGGCGAAGGTGACCGCCAGCAGCGACCAGCCCAGCACCCGCCACTGGGTGCGCCGTGCCGGAACGGCGGCGGCTTTGCCGTGCAGATCGTGCTGGTGCCTTTCCATCGCCAGCGACAACGCGGTGAACGCAGAGAAGGAAAGCGCCAGCGCCAGCAGCATCATGCGCTGGCCTCCACTTCGGTGGCTTCGGTCGGTGCCCTGGGCGCAACGGTTGCTGCGGCACGTTTTTTCTTCTCGGCCGCAGACAGCGGTGGCGTCCAGCGCTGCATGCGCCAGCCGCACAGCGCCAGCATCGCACCGAAGGCGATCATCGACAGGTCGAAGCCCGCCAGCACCCAGTCGCCGCTGCGCAGGGTAATGCCCAGATGGGCGTGGGTGGTCAGCGCGTTGACCACCGGAACCAGCGCGAATGCGGCTGCGCCCAGGTACAGCTGCCACGTCCACATCATCCGTTTCGGCCAGACGAACGCGGCCAGCAGGGCGCCGCCCCACGCATAGAAGAACACGTTGGCTTCGGCATTTGAGCGATCGGCCAGATCCAGCGGCAGCAACCGATTGCCCCAGAAGTAGGCGGCAAAGGCGATCGGCAGGCCGGCTACGGTACCGATGTTCAACGCATCGACCAGGCGCAGGCCGAAGCCGGTACGCCCGCTCTTGGCGTGCTTCGGTCGTTCCTTCACTGCCCACAGCACCACGCCACTGGCCACCATCAGGCAGCCGACCAGGCCGGACAGGAAGAACAGCGCACGCAGCCCCCAGTCGGCGAAGCGCGCCAGGTGCAGGCCGTACAGCACGCCACGGGTGGCGGTGGCACCACCGGAGGCCGGGGTCTGTTCCAGCAGCCTGCCGTCCACCATGTCGTAACGCAGCGAAGGCGTGTCGATGGAAAGACGCTTGCCGTCACGCTGGCGGATGTCGATCACCGCGTTGCGCGCGCCCGGATTGGATACCGTGAAGCCGGCCACTTCGGCGCCATGCCAGTGGGTGCGCGCATCGTCCAGCAGGCGGGCGATCGGCAGTGGCGCGGCGCGGCCTTCGGCCGGCGCGGTTACTTCAGGCAGGCCACCGAAGGCTTCGCTGAAGAATTTGTCCTCATCCTGCGGGTAGGCCACTTTCACGCCCCAGGGCAGGTACATGATCATCAGGGTGACGATGCCCGTGTAGGTGATCATCGCGTGGTAAGGCAGGGCCATCACCGCGCTGACATTGTGGAAATCCAGCCAGGAGCGCAGGCCCTTGTCTTTGCGGAAAGTGAAGAAGTCCTTGAAGATCTTCTTGTGGGTGATCACCCCGGTGATGATGGCCACCAGCATGAACATCGCGCAGAAGCCGACCAGGTAACGGGCCCACAGCACCGGGATGTAGTGCAGGTCGAAATGCAGGCGGTAGAAGAAATCTCCGCCGCGCGTCTGGCGGGCGTTCAGTTCGTCGCCGGTGTTCGGGTCGAGCGTGGCATCGCCGAAGGCACCGCGGCGGCCACGGCTTGGATCGGCCAGCTCGGGTGGCAGGCGCCAGAACAGCTGCATGGCCGGGTTGCGCGGCTGCGGCAGGGTCACGAACCAGGTCTGGGCCTGCGCCGCATGGGTCTGCAGGTAGTTCACGCTGCGTTGCGCGGCCACATCGATGCTGACGGTGCTGGCCGGCAGTTCCGGGCGCATCCAGCGGCTGATCTCTTCACGGTAGTAGCTTGCGGTACCGGCCATGAAGATCAGCAGCAGCAGCCAGCCGACCAGCAGGCCGGTCCAGGTGTGCAGCCAGGCCATCGACTGGCGGAATCCGTTCTTCATGCCCAGGCTCCCATCAGCCGCGCGATGCCGGCCATCAGCAGGGCAGGGGCGAGGATGCCGATCCACGCACGCAGGGCACTGCGGGTGGCGAATGCCCACAGCGCGGCACAGGCGGCAACCAGGATGGCCAGCAGCATGCCGGTCAGCACGGTCTGGCCCCGCGCGCCCGGCAGGACGACGGCACAGAACACGCCGGTCATGGAGGCCAGCGCATAGCCACCGAAGATCGCGGCCAGCGAGCGCGACAGGATGCCCCAGCGCGGGTTGCGGAAGAAAACACGGGAGCTGGCGGTTGCGGGCGAGCGGTCCACGGTGGTCCTGTCGGTCGGGGAGGGGATCGAACGCGCCTGCGGCCCCCTTGCGCCCCGCGCACGTCGCCCAGCGTGTCCCATCAATGCAGCGCTGCCCGCGCAGACGGGCAGCCGGAGGTCAGGGCTGTACATGGGCACCGGACAGGTCTTCCTTGCCCGTGCGGCCAAGCGCACCACCGATCAGTAAATGATAGGCATTCGCATTCTGTTAATCAAGGCTGCGTGACGAAAGAGGAGTCGTTCCGTGCCCACGCAGCAGGTCGGCGGACCCGCAGCTCAGAAGCGGAACACCACCGTTGCCGCGTGCAGCAGCAGGCCGATCAGGCCGCCAACCAGCGTGCCGTTGAAGCGGATGAATTGCAGGTCGCGGCCGACGCTCAGTTCCAGCTGCTCGACCAGATGGCGCTCGTCCCAGCCCCTGACCGTCTGTGCGATGTGCGTGGTGACCCCCTCGCGCAGTCGCCCGGTCAGGCGCTGTGCGCCTTCCAGCAGATGCTGGTTCAGTGCATCGCGCAGTGCCGGGTCGGACTGCAGGGTGCTTCCCAGCGAGGCGAGGCTGCGCTGCAGGTGGCCGACCAGCGCCGAATCCTCGCGCTGCAGGTCGGCGCGCAGACTGGCGTGGATGCGTGCCCAGAGCCCCTGCACGTACTCCTGCAGGGCAGGATGGTCGATCATCTCCTGCTTGAGCTGTTCGATGCGCTCGGCCAGCGCCGGGTCTTCGCGCAGGCGCTGGACGTAGTTGCCCAGCCACGCCTCGTAATCCTGCCGCAGCGGATGCTGCGGCTCGGCCAGTACCTGCTGCAGCTCCTCCAGCACGGCGCGTGCCAGCCGCTCGGCCAGGCTGTCACCGATCTCGTCGATGGGTTTCACCCAGTTCACCGTGCTTGAGAGCGTCGGCCATTCGCGCTGGATGTAGCGCACGATCAGCTGCGACGCGCGCTCCTTCACTTCCGGCTGCTCCAGCCAGCGTCCCAGTCTCTGCAGGCCCTCGTCCAGCACACGCTGGTGGCGCCCGTCGGCGGTCAGCAGGGCAAGCAGCTCGCCGGCGGTGGATGCCGCGTTCCACTGTCGCAACTGCTGCACCACGAACGCGTGCAGCTGCCGGCGCACCGCGCGTTCATCGAAGAAGTCCAGTGCCTGCAACGCCCAGCCGCGTGCCATGTCGGCCAGCATGCGTGCGCGTGCCGGTTCGGCCAGCCAACTGCCGAGACGGCCAGCCGGATCGAACACCTTCAGCTTGGCCAGCAGCACCTGTGGTTCCAGGAACTGATCGCGCACGAACAGCGCCAGGCTGTCGCCGATGCGCTCCTTGCTGCGCGGAATGATGGCGGTATGGGGAATCGGCAGGCCCATCGGCCTGCGGAACAGGGCGACCACCGCGAACCAGTCTGCCAGCGCGCCCACCGCTGCCGCCTCGCAGAAGGCGGATACCCAGGCCCAGGCGCCGCGCTCGCCCTGCCAGTGGCTGACCGCGAAACCGGCCAGCATCAGCACCAGCATGCCCAGGGCGATGGCTTTCAGGCGTCGCAGCTGGGCGCGGCGCGGATCGATTGCGGACGTCATGGCGGCAGTCTAACCGCCACCGGATGATGCCGGCGCATCGGTAGCGCCGGGCCATGCCCGGCGGCTTTTCAGGGTCCGCTGCGCTCGCCGGGCATGGCCCAGCGCTACCCATTCGTTACAGCGCTTCCAGCTGCCTGCGCAATGCCGCCAGCTGCGTGCGCAGGGCATCGTTCTCGCGAGTGAGCGCGACGACGCGTCGGCGCAGCGCCGGCGCATCCTCACCCAACTGCTCCAGCGCGGACAGCACTTCCGCATCGCGCAGGGCGATCTCGTCCTCGCTGGGCTCCTCGAACGCCATTTCCGCCGGTTCTGGCTTCGCCGCGCGCGGCTTGCGCTTGGACTCGCGTACGCGCTTGGCGGCCTGCTTCAGTTCGTCCTTGCCGCCTGCGGCTGCCGCGCGCTGCTCTTCCTCGGGGAGGTCGGCCACGGCCGCGGCCGCGCTGATCGAGATCACGCCGGCCTTGACCGCTTCCACGACTTCGGCGGCGGCCTGTGCGTGAATGCGTTCGATCATCCCGACCTGGCTGGTGCTCAGCTTTGCTTCGCGGGCCAGTTCCGCACGGCTGAGTTTCGGCGCGGGTTCCCACGGTGGGCTGTCTTCACCGGCATCGTCGGCCGATGCGGCGGTGCCATCGCTTTCGCGTTGCAGCTGGGCCTGCTCGATCTGCTTGCGTGCCGACAGGATGTCGCGCTTGCGCAGGGCCAGCACGCCGCGCTGGAAATCGGACACGCTGCGGCGGCCCAGGTGCTGTTCGATCATCCAAAGGTGCACGTCCTCCATGCTCTGGAAGCGGCTGTTCTGCACCGTATTGAACGGCAGGCCATGCTTCTGGCAGATGCCGTAGCGGTTATGGCCATCCACCAGGACATCGCCCCACAGTACCAGTGCATCGCGGCAGCCCTCGGCGAGGATGCTGCGCTCCAGCGCCTCATGTTCGTCGGGCGTGAGCGGGTCGATGTAGGCCTTGAGTTCTTCTTTGACGACGATGTCCATGGGCACGGCAACGGGCAGGAACGGAACCGACCATTGTACCTGCTTGCTGTCGCCGGCCCGGGCTTACGCGGTGGCCCGGATCATCTCGCCCAGAGTGCTGGTGATCTGGTCGATCTGGGGCTTGTCCACGATCAGTGGCGGCGACAGCGCGATGATGTCGCCCGTACAGCGCACCAGCAGTCCGCCGTCGTGGAAACAGCGCCGGTAGACCTCGTGACCACGGCTGCCCGGAGCATCCTTGCGCGGGGCCAGCTCGACCGCACCGACCAGTCCGAAGTTGCGGATGTCGATCACGTTGGGGAGCCCCTGCAGGGCGTGCAGCCGCTCCTGCCAGTACTCGCCCAGTTCGATGGCGCGCTCGAACAGGCGCTCCTCTGCATAGACGTCGAGTGTGGCCAGGGCTGCCGCGCAGGCCAGCGGGTGCCCCGAATAGGTATAGCCATGGAACAGCTCGATGGCCTGTGCCGGGCCCTGCATCAGGCCGGCGTGCACCGCATCGCTGGCCAGCACGCCACCCAGCGGAACCGCGCCGTTGCTGACTCCCTTGGCAAAGGTCAGCAGGTCCGGCGTGACGCCGAAACGCTGCGCGGCGAACGGCATGCCGACCCGGCCGAAACCGGTGATGACCTCGTCGAACACCAGCAGGATGCCGTGCTGGTCGCAGATCTCCCGCAGCCGTTGCAGATAGCCGGGCGCAGGCAGGATCACTCCCGCAGAACCGGCGATGGGCTCGACGAACACGGCCGCAATGGTGGACGCGTCGTGCAGGGCGATCAGCCGCTCCAGATCGTCGGCCAGTTCCGCGCCCTGGCGCGGCAGGCCCTTGCTGAACGCGTTGCGCTGCAGATCCAGGGTGTGCCGCAGATAGTCCACGCCCGCCAGCTGCAGGCCGAACTGGCGGCGGTTGTTGGGCAGGCCGCCGAGCGCCATGCCGCCGAAGCCCACACCGTGATAAGCCTTCTCGCGGCTGATGAAACGGGTACGCTGGCCTTCGCCGCGCTGGCGGTGATAGGCCAGCACGATCTTCATTGCGGTATCCACCGCCTCGGAGCCCGAGTTGGTGAAGAACACGTGGTTGAGCCCGGCCGGAGCCAGCGCGGCCAGGCGCTGCGCCAGCGCGAATGCCGGTGGCGAACCCATCTGGAAGGCGGGTGAGTAATCCAGGGTGCGTGCCTGTTCGACAATCGCCTCGACGATGCGCGGGCGGGCGTGGCCGGCATTGCAGCACCACAGGCCGGCGGTGCCATCGAGAACCTGGCGCCCGTCCACGTCTTCGTAATGCATGCCTTCGGCCCGTACCAGCATGCGCGGCGCGCCCTTGAACTGGCGGTTGGCGGTGAAGGGCATCCAGTACGCCTCCAGGGAGTCGGGGCGCTGGATGGCCAGCTCGTGCACGTCGCTCGCGGGGTTCTTCATGCCGGTTCCGTCGGGTCCGATGCAGGGACTGTAGCGCAGCCGTCATCGCCCGGGCCATGCCCGCCGTGCACGCGGGGCATGGCCTGTCACGGCGAGGTCGCGGCGGCACCGGTATAACCGGAACGACACGCACTGCAGGATCCTGCCATGGCCGATTTCCCCGACCGCAGCCACTGGCAGGCGCTGGCCGGCCAGCTCTCCATTCCCGGCCAGGCCTTCATCGCGGGCCGCTACGTGGATGCCGCCAGCGGTGCCCGCTTCGACTGCGTCAGCCCGATCGACGGCCGCGTGCTTGGCACCGTCGCCGACTGCGACGCGCAGGACGTGGAGCGTGCCGTGCAGGTGGCACGGCGCGCCTTCGAGGCCGGCCACTGGTCGCAGGTGAGCCCTGCGCAACGCAGGCGCGTGCTGTTGGCATTGGCGGCGCTGGTGGAAGCGCATGCCGACGAACTGGCCCTGCTGGAAACGCTGGACATGGGCAAGCCGGTGCGCGATGCGCGGCGCATCGACCTGCCGGGCGTGGTGCGTTGCCTGGCCTGGACCGCAGAGGCGGTGGACAAGCTGTACGGAGAGATCGCACCGACCGGCCCCCAGGAGCTGGGCCTGGTCACGCGTGAGCCTGCGGGTGTGGTCGGCGCCATCGTGCCGTGGAACTTCCCGTTGCTGATGGCCTGCTGGAAGATCGCGCCGGCGCTGGCCATGGGCAATTCGGTGATCCTCAAGCCTTCCGAGCGCTCGCCGCTGACGGCGTTGCGGCTGGCAGCGCTGGCCAGCGAGGCCGGTCTGCCTGATGGTGTGCTCAACGTTCTGCCGGGCGATGGTGCCCGCGTGGGCGAGCCGCTGGCGCTGCACAGGGATGTCGACGTGCTGGCCTTCACCGGCTCCACCGCCACCGGCGCCAAGCTGCTCGAGCATGCCGGGCGCTCCAATCTGAAGCGGGTCTGGCTGGAGTGCGGCGGCAAGAGCCCGCATATCGTGTTTGCCGATGCGCCCGACCTGGAGCGGGCGGCCAAGGGGGTGGCGCAGGGCATCTTCTTCAACCAGGGAGAAGTCTGCACCGCCGGCTCGCGGCTGCTGGTGCAGCGTTCGATCCGCGAGGAGTTCGTGCATCGGGTGATCGCCCATGGCCAGCGCATGCAGCCGCGTCACCCGTTGGAGGCCGACGCACCGATGGGTGCCCTCGTCGATGCCGCGCATGTGGACAAGGTACTGGCGGACATCGCCATGGCCGAAGCTGACGGAGCGCGCCTGCTGCTGGGGGGACGCCGCGCCGAGGTGGAAGCAGGCGGCTGCTACGTGCAGCCGACCGTGTTCGACCAGGTCCGGCCGGAACAGGCCCTGGCGCGCGAGGAGGTGTTCGGTCCGGTGCTGGCGGTGCTGGGTTTCGACGACGAGGCCGAAGCGGTGCGCCTGGCCAATGACAGTCGCTACGGCCTGGCGGCGGGCGTGTGGACGCGGGACCTGGGCCGGGCACACCGGGTTGCGCGGCAGCTGCGCGCAGGCAGCGTCTGGGTCAACGGCTGGGACGGCGGTGACATGACCGCCCCCTTCGGGGGCTACAAGCAGTCCGGCAATGGGCGCGACAAATCACTGCATGCCTTCGACAAGTACAGCGAGATCAAGGCCACGTGGATCCAGCTGTAGCAGCGGGTCGCGCCCCGAAGGGAGCGGCGGCACCACCGCCCTGAACACATCGCATCGCGTGTGATTGCATCCGTGTCGGCTGAAACCATCGTCACGCCTGCCGGGTCATGCGTGGCAGAATCGGACGATCCGGATTGCCTGCCTTGCCGATGTCGACGATCACCGCTGCCGCGTCACCCGTGAATTCCCCTCGCCGTGTACTGCTGGCCAGCCTGATCGGCACGACCATCGAGTTCTTCGACTTCTACATCTACGCCACCGCCGCGGTGCTGGTGTTCCCGCATCTGTTCTTTCCGGAAAGCAGTGACCAGGCCGCGCTGCTGCAATCCCTGGCCACGTTCGCCGTGGCGTTCGTCGCGCGGCCGGTGGGTTCGGCGGTATTCGGCCACTTCGGCGACCGCATCGGCCGCAAGGCCACCCTGGTCGCGGCATTGCTCACCATGGGACTGTCGACTGTCGCAATCGGCCTGCTGCCGACCCATGCGCAGATCGGGCTGTGGGCTCCGGCGCTGCTGGCGCTGTGCCGGTTCGGCCAGGGGCTGGGGCTGGGCGGCGAGTGGGGCGGGGCGGTGCTGCTGGCAACCGAGAACGCACCACCGGGCAAGCGCGCGTGGTACGGCATGTTCCCGCAGCTGGGCGCGCCGCTCGGTTTCCTGCTGTCGGCAGGCATCTTCCTGGTGCTGGGCCGAAGCATGGGGCAGGACGACTTCCTGCAGTGGGGCTGGCGTATTCCGTTCGTGGCCAGCGCATTGCTGGTCGGGCTGGGCCTGTGGGTGCGCCTGAACATCCATGAGACGCCGGACTTCCAGAAGGCGCTGGAACGCAGAGCGCCGGTGCGGCTGCCGATGTGGACGGTGCTGCGCGACCATCCCGTGCCGATGCTGCTGGGTACGCTGGGTGCATTCGCCACCTTCGTGCTGTTCTATCTGATGACGGTATTCAGCCTGGGCCATGGCACGGCGGTACTCGGTTACAGCCGCGAGCAGTTCCTGCTGATGCAGATGGCCGCCATGCTGTTCTTCGCGCTGGGCATCCCGCTGTCGGCGCGCTACGGCGACCGTTGGGGCACCCGCCGGACGATGATCGTGGCCAGCCTGCTGATCCTGGGCTTCGGCCTGCTGTTTGCGCCGTTGTTCCAGCCCGGCAGCCCGTGGCTGGTGCTGGGCTTCCTGTGCCTGGGTCTGTTCCTGATGGGCCTGACCTATGGCCCCTGCGGCACATTCCTGGCCGAGATCTATCCGGTCGAAGTGCGCTATACCGGCGCATCGCTGTCGTTCAATCTGGCCGGCATTCTCGGTGCGGCGCCCGCTCCGTACCTGGCGACCTGGCTGGCCGAGCGCTTCGGCCTGGTCGCGGTCGGCTACTACCTGTGCCTGACCGCGGTTGCGACGTTGGCCGCGCTGGTGGCACTGCAGCGTCGCGTGCGCTGATCAGCCGAAGATCCGCTTGAGCGTGCGGCCCAGCCAGCCCCCGCCCTGGTGTTCACGGGTGAACTGGTTCAGATGTGACTTGACCTGTTCGGCGTAGGCCTGGTCGTCGCCGCGGATGTGGTTGAACAGCCAGCGCGAGAGCATCGTGCGCAGCTCGTCGCTGATGTCCTCGCCGGCCTGGAACCGCAGCCGGTACTCGGCCACGCGCTTGATGAAGACCTCATGCACGCGCTTGTGGGCAGCGCAGAACGGATAGCCGGCTTCCTCCATCAGCTCTTCTTCGAACGCGAAGTGCGACATGGTGTAATCAACCACCTCGTCGATCACTTCGCCGACAGCGGCACGCTGCATGCTGGCCTGGGCCACATGCAGGTGATTGAGCATCTCGATGATGCGGCGGTGTTGTTGGTCGATCACATCGATGCCGATGTTCAGATCGTCCTGCCAGACCAGTAATGCCATCCCCGGCTCCCCTTCATGCGTGATGTCGGGGCCGACTGTAGGGCTGCTGCCGGCAGGCAGCGTTGATCTGGATCAAAGCGGATCGATCAGGGCAGGGCGGGCTCGCGCGGACGCAGCGGGCTGCCCATGGTGGTGCAGCTGACCCGGTTGCGGCCACCGGCCTTGGCCAGGTACAGCTGACGGTCGGCCTCGGAAATCAGGCGATGCAGCGCATCGCGCTGCGGGCGGAGGCAGCACAGGCCGATGCTGACGGTCATGCGCAGTGTGGCGGTGCCGATATCCACTTCCAGCGCCGCGATGCGCTGGCGGAGTTCCTCGAAGTAGAGCATTGCCTCGTCCTGCTCCATGTCCGGCACCAGCAGGCAGAACTCCTCGCCGCCGAAGCGCGCGATCAAGTCCTGGCTGCGCGCATGCACGGCCACCGCCCCGGCCACGGCACGCAGGGCGTCATCGCCGGCCTCATGGCCGTGCGTATCGTTGATGTGCTTGAAGTGATCGATGTCGATCATCGCCACCGCCACGCTCTGGCCATGGGTCTGCAGCTGGGGCAGCTGGCGCTGGCTCTGTTCCAGGAAGCAGCGGCGGTTGGGCAGGCCGGTCAGGAAGTCCCGGGTGGCCAGATCCTGCAGGGTGCCGATCAGCTCCAGCTGGTCCACGTTCTGCGACACGCGGCAGAAGAATTCCTCGCGCGAGAAGGGCTTGCGCAGGAAGTCGTTGGCGCCGTTCTTCAGGAAGCGCGGAATCAGTGATGCGTCGGTATTGCCGGAAATGCCGATCACCGCCACCTTGTCGCGCGAGCGCAGGGTGCGCAGGCGGCGGGTGAATTCCACGCCCTGCATGCCGGGCATCTCCTGGTCGACCACCGCCAGCCGGATCGCAGGATGGGACTCGATCGCCGCCAGGCCTTCATTGCCATCGGCAGCCTCGTACACTTCGTGGCCGTACATGCGCAGCAGCGCGGCCGCATAGCCGCGTGCCGAGGGCGAATCGTCCACCACCAGCGCGGCGATGCGACGGTTGCGTTCCAGGCGCTGCACCAGCCACACCAGATAGTCGATGCTGCCGGGCGTGTTCTTCAGGACGTAGTCGATGATCTGCTGCTGCAGCACGCGCTTGCGCAGATCCTCGTCATACACGCCACTGACCACCACGGTGGGCAGATCGCGTTTCAGGAAGAATTCGACCACCGCGTCCCTGTCGCCATCGGCCAGAACCAGGCCGGTCAGGACCAGGAACCAGCCGCCGCTCTCATTGAGCAGGCGGTCGGCCTCGGCCAGGGTGGAAGCGACCACGACGGGCAGCTCCAGGCGCTGTTCGATCGCCTCGCGCAGCATGCCGGTGAAGGCACGGGAGTTTTCGACCAGCAGGATCCGCTGCGGAAGCGGATCGGCGAGGTCGCCATCGACGGCGGCCTGCGGCAGGACGGGCATGATGCGGAGGCTCACGTCAGGGAAGTCTTGGCACGGGTAGCGGCGGTTTCGGCCGTAACTTTAGTGGTGGTACCGCATGCGTTGTCATCGCGTGAACGCCGGCCGACACGTTCAGTGTCGGGGCCCGACGAGCGGAGTGGCGGAAGTTCTGCTCGTGGCGCTGGTGCTGGATGATGGTTATGCTGGCTGCGCCACCCTGCCGGCGGCCTGAGGTTGACTCCGCCCGGCTGAGGCAGCCCGCAAGCGAGGCCGAGAGCCCATCCAGTCATGGGGTGGCGAAGTGAGTTTGCCTGGCGTTGTCCAACCGAATACGGGGGTGAGTGTGAATTTCTCTGGTCTGCGTTTTTTGATGCCTGCAATGACTCTGTTGTCCGCACCTGCCGTCGCCGAGGCGGCATGCTGCCCGAGTGACGACAACGGAACACATATGGCTCAGGCGGGGCTTGGTGAGTCCCGTCCAGCAGCGACGAATCTGAGTGCAGATCCGAACTGGCTGGTGTATGGGTTCGAGCGTGAGGGAATCAACTATTATCAGGTGAATGACCTCTCCGGACAGGTCCTGCTGATAATCGGCAAGGTTGACACCACGTTCTGGACGCTCCCGGCCGGCAAAAGTCCGATTACCGTGTCATTGCCGTCGCAGCGGCTGGCATTGCCGGAAAAGTCCCAGCGGCATGTGGTACTCAGGCAAGCCGAGTTCTCGCTGGTCGTCTATGGTGCTGGTAGCAACGCAACGTGGGCGATCGAACTGCCGGCTACGAGTCGCTGAAGCATGATCTTTTCCTTGATCGAGGCGGATGAGTGAGAGTCAGGTGATGTCGGCGCGAGCAATCCACGCTGCATGCGTGCTGCCGTGGGTTGCACCCGTGGCCGTTTCCTGCAGTAGCACTCTTACGCGGTTTTGACGTGTCTGCACTTTACCGCCATAGGCCAGTGCACGTGAACTCAGGCGCTCGACGATCAGTTTTGCGGTTTCCAGCGACAAGTGGCGATCTCTGTCCAAAAGAGATGCACTGATCAGGATGCCCTGTTGACCATGCAGGCTGCCGCAGCGTGCTTGGATCTGGATCTGCCCCCGTTCGTGTTTGAGCAGCAGTGCGACCGTTTCGGTAAGGGTTCGATAGGCAGCAAGCTGCAGTGCAATGCTCAGCCTGCAGGGGTCGCCCGTCATGCGGGGGAGCGCAACCCTGCTGGTCCGGTCCCAGTTTTCGCTGATGCCGCTGATCTGCAGGGCAACATACAACCCGACCTGCTCGACTTCGGTTGGATACACCAGGCTTGTGAGTTCACGGAACTGGCGTGAATGTGTCGTCGAGGTGTGCAGCAGATCCATTGCAGGTGCATGGTGTCCGTGCATTTTCAGAAGATCGGCAGTCTGGTTCAGTGATTTCTCGACGCCGTCTGCGATCTTCCTGAGATCAAGCGCCCGCTGCCTCAGATCGAGTTCGCTGGCCATATGAGCAGTTCTCGAAAGTCTGGCCGTCTGACTCCCATCCAGATCATGGCGCGCATGCTGATGATAGTGCTGAGTGATGCGGGAACCGAGTAGAAGAAGCGCCGTCCCTGCAACGGCAATGAGCTGCTGCATCATGAATGTTCGCTGGTCGAACGAACCAGGCAGTCCTGATGCTGGTGTTGTCATTGCAATCACTATGTTCAACAGCGGAACACCCACAGCGGCTCCTCGCCAGCCATGGATGCAGGTCAAGGCAACAACCGGCAAAGCCATCACCAGTTGCAGGGATGTCTTGGTGGCATCTGGGAGCTCGACACCCGAGGCCATGAATGCGCCCAGTGATATCAGTAGTGTCAATGCGGCTACGGTAGGCGCGTGCTTCCAGAACTTCCACTCGTACAGTGACCGGCGCCGGATCCAGAGCAGTGCGAGTGGGGCGACAGTCAGTATTGCGATGTAATCACCGAGCACGAAGCGGACAGCTCGTGTCGCAAATGGCACGGAAGACGGGTTCTCGGAGAGCAGGTGGGCCAAGCCCAGTTTCAATGCGGTGGCGATGAGCGCGGCGGAAACCGCCATCGAGAGAAGCCAGCCCTCCGTTGTCGCGGTCATGAATCTGCGATGCGCCCGCACGACCAAGGCTACCGCTGGCATGAGGAACACGGAGCCCAGGATCACCCAAGCCAGCCCATATTTCCCGATGAGTGGATATCGCATCTGGGCAAAGTAAGCGTATTCGCCAAGCAGCAGATAGGGCCAAAGGCGCGGAGGGCAGAGCAGCAGCGCAGCGACCCGTATGCCTGCCGGCAGGTAAAACTGGTCGAGCGAGACCTGACGAGCGGCCCAGCACGTGACGGCGTACATCCCAGCGATGAAAAGTCCGATGGGGCGTATCCGGAAGCTCAGCTCGACATCGTTCTTCCACCAGTTCAATCCCAAGCCTCCCTTGCTCGTACCATGGTGGCGTTCCATCCACTCTGGACGTCTACACCTCTGGCGACAGTATCGGCAGATTCCCGCCTACGCAATCGGATCTCTTCTTCGTTACCTGGCTCTTTGCCGCCGACACCAGTTCAGCACTGCTGCGAATTAGTGACATCCATCGCGCTTTGACTGGCAATTCTGTGTCAGGTTGCAGATTGCCGACCTTGGTCGAACGGCCACGGCGCATCTGGACGGTGTGCTGCCAGAGGGGCCTGCGGATAGGTGGCCAGCCCATCCAGCAAGGCGATCCGGATCCTGTTTTTCTGAACATCGACGACCCCGGAATAGGCGACGATCCGGCCCAATAGCTGTGAACGGACCAGTTCCTGAGTCTGTTGCGAAAGCGCATGGTGAGGATCGACAAGAGCGGCGGAAATCAGTACTCCGTGCATCTGTCTGAAGACGCCGCACCTGATGCGCACGGAGATCTGACCGGGCTCATACCTGAGCAGCAACGATACGGCCTCAACCACGGTCCGGTATGCGGCCAGCTGCAGATCCACTCCCAACTGACATGGGTCGCCCGTCAGCCGGGGCTGCGTAACCCGGTGCGTATTGTCCCATGCCTCCCGCACGCCACCTGCACGAAGAGCGACGTAAAGCCCGAGACGCTCCAGGGCGGATGGGTAGATCATGCTCGCCTGCGCGCGGAATTGGCGCGAATGGACTTCTGATGTGTGTTTCAGGCTGTTGGCGACAGCGTGGTGCCCTTGCGCGTGCAGCCAGTTCACCATCTCGTTGAGCGACAGGTCCATCCCCTCGCCCAGCCTGCGCAGGTGCGCCGCTCGCTCTCGCAGATCCATTTCGCTGGCCATGTGCGTACTGCGGGCCAGTTTCATCGAGTTTCTGCCGTCTTCCTCACGCAGCCGATGCTGGCTCTGGAAATGCGTGATGCGCGCACCCAGCAGCAACAGGGCGACGCTGGCGATGGCCATGGCCTGCTGGGTGGCAAAGGTCGCCTGATCGAATGATGCGGGATGGTCAGAAGGGGTGCTCAGACCAAGAATCATGTTCACTGCGGCGACACCGACGGCCGCCCCGCGCCATCCCAGCAGGCAGGTCAGGGCGATTGCGGGAATAGGCAGGATCAACAACAACTGCAGCGAGCCAGGGGCCGTGATCGAGGCGGGTACCGGCGTCGCCTGCAGGCCAATGACCAGCATGGCTACTAGTGCTCCGACTGTGGCCGCAACGGACCGGGGTGTCCATTGTTCCTCGGCGCGACGGATCCAGAGCAGCGCGAGTGGCGCCAGGATGAGGATCCCAGTGAAGTCGCCCAGCGCATAGCGCATTACGTTGGTGATAAACGACGCGTTATGCAGCGGCTCCCAGAGCAGGTACGAGATTCCGAGGTTGAGCAGGCTGATGATCGTCGCGGCACAGACCGCGATCGAGATCACGCCGAGGACCGTGGTGCGCGCAAGCAACTTCCGGTGCATGCGTACGATCAGCATCACTGCCGGCATGAGAAATGCCGAGGCCAGAAGCACCCATGCCAACCCGTATTTTTCGAGCAGCGGAATCCGCAGATGGGCGAAGTAGGCGTACTCGCCCAGCAACAGGTAAGGCCACAGGCGCGGTGGACAGAGCAGCAAGGCGGCCACACGCACACCTGCCGGCAGGTAGAACTGGTCTACCGAAAGTTTGCGCGTGGCCACGCAGGCGACGGCATAGATGAGCATCAGCACCAGTCCCTGGGGACTGATCCGGATGTTCACCGGTAGACCTTCCTTCCACCACTGCATCCACGTGCTCCCCTGCTCCTGTGCAGATTATGCAAACAATCGGTGTGAAGGGATCAAGTCGCGCTGCCGTGGAGTCCCGTCAAGGGCGCTGATATCGTCACCACAACGCATCCCGCAGCCTGTACCACGACATCGCAGCCACCAGCAGCGGCATGCGCAGCAGGCGCCCGCCCGGGAACGGCGCGTGCTTCAGGCGCTGGAACACGTCGAGGCGCTCGCTCTGGCCGGCGATTGCCGCGGCGATCACGTCACCCGCAAGGCCGGCTGCCGCCACGCCGTGGCCGGAGAATCCCTGCGCGAAGTACAGATTGCCGTCCAGCCGTCCCCAATGCGGGGCGCGGTTGCGGGTGATGTCGACATAGCCGCCCCAGACCTGATCGAGAGCGACGTCGGCCAGCTGCGGAAAAACCGCGTGCATGCGTCGCTGCATCACCCCGCGCAGCCCGGGCGGCGGTAGCGCCGAGTAGCTGGCGCTGCCCCCGAACAGCAGACGATGGTCGTGGCTCAGGCGGAAATAGTCCAGCGCCCAGGCAGTGTCTGCTACTGCCATGTCATTACGGATCAGGGCGCGGGCCCGTTCGGGGCCGAGGCACGCACTGGCACCGATATAGGTGCCTACCGGCATGATGCGGTGCTCCAGCACTGGCAGCAGGCCCTGCAGCCAGGCATTGCCGGCGATCACCAGATGCGCGGCGCTGACGCTGCCGTGCGCGGTGTGCAGGGCCGGACGAGGCCCGCGCTGCACGCGGGTGACCGCAGAGTTCTCGTGGATGACCACCCCGGCCGCGCGCGCTGCGTCGGCCAGGCCGCGCGCATACGCCAGGGGGTGCAGGTGCGCGCTGAGTGGATCGAACATGGCCGCGCGATAGCGCGGGCTGTCCAGCTGCCCACGCAGTGTCTGCCGATCCCACCACTGCATCGGGTAATCGTAATGCTGTTGCAGGTGCTCGCAGTGGGCACGCAGCTCGCGCTCGTGGCGGGCACGGATGGCGACGCTGGCGTGGCCCTCACGCCAATGGCAGTCGATGCCGTAGCGGTCAATGCGGGTGCGCATGGCCTGCACGGCGTCACGTGACCAGTCGAACAGATGGCGGGCATCGTCCCGGCCCAGCTGCCGTTCCAGTTCGTCCACCTCGCAGCCATAGCCCACCAGCGCTTGGCCACCGTTGCGACCGGACGCGCCCCAGCCGATCCGCTGGGCGTCCAGCAGGACCACGTGCTGGCCGCGTGAGGCCAGTTCCAGCGCCGCCGTCAGGCCCGTGTAGCCTGCACCGAGCACTGCGACATCGGCCTGCACGTCGCCCTGCAACGGAGGCAGGGCGGCCGGCTCCGGCAGGCTGGCGGCATACCAGCTGGCTGGAAAGGCGGACGTCACTGCGGGCCTCGCGGGCGCAGGGTGGGAAGACGGGGCGGAGGAGGTTGATCGGCGTTCACGCCCCCAGTTTCGCCGATACTTGGCACCTCGCGCGTGATGGCGACGACTTGCCGCACTCGCGCACCTGCGGGTAACGTGTCTGCACGCCAAGGAGTTTCCCCATGCGTCGCCTGCCCTGGGTGGGCCTGCCCACCGACAGTACGGTGCTTGGCCATCATCGCTTTGCGGTGGCCGGCGAGAAGTATGTCCGCGCCCTGGCCGAGGCGGCGGAGGTCACGCCGCTGGTGCTGCCCAGCCTGCAGCCGCCGCTGCCGGCGCGCGATTGGCTGCAGGGCCTCGACGGTCTGCTGTTGACCGGTGCGGTCAGCAACATCGAGCCGCAGCATTACGACGGTGGCCGCAGCTGGCCCGGCAATGCGCATGATCCTGCGCGCGATGCCAATGCCTTCGCACTGCTGGACGAGGCGCTGGCGATGGACCTGCCGGTGCTGGCGATCTGCCGTGGCTTCCAGGAATTGAACGTCGCCCTGGGAGGCAGCCTGCATCCACAGGTCCATCGGGTACCCGGGCTGGCCGATCATCGCGAAGATCCGCAGGCGCCCGTGGACGTGCAGTACGGGCCGTCCCACGCGGTCACACTGGTGGCGGATGGGTGGCTGGCGGGCTGGCACGGCGAGGGGAGGGTGCAGGTCAATTCGGTGCACGGCCAGGGCATTGCCCGCCTGGCCAGCGGCCTGCAGGTCGAGGCCCGCGCCGATGACGGGCTGGTCGAGGCGGCACGCAGCCCGCGCCACCGCTTCGTGCTCGGCGTACAGTGGCACCCGGAGTGGCGCGTCATGCAGGCGCCGTTCTATCACGCTATTTTCCGTGCGTTCGGCCAAGCTTGCCGGCAGCATCAACAGAACCAACTGGATTCCCGATGAGTTCCCGAACGCGCCCGCGCAAGACGGCAACGCCCCCCGCACCGCAGGAGAGCAGCCTGCTGCGCTGGCTGAAGGAGCGGCGTATCACCGAAGTCGAATGCCTGGTGCCCGACATCACCGGCAACGCGCGCGGCAAGATCATTCCCGCCGATAAGTTCTCGCACGACTACGGTACCCGCCTGCCCGAGGGCATCTTCGCCACGACTGTCACCGGCGAGTTTCCGGATGACTACTACGAACTGACCTCGCCGTCGGACTCGGACATGATGCTGCGCCCGGATCCGGATACCGTGCGCATGGTGCCGTGGGCCGCCGATGCCACCGCGCAGATCATCCATGACTGCTACACCAAGAATGGCGAGCCGCATGAGCTGGCGCCGCGCAATGTGCTGCGTCGCGTGCTGGCGGCCTACGCCGAGCTGGGCCTGCGCCCGGTGGTGGCGCCGGAACTGGAGTTCTTCCTGGTGCAGAAGAACACCGACCCGGATTTCCCGCTGCTGCCACCTGCCGGCCGCTCCGGTCGCCCGGAAACAGCGCGGCAGTCGTATTCGATCGATGCGGTCAACGAGTTCGACCCCATCCTCGACCTGATGTACGACTACGCCGATGCCATGAAGCTGGACGTGGACACGCTGATCCACGAATCCGGCGCGGCACAGCTGGAAGTCAACTTCACCCACGCCGATGCGATGGATCTGGCCGACCAGGTTTTCCTGTTCAAGCGCACCATGCGCGAGGCGGCGATGCGCCACGGCGTGTACGCCACTTTCCTGGCCAAGCCGATGGAGAACGAGCCGGGCAGCGCCATGCACATCCACCAGAGCCTGGTGCGGGTGAGCGATGGCAGCAACGTGTTCGCCGGTGAGACCGATGCCGAAGGCGAGTTCAGCCCGGTGTTCGGCCACTATCTTGGGGGGCTGCAGAAGTATGCGCCGCAGGCGATGGCGTTCTTCGCGCCGAACGTCAATTCCTATCGCCGGCTGGTGTTCGGCGAGGTGTCCCCGAGCAACGTGCACTGGGGCTTCGACAACCGCACCTGCGGCCTGCGCGTGCCGCTGGATACACCGGAGAACATGCGGGTGGAGAGCCGATTCGCGGGCTCCGACGCCAATCCCTACCTGGCGATGGCCGCCACCCTGGCCTGTGGCCTGCTCGGCATCCGCGAGCGGCTGGCGCCGGATGCGCCGGTCACCGGCAGCGCCAAGGAGCTGGGCTACAACCTGCCGCGCTCGCTGGGCGAAGCGCTGGACGGGCTTGAGCGCTGCGGCGAACTGCAGGCGCTGCTGGGCGAGCGCTTCTGCCGGGCCTACATCTCGGTCAAGCGCAAGGAGTACGAGACCTTCTTCCGTGTCATCAGCTCGTGGGAGCGCGAGTTCCTGCTGCTGAACGTGTGAAAGCGTGGAATAGAAAAATCCGCCGCCGGGGGGTAGGCTGGCATCCGTCGCCGGCCCGAGCCGGCCCCCCTCCCCGCATTCTGGAGCACCCGATGAAGCTGCGTATCCTCACGCTCGGCCTGGCCTCCGCCATGCTCGCCGCCTGTGGCGGTGGCAACGGTGGCAGTCAGGACAGCCAGGTCCTGAACGTCTACAACTACAGCGATTACATTGCCGAGGACACCATCCCGACCTTCGAGAAGGAAACCGGGATCAAGGTGACCTACGACGTGTTCGACAGCGATGAGATGGTCGAGACCAAGCTGCTGGCCGGCAACAGCGGCTACGACGTGGTGGTGCCGACGCTGAACTTCTTCGGCCGGCAGATCCAGGCGGGCGTGTTCCTGCCGCTGGACAAGAGCAAGATCCCGAACCTGGCCAATCTGGACCCGGCGGTGATGAAGCGCATCGCCACCCAGGATCCGGACAACCGCTACGGCGTGCCGTACATGATCGGCACCACCGGCATCGGCTACAACGTGGACATGCTGAAGGAGCGTTTCGGCGGCAGCGCCGACATCGCCAACAGCTGGGACCTGGTGTTCAAGCCGGAGAACATCAGCAAGATGAAGGACTGCGGCGTGACCATCCTGGACACGCCGGCCGACATGATCCCGATCGCACTGCACTATCTGGGCCTGGACCCGCACAGCGGCGATCCGGCCGAGCTGCAGAAGGCGGCCGACCTGTTGAAGTCGATCCGCCCGTACGTGCAGAACTTCCACTCCTCGCAGTACGTCGGTTCGCTGGCCAACGGCGGCACCTGCCTGGTGGTCGGCTGGTCGGGTGACATCATCCAGGCCCGCGACCGCGCCGAGGAGGCCAGCAACGGCGTGCATGTCGCCTATTCGATTCCGAAGGAAGGCGCACCGCAGTGGTTCGACATGTTGGCGATCCCGAAGGACGCCAAGCATCCGGAAGCCGCTTACAAGTTCATCAATTACCTGCTGGAGCCGAAGGTCGCTGCGGCCAATACCAACTTCATCCACTACGCCAACCCGGTGCCGACCGCGACCCCGCTGGTGGACGAGGCGATCCGTACCGACCCGACCATCTACCCGCCGGCCGATGTGGCCGCGAAGATGTTCACCTATTCGATCAACACCCCGGAGACGGACAAGCTGTACACCCGTCTGTGGACCGAGGTGAAGACCGGCAGGTGAGATGACGGTGGCGCCGGGCCATGCCCGGCGGGTGCGGGCAGACGTCAGCGCACAGGAAACGGAGGCCAATGGCCTCCGTTTTTTTTTCACCTTGCCTCCGCATCGCTTCCCCTACCGTCCCGTATGGCACCGACCACCGCCTTCAGACAATGACCGAACAGCCCCAGCGCGCCGACGCCGCCCCTGACGAAACGCCTTCCACCGAGGACAAGCCTTCGCCGCTGAAGAACCCCAAGGTCCGCTGGACGCTGGCCATCATCGGCGTCGTCGTGGTCATCGCCCTGGTCGCCTGGCTGATCTACCACCTGCTGGTCGGCCGCTACCTGCAGGACACCAACAACGCCTATCTGCAGGCCGACGCTGTCGCGGTCGCTCCGCGCATCAACGGTTACGTCACCGAAGTGCTGGTGCAGGACAACCAGTGGGTCAAGGCTGGCGAACCGCTGCTGCGCATCGACCCGCGCACCTACCGTGCCACGCTGGACCAGGCCGAGGCCGTGATCGCCGTGCGCGAAGCCGACATCGCCGCTGCTGCCGCTGGGGTGCAGGGCCAGCAGTCCAGCCTGCTGCAGGCACGCACCCAGCTCACCGCGGCCGCCGCCTCGCTGCGTTTCGGCCGGTCAGAGCTGGCGCGCTTCACCCCGCTGGCGGCCAGTGGTGCCGACACCCATGAACACGTTGAAAGCCTGCGCCACGATGTCGAGCGCGCCCAGGCCCAGTACGATGCGGCCAAGGCACAGATCCAGGGCGCGCAGAGCCAGATCGAAGCCAGCCAGGCCCAGCTCGAGCAGGCCCAGGCCGGACTGAAGCAGGCGCAGGCCGACGCTGCGCAGGCCAGAGTGGCGTTTGAGGACACCGAGCTGCGCGCGCGCATCGATGGCCGTGTCGGCAACAAGACCGTGCAGGTCGGCCAGTTTGTTGCTGCCGGTACCCGCACCATGACCATCGTGCCGGTTGCTTCGCTGTACCTCGTCGCTAACTTCAAGGAAACCCAGGTGGGGCTTATGCGCGCCGGCCAGGCGGCCGAAATCAAGGTCGATGCGTTGCCAGGCACCCCATTGCGCGGCACGGTGGAGAGCATTTCGCCGGGTACCGGCTCGCAGTTCGCGCTGCTGCCGCCACAGAACGCCACCGGCAACTTCACCAAGGTCGTGCAGCGCGTGCCGGTGCGCATCCGGGTGGACGCAGGTGCCGAAGCGCGCAAGGTGCTGGTGCCGGGCATGTCGGTGGAAGTGACCGTCGATACCCGCAATGCAAAGGATGCGCGCGAGCGCACCAAGGACGAGGCCGAGGCCATGGCCGCGCCGGCGCGATGAACGCCACCCGTGCCCACGCAGCACCTGCCGACGGAGGCAAGGCGGATGCCGCGGCCTGGCTGGCCGTGGCGGCCGGCACCATCGGTTCGTTCATGGCTACGCTGGACATCTCCATCGTCAACGCCGCGTTGCCCACCATCCAGGGCGAAGTGGGCGCCAGCGGCACCGAAGGCACCTGGATCTCCACAGCCTTCCTTGTCTCGGAAATCGTGATGATTCCGCTGACCGGCTGGTTCGTGCGCACGCTGGGCCTGCGCACTTTCCTGCTGATCTGCGCCACGCTGTTCACTGCGTTCTCGGTGATGTGCGGCCTGGCCGAATCCTTGCCGATGATGATCGCCGGACGGGTAGGGCAGGGTTTTGCCGGTGGTGCGCTGATCCCGACCGCGCTGACCATCGTCGGCACGCGGCTGCCGCCGAAGCAGCAGCCGCTGGGTACGGCGCTGTTCGGCATGACCGTCATCCTGGGCCCGGTGATCGGCCCCTTGCTGGGCGGCTGGTTGACCGAGAACGTCAGCTGGCACTACGCGTTCTTCATCAACGTGCCGATCTGCGCCGGCCTGGTTGCCCTGCTGCTGCTCGGCCTTCCGCATGAAACGTCTGATTGGGGTGGGCTGCTGCGCGCGGACTGGCTGGGCATCGTCGGCATGACCGCCGGCCTGTCCGCGCTTACCGTGGTGCTGGAAGACGGCCAGCGCGAGCGCTGGTTCGAATCGACGATGATCGTGGTTCTCAGCATCGTCTCGGTGCTGGGCTTCGCGCTGCTCGCGCTTTCGCAGTTCACCAGCAAGGCGCCGGTCATCCGCCTCAACATCCTGTTCCAGCGCAGTTTCGGCGCGGTGTTCGTGATGGTGATGGCGGTGGGCATGATCCTGTTCGGGGTCATGTACATGATCCCGCAGTTCCTGGCGATCATCGCCGGGTACAACACCGAGCAGGCCGGCTATGTGCTGCTGCTGGCCGGCCTGCCGACCATCCTGCTGATGCCGTTGATGCCGAAGATGCTGGAAACGGTCGACGTACGCATCATGGTGTTCGGCGGCATGCTGTGCTTCGCCGCTGCCTGCTTCGTCAATCTGGGGCTGACTCCGGACAGCATCGGCCCGCACTTCGTCATAGGCCAGCTGCTGCAGGGCTGTGGGCTGGCGCTGGCGATGATGGCGTTGAACCAGGCGGCCATCACCTCGGTGCCGCGCGAGTACACCAGCGATGCGTCCGGCCTGTTCAACGCCGCGCGCAATCTCGGCGGCTCGATCGGGCTGGCCATCATTTCCACTTTCCAGGAACGCCGCACCACCCTGCACATCGATGCGATCGGCAGCAGCGTTACTGCAAACTCGACCATCGCCCAGGACGCGCTGCATGCCTACGGCCAGCAGCTGGGCGACGCGACCCAGGCGATGGCCGTGCTGGCGCAGACGGTGCAGATGCAGGCGATGGTGATGGCCTACAACGACCTGTTCTGGATCTTCGGCCTGATCGTGGTGGCCACCCTGCCGCTGGTCTTCCTGCTCAAGCCCCTGCCCAAGGGCGTTCCATTGGCGATGCACTGATGACTTCGACGACCTTGCCCGTTTCCCCCCTTCTGCGCCGGCTGTGCCCGGCCACCCTGCCGCTGCTGCTGGCGGGCTGCATGGTGGGGCCGGATTACGTGAAACCGGACGTGGCCACGGTCGCTACCGCGCAGGCGCAGCTCCCACGCGCGGCGCAGGCCGGCGTGCAGCCTGCCAGCCCGCCCAGCCAGTGGTGGCGCGCGCTCAACGATCCGCTGCTGGACCAGCTGGTGGACGAGGCGCTGCGCAACAGCCCCAACCTGCGCGCAGCCCAGGCCAAGCTGCTGGCCTCGCGCGCGCTGCAGCGCCAGCGCCGCGCCGAGCAGCTGCCCAGCGTGGGCGCGGCGGCGGGCTACGCCAACATCAAGGCACCGGATTCGCTGGAAAACAGCGTGCGCGGTCTGGGCGAGAACATCGCCGGGGTGGCCGAGGCCAACGGCCGTCCGCAGGAGGCGGCGCAGCTGCGCCAGCAGTTCGCCGATATCGATCTGGACACCGAGCTGTACGTGGCCGGCTTCGACGCCAGTTGGGAACTGGACCTGTTCGGCCGCCGACGCCGCGCGGCCGAGCAGGCCGCCGCCGAAGCCGAGGCCAACGCCGCAGCACTGGCCGATGCGCAGGTGCAGCTTGCCGCGGAACTGACCCAGGTCTACCTCGGCTACCGCAGCAGCCGCGAGCGTATCGCCCTGGCCGAGCACAACCTCCGAGCCGCCGATGAAAGCCTGCAGCTGACCCGTCAGCGCCGCCAACGCGGTGCCGATTCGGACCTGCAGGTGGAGCGCGCGCAGGCCCAGCTGCAACAGCAGCAGGCTGCGCTGCCGCCGCTACAGGCACAGGCCGACGAAGCCCGAGATGTGCTGGCCCTGATGGTAGGCCGCGAGCCGGGGGCGCTGGATGCGCGGTTGGCGGCAGACCAGCCGTTGCCGGTGCTGCCGGCCAACGTGCCGGTGGACGATGCGGGCGCGTTGATCCAGCGCCGGCCGGATGTGCGCAAGGCTGAGCGCGAGCTGGCGGCATCCTCGGCGCAGATCGGCCAGGCGATCTCGGCGTATTTTCCGCAGGTGACCCTGCTGGGCAGCATCGGCGCGGGCGCCACCTCGGTTTCCGACCTGGGGCGGGATTCAGCCGCCACCATCGTCGCCCCGTTCCTGCGCTGGTCGCTGTTCGACTTCGGCGTGAACAAGGCCCGTGTGGCCCAGGCCCGGGCCGGCAATGAGGCCCGGTTGGCGGCCTACGAGGGCACGGTGCTGGCTGCACTGCAGGATGCCAATACCGCGTTGGCGCGCTTCGGTGCGGCCCGGCAGCAACTGCAGGCCAGTGTCCGCGCCGAGGCTTCGGCGGACCGTTCGCTGGCGTTGATGAGCCAGCGTCGACAGGCGGGTGCCACCTCGCAGATCGATCTGCTGGACGTACAGCGCCAGCGGCTGCAGGCGCAGGATGCCGCCGCCCAGGCGCGGCTGCAGTTGCTGGTGCGGTACGTGGCGCTGCAGAAGAGCCTGGGGCTGGGCTGGCAGGAGGCACCGCCGGTGGCTGTTCGCTGATCCTCTCCGCCGGGCATGGCCCGGCGCTACCGGAGCCAGGCCATGCGGGTAGCGCCGGGCCATGCCCGGCGGGCAACGGCCGCTCGCCATACCCCGTCATACCGTCATCGCCCCCTGGCCGGTAGAATGGCGCCCGCTGTCCACCGCCCGCTCCCGGAGCCCCCATGCCCGTTGAAGCCCAGCCGGAAGCCGCCGCCGTTGATACGGTGAGTGCGCCCGGCTATCTCTCCATTCGCGACCTGCGCAAGGAATTCGACGGCTTCGTCGCCGTCGACGACGTCAATCTGGATGTGCGCAAGGGCGAGATCTTTGCCCTGCTGGGCGGCTCCGGCAGCGGCAAATCCACCCTGCTGCGCTGCCTGGGCGGCTTCGAGACACCCACCAAGGGCAGTATCACCCTTGATGGGCAGCGTCTGGACGCCTTGCCGCCCTATCAGCGGCCGGTCAACATGATGTTCCAGTCCTACGCCCTGTTCCCGCACATGACGGTCGAGCAGAACATCGCGTTCGGCCTCAAGCAGGACGGGCTGGGCAAGGATGCGATCGGCAGGCGCGTCGGCGAAATGCTGGAGCTGGTGCAGATGGGCCACCTCGGCAAGCGCAAGCCGCATCAGCTGTCCGGCGGACAGCAGCAGCGCGTGGCGCTGGCACGCTCGTTGGCCAAGGGCCCCAAGCTGCTGCTGCTGGATGAGCCGATGGGTGCACTGGACAAGAAGCTGCGCTCGCAGATGCAGCTGGAACTGGTCAGCATCATCGAATCGTCGGGCGTGACCTGCGTGATGGTCACCCACGACCAGGAAGAAGCGATGACCATGGCCACCCGCATCGCGGTGATGGATGCGGGCTGGATCCAGCAGGTCGGCAAGCCGGACGAAGTGTACGAGCAGCCGGCCAACCGGTTCGTCGCCGAGTTCATCGGCTCGGTGAACCTGTTCGACGGCGTGATCGACGAGGACCTGCCGGAGTATGTGACCGTACGATCGCCGCTGTTCCCGGCGCCGATCTACATCGCCCATGGCATCACTGGATATGAAGGGCAGCCGGTCGCATTCGCGCTGCGCCCGGAAAAGGTGATGATCGGCAAGGACGAGCCGGAAGGGCACACCAACAAGGCACAGGGTGTGATCGAGGACATCGCCTACTTCGGCAGTCACTCGGTCTACCACGTGCGCCTTCCCAGTGGAGCCAAGGTGCTGGCCAACTTCGCCAATTCGCAGCGCTGGGCCAGCGATGGCCTGACCTGGGGTGACAGCGTGTGGGTGCACTGGCGCGACAATGACGGCGTGGTGCTGACCTCATGAGTGTCGCCGGGCTGAAGCGCTGGCTGCCGGGACTGCGCGCCACGGTGATCGGTGTCCCGTATCTGTGGCTGCTGCTGTTCTTCGCAGTGCCCTTCCTGATCGTATTGATGATCAGCTTCTCGCACAGCCGTGTCGGCTCGCCGCCGTACACCTGGCTGCTGCAGTACGTGGACGGCGGGTTCTCGCTCAAGCTCAACCTCGAGAACTATCTGGCGCTGTTCCGCGATTCGATCTACGCCCAGGCGTTCCTGAGTTCCATCAAGATCGCAGCGATCTCCACCTTCCTGACCCTGCTGATCGGCTACCCGATGGCCTATGCCATCGCCCGGCTGTCGCCGGCGGCGCGCAACGTGGCGATGATGCTGGTGGTGTTGCCGTCGTGGACCTCGTTCCTGATCCGCGTGTACGCGTGGAAGGCGATCCTGGACCGCAACGGCCTGCTCGACCAGTTCCTGCAGTTCACCGGTCTGCAGACGCTGATGACCGGCATGGGGCTGCCCAGGCTGCAGCTGATCGATACGCCGACCGCGGCCTATATCGGTATCGTCTACTGCTATCTGCCATTCATGGTGCTGCCGCTGTACGCCAACCTGGTCAAGCATGACCACCGCCTGCTGGAGGCGGCCTACGATCTCGGTGCGAAGCCGTGGCAGGCCTTCCTGCGCATCACCCTGCCGCTGTCCAGGGCCGGCATCATCGCCGGCTGCATGCTGGTGATGATTCCGGCGGTCGGCGAGTTCGTCATCCCTGAGATGCTCGGCGGATCGGAGACGTTGATGGTTGGCCGGCAGCTGTGGAACGAGTTCTTCAACAACCGCAACTGGCCGGGCGCCTCGGCGATGGCGGTGGCGATGATCCTGCTGCTGCTGGTGCCGATCCTGCTGTTCAACCGTTCCCAGCAGCGCCTGCTGGAAGGGAAGCAGGCATGAGCCCGCGTACCGCCAAGGGCCTGGGTCTGGGCGTGCTGCTGCTCGGCTTCGCCTTCCTGTACCTGCCGATCCTGCTGTTGATGTTCTATTCGTTCAACAGTTCGCGGCTGGCGATGGTGTGGGCGGGCTTCTCCACCCGCGCCTACAGCGATCTGTTCGCCGACCGTGCACTGATGGACGCGATGTGGACCAGCCTGGTGGTGGCGTTCTGGACCGCCTGCACCGCCACGGTGCTCGGTACGCTGGCGGCCATGGTGATGACCCGATTCAAGCGTTTCCGCGGCAAGCCGCTGTTCGGCGCGCTGGTCACCGCGCCGCTGGTGATGCCGGACGTGATCCTGGGTTTCTCGCTGATGGCGCTGCTGGCCTCGATGGGGGCCATTCCGGGCTTCCCGGCGCGTGGACTGGCGACCATCTGGATCGCCCACGTCACCTTCACTCTGTGCTTCGTCACCGTGGTGGTGTCTTCGCGCCTGCAGGAAATGGATCTGTCGCTGGAAGAAGCGGCGATGGACCTGGGGGCCAGCCGGCTGACCGTGTTCACCCGCATCACGCTGCCGATCATCGCCCCAGCACTGGTAGCGGGCTGGCTGCTGGCCTTCACGCTGTCGCTGGATGACGTGGTGGTGGCCAGCTTCGTCGCCACGCCGGGCTCGACAACACTGCCGATGAAGGTCTTCGCTTCGGTCCGCATGGGCATCAGCCCGAAGATCAATGCGCTGGCCACGCTGCTGGTATCGGCGGTGTCGATCGCGGCGGTGATCGGCTGGTACATCAACGCGCGCGCCGAGAAGCGGCGCCAGCGCGACCTGCAGCTGGCCCGGCAGGACAACGGCTGATCCGGCAACGCGCGGCTCACGGGCAAGGGCGCACACTGGGGATCTGCCTGAAGGAGATCCCCCATGACTGTCGAGATCATCGATCCCACCACCGGCCAGGTGACCTACCGCCATGAACTGATGGGCGCTGCCGACGTCGAGCAGCGCCTGCAGGCCGCTGCCGACGCATTCCCGGGCTGGGCCGCACGTTCGCTGCAGGAGCGGGGTGCCGTCCTGCGAGGGATCGCCGCGCAGCTGCGCACGCGGCGTGACGAGCTGCAGCAGGCGATGACGCACGAGATGGGCAAGCTGAAGGCCGAGGCATTGGCCGAGGTCGACAAATGCGCGGCGGCCTGCGAGTACTACGCCGATCACGCCGCCGACTACCTCAAGCCCCAGCTGATCGATACCGAGGCACAGCGCAGCTACGTGCGCTACGAGCCGATCGGCTGCGTGTTCGCGGTGATGCCATGGAACTTCCCGGTCTGGCAGGTGTTCCGCTTCCTTGCGCCTGCCTTCATGGCCGGCAACGTGGCGCTGCTCAAGCACGCCAGCAACGTGCCCCAGTGTGCGGACCTGATCCTGGCGGTGTGCCGCGACGGTGGCCTGCCGGCCGGTGTGTTCGACGTTCTGCACATCGACAACGACCAGGCAGCCGAGGTGCTGCGCGATGCGCGGGTGAAGGCGGTGACGCTGACCGGCAGCGAACGCGCCGGGCGTTCGATCGCGTCCAATGCGGGCAGCCAGCTGAAGAAGTCGGTGATGGAGCTGGGGGGCAGTGACGCCTTCGTGGTGCTGGACGATGCCGACCTCGACAAGACCGTGGCGGCCGCAGTGAAGTCACGCTTCGACAACAGTGGGCAGACCTGTATCGCTGCCAAGCGCTTCATCGTGGTGGAGCGCGTGGCCGATGAATTCACCCGCCGCTTCGTCGAGGCCGCTGGTCAGCGCCGGTATGGCGACCCCAGCGAGCGCGAGACCACGCTGGCACCGATGGCCCGCGCGGACCTGCGCGACGAGCTGCACAAGCAGGTGCAGGCGAGTGTGGCCAAGGGGGCGCGGGTGCTGCTGGGCGGCGAGCCGATTGCGGGCACGCATGCCGGCTATCCGGCCACCGTGCTGGACCAGGTCGGGCCGGGCATGCCCGCCTACGACGAGGAACTGTTTGGGCCGGTGGCTGCGGTGATCCGGGTCAAGGATGAAGAGGAAGCGCTGCGCGTGGCCAACGACACCCGCTTCGGGCTGGGCGGCAGTGTCTGGACCGGAGACCCGGTGCGTGGCGAGTCCTTCGCCCAGCGCATGGAATGCGGTGCGGCCTTCGTCAATGCCATCGTCAAGAGTGACGCGCGGCTGCCGTTCGGCGGCAGCAAACAGTCAGGCTTCGGCCGCGAACTGGCGGACCATGGCATCCATGAGTTCATGAACATCAAGACTGTCTACGTGGCCTGATGATGCATTCCGTGTGCCACGGTAAAGAAGCAGCCGAGCCCGAACCTGGGCTCGGCTCTACAACCACCGCGCGCGCTTGAACAACCGGTACAGGCCCACGCAGACACCGCCCACGCCGACGATCATCAGCGGGTACGCCCATGGCTGGCTCAACTCCGGCATGTGACTGAAGTTCATGCCGTACCAGCTCGTGATCAGTGTCGGCGCCGCCAGCAGGGCCGCCCACGCACCCAGCCGCTTTACGGTTTCGCCCTGCGCCAGCGTCACCAGCGAGAGGTTCACGCTCAGTGCGGTACCCAGCATCTCGCGCAGGGTATCGATCACGTCGCTGATGCGCACCGCATGGTCATGCACGTCGCGCACGTAGAGCTTCACTTCGTCCGGAATCAATTCGCCCTGGTAGCGGCGCAGCTGCGCCAGCACGTCCTGCAAGGGGGCCACGGCCATCCGCATCTTGTTCAACTCGCGCTTGAGCTCGTACAGGCGCACCACGGTGCTGCGCTTGTAGCTCTCGGCGAAGATGTCCTTCTCCAGCAGCTCCAGCGTGTCGCGGAAGCGGTTGGTGATCGGCAGGTAGTTGTCGACCACGAAGTCGGTGACGGCATACAGGCAATACGACGGACCCATCTTCAGCAGCTGCGGCTCGCGTTCCACCCGGGCACGTACTGGCGCATACGACAGCGAAGCGCCGTGGCGCACGGTCACCAGGAAACGCGGCCCGAGGAAGGCGTGGGTTTCACCGTACTGGATGCGCTCATCGACCATCTGCGCGGTGGTCATCACCACGAACAGCGAGTTGCCGTAGGCTTCCACTTTCGGCCGCTGGTGCGCATTCCGCGCGTCCTCGATCGCCAGGTCGTGCAGGCAGAACTCCTCCTGCAGCTTCAGCAGCACGTCTTCATTGGGGTCGAACAGGCCGACCCAGACGAAGCCGTTGCCGCTGGCGATGACGTCGCTGATGGCGTCCAGGCTGATGTCATGGCGGACGCCCTGCTCATCGTAGTGGACGCAGTTGATGACGCAGGCGGGATTGGCCGAAGCAGGTGCGGCAGCGGAGGCGGGCAGTGACATGCCCGCCATCGTGCGTCAGTGCCGCGTATCCGACAAGTGACGATCGCGCCCCAGCACCCAGGCCAGGGCAGCATGGATCGGCAGCAGCAGCACGATCCATTGCACGTTGTACTGTGCCTGCAGGCTCAGCCAGTGCAGGACCAGCGCGGCCAGGGCCTGCAGTGCCACCAGCCACAGCACGACCGTGAACATGCGGCCCGGCGGGCGACGGCGCAGCAGCCGGACCGCGCCCGGCAGCAGCAGCACGCACAACGGCGAAAGCAGCAGCAGGTTGCGGTTGGCCCAGGCGGCGTAATGGGTGCTGAAGCCCCAGAGGAACACCAGCAGGCCACCTGCGACGGCACACAGCAGCCACAACGGCAGTCCCAGTCCGGCCAGCAGGCGCGGCCGGTTGCGCAACGCCAGCACGCCGGCAGCGATGGCCAGGCCGCACAGCAGCCACGGCCACCAGCGGCGCGGGAATTCCTTGGGCTCCGGATCGATGCGGTGCGGCAGCAGTTCCTGCTCGGACTGCACCAGCGGACGACCGTCGCTGTTGCGCGCCTGGCGCAGGGCATCGGCCAGGCGCATCGGCACGAACGCTTCCTGCCAGCGTGACAGCGGCTGATCGGCGAACGGGCCCAGGCCCACGTCGAAGCCCAGCCACATCCACGGCGCGGGCGAGGCCAGGCGGACCGATTCGCTGCGGTAGGTATTACCGCGCGAGCGTCCGGACAGCTGAGCATGCAGTCCACCACCCAGCGCCTTGTCCAGCGTGTCGCGCACCATCGTCGCGCAGTTGGCGGTGTAGTAGTCGTAGTGGTAGCGCGCGTTCTCCGGCCTGGCCCGCTCGGCCAGGTCGGCGGCCAATGCGCGCGCCTGGTCCGGGCGCAGATCCAGCCACTGCACGCTCGCTCCGCGGCCGGTCTCGTCGTAGTACGACAGGTCCTGCTGAAGGGGCAGCGCCACCAGGTAATACATCATGTCGCCACGCACGAAACGACCGATGAAGTCATCCTCGGACGGATCGAAGTAGCCGAAATTGTACGACGTTGCTTCACCACTGGCCGGATCGAGCACCACGATGGCGTCATGACCGAAACGCTCGAAGAACACCGTGCCGGGCTGCATCGTCACCACGCCGATGCGCGGCGCCGGGGTTCCGGCGACTGTAGCCGTCGCCTGCGCGAAGGCGATGGCAGGCACGGCCGTGGCCAGCATGCACAGTGCCAGCCACAGGGTGAGGATCAGCCCGCGCCGCTTCAAGCGTCGTCCTGCGCGTCCGGTGGCAGCACCGTCACGTGGAAGGCCTGTACCCGGCGCGCATCGGCACGCGCGACACGGAACATGAAGCGGTCCAGCGCCAGCTCGTCTCCGATCTCCGGAAGGTGACCGACCGCTTCCGTGACCAGGCCGCCGATGGTGTCGTAGTCCTCGTCGGAGAACGTGGCACCGAAGCGCTCGTTGAAATCCCCGATCGGGGTCAGGGCATCGACCACGTACTGGCCGTCGGCCTGGATCGCGATCTGTGCCGACGGGTCCTCGGCTTCGTCGTGCTCGTCATCGATGTCGCCGACGATCTGTTCCAGCACGTCCTCGATGGTGACCAGGCCGGCGACGCCGCCGTACTCGTCGACCACGATGGCCATGTGGTTGCGCGACAGGCGGAACTCCTTCAGCAGCACGTTGAGCTTCTTCGCTTCAGGAATCAGCACCGCCGGGCGCAGCAGTTCGCGTACGTTGGCCGGGCCGTGGTCGGCAACGACGCCGCGCAGCAGGTCCTTGGCCAGCAGGATGCCGAGGATGTCGTCCTTGTTCTCGCCATGCACCGGGAAGCGCGAATGGCCGGATTCGACCACCTGCTTCATCAGTTCCAGGAAGGGCGCTTCGACCGGCAGCGAGACCATCTGCGAACGCGAGATCATCACGTCGCCCACGGTCAGCTCGGCCACCGAAATGGCGCCTTCCATCATCTTCAGGGTATCGGCGGCGATCAGACCTTCTTCCTGCGCGGTGTGCAGGACAGCGACCAGCTCGTCGCGGGTATGGGGTTCGCCGGAGAACGCGGACGTCAGGCGTTCCAGCCAGCCGCGCTTCTTTTCACTGTGCTCCTGCAGGGAGCTACTACTGTCGTCTTCAGACATCTCTGGAAAAAGGGCACCCGGCATGCCGGGCGTTGGCGCCAGTCTAGCAGGATGTAGCGGCCTGTCAGCGCCCCCCGCTGCCGGGGCCGGTGATCGGGGGCGGCGCCAGTTCAGGCCGGGACGCCGGTGCTTCGGGCAGGTCCAGGCTGTAGGTGCAGCCGGCCAGCGTCCGGCCCGGGTGGGAGGCCACCGTTGAGACACTGAGGATGATCGACTCGATCTGGGCCTCGCCGGTGGTCGGGTCGGTCACGTCACGGCTGACCAGTTCGCGCCCCGCCATGAACTTGCCGTCCTGGTCGTATCCGGTCTCCAGCCCGAGCCGCCTGGCCAGTGGCCGGGGGTCGGCCTCATCGAGGATGGCCATGATGCTGGCACCGGCCATCGCGACCCGGTCCGTGCGGGTGCCGAACACCGTGATGGGCTGCGCCAGACGGTACTCGCTCAGGAACCGGTTGCCCTGCGGCAGGGGTTGCAGGCCGCTGGCGACCGCTTTCAGCGGGTCGGCCAGCAGCGGTGCCAGCGCGGCATGGGCGGCCACGTCCTGGCGGCATTCGATCAGTGCCGGCAGGTCCAGCGGAGCGGCGGACGCAGAGGTGGCAAGCAGCAGGGGCAGGAACACAGCGGCACTCCGTGGTGGCGCCGAGCCTGGGCTCGGCTGCCTTCCGGTCAGGGGGGCGGCGGGCTCAGCGCTCGCCGGCGTAAGGGTCGGCGATGCCGAGCTCGGCCAGGATCTCGCGTTCCAGCTGCTCCATCGCCTCGGCTTCCTTGTCGTCTTCGTGATCCCAGCCGAGCAGGTGCAGCACGCCGTGCACGGTGAGGTGCGCATAGTGGGCGTTGAGCGCCTTGCCCTGCTCACCGGCCTCGCGCTCGACCACCGGGGCACAGATCACCAGGTCGCCCAGCAGCGGGAACTTCACGCCCTTGGGCAGGCCTTCGGGCACTTCGGCCGGGAAGCTGAGCACATTGGTGGCGTAGTCCTTGCCGCGGTAGTGGCGGTTCAGCGACTGCCCCTCCTTGGCATCGACCACGCGGATCGCCAGGTCGGCTTCGCGGATCCGCCCCTTCAGGGCCGCGGCAACCCACCTGCGGAAGCTCACCGCGGCCGGCAGTCCGGCGCGGGGCAGGGCGTAACTGACGGCGACGTCCAGCCGTACGGGACCACGGGTCATGATGTCGCTCCGGGTTGGATCTGATGCAGGTCGCGGCGGTCGTAGGCACTGACGATGCGGGCCACCAGCGGATGGCGGACGACGTCGCGCGATTCGAAGAAGGTGAAGCTCACGCCCTCGACATCGCGCAGCACGTCGATGGCATCGCGCAGGCCCGATTTCAGGTGCTTGGGCAGGTCGGTCTGGGTCAGGTCGCCGGTGACCACGGCGGTGGAGCCGAAGCCCAGCCGGGTCAGGAACATCTTCATCTGCTCGATGGTGGTGTTCTGCGCCTCGTCCAGGATCACGAACGCGTCGTTGAGCGTGCGGCCACGCATGTACGCCAGCGGTGCGATCTCGATGACGTTCTTCTCCAGCAGCTTGACCACCTTCTCCACGCCCATCATTTCGTACAGGGCGTCGTACAGCGGCCGCAGGTAGGGGTCGACCTTCTGGGTCAGGTCGCCGGGCAGGAAGCCGAGCTTCTCGCCGGCCTCGACCGCAGGCCGCACCAGGATCAGGCGCTGCACGCGCGACTCGTTCAGCGCTTCCACCGCGCTGGCCACGGCCAGGAAGGTCTTGCCGGTACCGGCCGGGCCGATGCCGAAGTTGATGTCATGGGTGGCGATCTGGTGCAGGTAGCGGCCCTGGTTGGCGCCGCGACCGCGCACGGTGCCACGCTTGACCCGGATCGCCACGTCCTGTGCTTCGTACGAGCGTTCGGCGATCTGCTCCACGTTGGCCTGGGCCAGGCGCAGGTGGATGGCGTGGTTGTCGAAGGTGGTCTCGCCGGCTTCGGCGTACAGGGCCTCGATCAGCTTCTGCGCTTCCACGCTGGCTTCCTTCGGTCCACTGATGCGGAACACGAAGCCGCGATTGGCGATCTCCACGCCGAGTTTCAGTTCGATCTGTCGCAAATGGCCGTCGAACGGGCCGCACAGGTTGGCCAGGCGCGCGTTGTCTTCCGGCGACAGGGTGAAGTCTCGATGCTCGATGTTTTTCATTGCTGGAGGTGGGGCGGAAGCCTTCCACCACAGTGTCTTCAAGGGGAAACAAGGGTAGCGCGCGGGGGCGCACACGGCCAGTACGGGGGTTGCTACGCGGTTTTCCACACGGGGTGTGGATCGGACCTGCGGGAACCTGTGGATAGACGTTCGCGATGCTTGTGCCACAAGCTTCCTGCGCCGGTGGTGAAAAAAGCGTCACGACCGGGTGGGGAACGGAAACCGGAAGCAGCGGTGGCCACGGGAAGGTTCACAGGCATTGAGCGTCGGGGCGGAGCGCCCGGCCAGGGAGAGGTCATGGATGTTTCACATACGGCAGCTGCGCACGCGCCGCTGGCGGGGCTCGGGTCGAACGGGCAACTGCATCGGCTGCAGGCTGAGGGCCTGCCTCCCTTGTTCGTCGAACAGTGGTGGGGCCACGAAAGCCTGGTCAACGGTTTCGATTACTGGGTAGATGCCGTGCACCCGGATGCGGGCCTGTCATGCGCAGACTGGCCGGGACTGAGCGCCGCGCTGGTCACCTGCCTCGATGATGGCCAGGACCACCATCGCTGCGGCTACATCGCCGCCGCTCACCTCCTTGGCGCAGACGGCGGTCTGGCGCGCTATCGGCTGCATCTCGTGCCATGGACGTGGTTCCTGCGGCATGCGCGGCGCAGCCGTGTCCATCAGCAGCGGACCGTCCGGGACATCGTCGAGGACGTGTTCGGCACGCACAGCGGACTGGCCCGCTGGCGCTGGAGCGACGATGCCCTGGCCGCTCTGGCCGCCGCATCCGTGCGCGACTGCTGCATCCAGTATCGGGAGCCGGACCTTGAGTTCGTGCAGCGGCTGTTGGCCGATGAAGGCATTGCGGGCACGTTCGAGAGCGACAGCAGCGGCGGATTGACGCTCGTGCTGTTCGCCGACAGCAGCGTGCAACCTGAGAATCCACAATCGGCCCGAGACGGCGGTATCCGTTTCCACCGTGACGACGCCACCGAGCGCGCAGATGCCCTGCAGCAGCTGGGCAGGTGGCGTCGGCTGGGCAGCAGCCGGCTCTCGCTTGTCACCGACGATGGCCCTGCGGCCACCGTCCGACATGTGCAGATGCCACTGCAGGACGCCGGGCACAGCCCGCGCGAGGTCTATGAGCCGGTGGGCACCCACGCCCTGGCTGGCGCCGATGAGGGGTATCGTCGCGCGCGGCGAGCAGCTGAAGCGCACGAGGCCGGCAGTGCAGGCTGGCTGGCGGCAGGCAGCGTACGCAGCCTGCAGGTCGGTCGCTTCATCCGCGTTCTGGCCGCGGGCGCTGGTTCGACGCCGACCCTGCTGCCGACCGAACTACTGCATTACGGGTGCAATCCGCCGCCGATCACGCAGGGGGCGGAGCAACCACGCGCTGCGGCACCGGCCCGCTGGCTTGAGGCCGGTTCAGCCATGCCCGGCGTGGCGCTGGAGGCAAACGCGCCCCTGGGTTATGCCAATCGCTTCCGCGCCGTCGATCGGAATCGACCGTGGCGGCCCGTGCTGGCCGATGGCACCGGCGAACGCATCCACCCGCGGCCGCTCGCGCCAGGCCATCAGACCGCTACGGTCATCGCTGGCGATGGCCGTGATGATGCCGCTCTGTACGCCGATCACCTGGGCCGGGTACGGGTACGTCTGCATCTTCAGGACGCCACAGATGCCGGTACGACCTGTTGGCTGCGGGTCGCGCAGCGCTACGCTGGACCGGGCGTCGGTGCACAGTTCCTGCCGCGTGTCGGCCAGGAGGTGGTGATCGGCTTTCTGGACGGGAACATCGATCAGCCCTTGGTGCTGGGCGCGCTGTACAACGGTCGTGGCGAGGCGGGCGTTGCGCGCACCCCGGCCGGAGCAGCGGCCGCAGACGAAAGCGGCGGCCTGTTCGGGCATGCCACCGACTCCCGCCCGAGCGCACAGGGCAATGCGGCCGGCGGCCATGCGCCTGTCTGGCACGCGATGGCACCGGGGCAGGATCAGCACCGGCATGCCGGGGCGGTATGGGGCATCCAGTCACGGGAATGGTCCGGAACGGGTTACAACCGGCTGGCCTTCGATGATTCCGACGCACAGCTGCGCGTGCAGCTGGCCAGCAGCCACGCCAGCAGCGAGCTGAATCTTGGTCATCTGCTGCACATGGCTGACAACCATCGTGGTTCCCTGCGCGGAGAAGGCGCGGAACTGCGCACTGACGCGTGGGGCGCGCTGCGTGCCGAACGGGGCGTCTGGTTGACCGCGCGTGGCCACGCTGCGCTGTCACCCGCAGGCGAAGTGGCTGCGGCCGGCGCGCTGCTGCAGCAGGCCGCCCTCCTGGCCGCGTCCAGCCATGGCGCGGCTACGATGCACGACACGGCTGGCTTGGACAGCCACGCAGTACGGGAGGACAGCACCGGCGTGGCAGGTCTGCAACGGGTTGCGCGGGCCAGTGTGAACGGACTTTCCTATGCGCAGGCCAGCGCCGATGACGAGGGCCGCCCCGCGCCCGGCGATGTTCCGCATACCGGCCAGCCAACGCTGGGCCTGCATGGGCAGGCCGGTCTGATGATGGTGGCCGGGCAGGCACTGCACTGGGGCGGTGCCCGGAATGTGGCACTGTCCAGTGGCGGGCACACCGATGCCAACGTGGCCGGCGGTGCGCGCCTGCACGCGGCGCAGGCGGTGGGCATGCTGGCGGCCAGTGGCCGCAGCTTTGCCGGTGATGCGGCATTGACCATCGTCGCTGGGCAGGAGGTACTGGACATCCGGGCCCAGTCCGAAACGATCCACCTGCAGGCGCGCAGCACCGTGCGTGCAGCGAGCGGGCAAGGGGCTGTGGAGCTTGCCGCACCGCGCACCCTGCACATCGCCACCGCCGGTGGCGCCAGCATTGCGCTGGAAGATGGCAACCTGGTGCTGGTCTGCCCCGGCACGGTGACCGTGCAGGCCGGGCAGCGCACCTTCGTCGGCCCGGCGCAGCTGACCCGTCCCCTGCCGGACATGCCGTCCAGCGCGCTGGACGGGCAGGTTCCGAAGCTTGCCTTCAGGCTGCAGGACATCCCGGGCCCACAGGGTGTGCCGCTGGGCGGGCAGCCCTGGAGGATCGTGCGCACGCACCGCGCCCTGGACGATGAGCAGCGTGACAGCGCCCTGCTGCCGGAACGCTGGGCCGAGACCCTGGCCGAAGGTGAGGCCGACGCACAGGGCGATGTCAGCCTGGACGATGCGCTGTGCGCGAGGATCTGGAGTGACGCAGGCCGCCATCCCGGCTGCCTGTTCCTGGTACACGGAATCGACGTGATCCCGCTGCAGCGGCCCCGGCCATACAGCGGCTCCCCGGGGGTGCGGGCAACCCTGGACACGCTGGAGGCGATCAACTATGGCAAGAGTCTGGCCGACCTGCCTGACGATGCCGCACTGCATGCCTACCGGCAGCGCGCCGAGTACGAGTTCCAGTCCCACATCGACGCCAGCCCGGCCCGGCGCAAGGAAATCTGATCATGGCAGACGCCAACGCATGGGGCAGGGTCGAGCGCGCCTCCCTCATCTGCAGGGATGGCCAGAAAGGCACGACCAGCGGCGACTACTACGCACCACCGGACCGTCAGTTCGCGCCGGTGCGGCACGGGAACCGCGTCGACGCGTTCACCGACGGGCGCTCGGCCATGAAGGCGATGGCCGATGCCATCCGCGGCGCGCAGAAATTCATCTTCATCGCCGACTGGCAGATGAACTTCGATACCGAGATGGACGCGCGCGGTGACGCGCACTCCGCGCGGCTGAGCGAGCTGCTGTTCGACGCTATCAACCAGCGCGGCGTGGATGTGCGGGTACTGCTCTACGACAGCGTGGAGGCGGCCGCCTACACCCACGAGAACGAGGTGCGCACGGCGCTGTACAAGATGCAGGATGACAAGACGCCCGGGCAGGTGCAGGTGGGCCTGCACAACCCGGCAACCGGCCGCACCGATGCCTTCAACATCGCCTTCTCGCACCACCAGAAGATCCTGGTGGTAGACGGACGCATCGGCTTCGTCGGAGGACTCGACGTCGCCCATGGCCGTTGGGACGACGGCAACTTCGACGTGGTCTGCGACCCGACGCTGCACGTGATCAATGACCATTACAACAACTGCCTGAGCAAGTATCGGAGCATGACGGATGATGAGACGGAGCTCACGCTGGACAAGCCCGATACCAGCCCGGATGCGGCAGGCCGCGTCCGTCCCGGCTTCGCACAGGCGTATGTGCCCGGCATGGCCATCGCACTGGACCAGATGAAGGCGCAGTGGGATGCCGGTGCCGCATTGGCCGAACTTCAGGACTATGCAGACAAGCTTGGCGTACCCGACGCGCTTGAGCGCGAAGGCCTCAGGAAGATCGCCGAGTGGATCATCCCCGGCATGGAAGAGGGGATGGCGGTCAAGCGCACCGTCGCACGCACGTTCCTGGCCATCCAGACGACACTGGAGGAGATCGGCAAGGAATATGCAGATGTCATTGCCGCGTCGAACCGTGCCGCCGACGAAGCCATTAAACTGAATCCGGTCGAGGCGGCAGCCGCAGCAGGGCGTGCAGTGGCAGGCTTCAGCGCCATCCAGGCGAAGAAGTTCGGCAGCTGGCTCGACCAGCAGAAGAACGACATCCGGGCGGCAGCGCTGCGGCCCTTCCAGACTGCAGAGAAAGCGGCGGGCTACCTGCTCGATCCGCGCAGCCTGCGCGCGGACATCGAAGGCCGACTCAGCGAAATAGAAGCAAAGATCGACAAGGCGAAGAAAGACTGGGAATCGCTGGTGCAGTGGATCAATACGCCGGTTGATCGCACCCAGCGGCTGCTCGACAGTGGCCGCCAGCCTCGCATGCCCTGGCAGGACGTGCACGCGCAGATCGCGGGCCCGGCCGTATTCGATATCTGCAGCAACTTCATGCATCGCTGGAATGCCATGGTCTGGCAGAACCAGCGCGGTGACCGGACCGTCGGCTCGCTGCTGCGCAAGGGGCTGAACACGGGTCTTCGCAAGACCAATGAATGGCTCGACACAGCGCTGCCCGAGCAGACCACCCTGGCGCGTGGCATGGAACTGACGCCATTGAGCGATCAGTGGCTGCAGTCCATGGGGGGCATGCAGGCGGTGTTCGGTGACCTGACGGTGCCGGGCACCGCGGGCAAGGTCAGCGTGCAGATCGTGCGTTCCTCGGGCACCGCCCTGCATGCGCTGGAGAAGAAGGGGTGCAGGGAACTCGGCCTGAACCTGGACGACGCCAGCTGCCTGCAGCCGTACTGGGAGCGTGAGCAGCCGATGCACTCCATTCTCGACGCAATGGTCAACTGCATCGCATCGGCCAGTGCCTACATCTATCTGGAAACGCAGTTCCTCATTTCCGATTGCGGCTGGTCCGACGCGGATCCGGGCAGCGTGGTGGAAACCGCAGTGAAGGGCGGGGAGCGGCGGGATGCGACGGATGCCGAAAAGGCGAAGCTTGGTCACGTGGGGCGCGGCGTGGGGATGAGCGGCCCGGTAGGCAGGGCCGGCATCGTGCAGGATGTGGTGGAACGCAGGCAGGGAGTGAAGTCGGCGGCCAGCAACCCGCTGGTGGCCGCCCTGGCCGCGCGCATCCGCCGCGCGATCCTGGCCCGGCAGGGCTTCCATGTGTACATCACCCTGCCGGTGCACCCGGAGGGCAGCCTGGCGGACGGTGCCGTCGTGAAGCAGCAGTACTGGGTGCAGCAGACCCTGCTGCGTGGTGACGACAGCCTGATTCGGCGCATCTGCCGATCATTGATCGCACGCGACAAGGACATCCGCGAGGCCAGCGTGGAGGAGGCTGACCTGCAGGCCGAGGTCAAGGCCGGGCGCTGGAAGGAATACCTGTCGGTGATGAATCTGCGCAGCTACGGCGTGCTGGCCGAAACGCGCAGAAGCGATCATCTGCCGCCGCACACGATCGGCTCCGAGCATGGCCCCTCCCTGTATGTGGTGACCGAGCAGTGCTATGTACATTCCAAGCTGCTGATCGTTGATGACGCGGTGGCGATCATCGGCAGCGCGAACTGTAATGACCGCAGCCTGCTGGGGACGGGCGATACCGAGATCGCCGCGGTGATTGTTGATGGTGAGGCGAAGCGGATGGATCTGGGCAACGGCGTGCAGGTAATAACCCGAACATTTGCGCGGGAGCTGCGGTTGAAGTTGTGGAGGAAGTTTCTGGGGCAGGAGATTCAAAAGCTGCCGGAGAAGGAGAATCAGCACTTCGTGTTCTCCGAGTTGACCGAGGGCTACTACCCGTGGTTCAACAAGAACGTGCCAACCTTGACGGTGGACAGGCCAGCAAGTGCCGAGACGTGGAGAAGCATCAGAGATCTTGCCGATTCAAATTCCGTCGCTTATCAGCGAGTCTTCACCAATGTGCCCCGCGACTCGTTCCCTCGCTACGACGCCGTGCTTCATGGATTCCCTGCCGCAGGCCTGAGTGACAAAGGACACGTCAAACGCATCCTGTACGCGCAGCCGGCGGACCTGCAACCAGAGTTCATGCTGGAGCCAAGCGTTGTAAGCAACTACGTGACCGGTGCCGTGGGTCGGCACGATGCAGAAAGGGCGACAAGGATGCTGAGAGGCAATGAAGAGCGCAAGGGCATTCAGGGCTTCTGGGTCACCATGCCGCTGCTCTGGGGCAGCGGCATGGATGACCCTGCTGCCGCGATGCCGAAAGAGATCATTGCAGCCGCGCCTGGTCAGAGGGACAGGTCAACTGAACTGGCTTACTCCAGTCGGGAGGTCCCCGGGGAACAAGGAGAGCAGGTATGAGTGGTTATCAACTGTTGAGGGGATTCTTCGTTCTTGGTGGCCTGTGTGCCGTACAGACTGCGCCTGCCTATTGTGATTCGTCAAACGAGAAGAATGCGCCGATCTACGGCAATGAAGTAGTGCTCAAGTTCTCGCCGAGGGAGTTTGGTGGAGGGTCTGCAGTAGCCGCCAGTCTTGATCGTGTGAACGCGACTGCCCCCTTTGTGCGAATTGATATTAGCCCCCAGGTCAGTGACCTGCATAATAAGCCATTCAACTCGAGTGGTGGTTCGGTCTACTACTTGGAAAGAGGCGTTCAAGGGCAGCGGATATGTCGCGCCGAGCAATGGAAGAGGCGAGAGTCCCAATTGATTGACGCACAGGCTCCTGAAAGCCTGCACCCTGCAGTCAGGCATGTGTATCCATATTTCGAGCTTTACAAGACGCAGGAGCTTGATTACGACGGGTCAGGTCAACTGACGTCGATTCATGCAACTGACGCGGAAGGGCATAGGGCGACAACCTTCTGTGCGCTCTATGATGGTGATGGTCGCATAGAAGTAGCGAATGAGAGCTCTGGGTTGATTGTCTCGGATAAGCCAGATTTTCAGTGTGCGCAGCTCCGCGATATGCCATCCCGCACTTCAACTCGATACTTCACTTATCGACCGGATGGATCGCGAGCTTCCGACGTAGTCAAGGAAGCCACGCGTAAGCCGGGTGAGAATCCCAATCGCGAGGACACCGGCTTTGGAACCGAGGCAACCGATGGTGCATGGACTGTGAGTGGCTTCATCAATGTCGACGATGCTGAGTTGAAGCGGGTCGTGGGTATTCGCTTCCATGGCAGTGAAAAGCGCGGGCTTCGTGGCGTTGAAAGTGCTTCCTTCTCCATGGCGCCGTCGGACGCCACGGCTGTCTTTGCGCAACGCAGGCAAGAGCCCACTGATAAGCTGAAGTACAGGTTCCCTGGCGAGCGTGTGCCACCAGAAATCGCCAAGGGGCTGTTCGAGGGTATCACCGACTACACCCGCGTCCGGGAATATCGCCATCGCTCGCATCGACGGATCTTCGAGGTATTCGGGCCCGGTGCCAAGCAGCCCCACGAACGCCAGTGGCGCACGCTGGATCTGAATCGCCAGGAAAACTACGACGCAAACGGCAGGCTCACGCGGGTGATCCTGTTCGGCCCGGTTCCCGGTAGTGGTGGCTACACCGAGAACCTGCGCGCATACGCAGAGAAGGCTGTGTTGAAGCTCACGCCGCTGACCAGCGGCTACAGTTCCTACCGCGTCTACGACTATGACGCAGCAGGCAACGAGACGCTCTCGTTCGTGTGCTGGCGCCATGAAGTCTCGACCAACAAGCCGTATGCCCATTTCCCCTGGTGGGAGCCCGATCCCCGTCCCAAGCGCAGTCGTGAAGCCGAACTGCAGTACGGCAGGACGCAGGTGGGCACACGCTGCGGGACGCCGGACGGCAGGATGATCATAGAGGGCATGGGACCGGTGAAGAAGCTGATGGAGACCCGGTACGGATTCGGGACGACGAAGCTGGGATTCCTGAGCGAGTAGCGCGGTGCGTCCTTCTGAGGCTCAGAGCAGACCCGCTAAGCGAAGGTTGCGGCCAGCAACGAGGCCCGGCGGGCTCGCCCCTGAGACCCACCGCTTTTCCACAATCACTGTGGAACGACGCGCAATCAACCTGTGGATAGGTGACGCAGAGCCTTCTGCACAGAGGGTATGCGTGGCGTGGTGAGAAAATCACCACGACTGCTGCGTGGGGGGGCAAGCCGTACATGGCTTCCCCCACTCCGGCGATCAGCCTTCCGTCACCACCCGCCCGCGCAGCGAATTGGTCAATGCCTCGGTGATCACCACATCCACGAACTGACCGATCAGGCGTGCCGGTGCCGGGAAGTTCACCGAGCGCATGTTCTCGGTCTTGCCGGTCAGCTCGTTCGGGTTCTTGCGCGAAGGACCTTCCACCAGCACCGTCTGCACGGTGCCGACCATCTTCGCGGAAATGCCGGCGGCGTGCGCGTTGATTCGTTCCTGCAGGCGCGACAGCCGCGCATGCTTCTCGGCATCGCTGAGCGTGTCTTCCAGGTCGGCGGCCGGAGTGCCCGGGCGTCGCGAATAGATGAAGGAGAAGCTGTGGTCGAAGCCGATGTCCTCGATCAGCTTCATGGTCTTCTCGAAGTCCGCCTCGGTCTCGCCAGGGAAGCCGACGATGAAGTCCGAACTGATCGAGATGTCCGGGCGCACCGCGCGCAGCTTGCGGATCTTCGACTTGAACTCCAGCGCGGTGTAGCCGCGCTTCATCGCCGACAGGACGCGGTCGCTGCCGGCCTGCACCGGCAGATGCAGGAAGTTGGCCAGCTGCGGCACATCGCGGAACGCGTCCACCAGCGAGTCGCTGAACTCCAGCGGGTGTGAGGTGGTGAAGCGGATGCGGCCGACGCCATCGATCTCGGCGATGGTGCGGATCAACAGGCCCAGATCGGCGAACTCGCCATCGCCATACGGGCCACGGTAGGCGTTGACGTTCTGGCCGAGCAGGTTGATCTCGCGTACGCCCTGCGCGGCCAGCTGTGCCACTTCCACCACCACGTCCTCGAATGGACGGCTGACTTCGGTGCCGCGGGTGTAGGGCACCACGCAGAACGAGCAGTACTTCGAGCAGCCTTCCATGATCGACACGAACGCCGACGCGCCTTCAGCGCGCGGTTCCGGCAGGCGGTCGAACTTCTCGATTTCCGGGAAGCTGATGTCCACCTGCGGTCGCTTCTGCTCGCGACGCGCTCGGATCAGCTCCGGCAACCGGTGCAGGGTCTGCGGGCCGAACACCAGGTCCACGAACGGCGCGCGCTTGATGATGGCCTCGCCCTCCTGCGAAGCGACACAGCCACCGACGCCGATGATGACCTCGCGGCCCTGGTTCTTCAGCCCCTTCCAGACGCCGAGCTGGCTGAACACCTTCTCCTGCGCCTTCTCGCGGATGGAACAGGTGTTGACCAGGATGACGTCGGCATCCTCCGGGGTGTCGGTCAGCACCAGGCCGTCGCTGGCGGCGAGCACGTCGGCCATCTTGGCCGAGTCGTACTCGTTCATCTGGCAACCGTGGGTCTTGATGTACAGCTTGCCCTTGATCTGCTCCGGCGTGCGCGGAGCGGAGGGCAGGGCAACGAGCGGGGTGCCGCCCGGCGTGGCGGGCGGAAAGACGTCTGGCGTCCCGGTCATGGCGCTTAATCCATTCGGGTGGCGGGAAAGCGGGCAATTCTACCCGCATCCTGCGCCTCCCGCCGCGGTGCACGCTCATGGGGCACGGCCCCTGCCGCGCCCGGTAGCGCCGGGCCGTGCCCGGCGGGCGCCCTTACGCCGCGATCAGCTCCGCGTCGATCTGCCGCGACCGGTCGAAGGCCGTCAGTGCGCCCATCCGGGCGATATAGTCCGCCGTGGCGGGGGCGGGCTGCACCAGCCCGAAGTCGGTGGTCCATTTCAGGGCATTGCCCCACAGCACGTCGGCGGCGCTCATTTCCTCACCCAGCAGGTAAGGCCCCTGCGCCAGCTGCGCCTCGATCACCTGCAGGACGGTTTCGGCGTCGTTGTAGGGCGACATCGACTGCGGGGGCGGGTCGCGGCGCATCGCGCGGTCGATCATCGCCGGCTCGAAACAGGCGCCGTAGAACGCCATCCAGCGCAGGTAGGGGCCGCGCAGCGGCGAGCCGATCGGCGGCGCCAGGCCGGCTTCGGGGTAGAGATCGGCCAGGTACAGGTAGATCGCCACCTGCTCGGTCACCAGCGCGCCCTCATGGAGGATCGCCGGCACTTTGCCCATCGGGTTGATGGCCAGGTAGGCCGGGGCCAGGTTGGCGCCGGCTTTCAGGTCCAGCACATGCAGGCGGTAGTCGGCACCCAGGGCTTCAAGCAGGGCCACGGCGCCGCTCGAGCGTGAACGGGCAGCGTGATAGAGGGTGATCTGGCGGGACGTCATGGCAGTGCTCCTTGCAGCAGAGGGGTGAACTGGGGCCCATGCTGGGGCACTATTGCGGACGACTTCTGTCCTCGATCTCTCATGCGCCATACTGCTCATCGCCTGCTCCGCCTGATCGCCCTGCTGCAGGCCCGCCGACAGTGGTCGGGGGCTGAACTGGCCGAGCGCATGGGGGTGGACCGGCGCAGCATCCGCCGCGACATCGAGCGCCTTCGTGAGCTGGGCTATCCGGTCAGGGCATCGGCCGGGGTAGGGGGCGGCTATCAGCTGGGGGCGGGCGCACCGGTACTGCCGATGCTGCTGGACGAAGAGGAGGCGACGACCCTGGCCATCGCCCTGCGTGCGGCCTCGGCCACGGTGGCCGGCATCGACGAGACCGCGCGCGGTCTGCTGTCCAAGCTCGACCCACTGGTGCCGACCCGCCGCCGCCAGCAGGCTGGCGAGGTGCACGCCGCCACCGCGACGCTGTCGGATCTGCCTTCCACCGATGCACGTCTGCTGGGGCGCCTGGCCCAGCATTGCCGCCAGGCAACCCGGCTGGCCTTCGAGTACCGCAGCGCGCAGGACGCGGTGACCCAGCGCGAGGTCGAGGCCCAGCATCTGGTCAACTACGGACGTCGCTGGTACCTGCTGGCCTGGGATCTGGGCCGCCAGGACTGGCGCACGTTGCGGGTGGACCGGATGGGCGCGGTGCGCGCACTGGCCGAGCCCGGCCTGCATCGGCGCACGCCCGCACCGCCCGATGTGATGGTGCGGCAGGCGGTCAGCCAGGCGCCGTTCGCGCTGCAGGCGGTGCTGCGCCTGGCCGGCAGCCACACCGAGCTGGAAGGTCGCATTCCCCCCTGGTGTGGCGTGCTCGAAGCCGATGGTGCCGATCACTGCCTGCTGCGCATGGGCGCGGAAAGCCGCGGCATGATGCTGGCGCAGATTCTCAGCCTCGACCGGGTGCCGCTGGAGCTGTGGACCACGCCGCCGGCGCTGCGCCAGGAACTGGCGCAGCGCCTGGGCGGGCTGGCGCAGCTGCTGGCTGTGCCTGACGTCACAGGCTGAGCCGCACAGCTTGGCAACGCGGGGCGAAGCTGGGACACTCGCGGCCATGAAGGGGAGACTGGGGACAACGGCGATCATCATCGCTGCGCTGACCGCTGCGCCGGCCAGCGCCGGCACCCTGTACAAGTGCCAGGGGGCAGACGGGGTCACCAGCTATGTGAGCAAGCGTGTGGCCGGTGCCCAATGCAGCACCATCAGCTACAGCCGGGAGGCCGCCCGCCCGGCCCGCCCGGCAGCGACTGTTGCCAGGCCTGTGCCGGCCACCGTGGCCAGCATCGAGCGCAATCCGGTGGCGGTGGCCGCCAGTGCCGCCGTGCCCGTGCCGGCTGCACCGGCGCCTGCTTCGACTCCGGCGGTTGCTGCCGGCACGCCCCGCACCGCGCGCATGGTCAGTGGCCAGGTCTATTCCTATATGAAGGATGGGGTGCGCCACTACACCAGTGCGCGGCCCAGCCAGGTTGCCCACCTGGGGCCGGTGCGCACCATCCGCTACAGCTTCATGGAGCGCTGCTACGCCTGTGGGGCCAACCCGCGCGTGGACTTCGGCACCGTGCGTCTGAACACGACGGCCTTCCAGACCGAGATCGCTTCGGCCGCGCGCGAGTTCGGCGTGGAGGAGGCGGTGGTCCGGGCGATCATCCATGCCGAGTCGGCCTACAATCCGACCGCACTCAGCCGCGCCGGTGCGCAGGGCCTGATGCAGCTGATGCCGCCGACTGCCGCGCGCTTCGGGGTCAGTGATTCCTACGATGCGGGCCAGAACATCCGTGGCGGGGTGCAGTACCTGTCGTGGCTGCTGAAGCGATTCAACGGCAACCTCACCCTGGCCGCCGCCGGTTACAACGCCGGGGAAGGTGCGGTCGACCGCCACGGTGGCGTGCCGCCTTACAGTGAAACCCAGTACTACGTGCGTCGGGTGGGCCAGCTGGCCGAGCGTTACCGCACTGCCTTGAGTCACCAGTAGTCCGGCCGGTGCCGGTGCCGACTGACGGCCCATCGCCGGCTGCCGGTCGGCACACGGTACAAAGAGTTGTTGCAATGCGTTGTGTGGCGCGTAACGGTTCCGCTACACTCGCCCATGATTCAATGCGGCTCTGGCCCCCACCAGACCGCTGGCAGCCTTAAAGCTACCTAATCAATATCGGAGTGCCGGATGGCCAACGATGGGGTACACGATCCAGTCAATACCGGACGTCGGCGTTTTCTTACTGCCACCACAGCCGTGGTTGGCGCCGTCGGCGTCGGATTCACCGCAGTTCCTTTCATCAAATCGTGGAACCCCAGTGCCCGCGCGAAGCTCGCGGGAGCACCGGTGGTGGCCGATATCAGTGCCCTGCAGGAAGGCCAGCGCCTGATCGTGGAATGGCGCGGCCAGCCCATCTGGATCGTCAAACGGTCCAAGGCGATCCTCGACGCGCTGCATGGGCTCGACGACCGCCTCAAGGACCCGGAGTCCGGCGAGAAGGACCAGCAGCCCGCCTACGTGCTCAAGCAGAATCCCGAGCTGCGCTCGATCAAGCCCGATGTGTCGGTACTGGTCGGCCTGTGCACGCATCTGGGCTGCTCGCCGGAGATGGTGGCCGAGATCCGCCCCGAACCGTATGACCCGCAGTGGAAGGGCGGCTACTTCTGCCCCTGCCACAAGTCGCGCTTCGACATGTCCGGCCGCGTCTTCAAGGACGTGCCGGCGCCGATCAACCTGCTGGTGCCACCGCACCACTACCAGGACGACAACACGCTCATCATCGGTGTCGATCCGGAGGGGGCAGCCTGATGGCCAATATCCTGAGCCGTACCGCGACAGGCGTCGCCGACTGGGTCAACGCCCGCGCGCCGGGGCTGATGCCGATCTACCGCAAGCACGTCAGCGAGTACTACGCGCCGAAGAACTTCAACATCTGGTACTACTTCGGTTCACTGGCGCTGCTGGTGCTGGTCAACCAGATCGTCACCGGCATCTTCCTGACGATGCACTACAAGACCAGCGCGGCGGAGGCCTTCGGCTCCATCGAATACATCATGCGTGATGTCGAGTGGGGCTGGCTGATCCGTTACATGCACTCCACCGGTGCATCGCTGTTCTTCATCGTGGTCTACCTGCACATGTTCCGCGGGCTGCTGTATGGCAGTTACCAGAAACCGCGCGAGCTGGTGTGGATCCTGGGCATGCTGATCTACCTGGTGCTGATGGCCGAGGCCTTCATGGGCTACGTGCTGCCGTGGGGCCAGATGTCGTTCTGGGGCGCCAAGGTGATCATCTCGCTGTTCGGCGCGATTCCGGTGATCGGCAATGGCCTGACCGAGTGGATCATGGGCGATTACCTGCCCAGCGATGCCACGCTCAACCGCTTCTTCGCGCTGCACGTGATCGCACTGCCTCTGGTGCTGCTGCTGCTGGTGGTGCTGCACCTGGGCGCGCTGCATGAAGTGGGGTCCAACAACCCGGATGGCGTGGAGATCAAGAAGGGGCCCAAGGGCAACCGCTGGTCGCCCAATGCACCGGCCGATGGCATTCCCTTCCATCCTTACTACACGCTCAAGGATGGCGTCGGCGCCGGCTTCCTGCTGATCATCGCCGCCTTCATCATCTTCTTCGCCCCCGGCTTTGGTGGCCTGTTCCTGGAGCACGACAACTTCACCGAGGCCAACCGGCTGGTGACCCCGGAACACATCAAACCGGTGTGGTACTACACCCCGTACTACGCGATGCTGCGCGTGGTGCCGAACAAGCTCGGTGGCGTGCTGGTGATGTTCTCGGCGATCGCCATCCTGTTCCTGGTGCCCTGGCTGGACAAGGCGCGGGTGAAGTCGGTGCGCTACCGCGGCTGGATCTCGAAGGTGATGCTGGGCATGCTGGCCGTGTGCTTCGTGTGGCTGGGCGTGATCGGTTCCGGTCCGGGTACGGACGTGCACGAGACCTACATCGGGCGGGTGCTGACCTTCCTGTACTTCGCGTTCTTCATCACCATGCCGCTATGGACAAGGCTGGACAAGACCAAGCCGGTACCGGAGAGGGTGACCACGCATGACTGAGCGCTGGATGGTCCGGCTGGCCCTCGCGGCCGCCCTGATGCTGGGCAGTTTCCTGGCCACCGCTGCCGAAGGCGGCACCAAGCTGCTGCAGGCCGGCAACGACCTCGGTGACCGCGCATCGCTGCAGCGCGGCGCGCAGCTGTACATGAACTACTGCTCCAGCTGCCACGCGCTGAAGTACCTGCGCTACTCGCGGATGGCGCAGGACCTGGGGCTGACCGAGGAAGAGGTGATGAACAACCTCAACTTCACCGGTGCGGCAATCGGCGATCCGGTGCCGGTGGCGATGCCCAAGGAGCAGGCCGAGAAGTGGTTCGGCAAGATGCCGCCGGACCTGAGCCTGATCTCGCGTGTGCGGGGCAGCGACTGGGTCTACACCTACCTCAAGTCGTTCTATCTCGACAGCAGCCGCCCGCTGGGCTGGAACAACGCGTTGTTCGCCAACGCCTCCATGCCCAACCCGCTCTGGGAAATGCAGGGCCTGCAGCATGCCGTGCACGGCAAGGCCGAAGGGCCAGGCATGGACCCGCCGGTGACCGGGCTGCGCATCGACAGCCCCGGCTCGGTTGATGCCGGCCAGTACGACCAGGCCGTGCGGGACATCACCAACTTCCTCGAATACGCCGGCGAACCGGCCGCGCTCAAGCGGCAGCAGCTGGGCGTGTGGGTGATCCTGTTCCTGGCCCTGTTGACCTTCCTGGTGTACCTGCTGAAGAAGGAATACTGGAAGGACGTTCACTGATTCTGCCGCCGGCCGTTGGCTGGGCCTATTGGCTTTTGTGATGGTCGGTTGCACACTCGGGGAGAAGTCGACCGCTGGCACGGTGCTGGCGGCGCCGATGCGGCAGGCGGTCTCCTGTCGTAGGAGAGCCTTTGATGGCGGCGAGCGTACGCATGCGCAATACACTGACGCTGTTTTCCTCGAACGACGATGTACTGTGCCACCGTGTGCGCCTGGTCCTTGCGGCCAAGGGTGTGACGTTCGATTTCGTTGCGGTCGATCCGCAGAATCCGCCCGAAGACCTGATCGACCTCAATCCGTACCATTCGGTGCCGACCCTGGTCGAGCGCGAACTGGTGCTGTACGCCGCTTCGGTGGTGAGCGAATACCTTGATGAGCGCTATCCGCATCCGCCGCTGATGCCGGTCGATCCGCTGTCACGCGCACGCATCCGCCTGGCGATGCTGCGCATCGAGCACGACTGGGTGCCGCAGGTGCAGGCCATCCAGCTGGGCAACAAGACCCAGGCCGAGGCCGGGCGCAAGCGCTTGAAGGAGTTGCTGACCGCGTCGCTGCCGCTGTTCAAGGCCAGCAAGTTCTTCCTGAACCCGGAAATGAGCCTGGCCGACTGCGCGATGGCGCCGATCATCTGGCGCCTGCAGTCACTGGATGTGGCGTTGCCGAAGGACGGCAAGGCCATCGAGGATTACGGCAACCGCATCTTCCGCCACCCGGGGTTCGTGCGCAGCCTGACCGAGCAGGAAAAGAAGCTGCGCGACCTGCCCGTCTGAGCCGGCCGCTGCTTTCCCGTCTGCACGCCGACCGGCGTGCAGGCGATCCGCCCCGGTCGGGGCGTCGGGCGCGTACACTTCACGCATGACCGAAGACTTCTTCCACATGACCAGCCACCGCCCGTACCTGCTGCGGGCACTGGTGGAATGGATCAATGACAACCAGCTGACCCCGCACATCCTGGTCGACGCCGGCGTCCCCGGCGTGCAGGTGCCGCCTTCGGCGGTCAAGGATGGCAGAGTGGTGCTCAACATCGCCGAACGCGCGGTAGTGCGCCTGATGATCGACAACGAGATGGTGAGCTTCTCGGCGCGCTTCTCCGGTACCAGCTACCCGGTGCAGGTGCCGATCAGCGCCGTGCTGGCCGTCTACGCCCGCGAGACCGGGCAGGGCATGGCACTGCCGGATGACATTCCGGGCAGCGAACCGGCGTCGACCGGCGACGAAGTGCTGCATGACGACGACACGCCGCCGGAGGATACGCCGCCGGCAGGACCGCCGCCGAAGGGCCGGCCGAACCTGCGCGTGGTCAAGTAGCAGGAGCGTCCAGCGCAACTTTGCGCCTTGCCGTTCTACAGACCTGGTCGCCGGGCATGGCCCGGCGCTACCGATCCCGGATCAGGAAGATCCACGCCACGCGTGGATGTCCGGGATCAGACATCCTCGGCATCGTCCACATCCGGCCGGATCTGGCTGATCCGCGCCGCGCCCGGGCCGGTGAACGACACCAGCTGATCGCCGCGCAGCACCATCCGGCCCACATGGCGATCGATGCCATCGTAGGAATATTCGAACTTGAAGGTGCGCTCGAAACCGAGCCGGCCATCCTCGCCGCGCGACAGGCGCAGGCCGGTGGCATGCACCGCCTGGTCCAGCCACTGCACATTGGCGGCGCGGCAGGCATTGCGTCCCAGCTCGACCGCGCGCTCGGCGGCGGAGCGGGCAGCGTTCCAGAAGAAGTAGACGATGGCGCCGGCAATCAGCAACAGCAGCAGGGTGGGCATGGTTCCAGGGCGTCAGGTGTCGATGCGGCAAAGATGGCGGCGAATGCCTGCTGGATCAAGCAGAAGATTCAGTTCATCCGCTGCGGATCACCGGAAGCCGGCTGCACTGCGGGCGCTGTGGTCATCGGTGGCGTTGCCGCTGCCGGTGCCGGTGCGATCAACGGCGCGGTCGCAGTCAGCTGCAGCAGTGCGGCCCAGTCCTGGCGGTTGAAACTGCATTCGTCCTCGCGCCCCGGCGTGCAGCTGGGCTCGATGCCGGTGCTGTCGCGTTCGCGGGCCGCAGGCAACTGGATCAGTCCGGTCCGATCCAGCGGCAGCAGCCGCATCGCCACGGTGTTCATGACGTTGCCGCCTACCAGGTACAAGGTCTGGTCACCGCCGAGATTGGCCGCGACCACCACTTCGCAGTGCGACTTCCAATGGCCGACCGAGCCATTGCCAAGCGCCTGTACCAGTCCGCTGTAGCTGAGCGTGGTGCTGCGGTCGCGCAGGAAGCACAGAAGATCACCGGGGGCCGGCTTAGCCGTGGCTGGATCGGCCAGCCGGTAAGGCACGCCGGAAGGGCCACCCTGGTAGGCAGCACGGATGTAGTCGATGTGGCGCGGCGAGGTGTTGAAGCCGGGGACACCGGCACGCACCATCACCCAGGAAATGAAGGCAGCCGACCAGGGATTGTCGATCAGGAAGGCACGGCAGTCGCTGTCGGTATAGCGCGAGCCCAGTGGTGCGGCACAACTGCTGGCACCGGCGATGCTGCCCATGGCGTTGAGCGTGCCGCTGTCACGCCAGTAGTGGGAGACGCGCTGCCAGGCAATCAGGCCGTTGTCGGCCAGATGCTCGTTCTCGGCTTCCGTGACGCTGAGGCTGGCGGCGCGGCCATCGCGGTCGATGAAGGGGCGGAACCACAGCCGATGCTCGTTGCACGCCGCGTTGCGGATGGCAATGGCCAAGGGGCTCAGGCCGAAGCGCGGCGGGACATCACAGGCCTCGGCCGCTGCGGCGGACAAGGGCATTGACGCGAGCAGCAGACAGGCAGGCAACAGCATCCGGCGCATGCGCGGCTCCAGTGGGGGATGCGCGCAGCGTCGCAGCGCCGTCGTGAACGCTGGGTGGATCCGTCAATGTCGGCCGGTCATGGCCGGGCGCTCCCCAGTGCATGACGCGTCCGGTAGCGCCGGGCCATGCCCGGCGGGCAACGCGGTTGCGTCAGGCGTTACCGGGCCTCAACCCGGCGGTGGGCCCAGCTTCAGTGACAGATCGATGGCCTGTACATGCTTGGTCAGGCCGCCGATGGAGATGCAGTCCACGCCGTCCTCCGCGATCGAGCGCAGGCCGCCAAGGCCGACGCTGCCGGACACCTCCAGCGGAATGCGGCCGGCGGTGATGCGTACGGCTTCACGGCGCAGGTCGGGGCTGAAATCATCGAGCAGGATGCGCTCGCAGCCGGACTCCAGCGCCTGACGGAGCTGGGTCAGGTCTTCGACCTCGACCACCAGTGGCAACCGTGGCCATTGCCGACGCGCGGCCGCCACCGCAGCGGCCAGCGAACCGGCGGCACGGATATGGTTTTCTTTCAGCATCACCGTGTCGTACAGGCCGAAACGATGGTTTTCCCCGCCTCCGCAGCGCACTGCGTATTTCTGTGCAAGGCGCAGGCCGGGCAGGGTCTTGCGGGTGTCGAGAATGCGCGTGCCGGTGCCGGCCACGGCGGCCACGTAGCGCGCCGTGGTGGTAGCGGTGCCGGACAGGGTCTGCAGGAAGTTCAGCGACGTGCGCTCGGCGCTGACCAGGCTGCGGCTGCGGCCGTGCAGCAGCGCAAGTACCGTACCGGCAGTGACGGACTCGCCTTCGGCGATGCGCCATTCGATGCGCACGTCCGGGTCGAGCGCGCGGTGGGTGGCATCGAACCACGGCCGGCCGGCAATCACCGCATCCTGTTTGCACAGCAGGTAGGCGCTGTCAGTCTGGTCGGGCAGCAGGGCGGCGGTGACGTCGCCGCTGCCCAGATCCTCCGCCAGCGCGCGGGCGACATCGGCGGCGACGACGGCCGCATCCGGCGTCGGCAGCATGCTCATGCGGCCGGGAAGTCAGCGATCTGCGCGGTTGGAATGGCCTCCTCGGCCAGCAGCACCGGGATGCCGTCGTCGACCCGGAACACCTGCTTGCGGTCACGGGTGACCAAGGCCTCGCGCAGCGGCTGTGCCAGCGGGTTGCCGTCGGCCTTGTTCACCGCGCCGGCGGAAATCGCCTTGTTGAGGGCTTCCAGGCCCTTGCCATCCAGCAGGGACAAGGGCTGGCGGGTGTCCGGCGACACCAGCAGGTCGAGCAGCTTGCGATCCATGGTTCTTCGTCTTGCGTGGAAGACGGCTAGAATACGTCTTTAAGGCAGGTGACGGCCAATGACCCCCAATCCGAACGCGCCGCTCGTCGGCATCGTCATGGGTTCCCGCTCCGACTGGGAAACCATGCAGCACGCCGCCCAGAAGCTTGAGGCCCTGGGTGTTCCGTTTGAAGTGAAGGTGGTGTCCGCCCATCGGACGCCGGATGTGTTGTTCAGCTATGCCGAACAGGCGGGCGGACGTGGCCTGCGCGCGATCATCGCTGGCGCCGGCGGTGCCGCGCATCTGCCGGGCATGATCGCGGCCAAGACCGCGGTTCCGGTGCTGGGCGTGCCGGTGCAGTCCAAGGCGCTCAATGGCATGGACTCGCTGCTGTCGATCGTGCAGATGCCGGCCGGCATTCCGGTGGCTACCTTCGCCATCGGCAATGCGGGTGCCTCCAACGCCGCGCTGTTCGCCGCCGCGATGCTGGCCAGCGACCAGCCGGCCATCGGCCAGGCGCTGGATGCCTTCCGCACGCGCCAGACCGAAGATGTGATGGCCCACGACGACCCGCGCCAATGAACCTGACTGTCGGCATCCTCGGCGGCGGCCAGCTGGCCCGCATGATGGTCCTGGCCGGTGCGCCGCTGGGACTGCGCTTCGAACTGTACGATCCGGCGGCGGACGCCTGCAGCGGGCCGCTGGCACCGCTCACCGTCGGTGCCTTCGATGACCGCCAGGCGCTGGCGGACTTCGCCGCCAAAGTCGATGTAGTGACGTTCGACTTCGAGAATGTGCCCGCGGACAGTGCGCAGTGGCTGGCCGAGCGGGTGCCGGTGTATCCGCCGCCCGCAGCGCTGGCTGTAGCGCAGGACCGCCTGAGCGAGAAGACGCTGTTCCAGCAGCTGGGCATTCCGCTGCCGCCGTTCGCCGATATCCGCAGCCGCGAGGAGCTCGCCGCGAAGGCGGCCGCGTTCGGCCTGCCGTGCATCCTCAAGACCCGTCGCCTCGGCTATGACGGCAAGGGCCAGTTCCGGTTGCGCAGCGAAGCTGACATCGACGCTGCCTGGCAGGCCCTGGGCGCCCAGGTCGAGCACACCGGCCTGATCCTGGAGGGCTTTGTGGCTTTCCAGCGCGAGGTCAGCGTGGTGGCCGTGCGCGGTCGTGACGGCGGTTTCCAGGCCTGGCCGGTGACCGGCAACTGGCATGTGGATGGCGTGCTTTCGGCCAGTGTGGCGCCTGCCGTGCTGTCGGCTGCCGAACAGGATGCCGCCATCGGCTATGCCCGTCGGCTGGCCGAGCATCTGCAGTACGTGGGCGTGTTCGCCCTGGAGCTGTTCTGCCGCGACGGCGAACTGCTGGCCAATGAGATGGCGCCGCGCGTGCACAACTCCGGCCATTGGACCATCGAAGGCAGCGAGACCTCGCAGTTCGAGAATCATCTTCGCGCCGTGCTGGGCCTGCCGCTGGGCAGTACCCGCATGCTCGGCCACGCCTGCATGCTCAACTGGCTGGGCGAGATGCCGGACCCGGCGCCGGTGCTGGCCCAGGCCGGCGGCCACTGGCACGACTATGGAAAGCAGCCCCGCGAAGGCCGCAAGGTGGGCCACGCCACGCTGCGCGACGAGCAGGCCGGCGCACTGGCCTCGGCGCTGGAACAGGTGGGCGAGGCGCTGGGGCGCCAGCTGCAGGTTGAACCGGCCGTGCGGTCCCTGCGCGGTTGACCGCGACGCAGAAGCGCAACGCTGTGGCGCGCCGATGCACGCATCGGCGCGTCGTCCAGGGTGATAGCGTGAGGCTTCTTTTCCCGGAGTCATCGTCATGCTCGACTGGAACGAATACCGCAAGGAACTGAAGGGCCGTATCGGCGAGATCGGCAAGCTCTCGCCGGATACCATCAAGGGCTACGCCACTCTGGCCAATGCCGGTGCCCAGACCAATCATCTCGATGCAAAAACCCGCGAGCTGATCGCGCTGGCGGTCGCCGTGACCACCCGTTGCGACGGCTGCATCACGGTGCACGTCGATGCCGCGCTCAAGCAGGGCGCCAGCCGCGAGGAGATCGCCGAGGCGCTCGGGGTGGCGGTTTCGCTCAACGCGGGCGCGGCACTGGTGTACTCGGCCCGGGTCATGGATGCGGTGGCGGCGCACGAGAGCGCCTGATGCCCGCCGTGTCGCCAGGCATGGCCCGGTGCTGCCGGGCCACGCCCGGCGGATGTTCTCAGCGCAGCCGGCTCTCGGCGAATTCCCAGTTGACCAGCTGCCAGAATGCCTCCAGGTAGCGCGTGCGGTCGTTCTGGTAGTCGGTGTAGTACGCGTGTTCCCACACGTCGCAGCACAGCAGCGGCGTGCTGTCGCCGGTCAGCGGGGTGCCGGCGTTGCGGGTGGCCTGGATGCCAAGCTGGCCGCCGGGATGCTGCACCAGCCACACCCAGCCGGAGCCGAACAGGCCCAGCGCGGTACGGTTGAACTCCTCGCGCAGGCGCTGCACGTCGCCGAACTGGCGCTTGACCAGCTCGCCCAGCCGTCCCTGTGGCTCACCGCCGCCGCGCGGGCGCAGGCACTGCCAATAGAAGCCGTGGTTCCAGGCCTGGGCCGCGGCGTCGAACAGGGCGCCCTGGGCATGACGGACGATCTCCTCCAGCGAGGCCTCTTCCCATTCGGTGCCGCGGATGCCGGCATTGACCGCATCGACATAGGCACGATGGTGCTCGCCGTGATGCAGTTCCACGGTCTGCGCGGAAAGATGGGGCTGCAGGGAGCCGGACAGGTAGGGCAGGGCAGGCAGTTCGACGGGCATGGACAGGTTCGTGGCCAGAGGGGCGGCGGCAGCCGGTTCCATCCGCTTACAATGGCGGCTACCTTGGGCAGTCTAGCCGACCATCGCGGTCGGTTTGTCCGGCGAAGCAAGGAGTGTGGTTGTGGCGGTAATGCAGCAAATCCAGGCCGAGGTCGATCGTTACCCGCTCGTGCTGTTCATGAAGGGCACCCCGCAATACCCGACGTGCGGCTTCTCCAGCCGCGCCGTACAGGCGCTGATGGCTGCCGGCGCCGTCTCCCTGCGCACCGTCAATGTGCTGGAGGAGCCGGAAATCCGCGCGAACCTGCCGCGTTTCTCCAACCTGCCGACGTTTCCGCAGCTGTTCATCAACGGGGAGTTGATCGGCGGCTGCGACATCATCATGGAGCTGTTCGAATCCGGCGAGCTCAAGCGCATCGTCGAAGAGGCGACCCTGGGATGAGTGCGCCGCCATCGACGTCACCGACCAACGGGGCGCTCGATGGCCGCCCGTTGCAGGACCGCGTGGTGCTTGTGGCCGGTGCCGGTGGTGGCCTCGGAAGTGCCGCCGCAGTGGCCGCCGCCAGCGCAGGCGCGACCGTGGTCCTGCTGGGGCGCAAGCCGCGCCGGCTGGACCGGGTCTACGCCCAGGTGCAGGCAGCCGGTCCCGAGCCCCTGCTGTATCCGCTGGATCTGGAAGGGGCCGGTCCCGATGACTACGCCGACCTCGCCCAGGCGCTGCAGACGGAGCTGGGGCGACTGGACGGGCTACTTGTCTGCGCCGCCCACTTTCCGGGCTTGACCCCGTTCGAACTGGCCGACCCGGCAAGTTTCGCCCGCGCCGTCCACGTCACCCTGACCGCACCCGCCTGGCTGGCGCAGGCCTGCCTGCCGCTGCTGCGCCAGCGCGAGGATGCGGCGCTGGTGTTCACGGTCGATGACCCGGAACGGGTGGGGCAGGCCTACTGGGGAGGCTATGGCGCCGCCCAGCATGGCCTGCGCGGCCTGATCGCCAGCCTTCATGATGAGCTGGGCCGCAGTCCGGTCCGGGTCAGCGGCCTGTACCCGGGGCCCCTGCGCACGGCCCTGCGCGCCCGCGCCTACTCGATCGACCAGGACCCGGCTGCGCAGGGGCCCGAGGCCGCCGCGGCCGCGGCCGTGACCCTGCTGTCCAGTGCCGGCTCGGCCTGGCGGGGGCAGATCCTGGATGCAGGCAGCGCTCGCCCGGCAGAGTGAAGGGCGACGTAAGGCGGGATGAAGATCCCGTCATGATTGCGTTGCGATCCGGTGCCGTTTGTCGCACAACCGTCACATTGATGGCGTAGCGTGTTAATCTAGTGTTAACCGTTATGGCTGCCTTCAGCCAACACGGTCGGGAACCCCAGATCACTGTCCAGTCGGCCACCCGCAAGGCCGCTTGGATGCGTCTTTTTTCCGCCATCGCCAACTCGTATCGAGGCTACCCTAGATGACCCACCCACTCCGGATGTCCAAGCTCACCCTTGGTCTCGTGGCCGCACTTGCTGCCGCTCCCGCCTTCGCCCAGAGCACCTCTGCAGGTGTCGGCGGCCAGGTCGTGTCCGCCGCAGGCCAGCCTGTCGCCGGTGCTGAAGTCACCATCACCCACACCGAGTCGGGCACCGTTTCGCGCGCCACGACCGATGCGTCGGGTCGCTATGCCGCGCGCGGTCTGCGCGTGGGTGGTCCGTACACCATCACCATCACCAAGCCGGGTGAAGGCACCAAGACCGAAGAGGGTGTCTACCTGAACCTGAACCAGGTCAACACCATCAACGCCAACCTGACCGGCGATGTGGCCGCCACGAACCTGGACGCCGTGCAGGTTGTGGCGGTGGCGGGTGGTTCCGACCTGTTCAGTGCCTACAAGATGGGCACCGGTACCAACGTGGCGCGCGAAACCATCGATGCGCTGCCGTCGGCCAACCGCAACATCCAGGACTACATTCGCCTGGATCCGCGCATCTCGCAGGTCAGCAAGGCTGACGGTGCGATTTCGGTGGGTGGCCAGAACACGCGTTACAACGCGATCCGCATCGACGGCATCAGTGCCGCCGATCCGTTCGGTCTGGAATCCAACAACCTGCCGACCGAGCGTCAGCCGGTGTCGATGGACGCCATCCAGGAAATCAACATCGACGTTGCGAACTACGACACCACCATTGCCGGTGGTACGGGCGCGGTGATCAACGCCGTGACCAAGTCGGGTACCAACAATCTCGGCGGCACCGTGTACTACGCGTACCGCGACAAGGATATGGTCCGCAAGGAACTGGACGGCGTCCGCTTCAACGGCTTCGACGATGAGAAGACCTACGGCATGACCCTGGGCGGCCCGATCGTCAAGGACAAGCTGTTCTTCTTCGCCAACTACGAAAAAATGGAGCGCTCGGCTCCGGGCGTGGCGCTGTCTGATTCGCCGTACGGCAAGGGCACCATCACCGATGCCGACATCACCCGTGCGCAGCAGATCGCGAGCGGCTACGGCTTCGACGCTGGTTCGCTGAACCCGCCGGCCAACAAGACCGAGATCGAAGAGTACGCGCTGAAGATCGACTGGAACATCAGCGAGAACCATCGTGCTGCTGTCCGCTACAACAAGATGGAACAGAACGTGGTCCGCTTCCCGCAGATCAGTTCGAGCGCCATCTCGCTGAGCAGCTTCTGGTACCAGCAGCCGAAGACCTATGAATCCTGGATGGGCGAACTGTTCAGCGACTGGTCCGAGAACTTCTCGACCGAGTTCAAGGTCTCGCACAAGGACTACTCGGCGATCCGTGCCACCGCTTCGAGCCTGCCGCAGATCCAGGTCCGTGGTTTCGGTGCCAGCGGCAACGACTCGCTGTACTTCGGTACCGAGCAGAATTCGCACGTCAACATCGTTGAATCGAAGGAGCTGAGTGCCTTCGGTGCGGCCACCTGGTACGTCGGCGATCACACCGTGAAGTTCGGTTTCGACTATTCCGACAACGACCTGATGAACTACTACGGTCGTAACCTCAACGGCGTGTACGTCTTCAACAACCTGGACGCCTTCGCCGCCGGCACTCCGAGCCAGTACATCGTGCGTGCTCCGCAGGCAGGTGGCAGCTACAGCGACATCCCGGCCAAGTTCACCCTGAAGAACACTGGTGTGTTCGTGCAGGACAGCTGGGCGGTCAACAGCAACCTGACCCTGCAGCTCGGCGTGCGCGTCGACATGCCGGACTTCAGCAGCCAGAAGCTGTACAACCCGCGCGTCATGTCGACCTACGGCTACGACAACACCGTGCTGCCGGATGACAAGCTGGTGCAGCCGCGCTTCGGCTTCAACTACACCTTCGACAGCGAGCGTCCGACCCAGCTGCGCGGCGGCGTGGGCATGTTCGGCGGTGCTGCCCCCAATGTGTGGCTGGCGGGTGCTTATCAGAACACCGGTCTGAACTACACCGAGTACACCCTGAATAATCCAGGTGCGATCTTCACCCCGAACGTCGATCCGCCGTACATCCCGAACGCCACCGTGACCGGTCGCGACAATGTGGACGTGATCGAGCCGGGTCTGAAGATGCCGTCGGTCTGGAAGTCCAACATCGCCTTCGACCACGAACTGCCGTGGTACGGCATCGTGGCATCGGCCGAATTCCTGTACACCAAGGTCAACGACGCGCTGTACTTTGAGCGCTTGGATCTGTATGCCGCCAACGGCAATGGTGCTACCCGCATCGGTCAGGATGGGCGTGAGCTGTACTGGAACGATGCCGGGTACGCTCCGTGCGCTGGCGCGAACTGCTCGATCCGTAACGGCACCAACGGCGCCCAGGGCAAGGCGAACCGCCCGGGCAACATGGGCGACGTCATGCTGCTCCGCAATACCGATAAGGGAAGCAGCCGTCAGTTCACCGTCGGCCTGAACAAGCCGCTGACCGAGAACTGGGGTTGGTCGCTGGCCTACACCTACACCGCGGCTAAGGAAGTCAGCCCGCTGACCAGCTCGCAGAACACCTCCAACTGGGGCAGCACCCTGATCGGCACTGCCAACGAGAACGTGGCATATGATTCGCGCTATGCGATCAAGGACCGCGTGACCGCTTCGATCAACTGGAAGAAGGCGTTCTTCGGCGACTACAACACCAGCGTCGGCCTGTTCTATGAAGGCCGCTCGGGTCGTCCCTTCAGCTACATCTACTACAACGATCTGAACGGCGATGCCGCTGCCACCACTGGTGCCGGCTACTTCAACGACCTGTTCTACGTGCCGAACGGCGCAGGTGACGTCAAGTTCACCGGCGGCGCGGAGATGGAGAAGGCCTTCTTCGCCTGGCTGGCGGCGAACCCGCAGCTGGAGAAGTACCAGGGCCAGATTGCCCCGGCCAATGCTTTCCGCACCGGCTTCGTGAATACCTTCGATCTGCGCATTTCGCAGGAGTTCCCGGGCTTCGTGAAGGAGCACAAGGGTGAGTTGGCACTCGACGTGATGAACGTCGGCAACCTGCTCAACAAGAAGTGGGGCCGCATCAATGATTACGGCTTCAATTCGACCGCCCGCGTCGCCAGCTATGCAGGTATCGATCCGGCCACCGGCAAGTACATCTACAACTTCACCGGTTCTACCGATACTCCGACCATCCAGGAAAACAACAACGACAAGGGCAACACTGGCGTGTCGCGCTGGTCGATGCAGCTGACCCTGAAGTACAAGTTCTGATCCGTCGGAACATCACGCAGTAGACGGAAACGGCCGGGGTAACCCGGCCGTTTCCCGTTCGGGTGAAAGTTCTTGCAGTGGCCACGACATCGGCGTAGCATCCGGGTTCGTGCGCGGCGCCGATGCCGCAGATGCGGTCCCGGAATGGCGAACGCGGTCAGCACATATCCAACGGTCGGGATTCCCGGCCGTTTTGCTTTTTAAGGGGGCGGCAGTACAGTCGGAAACCTTGAAGGAAGCGAAACGTTGGATATGACCACGAACGAAAAGGCGGCCCGTGCGCTGCCGGTACAGGACGCGCGGATCTACCCGCGCGGGGGGCTGGATGTGCTGTCGCGGGCAGAAGTGGCGCGCCTGCGCGACGCCTCCGGCGGCGGCATGCACGAGCTGCTGCGCCGCTGCGCGCTGGCTGTGCTGACCAGCGGCAGTGCGTCGGATGATCCGCGCGCGGCGCGCGATCTCTATCCCGACTTCGACATCCAGGTCGCGCAGCAGGATCGCGGTGTGCGCATCGACCTGGTCAACGCGCCGGCGATGGCCTTCGTCGATGGCGAAATCATCCGCGGCGTGGCCGAGCTGCTGTTTGCCGTGGTCCGCGACCTCGCGTACATGGCCATCGAAATGGGCCCGGCCTACGCGGCCGAACTGGAGTCTTCCGAAGGCATCACCAATGCGGTGTTCGGCCTGCTGCGCAACGCCCGCATCCTCAACCCCGGTGACCCGAACCTGGTGGTCTGCTGGGGCGGTCACTCGATCTCGCGCGATGAATACCTGTACACCAAGCAGGTGGGCTACGAGCTGGGCCTGCGCGGCTTGGACATCTGCACCGGTTGCGGACCGGGTGCGATGAAGGGCCCGATGAAGGGGGCCACGATCGCCCACGCCAAGCAGCGCAAGACGGTGACGCGCTACATCGGCCTGACCGAGCCGGGCATCATCGCCGCGGAATCGCCCAACCCGATCGTCAACCATCTGGTGATCATGCCGGACATCGAGAAGCGCCTGGAGGCGTTCGTCCGCATCGGTCACGGCATCATTGTGTTTGCCGGTGGTGTCGGCACCGCCGAGGAGATCCTGTACCTGCTCGGTATCCTGCTGCGCGACGAGAACAAGGACCTGCCGTTCCCTCTGATCCTGACCGGCCCGACCGTGGCTGCGCCGTATTTCGAACAGATCGACCGCTTCATCCGGCTGACCCTGGGCGATGCCGCCGCAGAGCGTTACGAGATCATCATCGGCGACCCGGTTGCCGTGGCCAAGAAGATGTCCGCCGGTATCAAGCGCGTGCGCGAGCATCGCCTGGCGCAGAAGGATTCGTTCTTCTTCAACTGGTCCATCGAGATTCCGTGGGAGTACCAGCAGCCCTTCGTGCCGACGCATGAGGCCATGGCTGCACTGGATCTGCACCATGGGCGTGCGCCGCATGCCCTTGCGGCGGACCTGCGTCGTGCCTTCTCCGGCATCGTTGCCGGCAATGTGAAGGAGGATGGCATGCGCCGCATCGAGCAGTTCGGGCCGTTCCAGATCCACGGTGACCCGGACATGATGCAGGCCCTGGACGCGCTGCTGCGCGCCTTCGTCGAGCAGCGCCGGATGAAGATCTCCGGCGAGTACCAGCCCTGTTACCAGGTGCTGGCCTGAGACCGTGCCGGCGCGATGGGGATCGCGCCGGCAGCGGTGGGGAAGGGCGGTTCGTCAAGCGTTTGACGCCCGTCGCCCCGGATTGACCGTTCATCCTGCCGCCGCTTGCTGGCGGCAGGGTGATGGCCCATGGTGGCGATCAATACGCTGGGGAGCGTCCACATGTCTTTGCGCCGGCAGAACGGCTTCACGCTGGTTGAGTTGATGATCGCGGTGGTCGTGCTGGGCGTGCTGGCGACGATCGCGTTTCCGAGCTTCCAGAGCACCATCCGCTCCAACCGCATCGCCACCACCAGCAATGACCTCATCGCGTCGATGGCGCTGGCCCGCAGTGAAGCGGTGAAGAACCGCAGGGGCGGCGGGGTGTGTGCCTCTGCCGGAGGCACGTCCTGTGATGGCGACAGCTGGACCGATGGCTGGCTGGTCTGGGCAGACAGCAACGGCGACGGCGCGCTCAGTGCCGGCGAAACCGTCCTGCGCTACAGCCCCGGACGTTCGGCGCTGGTCGCCGTCGGTACGCCCGACCTGTCGGTGAGTTTCGACCCGCGGGGCCGCAATCGCGCTAATGCCACGCTCGACCTGACGCTGCGCCCGGAAAACTGCGGCAAGCAGCCGCTGCAGCGCACGCTTCGCCTGTCCCCGACCGGGCAGGTGCGTCTGTTGAAGGAGGACTGCAAGTGAGAACGCCCCGTTTCCGTTCCCCGCGCAACGCACAGGGCGGCTTCAGCCTGATCGAGGTATTGATCGCGATCCTGGTGCTGGGGGTCGGTTTGCTGGGTTTCGCACTGCTGCAGACGATGAACGTGCGCTTCGTGCAGAGCGCCAACTATCGCACCCAGGCGACCAACCTGACCTACGAAATGCTTGATCAGCTGCGGATGAACCGCTCGATGGCACCGTCCTACGTGGGCGACTACACCGCGACCACCGCGGCCAAGAACTGCCTGCCACCGGTCGGCAACGACATCGGCAAGGACGCGTTCACCCTGGACTGGACCTGCCGTCTCGGCAAGGCCCTGGGGGATGGGGCCACGGCCAAGGTCGCACGTGCCGGCACCCAGTACACGGTCAGCGTGACGTGGGGTGACGAGCGCTGGAACGCCGACGCCAGCGATACCACCTTCAGTGCCGGGAGCCGCCTGTGATGCGCGTGCCTTCCCCGGCCCGGCGCATGGCCGGCCTGTCCATGGTCGAACTGATGATCGCGCTGACCATTGGCGTGATCGTCATGCTCGGTGTCGTCCAGGTGTTCGCGGCCTCGCGTGCTGCCTATCAGCTGTCCGATGGCCTGGCGCGCGTGCAGGAGAACAGTCGCTTCGCCATGGATACCCTGCAGCGCGAACTGCGCATGGCAGGTCATTTCGGCTGCGTCAACGATCAGGCCCGGCAGTCGCCGGATGGCGTCTCGCTGTTTACGACGTTCGCGGCCACGCCTCATCCGGCGCTGGACTTCCAGCGATCCATCCAGGGCTACGAGGCGACCGATACGGCACCCGGCGATGCGGTGACGCTGCCGGCCACTCCGGCGACGGGCGGCACCGCGTACACGCCTGCATTGCCCGATGAATTCGCTGCGGCGCTGCCCAACCGGGTCAACGGCAGCGACATCGTCGCCCTGCGATACCTGATGCCGGACGGCGTGCCGGTCACGGCTTCCGGCGGTACCGTCGCGCAGCCGGTTTTCAGTTTCGACAAGGCGCGACTCGCCGTGCTGCAGAGTGGCGTTGCCGATTCCGGGCTGTACGGCGCTGCCGACTGCGCCAGTGCCACCGTTTTCCAGGCGCGCAGCATCGACAAGGCAGGGGGCACGATCACCTTCGGCGATGCACCGAACAATGCGAGCAACTTCATCCGTCCGGTGACCGCAGGCCAGGCGATGCTGCATCGTGCGGAAAGCGCTGTGTACTACGTGGGCTACGACGCTGCCAGCGCACGTTCCTCACTGTACCGTGTGCGTTTCAACGCCACGCCCAACGGTGCGCTGGTCGCCGGCGCGCCGGAGGCCCTGGTGGAGGGTGTGGAGAACATGCAGCTGCTGTACGGCCAGGATCGTCGCCTGACCAGTGCCTACCCGACCGGCTTCATTGATCGCCAGGGTACCGCTGCCACCGTGCAGGCATCGGCCAATCCCAACATCAACGCCTGGCGGCGCGTGGGCGCCGTGCAGATGGGCCTGGTGATGGCCAGTCCCGATCCCTCGGCAGCCCCTCAGGCCGACCAGAATGCGGTACTGACCTCGATGGGCGTGACATTCACCGCGCCCGAGGACGGCCGCATGCGCGCCGTTTACCAGACCACCATCGCCCTCCGCAATCGCCTCTTCGGCAACTGAGGCCACCATGCATCCGCGCCCGCGCCCCCCCTCCTTCGCATCGCACCGCCAACAGCGCGGCGCGGTGCTGTATGTCGCCCTGATCATGTTGATCCTGCTGGCCCTGATCGGCATCGCCGGCATGCAGGTGACCGGCATGCAGGAACGCATGGCCGCCAACTACCTGCGCTCGAACCAGGCGTTCCAGAACGCCGAGGCCGACGTGCGTTCGCAGGAAGCGGCGATCCAGGCTGTCATCGACAGCGGCAAGATCTTCGAGGCCAACCAGGAAGAGTGCAGCCCGGTGTTCGACCCGGCGACCTGGGCCGATGGCAAGACCACGGCAACGGCGATCAATACCCGCCGCCTGGACAAATGCGTGCCGGTCGGGCCGCTGGGCCTGGGGCGGCGCAAGAACGAAGAGACCGAGAACATCTACCAGATCACCGTGTTGGCCAGTGACGATCCGGCCAATCCTTCTTCCAGCGCCGTCATCGACACGATCTTCATTCCATGAATACTCCGCGCCGATTCTCCCGCCTTGTCTCCTCCCCGTGGCTGCGTGCAGGCACCGCCGCTGCCGTGCTGGTGGGCGTGGGCGCACTGGTCTATCCGCTGTTCGCTGCGCTTGGCGACTATGACATCGCGCAGGAGCCGCTCTACAGCAAGAAGACACAGCCGCCGCTGATGATGATGGTGATGTCGCGCGACGAGCAGCTGTTCAACAAGGCCTACAGCGACTACAGCGATCTGGACGAGGACGGCACGCTCGACACCACCTACCAGGACAAGTTCGACTATTCCGGGTACTTCGACTCCAATCTCTGCTACACGTACAGCAGCAGCCAGTTCAAGGCCACGGCCCAGGCGACCGGCACGCAAAGGCACACCTGCTCGGGTACCTGGTCGGGCAACTTCCTCAACTGGGCGACCATGAGCCGCCTGGATGTGATGCGCTACGTGCTGTACGGCGGCCATCGCATCACCGATACCGCCAGCAAGACGGTACTGGAGCGGGCGCAGATTCCCAACGACCTGCATGCCTGGGTCAAGGTCTACAGCGGCGCCGACATCAACAACTTCACCCCGTACAAGACGACCATGTCGTTCTGCAACGCCAGCATCAGTGCCACCGGCGCGCCGCTGATGCGTGTTGCCAGCGGCAGCTGGGGTGAATGGGCCTCGACTGCCGGGCGGCAGTGCATTACCGGGCGCACGGATGAGGGCAAGGATGACTCCCCCGGTTCGGCGACTGATCTGAATGTACGCGTCGAGGTCTGCGCCACCGGTTCAGGAACTTTCCAGGAGGCGTTCTGCCGCAAGTACAACGACGGCACCCGGGACTACCTGAAACCGGCGGGACTGCTGCAGTCCTATGGTGAAAGTGGCCGACTGCGGTTTGGTCTGGTCACCGGCACCTACGTCAATCCGCGCGATGGTGGCGTGGTCCGCCGCAACATCGGCAAGATCGCCGGCAACGGCACGACCTTCTGTGCGGCCGGCGATGAGATCAACCTGTCCAATGGCCAGTTCTGCAACACGCTGACGGGCGGGGCAGAGGGCATCATCAATACGATCTCCAACTTCCGTATCGACCAGTGGAACTGGAAGGACAACTGGAACGACTGCAACGCCTACAGCATCCTCAATCGGCAGGGTTTCAACGGCAACGGCAATCTGACCGATCCAGGCAATGCGTCCAAGAACTGCAGTGCCTGGGGCAATCCGCTGGCGGAGATGTATGCCGAGGCGCTGCGCTACATCAAGGGTGAAACGAAGGGGATCTACAGTGCCACCGGTGATCTCAGCGGCCTGCCCAATTCGGTGGCGTGGAAAGATCCGTACCGCTCGCCGAACAACGGCGGCAACTCCTACTGCGCCACCTGCAACATCCTGGTGATGTCCTCGGGCCTGCCGTCCTTCGACAGCGACAACATCGGTACGGTCAACGGCCTGACCACGGCAGCGGCGGCCACCGATGCGATCGGCAACCTGGAGAAGATCACCGGTGGCAGCTACATGGCAGGCCGTGTGGGCCTGACCGAGCGCTATGCCTCGATCAATACCCATGAGGACATCTGCCGGGCGGCCAAGGTCACCGGTCTGTCGCTCGTGCGCGGCATCTGCCCGGACGTGCCGTCCACGGAAGGCAGTTATCTGATCTCGGGGTTGGCCAAAGCTGCTGCCGAGACTGATCTGCGCCCGGGCGTGCAGGACAAACCCAACACCTACAAGCTGACCGCCACCACCTACACCGTGGCCATGGCCGAAAGCCTGCCGAAGTTCGAGATTCCGGTGGGCAACGGCAAGATCACCCTGGCGCCCCTGTGCCAGGCCAACAACAGCGAAGGGGCCGGTATCAACAGTGGCGGCTGGCGCAGCTGCTTCCTCGGCTCGGTCGGCATTGGTACCAAGCGGTCAGCGGTATCGCCGAACTACGTCTATGGCCGTGACTATCGTGCCGATGGCAAGGCCGGCAGCTTCTCGCTGGTCTGGGAGGATTCGCTGTGGGGCAATGACCACGACAACGATGTGGTCTCCATGCTCAGCTACTGCGTAGGCAGCACCTGCAGCGACGGTGGCACGACGCCATTCCGCAACATCTGCTGGCGCTCCAACAGTGGTGAATGCAACAACAACGCCGTTCGCAACAAGGTCGGCGAAGACGAAGTGCTGGTCCGCATCGAGAACCTGTCCGCCTATGCAGGCAACGCGATGCTGACCGGCTACACGATCGTGGGCTCCAATGCGGCTGACAACGTGCAGCGGCTGGTGCTGCGTCCGGGTAACCGCAATGGTTCGGTGTTGAGCACCAGCGCCGATCCGCCGGCTACCTGGACCGGCGCGGTCGTGGTGCGCTACAAGCTGGGTACCGGTCAGGCCGGGCAGCTGGAAAGCCCGCTGTGGTACGCCGCCAAGTACGGCGTGCCGGAAGGCAAGAAGTGGGACAGCAAGGTGCCGGGTGTACCGGACAACTACTTCCTGGCACGCAATCCGGCCAAGCTGAAGTCCGCGCTGGAATCGATCTTCGACAGCGCTGCGGCTGGCGAGGCCCCGGTCGGTGGCAGCGGCACCGGCGCCCGTGTCAACGCCGGCTCCTTCACCGTGTCCGCGCACTACACGGTGCCGTCGGGCTCGAACGACTGGACCGGTGATGTCATCGCCAGCCAGACCACGAGCACCGGAGGCGCCGGCGCTGAACTGTGGCGTGCGTCGACCAAGATGAGCGCCTCCGGGCGGACCATCGTGATGTCGACCGCACCCACCTATGTGAACACGTCCAACCAACTGGTGCCGGTGGCAGCGGCCGATTTCACCGCCGACAACGTTCCCGGGCGTGATCGCGCCGAGAAGCTCGGCAACATGGGGCTCAACACGGTGCCGAACTGGTTCGGTTCGCACACCGTGGCGGATCTGGTCAGTTACCTGCGCGGCTCACCGGTGAGCGGTTTCCGCCCGCGCAGCTCACTGCTCGGCGATATCGTCAATTCCAGCGTGGAGATTGTGTCCAACAAGGACGACTACGGCTTCACCTCGTGGCAGGCGCAGGGGGGAGTGAGCTGGAAGACCACGCTCGGTTTGAGCTATCGGGCCTACCTGGCGACCAAGGTGGCAAACGGTGGCCCACCTTCGATGGTCTACGTCGGTGCGAACGACGGCATGCTGCATGGCTTCAATGCCAGCACCGGCACCTCGGCGGGCAGCGAGCAGTTCGCCTTCATTCCATCGGCTTCGCTGCAGCACATGGCGGAGCTGGCCAACCCCACCTATGGACATCGCTACTACGTGGACGGCGGACTGACCTCGTCGGACGTCTACTACGGCGATGCCTGGCGCACGGTACTGGTCGGTTCGACCGGCGGCGGCGGCGCGTCGCGCGGGCCGTCGGCCACGGCAGTGGGCAACGGTTCGGTGTTCGCCCTGGATATCAGCAATCCGACCGGATTCACCGCCAGCAACGTGCTGTGGGAGATTTCCGGCAAGACCGAGTCGGACCTGGGCTTCGTCATGGGCAAGCCGGTCGTGGTGCCCGTCGCCGGCCCCAACGCGGACAGTCCGCCCCGGTTCGTCGCCCTGTTCGGCAACGGTGTCAATTCCAGCACCGGCCGACCGGTGCTCTATGTGGTCGACATCCGCACCGGCGAGATCCTCAAGCGCGTGTACCCCACGGCGGGCAAGTACGCAGTCGCCAATGGCCTCAACCATGTCACCGCGGTAGCGCTGCACAACAGCAGTGGCCTGGCCGATACCGTCTATGGCGGCGACATGCAGGGCAACATGTGGCGCTTCGACCTGCGCGGCGGTGATCCCAGCGCCTGGAATGTGGCCCTCAACGGCGCGCCGCTGTTCACCGCAGTGCGCAGCGCTGTCGCCCAGCCGATTACCGGCGCGATCGAAGTCTCGGCGGGGCCGGGCGGTGGCGTCAGCCTGTTCTTCGGTACCGGTCGCTACTTCACCGCTGACGACAATGCAGTGACCCGTAATTCGCCGGTGCAGACGCTGTATGGGCTCTGGGACAACCTCTCCACTGCCATTTCCAGCCGTGATTCGCTGGTGGGGCAGACCGTCAGTGCCAATGGTGCCGGCTTCCGTGACGTGTCGGGCAACGGCGTGGACTACGCGAGCAAGCGCGGCTGGTACGTCGACCTGATCGTGGGTTCCGATGTGGAAGGTGAGCGCTTCTTCGGCTATCCGACGCTGCAGGGCGGCGCGGTGATGTTCACCACCTATGTGCCCGGGCAGGCGGTCTGCGGCACCGGCGGCGGCACCAACTGGCGCTATCGCCTGAACATGCTGACCGGCCAGCCGGCGATGAGCGGCTTGACCGACGAGGTCGGCGGAAACGCGCTGTGCGGCGCCAACTGCGGTGCCGGTGCGCTGACCCGCGGCGGAGACATCGCAACCGGTGCCCCCGTGCTGTCCACCAATGTCAACAGCACCACCTTGAAGGGCTGCGATCCCAGCGATCCGAAGTGCACGGTCGATGGATCGCTGGACCGCTGCATCGTGGCTCTGAACACGCCGGGCGCGGATACTGCGTATGGCCAGCGAGCCTGTGGTCGCCAGTCGTGGCGCCAGATCCGATGACTACCAGGAATACGGGAGCTGCCATGCGCACATCCAGCAGACAACAGCAGGTAACGGGCTTCACCCTGATCGAACTGATGATCACCGTTGCCGTCATCGCGGTACTTGCGGCTGTGGCGCTGCCCTCCTACCAGCGACATGTGCTGAAGACGCACCGCGCGATGGCCAAGGCTGACCTGGTCGAGATCGCGCAGCTGCTCGAGCGGCATCACACCGTGCAGAACAGCTACGACGGATTCTCGCTGCCGTTCAGCCAGTCGCCGCGGCAGGGCTCGGCCCGCTATGCCATATCGTTCGACGGCAAGGCGACCGCCGGGACCTATACCCTGCAGGCGGTTCCGGAAACCGGCCAGGACAAGGACGCGTGCGGCACGCTGACACTCGATCAGGCGGGCCGCAAGACGCCGGACAGCAAGACCAACCCGGAGTGCTGGTAAGACGGCAGCGGCGAGTGTGGAAGGGGCTTGCACCCCACTTCTGGAATTGGCTAGAATGCGCACCCCGCCCGAATAGCTCAGCCGGTTAGAGCACTTGACTGTTAATCAGGGGGTCGTTGGTTCGAGTCCAACTTCGGGCGCCAGTTTCGAGAAAGCCGCGAGCAATCGCGGCTTTTTTCGTTGGGGCATGCCGCGCGGGATCAGCAGGGCGTAGGCACGCGTGGGCGCAGGCTCCGGATCCGTCCGGGGATGTTGATGATCACGCGGCTGTGTTCCAGGCCCTGCACGCACAGCACGATGGACTGGTTGGTGCCGGCGTTGCGCCCGTCAGCGCGGAATCGGATGTGGGCGCGATGGTCGCTCGCCCGCAGTTCCACATGGCGATGGCGGTTCTCCTGGGTGTGCAGCAGGGTGGTCATTCCCCCGCTGGCCACCCGCGGCTCAACCTGAACGCGCCAGCCCTGGCTCCAGCGGTTGTCGCAGCGGCTGCCGTCGCCGGAGCCGCACACGGTGACCGGGCGTCCCTCGGTGATGGCGGTGCTGCGCGCCAGCGACAGGCTGCCGACCAGCTGGGCACGCAGGGATTCGGCCTGCAGCTGGCGCATCGCGCGCTGCCAGGGGCGCCAGGCCACAGCCAGCAGTACGCACAGGATCATCAGGACCACCAGCATTTCAGGCAGGTGGAGCCCCCGGGCCTTGCGCGCGGGGTGTTTGCAGAGGGTCTGGAGCATGCCCCCAGCCTGCCGGCCCCGCCGGCCGGTCTCCATTGGAGGTTGGCGCGTCGGGGTGTCCGGCTTCCCCTCAGCCGGCCGTCACCGGATGCCCCGTATACTGGGCGTTCCCGGGATCTGGCAACATCATGAGCGACAGTTTTGAACTCGTCTCGCCGTATTCACCGGCGGGCGACCAGCCGAACGCCATCGCGAAGCTGACCAGCAATTTCGAGTCCGGCATCGCCAAGCAGACGCTGCTGGGTGTGACCGGCTCGGGCAAGACCTACACCATCGCCAATGTCATCCAGCAGATCCAGAAGCCGACGCTGATCATGGCGCCGAACAAGACGCTGGCCGCACAGCTGTACGGTGAATTCAAGGCGTTCTTCCCGCACAACGCGGTGGAGTATTTCGTCAGCTACTACGACTACTACCAGCCGGAGGCCTATGTGCCGTCGTCGGACACCTTCATCGAGAAGGACAGTTCGATCAACGAGCACATCGAGCAGATGCGGCTGGCGGCGACCAAAACCCTGCTGTCGCGGCCCGACGCGATCGTGGTGGCCACCGTGTCGGCGATCTACGGCCTGGGTGCGCCCGAGGATTACCTGTCGCTGCGCCTGATCCTGTCCAAGGGCGAACGCATCGACCAGCGCGACCTGATCAATCATCTGACGCAGCTGCAGTACACCCGCAACGAGTACGAGCTGCAGCGCGGCACCTTCCGCGTGCGCGGCGAAGTGATCGACGTGTTCCCGGCGGAGTCGGACAGCGAGGCGCTGCGCATCGAGCTGTTCGATGGCGAGGTCGAGAAGATCACGATGTTCGATCCGCTCACCGGCGAAACCCTGCGCAACCTGATGCGCTTCACCGTCTACCCGAAGACCCACTATGCGACGACCCGCGAACGCGTGCTCGCGGCGATCGAGACCATCAAGGTGGAACTGAAGGAGCGGCTTGAGCAGCTCTACGCACAGAACAAGCTGGTCGAGGCGCAGCGTCTTGCCCAGCGCACCCAGTTCGACCTGGAGATGATGGCCGAGGTCGGCTACTGCAACGGCATCGAGAACTACTCGCGGCATCTCACCGGCAAGGGCCCTGGCGAGCCACCGCCGACCCTGTTCGATTACCTGCCGGCCGACGCGCTGCTGGTGATTGACGAATCGCACGTGACCATTCCGCAGATCGGCGCGATGTTCAAGGGCGACCGGTCGCGCAAGGAAACCCTGGTCGAGTTCGGCTTCCGCCTGCCCTCGGCGCTGGACAACCGCCCGCTGCGTTTCGAAGAGTGGGAGGCGCGCTCGCCGCGCAGCATCTATGTGTCGGCCACGCCAGGCCCGTATGAAATGCGCGAGTCGGGCGACGAAGTGACCGAGCTGGTGGTGCGGCCGACCGGCCTGATCGACCCGATGGTGGAGATCCGCCCGGTCGCCACCCAGGTCGACGATCTGATGAGCGAGGCCAACGAGCGCATCAAGGCCGGTGACCGCGTGCTGGTTACCACGCTGACCAAGCGCATGGCCGAGAACCTGACCGAGTATCTCACCGAGCATGGCATCCGCGTGCGCTACCTGCATTCGGACGTCGACACCGTCGAGCGCGTGGAGATCATCCGTGACCTGCGCCTGGGCAAGTTCGACGTGCTGGTCGGCATCAACCTGCTGCGCGAGGGCTTGGACATGCCGGAGGTGTCGCTGGTGGCGATCCTGGACGCGGACAAGGAGGGATTCCTGCGCTCCACCGGTTCGCTGATCCAGACCATCGGCCGTGCGGCCCGCAATGTGCGTGGCAAGGCCATCCTGTATGCCGACAAGGTGACCCGTTCGATGCAGGCCGCGATCGACGAGACCGACCGCCGACGCGCCAAGCAGGTCGAGTACAACGAAGAGCACGGGATCATTCCGCGCTCGGTGGCGCGTCCGATCACCGACGTACTGGAAGGTGCCCGATCCGAAGCGGCCGAGAAGGAATCGCGCAAGGGAAAAGGCAAGGGCAGGCCTGGAGTGGCCGAGGATGTGGCCGACTACCGCGCGCTCGGGCCGGCGCAGCTGGCGGCGCGTCTCAAGGCTCTGGAACAGCAGATGTACCAGCACGCCAAGGACCTGGAATTCGAGGACGCGGCCCGCGTCCGCGACCAGATCCGACAGCTGAAGGAGGCCAGCCTGGGCTGAACGCGACAGTGCCGCACGTCTTCACAAAAGTGTTGCGCTTCCGGGCCGGCATCCGTAATATACGCGGCCTGCACCGACGCATTCGCGGACGTTCAGACCCCAAACGGGCGGTTAGCTCAGCGGTAGAGCACTACCTTGACATGGTAGGGGTCACAGGTTCGAACCCTGTACCGCCCACCACGACGTTCTCGAAAGAGGGCGGTCGTGAATTGAAAGCCCGGCCCTGGCGCCGGGTTTTTACGTAAAGAGGCCCGCTGGCGGGCCGCAGTAACACGATGGGCGGTTAGCTCAGCGGTAGAGCACTACCTTGACATGGTAGGGGTCACAGGTTCGAACCCTGTACCGCCCACCACCTGGCTCCCGGCCCTGCCGGTGCAGCGGTGGTAATACGAAAGGCCGGCCATCGCCGGCTTTTTTCATGGGCGCATGCAATGGCCGCGTGATGTCACGTCCGCGTGGCCCGGTGGTCAATGACGAGCGTCCGCCGTATCCGCCAGTGCCCATCGATACGCTCCCACAGCTGGATCATGCGTGCCTCGCCGACGATTTCGCGATGGCCATCGGCCTGTTCCTGCGACAGGCACTGCTGTCCCACCCGCAGCAGTCGATCCTGGCGCAGGTGGAAGAGCCGCAGGCTGGCAGGTTCCAGTTCGCGCTGCATGGCGGGCTGCGCCACCCTCGTCGATGATTCGGACTGTAGGGGCAGATCGACCAGCACGGGCTCGTCGGCACTGGTGGCGTGACCGAACGCGCCAGCGCACAGCAGCAACAGGGCAAGCATCGGCATGGCACGGTGCTCCAGCGGGAAAGTGCAGGCAGACTGGCACTTCGCCGCCGGGCCCACAGCCAGCCTGCGACGAACACCCGGATTGAGCCGCCAAACGCAGCCAGGCGCCGATGAATCCGCACCGGGCAGGCGTAGACTTGCGGCGCCCGCGCAATCGCGGCCATCACAAGGAGCAGCTGCAATGAGCGATCACGTTCCCGTTTCCAGGCCCAACCCGCTGCTCGACCTGTTGTTCGGCGGCAACATGCTGGCAGGCACGTTCAAGGCCGTGGTCTGGGTGGCCATCCTGTGTGCCGTGCTGGCCTGGACGACCTGCCGCTGATGGCGCGCCTGCGTGCCGGCGTGCCGCACACTCGGACACGCGTGGCCCGCATCGGCTGCGGACGGGTGCCGTTCTGGGGGGCGGTCAGGCGCTGAAGGCCTGGCGCAGGCTGCGCAGTGTCGCCTGGCGGTGCTCCGTCGTGCAGGGCTCACCCATCTCCAGTTCCTGCAGGCGAAGGCCGATCAGGGTCATCGACAGGGCGTAGCCGCGTGCCGCGTCGGCTACCTTCGACAGGCCCACTGCACGACGGGTCAGCGCATCGACGTGGTCCAGGTCCGGCAGAAGGCCGAGATACGCGCGTTCGGCGCTGTCCAGATCGGGGGCGCGCAGGATCGCGTGCGCATCGGCTGCGGGGCTGGGGGAGGCCATGGGGATTCCTCGTCCGGGGAGCGCTCGGTCAGAACGAACGCATCAGGGAAATGAAGGCGGATGTCTGACTGCCACGGCGCGCCATCGGGCTGTCCTTGACCGCATCGCCGAACCATTGGTTGGCCACTACGCCGGTGGCGCGCCATCTGCTGCCCAGTGGCGTGCTGACCGCGATCTGCACGCTCGGCGAGGTGGCGCTGCCGGGGCTGTAGGCGGCCAGGCCCGAACGCAGTGCTTCCTCGTCGCTGATGCCGTAGTAGTAATCGAGCAGGCGCGCACTGGAGTGCACCACTCCGGCCCTCGGCACCCAGGTGAAACGACCGGCCTGCAGCGGATAGCTGTAGTACAGGCTTGATTCCAGGCCGCCACCATGGCCGCTGATCTCGCGCATCACACTGGCTTCGACGATGCCCCAGTCGGCGCTGTATTCGGCATTGATGCCTCCCATCGCCGACATCTGCCGGCTGTGCAGGCGGCGCAGCTGTGGATCGTTCACGTCATCGGTCTTGAAGCGCAGCGTGTAGGGCGTGAGCGCCGCCGACAGGCGCAGGCCCTCGCCCTTGTACAGGTACATGCCCAGCGAGCCGGGGCTGGCGAAGAAGCGCTCGCCCTGCCAGGAGAGGGCGGGCACGACCAATGGCTTGACGTCGTAGTGCGCGTAGGCGCCCGATGTCGCGCCGACCGTGATCCCGGCCTTCACGCCGGGTGTCTGCTCCGCCGCCTGGGCCAGCAGCGGCATCGACAGCACGGCGGAGAACAGCATCGGGCGCAGCAGGGCAGAGGGCGACAAGGGCATCGATCGACAGCTTTGCAGGGGATGAGGCTGCATGCTGCGGTGTCAACATTGTCGCAACATTGCGTCGATGCATACGGAGCGCGACGGGGCCCTGGCTGGCACAATGATCCGAACCGTTTCCCGCAGCAGAGACCTCCATGCGCATTCTTCTGGTCGAAGATGATCCCGACCTCTCGCGGGCCCTGCAGTCCGGGCTGGAGCGGCAGGGCGTGGTCGCCGACGTGGTCGGCAGCCTCGCCGAAGCCGCCATCGCGTTGCGCGAACCGGTGCACCAGCTGATGCTGCTCGACCGCCAGCTGCCGGACGGCGATGGTGCCACCTTCGTCGCCACCGCACGCACGTTGCGGCCGAATCTGGCGGTGATCATGCTGACCGCCAAGGGCACGCTGTCGGACAAGGTCGAGGGCCTGGATGTCGGTGCCGATGACTATCTGGTCAAGCCGGTGGCGATCGAAGAACTGATGGCACGCATCCGCGCGGTATCGCGTCGGCCATCGGCGATGGTCACCCCCAGCCTGCGGCTTGGGCAGCTGGAATTCGACTTCGAATCGCTGCAGGCGCAGGTGCAGGGCCAGACACTGGCACTGCCGCGCCGCCAGGTGCTGGTGCTGCAGGCGCTGGCGATGAGGCAGGGGCGCACGGTCACGCGCAGCGCATTGGAGGCGGCGGTCTACGGTTTCGATGACGAGATCCAGTCCAACGCGCTGGATGCGCACATCTCCAAACTGCGCAAGGCGCTGCAACAGGCGGGCGCTGGCGTGGAGATCCATGTCATCCGCGGCGTCGGCTACCTGCTGGCGGAGGCCTGACATGGCGCGACCGATCCGATCGATCACCCTCGGCCTGGCCTGGCGGTTGTTCCTGGCGCAGGCGTTCACCGTGCTGTTCGCCGTGGTCGCACTGATCCTCACCTGGGGTGACAAGGATTCCTGGGGCATGGACATGTTCACCGCCGAGGCGGTGGCCAAGGCCGTGCACAGCCAGGATGGGGGCCTGGCGCTGGACGAGGCACGCTGGCAGAAGCTGGATGCGCGCGCCGGTGGCAACCTCTGGTTCGCCGCCGTCGATGACCGGGGAGCCTGGCTCGAGCGTGGCAAGGTACCGGCGATCCATGCGCCGCTGCTGGCGCGGCTGCCGACGCTGGGTGCCACCGAACTGGGTTCACTGGTGCCGCCCTATCTGGACGTGGCGCGGGTGATGATCCGCAACGAGGACGGGCGTCGCATCACGGTGATGGTGGGGGGCGCACCGAAGGGCGGCCTGCTGGATGGCGCGCTGATGGTGCTGCGCCTGATTGGCCTGTGGTTCTTCCTGCCGCTGATCGTGGTCACCCTGCTGGTGATGCCGACCGTGATCCACCGCGCGATGCGAGGTGTCCGACGCTCCGCGCAGCAGGCCAAGGAACTGGACATCGGCCAGCCGGGCGCGCGGCTGGACGCGCAGCTGGTCTCGACCGAGGTAGCACCGCTGGTGGAGGCGTTCAACGATGCCATCGACAAGGTGCAGCAGGGCTATGCGGCGCGTGACAAGTTTCTTGCTGATGCCGCGCATGAGCTGCGCGTGCCGATTGCCGTGGTGCAGGCGCGCTTGTCGCAGCTGCCGCAGGGCGAGTTGAAATCGCAGTTGCTGACCGACATTGCTCGCCTGGGCAACGTGGCCGAGCACCTGCTGGATCTGCAGCGGCTGGATCGCAACACCAGTGCGATGCAACGGTTGGATCTGGCCCTGGTGGTGCGCGAAGCGGCGGCCGAACTGGCTCCGCTGGTGGTGGGCGCCGGCTACGGTTTCGAGGTGGAGGCACCAGAGACGCCGGTGTGGATCCACGGCGACAGCCTGGCGCTGGGGCGGGTCATCGCCAATCTGGTGCACAACGCCATCGTCCATGGCGGCGGGCGTGGCACGATCTGCGTACGTCTTGACCGGACCGGTCTGCTGGAAGTCAGCGACCAGGGCGCGGGCGTGCCGGTCGGCGACCGCGAGGCGATCTTCGAGCCCTTCCATCGACTGCGTGCGGCGGGCAGTGGCAGCGGGTTGGGCCTGCACCTGGTCAAGGAGATCGTCCAGCATCACGGTGGCTCGGTCAGTGTGGGTGAAGCCGTCGGCGGCGGCGCCAGCTTCCGGGTCAATTTCCATCGCGGCAGCGTGCGGCGCTGACCGCTGCGCGGGTCGTTGCCTGATAGGAGGACAGGGGCAGCACGCGGCAGGCTGATGCGATGGCCGCCGATACTCCGTTGCCCGCTCCCATTGGCGGGGTCTGCACTGCCGCGTTCGTCAGCGGCGCCCTGGCGTGCGTGCTGCTGCCCGCGTTGCCACCGCTCTGGAGCTGCGCGCTGGCGAGCACCGTGGCCGGCCTGGGGTGGGCGCTGCCGTGGCGCGGCCGCGCGGTTGCCGCGCTGCTGTTCGGCGCAGCGTGGGCGGCCCTGCATGGTCAATGGACGCTGCAGCAGCAACTGCCGCCGGCCATGCCGGTCCGCGATGCCGTGGTCAGCGGGCGCGTCGTCGATCTGCCGGTAACGGCGGGCGGCCATACCCGTTTCGTGCTGCAGGTCGGCGATGCACCGGGGCATCCCGCTCTGGCGGGCAAGCGCCTGCAGATCACCTGGAGCGATCCATGGCCCGGAACCCGCACGCGCGTTGAGGGTGGGGGCCGTCATCAGGTCCGTGCGGGGGCGCAGTGGCGGTTGCCGTTGCGGCTGCGGGCGCCACGCTCGCGGATCAATCCTGGCGGCTTCGACGCCGAACGTCATGCCGTGCTGGCGGGCATCGCCGGTCACGGCACGGTGCGTGCAGCGGGCAGTGCGCGTGAACTGCAGGCGCCGGACGGGCTGCTGGCCTGGCGCGAGCGCAGCAGCGATGCGATTGCAATGCAGGTTCCCAGCCCCGCATCGCGCTTCATCCGCGCGCTCGCGCTGGGCGATACCCGATGGCTGTCCGACACCGATTGGAATCAGTTGCGTGCGCTGGGGCTGACCCACCTGATCGCCATCTCGGGCTTCCACGTGGGCCTGGTGGGTGGCTGCGCGGCACTGCTGTGCAGCGCAGTGTGGTGGCTGTTGCCGTCGCTGGCCCGTCATTGGCCGCGTCCGCAGGCCGCTGCGTGTTCCGCCGCGCTGGCAGCGGCCGGCTATGCCCTGGTGGCCGGCGCGGAACTGCCGACCGTACGCACGGCGTTGATGATCGGGCTGATCGCCCTGGCACGTGGGGGGCGGCGACCTCCCGACGTGGTCCAGGCCGTGTCACTGGCGGCCCTGGTGCTGCTGTTGCCAGCACCACTGTCCGTGCTGTCGGCCGGCTTCTGGCTCAGCTTCGGTGGCGTGCTTTGGCTGCTGTGGTGCCTGCCGACGGCAAGCGCCGACAGTGTGCGGAGCCGCCTGCAGGCCTTCTTCGCGGCCCAGGGGGTGGCCAGTCTCGGCCTCCTGCCGCTGTGCGTGGCCCTGTTCGGAGGCGCCGCGCGCCTGGGGCCTCTGGTCAATCTGCCGGTCATCCCGTGGTGGAGCCTGCTGGTGGTGCCACTGGCACTGCTTGGCACCGCTCTGGATGCCCTGTACAGCGGGGCGGGACGATGGCCCTGGCGCGCAGCGTCCTGGCTGTTCGACCTCAGCTGGCAGGCCCTGCAGCCGCTGGCAGACCACCCGCAGGCGATGTGGTGGCTGGCCGAGGCTCCGGCGTGGACCGTGCCAGCGGCCTTGGCGGGCCTGTTCTGGTGGTTGCTGCCGCGCGGGGCCGGCGGCGTGCTGGCCGGCGCGCTGCTGTGCCTGCCGCTGTCATGGCCGTCACGTGACATACCGGCTGCCGGGGAGGTGCAGCTGCTGGTGCATGATGTCGGGCAGGGCACGGCGGTGCTGGTGCGCACGGCACGGCATGCATTGTGGTACGACGTCGGCCCTGCGATCGGTGGCGATGGCGATGAACGGGTCCTGCTGCCGGCCGTACGTGCGCTGGGTCAGGTGCCGCCCGGTCGCGTGGTGCTCAGTCATGACCATCTGGATCACACCGGCGCACTGCCGCGACTGCGCCGGCAGCTGCCGCACCTGGAGCTGCTGGCACCCCCAGGCAGCAGCCTCGACGGTGCCGGCAGCTGTCATCGCGGCGTTCGCTGGCGGTGGGACGGGGTGGACTTCGAGGTGCTGCATCCCGGGCCCGACGTGCCGACGGCCGGCAACGAGGACAGCTGCGTGCTGCGCATCGCCAGTGCACATGGCGTGATCCTGCTGGCCGGCGACATCGGCGCGGCGACCGAACGGCGCCTGGTGGGGCGGGCGCCCGGCGAGCTGCGCGCGGACGTGGTCCTAGTGCCGCATCATGGCAGCGGGGGCAGTTCGGATCCGGCCTGGGGGGCAGCGGTGGCTCCCCGGCTGGCCGTGGTCTCGGCCGGGCACCAGAACCGTTTTGGCCACCCGAAACGTGACGTGGTGCAGCGCTGGCGCGCCGTGGGCGCCGAAGTGCTGGCTACGGCCGAATCCGGCGCGATCCGCATATGGCTTGGCGCACAAGGCCTGCAGCTGCGTGAACAGCGCATCCACGCGGCCCGGTGGTGGGATGCCGCTGGGCGGGCGCGGTCGGCTGCTATCCTATCGCCGATCGAACAGGCGGCCGCTGGGCCGGAGGGTTGAAACGTGTGGGAACTGGTCAAGGCCGGTGGCTGGCCGATGGTGCCGCTGCTGCTGTTGGGCGTACTGGCTTTGGCAATCGTCCTGGAGCGCTTCTGGTCCCTGCGGCGCGCTGAAGTGCTGCCACCGGGGCTGGGCCAGGAAGTGCGCAACTGGGCTGCGCGCGGCAAGCTCGACCCTGCCCATCTGCAGACGCTGCGTGCCAACTCGCCACTGGGAGCGCTGCTGGCCGCCGCGCTGGAAGCACGCAATCGTCCGCGCGACCAGATCCGCGAGCGTATCGAGGACACCGGCCGCCACCTGGTACACCGCATGGAGCGGTTCCTCAACGCGCTCGGCACCATTGCCTCGGCCGGCCCGCTGCTGGGCCTGCTCGGCACGGTGATCGGCATGATCCAGATGTTCCTGGGCATCCTCGACCACGGCGTGGGCGATGTGAACCAGTTGGCCGGTGGCATCGGCAAGGCCCTGGTCTGCACCGCCACCGGCATGATCGTGGCGATTCCTGCGCTGATGTTCCATCGCTATTTCAAGGGCCGGATCCACGGCTACGTGGTGGAGATGGAACAGGAAGCCAGCGCGTTGCTGGATACGCTCGATGGTCGTCCCGGCGTGATGGCGCCCGCACCGGCATCGGCTGCACGTGCCGCTGCGCCCGCCCCGGCGAAGGCCTGATCGATGCGTATCGGCAACGACCGATCCCAGGATGAGCCGCATATCGATCTGGTACCGCTGATCGATGTCATCCTGGTGCTGATCATCTTCTTCGTGGTCACCACCACCTTCGATGCACGTTCGACGCTGCAGGTGCAGCTGCCCACCGCCAGCCAGCAGCACACCGATGAACCACCGCGTTCGTTGAGCGTGCTGATCAATGCCGATGGCCGCTATTTCATCAATGACCAGGAAGTGCTGCGCAGCGACGTCGAGTCGGTCAAGCAGACCATTGCCGCTGTGGCGGGCAGTGATCGCGAACAGACCGTGCTGCTGCGTGCCGACGCGCGCACTCCCTACCAGGCCGTCGTGACCGCGCAGGATGCGCTCGGTCAGCTCGGTTTCCGCCGTATTGCAATCGCCACTGCGCCAGAGGTGCGTCCATGAGTTCCAAACACGCGCCGGTGTGGCCGATCTACAAACGCCTGCTGGGCTATACCCGGGCCTATTGGGTGTTCATGGTGGCCGCGGTCATCGCGATGGTGGTCGAAGCACTGGCCGGCTATCACTTCACCAAGCTGATGGAGCCGCTGGTCAACCGGGGCTTCGTCAACCCGGAGCCGCGCATGGCGGTGATCCTTCCGCTGACCATCCTGGGCCTGTTCCTGATGCGCAGCCTGGCCACCTGGGTCAGCGACTACACGCTGGCCAAGACCGGGCGCAGCGTGGTCCGCGACCTGCGCGAGCAGGTTCTGCAGAAGTACCTGCACCTGCCGTCTTCGCACTTCGACAACGAGGCGACGCCGGTGATGGTCAGCCGCCTCAACTTCGACACCGAGCAGGTCACCCAGGCCAGCGCCGACGCACTAAAGACGGTGGTCGCCGACACCCTGACCATCATCGCCATGCTGGTGGTGATGCTGCAGATGAGCGTGAAGGTGACCCTGGCGATGCTGCTGGTGGTGCCGCTGATCGGCGGCATCGTGTCCTATGTCGGCAAGCGCTACCGCCGCATCAGCCGCGGCATCCAGGACGGCATGGGCACGATGGCGCAGACGGCGGAACAGTCGCTCGCCGCGCAGCAGGAAGTGAAGGTGCATGGCACGCAGGCGCATGAGATCGCCCGTTACTCGCGCCTGGCCAACCGCATGCTGGCGCTGAACATGAAAGTCGAAGTGACGCGTGCCGCCGCGTCCAGCGTGGTCCAGTTCCTCGCTGCGCTGGCCCTGGCGGTGATCGTCTGGGTGTCCACCCGCGAAGCACTGGCCGGCAAGCTCAATGCGGGCCAGTTCATGGGCCTGATGACCTCGATGATGGCGATCATCCCTTCGCTGCGGCGCCTGACCAGCGTGCAGACCTCGATCTCGCGTGGCGTCGCGGCGGCCGAGCGCCTGTTTGGCATCATCGACATGCCGGTCGAGCGCGACGACGGCACGCATGTCGTGCAGCGCGTACGCGGTGAACTGTCGTTCGAGCACGTGATGCTGCGTTATCGCGAAGACAGCGGCATCGCCCTGGATGACATCAGTTTCGTTGCCAGGCCCGGAACGGTCACCGCCATCGTCGGTCGTTCCGGCAGCGGCAAGACCAGCCTGATCCGGCTGGTGCCACGGTTCTACGAGCCCAATGGCGGCGTCATCCGGCTGGACGGCGTACCCCTGGATGACTATCCGCTGGCTGACCTGCGCCGGCAGGTGGCGATCGTCGGGCAGAAGGTCATGCTGTTCGACGACACCATCGCTGCCAACATCGCCTATGGCATGGATGCGACCGACGAGCAGATCCGTGCCGCGGCTGAAGCGGCCAATGCCTGGGAATTCATCGCACGCATGCCACAGCAGCTGCAGACGCCGGTGGGCGAGAACGGTGCGCTGCTGTCCGGTGGCCAGCGCCAGCGCCTGGCGATCGCCCGCGCGATCCTGCGTGATGCGCCGATCCTGATCCTGGATGAAGCCACCGCGGCGCTGGACAATGAATCCGAACGGCTGGTGCAGGACGCGCTGCAGCGACTGATGCCGGAGCGCACAACGCTGGTGATCGCCCACCGCCTGTCCACCATCGAGCACGCCGACCAGGTGCTGGTGATGGATCACGGCCGCATCGTCGAACGTGGCACCCATCATGAGCTGCTTGCCATGGGTGGCCTGTACCAGCACCTGCACAGCATGCAGTTCCGCGAAAGGCAGGACTGATGGCAGGCAAGGGTACCCAGACCCCGCCGTACTGGTATGACGGCAGTTCGGTTCCATGGCCCATGCGCCTGCTGGCCCCGCTGTATGCCGGCGTCACCGCGCTGCGGCGACGCCTGTACCAGCGTGGTTGGCGCAAGCGCCACACGTTGCCGGTGCCGGTCATCGTGGTCGGCAACATCACCGCTGGCGGCACCGGCAAGACGCCGTTGACCATCGCCCTGGTCGAGCGGCTGCGCGCGGCCGGCTGGACGCCAGGCGTGGCGAGCCGTGGTTATGGCCGCGAGAACGCCGACAAGGCGCAGTGGGTAAAGGCCGATACACCGGTTGCAACCGGCGGCGATGAGCCGGTGCTGATTGCCTGGAAGACAGGCGTACCAGTGCGCGTCGATCGCGATCGGGTGGCGGCGGGCCGTGCGCTGATCGAGGCCGGTTGCGATGTGATCGTCTGCGACGACGGCCTGCAGCACTACCGGCTGGCCCGTGACATCGAAATCGAAGTGGTGGATGCGCAGCGCCGCTATGGCAACGGCCGGATGATCCCGGCCGGCCCGTTGCGCGAGCCGGTCAGCCGCGCTGCCGAGTGCGATTTCCGCGTGGTCAACCTGGGCCAGACGGATGAGGACGGCGCGGAGCAGGCCTGCGGATTCGGTCAATGGCCGATGGCCCTGCATATCGACACTGCACAGCCTCTCGCGGGGGGGCGTGCGCGCCCGCTGGGCTATTTCAAGGGCCAGCGCGTGCATGCCGTGGCGGGCATCGCCCATCCACAGCGCTTCTTCGACATGCTGCGTGCGCGTGGCATCGGCGTGGTGCCGCATGCCTTCGCCGATCACCATGCCTACCAGCCGCAGGAACTGTCCTTTGGCAGCCAGCTGCCGGTGTTGATGACCGAGAAGGACGCCGTGAAGTGCCGCGCGTTCGGCAATGACTGGCATTACGCCGTGCCGTTGCGCGCTGAACTGCCTGCCGCGTTCTGGGTGGCGCTGACCGATCGCCTGGACAAGCTGCGACCGAACTGAGCGGCCGGGCGACGCTTGCAATCAGGCGCCGCTGGCCACATTCCCGTTGTAACGAGCCTGCCGAGTACCGCCCGCATGACTGAATTCGTCGTTGCCATCCCCGCCCGCTATGCCGCCTCGCGGCTGCCGGGCAAGCCGCTGCGCTTGCTCGGCGGCGATCCGCTGGTGCTGCATGTGGCGCGCCGTGCGCTGCTGGCTGGCGCGCGCGAGGTATGGGTGGCCACCGACGATCAGCGGATCGCCGACGCACTGGCGGGCCTGGGCGAAGTGAAGGTGGCGATGACCGCCGCATCGCATGCATCCGGCACGGATCGCCTGGCCGAGTGCGCGCGCATCGCCGGCTGGGACGACGACACCGTGGTGGTGAACCTGCAGGGCGATGAGCCGTTCGCGCCGGCGGCCGGCATCCGCGCCGTGGCCGAGGCGCTGGTCGATGGCGCGGCGCCGATGTCGACCCTGGCTACGACGGTCGAGGACGCCGAGACCTTGTTCGATCCGAACGTGGTCAAGCTGGTGCGCAATGTGCGCAACGAGGCGCTGTACTTCAGCCGCGCCCCGATCGCCTGGCACCGGGACGGTTTCGCACGCAGCCGCGAGGCCCTGCCTGAAGGCCACCAGTGGCTTCGTCACATCGGCATCTACGGTTATCGCGCCGGCTTCCTGCAGCAGGTCGCGGCGATGCCGCCGGGCCGGCTGGAGCAGATCGAAGCGCTGGAGCAGCTGCGCGTGCTGGAAGCCGGCTTCCCGATCAGCGTCGCCATCTCGCCTGAAGCGTTTCCGCCTGGCATCGACACCCCGGAGGACCTGGAGCGGGCCGAGGCGGTGCTGCGGGCCATGACCCCGCAATGAAGCTGCTGGTCGTCTGCCTGGGCAACATCTGCCGCTCGCCGATGGCCGAGGGGGCATTGCGCGCGCGCCTGGAGGCATCCCCATTGGCCGGCCGTGTGCAGGTCGATTCGGCCGGCACCGGCGACTGGCACGTGGGCGAGCCGCCGGACCGGCGGGCGATCACCTGCGCAGCCGGCCATGGCGTTGACATCAGCGGGCTGCGTGCCCGCCAGCTGCGCGCCGATGACTTCCAGCGCTTCGACTGGATTCTCTGCGCCGATGAGGCCAACCTGCGCGATGCCGGACGGTTGGCCACCGCGCAGGAGCGCCAGCGCCTGGCCCTGTACCTGCCATGGTCAGGCGGGCAGGGCGCGGCCGCCATTCCGGATCCGTACACCGGTGGCAGCGAGCATTTCGAGCAGGTCTGGGCCCTGGTTGACCAAGCGGCAGAACGTGCGGTGGCACGACTGTTGCATGACGTCGACTCCGGCATAATCAGGGCATGAACGCCCAGCCTGTCCCGGACCTGCCCGAGTTCGCCACCTGGCTCAACGCCACCCCCTGCACCCTGGCGGAACTGCGCGGCCGGCCGGTCGCGCTGCTGTTCGTCAACGCTGCCTCTGCCTGGAGCGCACAACGCCTGGCCGAGTTCGGCCAATGGCTGTCGCGCCATCCGGGCAAGCTGCAGCCGCTGGTATTGCAGGTGCCGCGCTTCGACTTCGAGCGCGATGCCGATGCCGCGTTGAAACTGCTGCGCCGCCAGGGCCTGACCGCCCCGGTACTGCTGGATGCGGATTGGGACGGCTGGCGCCGTTTCGGTGTCACCGCGTGGCCGACCCTGATCCTTCTCGACGCGCAGGGACGCGAGCGGCAGCGGCTGGTCGGGCAGGGCGCTGCCGGCGAGCTCGAGCGCGCGCTGAACGCACTGTGCGAGGGTGCACCCTCGGCCCCGCCGCGCGGTGGCAACGAGCTGCACCCCGAGCCGCGGCATGCGTTGCGCTTTCCGCTGGGCCTGGCGGTCAGCACCGAGCGCCTGTACATCGCTGATAGCGGCCATCACCGCATTCTCGAATGCAGCCATGGCGGCCGCGTGCTTCGTCAGTTCGGGCTGGGGACCGCGGATTTCATGGATGGCAATCTGGCCGAGGCCGCCTTCCACAGGCCGCAGGCACTGGTGCTCGAGCGCGACGCCCTGTACGTCGCCGACACCGGCAACCACGCCATCCGCCGGATCAACCTGTTGACCGGTCTGGTCGACACTCTGTGCGGCAATGGACGCCCGGGCGCGCCGGTGGAAGGGCCTGTCGCCCAGCCGCGACAGGTGCCGCTGGATCATCCGGTCGGCCTCGCCATCGCCGACAACCAGCTGCATATCGCCATGGCGGGTGACAACCGGATCTGGAGCTACCACCTCGGCCAGCGCAGCCTGCAATGGCGCGCAGGCAGTGGCGCGATCGACGAGCGCGACGGCAGTGGGCATCTGGCTGCCTTCGCGCAACCCACCGCGCTTGCCGTAGTACAACAGGTCCTGTACGTGGCCGATGCGCTGGGGTCTTCGATCCGCGCGCTGCAGCTGCGTGGGGATCTGGTGCAGACGCTGCTCGGGCAGGGCACATGGCGCTTCGGTGAAGCCGACGGCCCGCGTGCCCACGCCAGCCTGCAGTTCCCGCAGGCGATTGCGCTGAGTCCGGGCGCACCGCTGCTGTGGATTGCCGATACCGGCAACGGTCGCCTGCGCACGCTGCGCCTGGGCGGCGGCGAACTGACCACGCAACCGTTGCCACGGCGCCTGCATGGCCCGGCCGGCCTGGCCGTGGGCGCGGGCGCGGTGTGGATCGCCGAGACCGACGCGCACGCCGTGCTGCGTTTCGACCCTGACAGTGGTGTACTCAGCGAAGTACCGATCAGCGAATGACCGACGTCCCCGTCCCGGCCTTCGACGGCAAGGCCTTCGCGGCCCAACTCAGTACCGCCCCCGGGGTGTACCGCATGTACGCCGCCGACGACACCCTGCTGTACGTCGGCAAGGCACGCGCGCTTCGCAACCGCGTGGGCAGCTATTTCAATGGCAGCCCGAAGAACGCGCGGATCATGTCGATGATCTCGCAGATCACGCGGATGGATGTGACTGTCACGCGCTCGGAGGCCGAGGCGCTGCTGCTGGAAAACCAGCTGATCAAGTCGCTGGCACCGCGTTACAACGTCTCCCTGCGTGACGACAAGACCTACCCGCACGTGCTGCTGACCCGCGAGGAATGGCCACGCATCGCCCTGCACCGGGGGCCGCGTGCGATCCCCGGCCGCTATTTCGGGCCGTATCCAGGTGTCACCGCGGTGCGCGAGACGCTGAACCTGATGCACAAGCTGTTCAAGCTGCGCAGCTGCGAGGACAGCGTGTTCCGCAACCGCTCACGGCCGTGCCTGCAGTACCAGATCGGCCGCTGCAGTGCCCCCTGCGTCGAGCTGGTACCGGCAGGCGAGTATGCCGAGTCGGTGCGCCGCGCGGCGCTGTTCCTGGAAGGCAAGAGCGATGAGCTGACCCGTGAACTGGGTGAGCAGATGCAGGCTGCCAGTGAAGCACTGGAGTTCGAGCAGGCCGCGCGCCTGCGTGATCTGATTTCGTCGCTGCGCAGCATGCAGACCCGCCAGTACGTCGATGGCCGCGCCGCCGACCTGGACGTGCTGGCCGTGGCCATGCAGGGATCGCAGGCCTGCGTGCTGCTGCTGGCATTCCGCGATGGGCGCAACCTGGGCACCCGCCCGTTCTTCCCCCGCACCAATGGCGAGGACAGCCCGCAGGAAGTGCTGGCGGCGTTCGTCTCCCAGTACTACATCGAGTTCGAGCCACCGCGCGAGATCCTGCTGGATCGCGAGATTCCGGATGCCGATCTGCTGATGGCCGCGCTGTCTGCTTCGGCCGAGCGCAAGGTGCAGCTGAAGTGGAACGTGCGCGGCGAGCGCGCCGGTTATGTAGAGCTGGCCAGCCGCAACGCGCAGCTGACGCTGGCCACCGAGCTCAACAGCCGGAACGCGCAGCACGTGCGCAGCGAAGCCCTGCGCGAGATGCTGGGCCTGGCCGAGCCGGTCAAGCGCGTGGAGTGCTTCGACATCAGCCACACGCTGGGTGAGGCGACCGTGGCCTCCTGCGTGGTTTTCGATGCGGCCGGTCCGGTGCGTGCCCAATATCGCCGCTACAACATCAGCGGCATCGAGCCGGGCGACGACTATGCCGCCATGCGTCAGGCCATCGACCGCCGCTTCCGCCGTGCCGTGGAAGAGCAGGGCGTACTGCCCGACGTGCTGCTGATCGACGGTGGCGCCGGCCAGCTGGCGCAGGCGCAGGCAGCGCTGGCCGACCTGGGCGTGGAGGGCGTATTGCTGGTGGGCGTGGCCAAGGGCGTGGAGCGCCGCGCCGGTCATGAGGCGCTGGTCATGCCCGACGGCCGCGAGCTGCGCCCCGGTGCCGCCAATCCCGCCCTGCAGTTCATCCAGCAGGTGCGCGACGAGGCGCACCGCTTCGCCATCACCGGTCACCGCGGCCGCCGGCAGAAGGCGCGCATGACCAGCAGGCTGGAAGACATCCCGGGCATCGGCCCGCGTCGTCGTGCCAGCCTGCTGAAGCATTTCGGTGGGCTGGTCGGCCTGAAGGCGGCCGGTGAAGCGGAGATCGCCAAGGTGGAAGGCATCAATGATGCCCTCGCGGCCCGTATCTACGCTAACCTGCACGGGTTGGCCACGCCCGATGCGGCCGATTAGAGAGAGAAGCGCGCAAGCATGAAGTTGACCCTGCCCACCTGGCTGACGCTGTTGCGGATCGTGATGATCCCGGTGCTGGTGCTGGTGTTCTACCTGCCCTACACCTGGACCAACTTCGCTTCGGCGGCGATCTTCGGCTTGGCCGCGATCACCGATTGGCTCGATGGCTGGATCGCCCGCCGCTATCAGCTGGAATCGGCGTTCGGCGCCTTTCTCGACCCGGTGGCGGACAAGTTGATGGTGGCGGTGGCGCTGTTCCTGATCGTGCAGGGGCATCCGACGCCGTGGATGGCGTTCTGGGCCGCCGTCATCGTTGGCCGCGAAATCGCGGTCTCGGCATTGCGCGAATGGATGGCCGAGCTTGGCCAGCGTGCCAAGGTGCGGGTGGCGATGATCGGCAAGGTGAAGACAACCGCGCAGATGGTCGCGCTGCTGTGCCTGCTGTACTCGGTGGCGCCCAGCGTGGCGGTCGAGGACATCTGGATGGGCTGGCCGATCTTCCACATCGGTGACTGGACGCTGGCCATCGCGGCAGTGCTGACGCTGTGGTCCGGCCTGCAGTATCTGCACGCGGCCTGGCCGAGCCTGCGCGAGGACGAGCGTGCCGCACGCGAGCGCTCACGACAGAAGAAGCTGGGCAACGGTTGATCCGCGGCAGACCGGATGCCCATCCGGGTGCGAAGGGCGCTGGTGCTGGACGCGCGCGGTTGAAAAAAGGCCTTGACGCTCCTTCCAGAATGGGTAGAATTTCGCCTCCCAAGCGGGAATAGCTCAGTTGGTAGAGCGCAACCTTGCCAAGGTTGAGGTCGCGAGTTCGAGTCTCGTTTCCCGCTCCAGATTCTGAAAGAGAGGCCTCTGGCCTCTCTTTTTTTATGTTGTGCCGGCCCTGGATTGCCGGGCTTTCCGCTCATCCGAACCTGAACGGAAAACGGGAATCGCCGAGGAGATTTCTGTTGACGCATTGCTGCAATCTCGACACAATAGCGCTCCTTCGACGCAGGTCGAACGGAATCTGCGGGAATAGCTCAGTTGGTAGAGCGCAACCTTGCCAAGGTTGAGGTCGCGAGTTCGAGTCTCGTTTCCCGCTCCAGATTCAAGAAAGAACGCTCCCGCAAGGGGGCGTTTTTCGTTTCCGGTCAGGCCGGACCCTCCTGCCCGCCATTGCGGACCGGGCCGAATGGATATCATCCGTTGTAGTCGTCGGGGTGACGCAGGGAGCGGGGCAAGGGCTGGCAGATGGAGGCTGTGCACGAAACGAGGCAGGACGGTGGGCAGACCGCCTACCGGGCGTACCGTGATCGGATGCTGGAGGGTTGCCGGGGACGATCCGCGGGTGCGTTCCACGACGACATCGACGATGAGCGGACGGATGACCGGCCCGAAGCACCGCGCAACCGCATCCGTGGCTTCCGCATCGCAGTGGCCGATGCGCTGCGCGGGCAGGACCCGACTATGGTCACCGAGGAAGACATGGCGCGCCGTGCGCTGGGCATTCCGGCGGACATCGCGCTGCATCCTGGCAAGGGCCGCGGGTGGCCGCTTCTGGTGCAGGTGTTCATGCCGTTCCCGTGGGTGCTCAGGTACGTGCGACACGCGCTGTCGCGGATCCGGACGTTCGAGGGCCGCCAGTACGTGTACTGCCAGTTCCACGCACGGCTGTTCCTGCATGCGGAAGCACGCATGTACAGCCGCAGCCTGGACATCGCCCTGCGCCGCTTCGAAGCCACGTCGTGGGAAGAACTGCGGGCGCTGCAGCTGCGGGATGCCGGCTGGCTCATCGCTGCCCATCGCCTGGGCCTCCGTCGGCTGACGGACCTCGACCGGTGTGCTGGACGGTCTGAAGCGCCTGGATGGTTTGCGCGGTGGATGGTGGATGAAGGCATCATCCAGCACAAGGAAGAGCTGCAGTGGCTGCAGTCCGCGCACACCGCGCACAGGGCATGGAGCGTCGGCTGGCGGCCGCGGCGAACGCAGCGCGAGCCGGTGCGTTCCGTTGTGCGCCAGCTGATGCTTGCGGGCGTTGCGCGGCCGCACCTGGCGCGCCTTCATGATGTCGACCTGGAAGAATCTGATGCGGCGCGTCTGGCCGCGAATCTGACACTGCTGGCCGGTGCCGGCATTGCGCCGGTGCACGAGGTATTCGATTCTGCACGTTATCTGTTGTGGCGCACGCCGACGAAGACGTGGGCCTGGGTGCTGGGGGCAGCCGGCGCATGCACACCGGCAGATATCCACACGCTGCGCGGCTACCTGGGGTTTCATGCTCCACCCCCTGACTGGATCGCCCATCATCTGATCGCACGTGGTGCAGGCCTTGATGCACTTGCCACTTGCTGTCGGTTGCTGGCCGAGCTGAGCGATGATGCCCCGGCCGAAGATGTGGAGGCCGCCATCGACCTTCTCCTGGCAGCACCTCATTGCCTCGACTTCACGCAGTTGGGCGCCTGCGGCCAGTATCTGCGACGGCCCGACCGGCTGGATCGATTCCTGCAGGTGCTGGTTCGCCATGATCTCGGTGCAGCGGGCCACGTTGTTGCGTTCCAGGCCTGCTATCGCGTCGGTGACGCCGATCGCCTGGACGCGTGGTTGACCCTCATTGCGGGGCGCACAGCGGGCATGGACGTCGATGTCCTGGTCGAATGGGTGGGTCGAATGCTTGCACAGGGGAGCCTGGACGCATTCCAGTACCTGCATTCGGCCATTGCGCCTGCTGATTTTGCAGAGCTGCGGAAGCTGGAAGTGCTGGCGTCCCTCGGTCCGGGACTGCTGCGTTACCTGGTTGAAGACAAAGGCCTGGATTCGGTAAAAGCGCTGCGCGACTGGTACTTCGCTACCCGGGGCCTGCACGGGGTGACCTGGTGGAGCGGCAGCGATCCCGAACTGTGTCGGCTGCTGGCGGATGACGCCTTCCAGCGCCACAACTTCGGCTTCATGATGCAGAACCATCGATGCGTCCTGGAGGTGGTCGAACGACGGGCGCACCAGGTGGTTCCGCGCCCGCAGAGAACCGTCGATGCAGATGCCATGGCGCGCTACTACGATGCGCTGGCCAAGCGGCGTCGCGAAGAGATGGCGCGCCTCCTGCCGCAGTTGCCCGCGATGCTGGAGGGAACCGGCGGACTTCTGCTCGCATCGGTCCTTCGCGCAGGCGGAACGTCGATGACAGCACTGCAGGACAGGCTGGCCCGGTTACAGCCCGCGGTCGAGCAGTTGCTGGCCGGGCAGGGAGCAACGTCAGCCGAGCTGGACGAGGTGGATGCGGAGCTCATTTCGATGGTCTACCGCACGTCCGTCGATGTCGTTCGTGGAAGTTGGGCGGCGGCACGCGGATTCCAGTCGCACCTGGATGGATGGAGGCTGGAGCCGTTCCATCCGATGGCCTGGCAACGCTCGATCAGAAAACGCACAGGCGTGCTGGAGCGCAGCAGCCTGCTGGCACTGAAACGCGCCAGCGAACACGCGACGCGGTTCCAGCACGGCCCGGATGAGGGGCCGCGAACGTTCCGTGACCTGCGATCGAAGCGGTTGCTGGATCCCGCGCGGGATCCGTGGTCGGTCTCCGCCCATCTCGGCCTGCTGCTGGCTGCCGCAGGCAATGATCCGGAGATCCTCCAGTGGCGGCGCAGCACCTTCAGCGAGGTCGCCAGCATGCCGGAGGACGGTGCGCAGACCAGCGCGTACCTGGAGCAGCTGGATCGGTTGTTCAACAGCGCATTGCCGGATGCCCTCGACGAACATGCTCAGCGTTTTCTGCATAGCCTCGCTCCCGATGACGCCGGGCAGCTGCTGCAGCGGCTGCTGCCGCCGTCGCCGTCCGCTGACAGCACGGTACCGGTCATGTCACTGGATCAGGCCTTCGCGCAGATGCGCAAGAACGTTCTGGATGTGTGCGTGCGCTGGGTGAAGCGCGAGAAGGGCAGGTATGGCCGCCCGGACCCTTCCGGATCGTGCACGCATCTGCAGGCGACGTTGACCAAGCACCCGGCGGCGTACTTCGCCAAGCATGCCGCCAATCTATGCTCACGCGATCGCGTTGCGATGTGGCAGGAGGCGCGCCACGCCCACCTGGTCGTATTCGATCCGAGGCAGCGACGATTGGCGGGCATGGCCATGGTGAACATCGAGGTCGTGCCGTCCCTGCACGCTTCCGGGAGCTGCCTCATCATCCGCGCGATCAATCCCATGGAAGACATGCTTGCGACGCATTGTCTCCGGTCCATCGTGGAGTCCTTCCTGGACATCGCCATCCAGATCGCAGAACGCAACGACCTGGTTGCGGTACTGATGCCCTGGCACAACGGGGTGCATCTGTTGTCGAACCTTCCCGGGATCGAGAAGTACCTCAAGAAGCAGTACCTGCAGAAGGCCCAGGCGGCATCTGCCGACCGGTCTGGCGAGCTGATGGCCAGCGACGACCTGCGCCGCCGCCCCCGCAAGGTGAAGGCCAGATTCTCGGCATTCGAGCAGGGAATGGAGATCGTCGGAACGCTGTATGCGATCTGGCAGCGGGCCCCGGTGGACCAGCCACGCGTCGCACGCCATCGGAAGACGGTTGACGGCGTGAAGGAACTTCGACACAATGGCGCTCCTTCGACGCAGGTCGAAGAATCTGCGGGAATAGCTCAGTTGGTAGAGCGCAACCTTGCCAAGGTTGAGGTCGCGAGTTCGAGTCTCGTTTCCCGCTCCAGATTCTACAGGGCCCCGGTTGGGGCCTTGTTTTTCTCCCGCCCTTGGCAAGGCGGGGCCCGTTGAGCCACAAGGCTTTTCGCGCAGTCAGAAAAGTGAAATAAGGTGTGAAATCGCTGGTGTGAGTTCCGGGCTTCCGGTATCATGACAGCCTATGCGGGAATAGCTCAGTTGGTAGAGCGCAACCTTGCCAAGGTTGAGGTCGCGAGTTCGAGTCTCGTTTCCCGCTCCATGTTCCGACAGGCCCCATCGCGGGGTTTTGTCATGTCAGGGGCTCCATTCCTGGCGCGCAGTACGTTGGCCTCATGGCAGAGTGGCTATGCACCGGATTGCAAATCCGTTTACAGCGGTTCGATTCCGCTTGAGGCCTCCAATTGAAAAGCCCTGACTTCGGTCAGGGCTTTTTTTTTGCGCCGTCATCGTGCGCTGCCAAGCGTGCCTGACATCCCAGTCTCAGCCGCCCACGACATGGCAAGGCGGTATGGTCAGCGCAGAGGCCTTCGGGCGCGGCAATGGCAGGCAGGGAGACTATGGCGCGTGGCGGACAGGCGGTGGATCGGCAATGAGCAAACCCACAACGGAAGTACGCTGGCTGACATTCCGGCTGATGAACGGACAATCGATCGGACCGGAGCGCCTGCGCGATGGCTGGAGCACCGCTTCGGAAACCCGCCACTGCGGGGTCCGGCGCGAGGCCATCGAGGGGGCAGGTGTGGTCTACGCGCTGTACGGGCCTGCCAACCTGGCATCGCCGCGTCGTGCCGAGATGCGCATGCGTGAGTTCCTGATGAGCAGCGGCTACACCTTCACCATGGGCACGCTGGGCGGCTAGCGCATCGCGGCAGCCTTCAGGGCCGCGACCACCTGTTCTCCGGAGAAGCCACAGTGGCCTGTGCCTGCTGCGGGCAGTACGCGCGGCAACGGCGTCGCACCCGCGTGCGCGGCCAGTTGCGGATAGCGTTCCTGCATGCGCGGTGCGATGGTGGGATCGTCATTGTTGAACTGAATCACCAACGGCCGCTTCAGCGCGCCGGTCAATCCGAGTGTTTTGCGCACACGCGCCTGTGCTGCGGGAACGGCGGCGATGCGCTGCACCCCTGCATTGAACGCGACGTCATCGCCGAATCCACGATAGACGACGCCGATGTTGCCGACTGGCATGCCGCCACTGCGCGTGGCCAGTTCGTGCAGGACCAGCGCGTGCAGGCTGATCGTTCCGGGCAGCGCATCGGATGCGACCTGCAGTTGTGCGGCCAGCAGTGCAGCGGAGTGCGGCGCGCGTTGCAGGGCGTTGACGATGCCTTGGTACAGCTCGCCCTGTGGTACCGAAGCGGCTTCGCTGGATGCCAGGCCAGCAGCAGGCAGTCCTTCGGCATGCGGGAAGAAGTAGTCGAACGCGACCACGGTGGTGAGCAGGTCGCCGGCCAGCTGCTCGCCTGACAGGTTGGCGCCGCATAGCGAAACACCACCGGCGTAGTGGGCCGGATGCCGTTCGAGACTGGCCACGGTCACCGCACCGCCCATCGAAAAACCGAGCAGCCAGGTATTGCGCACGCCCTTCAAACCGGCCAGCGTGTGCTGACGCAGGCGTTCCACATCGTTGATGGCATCGGCCACCGCCCACCCCTGGCTCGCGTAGGCGCTCTGTGCGACCGCGTAGCCGGCCGCCAGCAGAGGTGCGGTCGCCTCGTTGGCGGCCATCGGCGATTCACGTGGCGTGCCCACCGGCTCGTAACCGTGCGCCAGCATCACCAGATCGCCGTTCCAGTCCGCAGGGATGTCCAGGCGCCACGGCGCACCCTGCAGCTCGCCACTGAGCATGCGTGGCGGGGCGGGCGGCGCTGCCAGCAGCGGCACGGAAGGCAACGCCAGGGCCAGTGCCAGGGTCAGTCGGAGAAGGGCACGCATCGTGTTCATCCGGGCAGGTGATACGCCGAGCATAGAACCGGCCGCGGTGCCGTGCCCGCTGCAATGCGTCAGGTCAGGGGGCCATCACCGGCCCGCCGCAGGCGACGCGGTGCATCGGAAAATCCATGGCCTGTGCCGGATCGTCCTGTGCGATCTCGATACGTGCGTGCAGGCGCTGCCCAGTGATGCGGCGATAGGTGATCCGTTGCGGGAAATCATTGGCCGGATTCTCGAAGACGACCTCGTCGGCCTCCACCCGGACGGCACTGAAATCAGTAGCGTTGCGGCCGGAGGGCAGCGCGGTGAACACCAGCCGCCCATCGTCGTGCTGGCGCAGCTGCATGAACTCGAAACCCACGGTGCGCCCGTCGCGCAGGCTGCGGCTGCTGCCGAACATCGTTCCGCCGGCCACGGTGGACCACTGCTCACCGGCTCCAGGTGGCTGCCCGTCCAGCTGCCAGCAGCCGGAGAGCCAGCCGAGCTGTTCAATGTCTGCGGTTGCAGCGGCGCGCGCATGGGCGGCGAAAAGCAGCAGAGGCAACACGGCGCGGGCGATCCGGTTCGACATCGTGGGCTCCATGCGCGGGACGGTGGCCCCTGTATAGCGCCGCGCAGCGCCGGCGGCCAGCGCCGCACACAATGACGCCGAATTCGATACGATCTGCAGGTTCCTCCCCCTTCTGCTTGCCCTGGAGTCCGACATGGTGGATCGCCTCGCCGTCCTGCTTGAGCGTTTCGCGGTCACTGCGTCGGTCTTCCACGCCGGTGCACTGTGCGGCATCAACAGCCTGGAAGGGGAGGACGAAGCCGGCCAGCTGCATCTGGTACGGCGTGGACCGGTGCAGGTCAGCCATGGACAACAGACCGTGCAGGTCGAGGTGCCCAGCCTGCTGCTGTACCCGAGGCCGATGCCCCACCGTTTCCAGACCGACCCGCACCTCGGTGCCGACATGGCCTGCGCCAACCTGCATTTCGAAGGCGGCCGGCTCAATCCGATCAGTGCCGCATTGCCTGATTTCATCTGCCTGCCACTGGCGGACCTGCACGGCAGCGATGCGGTGCTGGAAATGCTGTTCGAGGAGGCGTTCGAGCAGCGTTGTGGCCGTGCGGCAATGGTCAATCGTCTGTTCGAGGTGGTGATGATCCAGGTGCTGCGGCAGCTGATGGAAGGCGGTGAGATGCGCGGCGGTCTGTTTGCTGGCCTCGGTCATCCGCGCCTGCGTCTGGCATTGGTCGCGATGCACGAGGCGCCGTCGCAGGCATGGACGCTGGAAGACCTTGCCGACGTCGCAGGAATGTCGCGCAGCGTATTCGCGGCGAGCTTCCGTGAGGCGATGGGCACCACCCCCGGGCAGTACCTGCAGGGCTGGCGCGTAGGCCTGGCGCAGCAGGCCCTGCGCCAGGGCCGACCGCTGAAACGGATTGCCGACGAGGTGGGCTACGGCAGTGAAGCGGCGCTTTCGCGTGCGTTCAAGGCGCACACCGGGCAATCGCCCCGGCAGTGGCGGGGGCAGGTGCGGACCTCCGCGGCCTGAGCGTTCAGCCCAGCGCGAGGCGGGCCAGCTTCATGCCCACGAACAGGCCGGCCAGTCCCAGTGCGATCGATCCCCCTGCATACAGCGCGGCCAGTCCGTGCTGCCCCCGTTGCAGCAGCAGGCCGATCTCCAGCGAATAGGTGGAGAAGGTGGTGTAGCCGCCCAGGATGCCCGTGGTCAGCAGCAGCCGCAGCTGCGGCGATGCGCCGTTGCGCAGGGCGAAGGCCTCGACGACCGCCCCCATCAGCAGGGCGCCGCTGATGTTGACCAGGAAGGTGGACCAGGGCCATGGACTGCCGACGGCGAACCGCGTGCCGATCAGGTTGCAGGCATGGCGCAGGCAGGCGCCGGCGCCGCCTCCCAGGAAGACCAGGACGTAATTGTTCAGTGCTTGCATTGCGGGCCTCGAGTACGTGTTCGCAGATGCGGAGGCGAACGCGATGGCGGGCACGGCCTGCCATCGACGAACGCCAGGTTCGTCACAGCAGGAGCCATCAGCCATGCCTGGCGGTTATCGGGGGAGCCCCATCCCCATCGGTCACCATGCTACCAGCGCCGACCCGGTCAGGGCAGGGAGGTCATCACCACGCGGGCCACCCTGCTGCGGCTGACGCCATCCATCAACAGTTCGAATGCCAGCAGATCCAGTGCCGCGTGGCGCCGGTGGTCGATCTCCAGGCCCTTCTCGGCGACCAGCACGCTCACCAGTTCATAGGCATCCTGCCAGACATCCAGGTGCGCTTCGCTGGGCATGTAATAGCTGGTGCGTTCGCCGACGCCCCGCCCATGGATGCCGTACAGCAGTTCGCGTGCATCCAGCTTGGCTGCGTCGGCGATCCGGAACAGCTGTTCGGCCTTCACATGTGAGGGGCTGACGTGGTCGTTGAGCCAGTTGCTGATGGTCGCCGTCGTTGAAGCGGCGGCGCGGGCCAGATCGGCCGGGCGTGGGTGCCCGGCTTTCTTCATGGCAATGGCGAGTCGTTGGCCGAGAGTATTCATCTATGCAAGCCAGCTTAACGCGTGGAAGCGAAAGAATCCTTGCCGCAAGAATAAGTCTGGTTAACGACAGGACCGACCATGACCGATTTCTGGAGCAAACGGCAGGTGCGCACGCGCCTGGGATTCCAGACCGACGCCGAGCTGGCGCAGTTCTTTGGCATAACGCGATCCGCTGTGTCGCAATGGCCCCAGGAAGCGCCCATTCCTCCATTGCGACAGTTCATCCTCCACCAGCGCCATCCCGACCTGTTCCCTTGGGCTGAGGCCTCTGAAGACGAATCAAGCTAGGTTGCGTCTGCAAATGTCGTATTTAGCACGCTTTGCGGTAGGTGTTAAGCATGCTTATCAATATAGGGAAAATTGATCGAAACCCGCGTTGCGATTGATTGCGCCATGAGGCTGCCCCGGCGACGGAGGGCGCGCGACGTCGGGATCGGCCCCTTCTTTTGCCTGTGCCGATCACAGACCGTTATGTGAACGATTAATAATTTCAATCGAAAAAGTCGCTGCATGTAATTGACCTGTCGTGAAATCTGTGACTAATTGAGGTCAACCGGTCGTGAAGCCCGGGAGTCTTTCAGCACGCAAGTGAGTCGGTAGACCGTCAACGATGCAGGACAAGTCCAACGGAGGTCGTATGGAATACGGCATGCATGGCTTGGCTGAACGGGTACGCCGCGAACTGGAAGCCAGCTATCACAAACACGGATGCGGCCCTGCCTTCTGGGACACGTACCAGCAGGTGCTGGACCGCCTGGTCCCGCAGGGGACCGAGCGCACGGAAGTGACCAATGAAATGGCGCTGATCATCGAGCAGCTCGGAATCGTACGGCGTGCCCAGCTGGTGCCTCCGCACGCCAACGGGTCGCGCTGATTCAGAGCAGGTGCCAGGCGCCAGCGCTCAGCAGCACCAGCAGCAACGATGCCAGGACCACGGTTCGCGGTCGCCACCCGCGCCGCGGCTGCCCTGCCATCGTCTGCGGGCTGCAGTAGCGGATCAGTCCCGGGCCGAAACCGGCCCGGGACTGTTGCTGCTCGCAGGCATCCAGGCAGGCGCCGCACGCCAGGCAGTCGGCCTGCGGGCCCTGGCGGATGTCGAGCTGCATCGGGCAGGCGTGGAGACAGGCCGCGCAATCGGTGCAGTCGCCGAGGCGGTCGGCGCTGAAGGTGGGCATGGGGCCGGCCAGCCATGGGTGCGCGGCGCGGAACACGTAGTCCTGCGCGGAGGTCGGATCGAGCAGGCCGCGACCGCGGCCGATCACGCCGCCAAGGCCAGCGGGCCGGGGCCCGCGGGGTTCGCCGCGGCGCGCGTCATACAGCATCCGGGGGGTCTGGGGGTCGACCAGCAATGGCTGCGCGCGCGCGAAGGGGCACAGCGAACGGCAGACCTGCTCCCGCAGGAAGCCGGCGTTGCCCCATGTGGCTGCCGCGTAGAACAGCACCCAGAAGGTTTCCCAGCTACTCCAGCCGCCCTGGACACTGGCGGTGACGAGGCCGGTGATCGGGCTGAACAATCCCACGAAGGTGATGCCGGTCCATAGCGACAGCAGTAACCATGCGGCCTGCGTGGCAGGACGCGCCAGGGCGCGTGGCAGGCGTTGGGAAAGAAAGCTGTCGATCAGGCTGAAGGCGTAGCTCCACACCGTCTGCGGGCAGGCGTGGCCACACCAGATGCGGCCGGCGAGGTGGGTCAACAGCGCCAGTGCCATCGCCAGCGCCAGCAGCAGGCCTAGCAGCAGGCCAACGTCGTCGGGCCACAGGGTCCAGCCGAACAGGTCGAAGCGACGTGCGTCCAGGTCCAGCAGCAGCGCCTGGCGGCCGTCCCAGCGCAACCAGGGCAGCCCAAGGAAGCCAACCAGCACACCGAGCCGCAGTGCGCCACGCCATCGCCACGGTGGGGAAGGGGGCCGTAGTGCGTTCATCCCAGAGGCAGCTCATCATCTGCGTCTGCCGGCATCGGCCGCAGCAGATATCCGGTGATCGCGCTGGACAGCGCCGTCACCGCCCAGAACATGAAGAAGCCGACCGTGTAGCCGAGTTCGCGACTGATCGCCGTGCCCGGAAAACTGATGGCCTGAAGGCGCAACGGGTCGACGAAAGCGAAGAACACCACGCTGGCCAGCCCGGCGGCGATGAAACTGGGCCAGAGGATCGCGCCCCAATGCTGGATCAGGCGCTGACGCGGGGACGAAGTGGGTGTATTCATGCGGTCGCGGGTCGGGAAGGGGGCGGCGCGTATACTCCGCCATGGCTGGCGCAGCATCCGCAGGGCATGTTTCCTGCAGGCATGTCAGCCTAGGCGCGCCCACGCGCGCCGACATTGATCTGGATCAACGGCGGTGCCGGCCGGTTGGCGCACCCTGCCGGCAATCGCCTGGTGCCTCTGATGAACGCTACGCCATCACTCGTCCCTCCTGTCGCCTCGCCCGCGCTGTGTACCGAAGAGGACGTGACCCGTCTGGTCCACGACTTCTATGCACGCGTGCGTGAGGAGGAGCGTCTGGGCCCCGTGTTCGACGCACATGTGCACGATTGGCCCGGGCATCTGGCGCAACTGGTGGATTTCTGGTCCGCGATGCTCAGGGGAACGCGTCGCTTCAAGGGATCGCCCATGTCCAAGCACATGGCCATCGCCCTGGACAAGGACCTGTTCGACCGCTGGCTCGCGCTGTTCCGGCGCACCACCGCCGAATGCGGCAATCCACCGATGCAGGCGTTGGCCGATGATGTGGCCGCGCGCATTGCGGAAACGTTCTGGCGCCGGTACCAGATGCTGCGCTGGCCGCAGGTGGCGCTGCCGGTGCTGGGCGTTCCTGCGCGGGATTGATCTGGGTCAAGGCGGCACTGACTGTCCGGCGCGATGCTGGCGGCATGGACACGTTCTCTCCCGCTGCCGGCGGCCTGGCCTGGACCTTCGACCCCGATCTGCTGCGCCGGCATGACCGGCCCGGACCGCGCTACACCTCGTATCCGACCGCTCCGCACTTCCACGATGGTTTCGGCGCGCCCGCACTGCGCCAGGCGATCGCGGACAGCGACCTGCTGGCGCGCGCGCTGTCGCTGTACGTGCATGTCCCGTTCTGCTCCAGCCCGTGCTTCTACTGCGGCTGCAACCGGGTGATCACCCGTGATCGAAGCCGTGGCCACAGCTACGTCTCACGGGTCCTGGCCGAGGCCGATCTGCTGGCGCCGCAGTTCCAGAAAGGCCGTGAGGTGATCCAGCTGCACCTGGGGGGCGGAACGCCGAATTTCCTGGACGCCGAGGCAATGACCACGCTGATCGACGGCCTTCGCCGGCGTTTCGACTTCAGCTGCTCGGCCGAGCGCGATTTCTCGATCGAGCTTGATCCACGCTTCATCGAAACGCGTGACGTGGCGATGCTGGCACGGCTGGGCTTCAATCGCGCCAGCCTGGGCGTGCAGGACTTCGATCCCTCGGTCCAGGCGTCGATCAACCGTGTGCAGGGTGTACAGCAGACCCTGGACATCCTGCGTGCCTGTCGTGACAGCGGCATGCGATCGGTCAACGTGGATCTCATCTACGGGCTGCCGGGACAAAGTCAGGAAGGATTCGGCCGCACTCTCGAGCAGGTGCTTGCACTGCGACCGGACCGACTGGCGGTGTATGGCTACGCGCACCTTCCGCATCTGTTCCGCGCGCAGCGGCAGATCGACGAGCGCGCGCTGCCCTCCCCGGAAGACAAGCTTGCGTTGCTGGGACTTGCCGTGCAGCAGCTGTCGGCAGCGGGCTATCAGTACATCGGCATGGATCATTTCGCGCTGCCGGAAGAGGATCTTTCGCGCGCCCAGCGCGCTGGCCAGCTGCATCGCAACTTCATGGGCTACACCACCCATGCCGATACCGACCTGCTGGGCCTCGGCGTCAGCGCGATCAGTCATATCGGTGCGACCTACAGCCAGAACCCACGCGACCTGCCGTCGTGGGAGAGTGCGGTCGATCAGGGCCAGCTGCCCGTCTGGCGTGGCGTGGCGCTCAGCGCCGACGATCAGCTGCGCGCAGACCTGATCCAGCAGCTGATGTGCCAGGGAGAGGTCGATGGACGCGCGCTCGGCGATCGCCACGGCATCGTGTTCGACGACTACTTCGCCGAGGACCTGTGCGCCGTGCAACGGCTTCAGGACGATGGCCTGGTCGAGTATCGCGATGGCGTGGTCCGTGCCAGCGAACGCGGCCGGCCGCTGCTGCGCCTGCTGGCGATGTGCTTCGATCCCCATCTGCGTGCAGCGCACGAGCAGCCGCGCTATTCGCGCGCGATCTGAGCGGTTGGGAGGTTCACGCCACTGCGTGTCGCATTCTGCCCGAAAGCCCTGGTGCCCGGAGCCGGAATCGAACCGGCATGACCTTGCGGTCGGCGGATTTTAAGTCCGATGCGTCTACCAGTTTCGCCATCCGGGCCTGCAGTGCGGCGCCGATTGTAGCCTAGCGGGGGCTCCAGCACCGGCGGCCGGGCATCGCACGGCGTGCTTAACTGTATCGCCCATTCATGCCATAGTCCCGACCATCGTTCCCAGGGGGGGAGCCACCTGATGTCGCTCTACGCGATCGCCTACGTCAGCGATGCCCGCGCCGATCTGCGGACATCCGATCTTGACCGCCTGCTGGCCGATGCCACGGCGTTCAATCGCGTGGCTGGCGTCACCGGGGTGCTGATGTTCGACGGTGCACGCTTCCTGCAGTATCTCGAAGGTCCGCAGGATGGTATCGATTCGGTGTTCCCGCGCATCCTCAATGCCCGCAGCCATACCCAGTTGAAGGTGCTGTGCCGGGCGCCCGTGCCGCAGCGGGCGTTCCCCCGCTGGAACATGGGGACGCGACGCATCGAGGCGGAGCTGCTGGCACAGATCGTCGGTGAGGCGTGGCCGGGGTTGACGCTGGGCAGCGTGGGGTTCGAGCACCTGCTGCAGGCCTGGACCGGGGCCGATGGCGAGCTGGAGCCTGCCGCGGTCGCACTGGGCTCCTGACCTTGGCGACAAGGTCCTGACACCGTTACGCTGTAGCCCTCTTGCGAAGACTTCCCGGAGTGGGCAGCGAATGAGCGTGATGGCCGAAGCGGCGGCAGTGGGCGATCCGTCGCTGCCGGCATGGCGGGTACATTGATGAGCGTGCCGGTGTCGGCGGCGGAAGCGCCTCGGTTCGCGGTGATCGGTCTGGGTTACGTGGGCCTGCCACTGGCCGTGGCCTTCGGCCGGGAACAGCGGACGCTCGGCTTCGACATCGACCCCGAACGCATCGCCGAGCTGCGCGCGGGCCAGGACCACACGCTGGAGGTGGAGGCCGGGGAACTCGCCGCTGCACGCCAGCTGGAGTACAGCAGCGACCCTGCGCGGCTGGACGGGTGCAACGTGTACATCGTCACCGTGCCGACGCCCATCGATGCCTACGAGCAGCCTGATCTGGAACCCCTGCGCTCGGCGACGCGGTTGATCGCCAGCCATCTGCGCGCCGGCGATCTGGTGATCTACGAGTCCACGGTCTATCCCGGCACGACCGAGGAAGTCTGCGTGCCCTTGCTGGAGCAGGGTTCGGGCCTGCGATTCAACGAAGATTTCTACTGCGGCTACAGTCCGGAGCGGGTCAGCCCGGGGGACCGCCAGCGCCGTCTGGCCGACATCCGCAAGATCACCTCGGGTTCGACACCGGAGGTGGCGTCGGTGGTCGATGGGCTGTACCGCCGCATCATCGACGCAGGCACCTTCCCGGCGCCATCGATGCGCGTGGCCGAAGCGGCCAAGGTGGTCGAGAACATCCAGCGCGACGTCAACATCGCCCTGGTCAACGAGCTGGCGCTGATTTTCGACCGTCTCGGCATCGATACCCAGGACGTGCTGGACGCCGCGGGCAGCAAGTGGAATTTCCTGCCGTTCCGTCCCGGTCTGGTCGGTGGCCACTGCATCGGCGTGGATCCCTACTACCTGCTGCACAAGTCGGAAAGTGTGGGTTACCACCCGGACCTCATCCACACCGCGCGGCAGGTCAACAACCGTGTCGGCGAGCACGTGGCCATGCGCGTCCTGGCCATGTTGGCCGAGCGCGGGCGGACCGCGGCCCAGGCGCGCGTGCTGGTGCTGGGCGTCACCTTCAAGGAAGACTGCCCCGATCTGCGCAACAGTCGTGCGCTGGAGCTGGCGCAGCGCCTGGCAGACGCAGGCGCCCAGGTCGATGTCAGCGATCCATGGGTGGGCCCGGCGGCCTTGGCCGATGCCGGTGTGCGGTGGCTGGCCGAGCCGAAGGCCGGCTGTTACGACGCGGTCGTATTGGCAGTGGCGCATGCCAGTTTCAAGGCGATGGATGAAGCCCGCATCCGCGGCCTGCTGGCGCCCGGCGGCCTGGTGTATGACGTGAAATCGGCCTGGCCGCGCAGCGTGGTCGACGATCGCCTGTAGGCGTTGATGATGGCGGGCGCGGTAGACTCGGCTGCAGTTGCAACCAAGGAACGCCATGCACCGGTATATCGTCTACCTGCTCGCCATCCTGATGTTCCCCGTCTGCCTGTGGCTGGCCACGATATGGCCTGCCTGGTACTGGGGCGTCGGTCTGACCGCCGCGATGGTGGCGCTGGGGACCTGGGATCTGCTGCAGAAGCGCAGCACCCTGCGCCGCAACTATCCGGTCATGGCGCACTTCAGATACGGGCTGGAATCGATCGGCCCGGAGATCCGCCAGTATTTCGTGCAGAGTGATCTGGAAGACGTGCCCTTCTCGCGCCAGCAGCGTGCACTGATCTACCAGCGTGCCAAGAACGAGATGGATACGGTGCCGTTCGGCACGCTGCGTAGTGCATATGCGGTGGACTACGAATGGATCAACCATTCGCTGGCACCGACCACCATCGCCCGGCACGATTTCCGTGTGCTGATCGGCGCAGGCTGCGCCAAGCCCTATTCGGCCAGTGTGTTCAACATCTCGGCGATGAGCTTCGGCTCGCTGTCGGCCAACGCGATCCGCGCGCTCAACGAAGGCGCACGCCGTGGCGGCTTCTATCACGATACGGGCGAAGGCTCGATCTCGCCGTACCACCGTGAGATGGGCGGCGATCTGGTCTGGGAGATCGGCTCGGGCTACTTCGGTTGCCGCGACGAGAAGGGCGGTTTCAGCGAAGAGCGGTTCGTCGCCAACGCCACCCATGACCAGGTGAAGATGATCGAGATCAAGCTGTCCCAGGGGGCCAAGCCCGGTCATGGCGGCGTATTGCCCGCGCCGAAGGTGACGGCCGAGATCTCCGTGACCCGTGGCGTGCCGATGGGGGTGGACTGTGTATCTCCGTCGCGGCACTCGGCGTTTTCCACGCCGGTCGAACTGCTGCAGTTCGTCGCCCGCCTGCGCGAACTGTCCGGTGGCAAACCGGTCGGCTTCAAGCTGGCCATCGGCCATCCCTGGGAGTGGTTCGGCATCGCCAAGGCGATGCAGGAGACCGGCCTGTTGCCGGACTTCATCGTTGTCGATGGCGCCGAGGGCGGCACGGGCGCGGCACCGGCCGAGTTCGTTGATCATGTGGGCGTGCCGATGCACGAGGCGCTGCTGCTGGTCCACAACACCCTGGTCGGGCTGGACCTGCGCGAGCGCATCCGCATCGGTGCGGCCGGCAAGATCACCAGCGCATTCGACATTGCCCGGACCATCGCGCTCGGCGCGGACTGGTGCAATGCCGGTCGTGGCTTCATGTTCGCACTGGGGTGCATCCAGTCGTTGAGCTGCCACACCGACAAGTGCCCGACCGGCATCGCCACGCAGGACCCGGCGCGCTGGAAGCACCTCGACGCGCCTGACAAGGCCACGCGCGTGCACAGCTACCACGAGCACACGCTGCATGCCCTGAAGGAGCTGTTGTGCGCGGCCGGCCTGAATGATCCGGCCGAACTGGGGCCGGAGCACATCCTGCGCCGCGTGTCGCCGGTGGAGATCCGCTCGCTGGCGACGCTGTATCGCTATCTGGAGCCTGGAGAACTGCTGCGACGGGTGCCGGATCACGCGGTATTCCATGCGTTCTGGGCAGATGCACGCAGTGATTCATTCCAGCCGCCGGCGCGGATCCAGGCGCTGAGAGCCAGCAAGTCGCGGTGATGGGGTTCCACACGGAGGTTGCATGCAGTTCAGGACCGGTACGATTGACGATGTCTCGCCGCTGTGGGCCCTGCGCACGCGGTGCGTGCGCGAGACCTGCAGCAGTCACTATCCGCCGGAGGTGATCGCACCCTGGGCGGCGTCGCCGCCGCCGGCGCAGTATCCGCGGCTGTTGTCGCAGGGCGGATGCGTGGTGGCCGAAGGCGGGCAGGGCGAGCTGCTCGGTTTTGGCGTACTTGATATCGATGGAAATGAGGTGGATGCGCTGTTCGTCGATCCGGATCGTGGTGGACAGGGTATCGGCCAGGCGCTGATGCAGCGGCTGCTGGCGCTGGCCGATCCCGGGCGCGAGGTGGTGCTGTCGGCCTCGCTCAATGCCGTGTCCTTCTATCAGCGGCAGGGTTTCATCCGCGAACGCGAGGAAATCTATCCCCATCCCAGCGGGGTACCACTCGCCTCGGTACGCATGCGAAGGCCGTGGTGAGGCGCTGCTTCCGGTAGCGCAGCACCGGCCCACGCCCGCTGCTACCGCAGGCGATTCAGCGTGTGGCCAACCACTGGATCACGCCTTCGGCGGCGCGCAGGCCACTGGCATAGCAGGCCGTCAGCAGGTAGCCGCCGGTCGGCGCCTCCCAGTCCAGCATTTCGCCTGCGCAGAACACGCCGGGCAGGGCACGCAGCATCAGCCCTGCATCGATCGCGTCCAGCCTTACCCCTCCGGCTGTGCTGATCACCTCGGCCATCGGCCGCGGGCGCAGCAGTTTCAGCGGCAGGCGCTTGAGCGTCGCTGCGACCGCAGCAAGATCGTGGCCCGCATCCTTGCCGAGGTGCTCGAACACGAGTGCCGCTTTCACTGCGTCCACCCCGGCCTGGCGGCGCAGGTGTTCACCGAAGCTGCGGCCCTTGCGTGGACGCGACAGATCGGCCAGCAGGCGTGCTTCATCGCGGCCAGGTGCCAGGTCCAGCCACAATGGCGCACAACCCTCGCGGTTGATGGTTTCGCGCAGGTCGGCCGACAGCGCGTAGATCAGGCTGCCTTCGATGCCATAGTCGCTGGCGACGCATTCGCCCTGCAGTGACCGTGGTTGGCCTGTCAGGTCGATCCAATGCGCTACCACTGGTTTCAAAGGGGCACCGGCATTGCGCTGGGCGAACAGGGGCGTCCAGTCGACGTCGAACCCGCAGTTGGCGGCCTGTAACGGCGCGATGTCCACGCCGCGCGCCTGCAGCGGTGCCACCCAGGCACCGTCGCTGCCGAGATGCGGCCAACTGCCGCCGCCCAGCGCCAGCATGGTGGCATCAGCGTGCACGTCGAGGTGGCCGTCTTCGGTGTTGAAGCGCAGCGCGCCGTCGCTGGCCCATCCGCACCAGCGGTGATTCACGTGCAGGCGTACGCCCTGCTCCTTCAAGCGGCGCACCCAGCCGCGCAGCAGGGGCGCAGCCTTGCGATCGACCGGGAACACGCGGCCCGAACTGCCGACATAGGTCTCCACGCCGAGATCGGCGGCCCAGTCGCGCAGTGCCTGCGCGTCGAACCCGTCCAGCCAGCGGCCGACTTCACCGGCCTGCTCGCGGTAGCGGCTGTCGAACAGCGGGCGCGCATCGGAGTGGGTCAGGTTGAGCCCGCCCTTGCCGGCGATCAGGAACTTGCGACCGGGGGAACCCTTGGCTTCATAGAGATCCACGTCCAGGCCGGCAGCGCGCAGGCGCTCCGCGGCGAACAGCCCCGCGGGGCCGCCACCGACGACAGCCACGCGGCGCGGTGCATGTGGATCAGGGTTGGACATCGAGCAGCTCGACATCGAACACCAGCGAGGAGCCCGGCGGGATCGGGCCGGCGCGACGGCTGCCGTAGCCCAGGTCCGGGGGGATCATCAGGGTGCGCTTGCCGCCGACCTTCATGCCGGCCACGCCTTCATCCCAGCCGCGGATGACCTGGCCGGCACCGAGCACGAAGGTGAACGGCTGGCCGCGTCCGACCGAGCTGTCGAATGTCTTGCCATGCTTGCTCTCGGTGCGGTTGTCGTAGATCCAGCCGGTGTAGTGCACGGTGACCTTCCGTCCCGCCACCGCTTCGGCCCCGGTACCGGGCTGGGTGTCGATGCGCTCGAAGGTGTTCAGCGTGCCTCCCGGTGGTGGGCCGGACGGCTCCATCGAGCAGCCGGCAGCAGCAAGGGACAGCAACAGGGGAAGCAGCAGTCGGCGCATCGGGCATCTCCGTCGGGCGCAGGGCGAGGGCGGCAAGGGTAGCGCATCGGCGCCGGGTATCATGGCGCCATGGCCAAACTCCTGCTCAATCTGCGCAATGTCGGCGATGACGAATACGCCGACGTCTGCACGCTCCTGGATCGCCACGGCATCGCCTGGTACCGCACCGAGCCCAGTCCCTGGGGCATTTCCAATGGCGGGCTGTGGCTCCGCGAGGACGGCGATCATGCGCGCGCCAAGGCATTGATGGCCGAGTACCAGGCCGAGCGCGCGCCACGCATCCGGGCCGAGCGTGAGCAGGCCCTGCGTGATGGCACGGCCGAGACCTTCGGCAGCCTGCTGCGGCGCCGGCCGCTGTATGTCGTGCTGGTACTGCTGGCGATGCTGGGCGCTGCTGCCCTGGTGCTGCTGCCGTTCATGCTGCTGCGGGGGTAGGGCGCTCCAGCCGCCGATCATTGACCCCGGGGCCTGACCCGGTGGCGGCCAGGCGCTAAAATGCGCGGATGATCGCCAATACCGCCGCCTATCATTTCACCGCCGTCGACGCCCCCGAGGTTCTGTGCGACCAACTGCTGGCGCGTGCCGAAGCGGCTGGGCTGCGCGGCACGATCCTGGTGGCGGGCGAGGGCCTGAATCTGTTCCTGGCGGGCGCCCCGGCCGCCATCGAGGGCTTCTACGCGGCGCTGCGTGAGGATCCGCGTCTGGCCGGAATGCGGGTCAAGACCAGTTTCAGCGAGCATCAGCCCTTCGCACGGCTCAAGGCCAGAGTGAAGCCGGAGATCATCAGTTTCCGCCGCGATGACGGCCAGCCGCTGGCCTATCCACGCGCGCCGGCGGTCGATCCGGCCACCGTGCAACGTTGGCTGCGGCAGGGTCACGACGATGCGGGAAAGCCGGTGGTGATGCTCGATACCCGCAATCTGCAGGAGGTGGAGTACGGCACGTTCAAGGACGCGCTGGTGCTGCCGATCCACAAGTTCACCGATCTGCCGGAGGCCCTGGCGCCGCACCGCGACGCATTGAAGGACAGCACCGTGGTCAGCTTCTGCACGGGTGGCATCCGCTGCGAGAAGGCCGCACTGTGGATGCTCAATGACGGCATGGACAACGTGCTGCAGCTCGACGGCGGCATTCTCGGCTACTTCGAGGAGGTGGGCGGCGAGGGCTACGACGGGCGCTGTTTCGTGTTCGATGAACGGGTGGCGCTGGATGCGGAGCTCAGGCCGCTGGTGGATGAGCCGCTGCCGGAACCACGCCCCAGCGCCTTCTGAGCGGCCGTCCCGGGCGCCGGTCGTGCACGGCTGTCCGGTCCACCTGGGGAGCTGACCCGCCCGGCAGGAATCAGCGTCCCGCCACCGGCACTGGCCGCCGTGCCGGGCCGACCCCATGCAGAGGGGATCTTTTGACGGAAACCGCCTGATGATCCCGTTGTCGATCCTCGACCTGGCCCCGGTCTGCGAGGGCAGCGATACCACTGCCGCCTTCTCCAACATGCTGGCACTGGCCCAGCATGCCGATGCGCTGGGCTACCGCCGCTACTGGCTGGCCGAACACCACAACATGCCCGGTATCGCCAGCGCGGCCACCGCCGTGCTGATCGGGCACGTTGCCGGTGGCACGCAGCGCATCCGTGTCGGTGCAGGCGGCATCATGCTGCCCAACCATGCGCCGCTGCAGGTGGCCGAGCAGTTCGGCACGCTGGCCTCGCTCTATCCGGACCGCATCGATCTGGGGCTGGGGCGGGCGCCCGGCACCGACCAGCCGACCGCCCGCGCGCTGCGGCGCTATTTCGACAGCGCTGACCAGTTCCCGCAGGATGTGCGTGAGCTGCTGCATTACTTCGAGCCGGTCCAGCCCGGTCAGGCGGTGCAGGCCGTGCCTGGCGGCGGCCTGCGGGTGCCGACGTGGATCCTGGGTTCCAGCCTGTTCGGTGCGCGCATGGCGGCATCGATGGGGCTGCCGTACGCCTTCGCCTCGCACTTCGCCCCGGACGCGATGGATGAGGCGCTGGCAGTCTACCGCCGCGAATTCCGTCCTTCGGCCACGTTGAAGCAACCGCACGCGATGCTGGCATTGAACGTGGTGGCCAGCGACAGCGAAGCCGAATCGCGCCGCCTGTTCACCAGCCAGCAGCAGAGCTTCGTCAATCTGCGCCGGGGGCGTCCCGGAAAGATCCCGGCACCGATCGACGACATCGAATCGTTCTGGGAGCCGCACGAGAAACTGGGTGTCGAGCGGGCATTGGCGTGCACGGTGCTGGGTGATCCACAGCAGGTGGCCGAGGGTATCGCCGCGTTCGTCGAACGCCATCGACCTGACGAACTGATGCTCACCGCCAATCTGTATGACCATCGCGCGAGGCTGCGCTCGTTCGAGCTGACCATGCGGGCGTGGCACGATCGCCACGCGGGCTGAACGATTGCATCACGGCGCATTGCAGACCTTCCGCGTCTGATGGGGGCTCCCTACCCCTGGAGCTCCCCATGTCGGATTCCCGCGCAGAACACATCGCCCAGCTGGCCGAACTGATCAAGGACGTGGAGGTGGCGATGTTCACCACGGTCGGTGTCGATGGTCGCCTGTACAGCCGTCCGCTTGGTACCCAGCAGGTCGCCTTCGATGGTGACCTCTGGTTCGCTACCGCAGCCGACAGCCCGAAGGTGGCGGAGATCGCACTCAATCCGCGGGTCAACGTGGCCTACGCCTCGACGTCGAAGAACACCTATGTGTCGGTGGCGGGCAATGCGCGCATCGTCGACGATCGAGCCAAGGTGGAAGCGCTGTGGTCGCCAGCGATGAAGCTGTTCTTCCCCGGCGGCAAGGACGATCCGAACCTTCGGCTCATCCACGTGCAGGCTGAATCGGCCGAGTACTGGGATGGACCGGGCACGCTGCTGGGCAGGGCGCTGACGTTCGTGCTGTCTGCGGTACAGGATGAGCCAGGCCAGCTTGCCGACAACGGTTTCGTCGACCTGCGTTGATGGGCCCGGTTCAGAACCAGCGCTGGAACAGTTCGACGGTGTAGCTCACGAGTTGGCCGGAACTGAAACCAAAGAACGCGATTGCCGCCAATGCTCCGATCCAGTTGACCAGCATCAGCGCGCCGTCGCGCTCGAGCAGGGCCAGCGAGAACAACAGCAGCTGGAAGCCGAACAGATAGTTGGTGAACGGGATCGGCAGCGACAGCAGGATGCCCAGCAGGACCAGCAGTGCGCCGGTGAACGCGTGGGCCGGCAGCGGCTTGAGCAGCTGTGGCAGGCGTGGCTTGAGCATGCGGTCCAAGCGCCGCAGCGGGCGGTCGATGCGGTCCAGGAACCGGTGCATGGTGCCGCGCTTCGGCCCGCGGCGGGCAATGAAGCCCGGCAGCCAGGGGCGCCGCATGCAGCACAGCATCTGCAGGCCGATCAGGATCACCAGGGGGCCACTGACCGCACCGCCCAGCCCCGGAATCGGGATGAACGATGGCAGGATCGCCACGAACAGGAAAACGCCGAAGGCGCTCTGCTGCAGATCCTGCAGGATCTGGCCCAGCTTCATGTGCTGGGCCGGATCACCCCAGGCGAACATTTCCAGCAGCGTGCGGATGCCTTCGTTGCGATAGGCAGGTGCTGCGTCGCGCGGGCCGGACTCAGGCGGTGAGCTCATCGGCCTGCTCGTCCGACAGCGTGCGCAGCAGCAGCTTGTCCACACGTGCACCGTCCAGGTCGACGATCTCGAAGCGCCAGCCGGCCCAGTCGAAGTACTCGCCCGCGTGCGGGATGCGGCCGAAGTAGTGGATGCACATGCCGGCCAGGGTGTAGTAGTCGCCCTCTTCGGCGTCGGGAAGCTCGTTGCTGCCGATCAGCTCGCGGAGGTCGTCCACCGGCAGCGAGCCGTCCACCAGCAGCGAGCCGTCCTCACGGGTCACCACCAGTGCGTCCTCGTCGGCATTCTCCACCGCCTGCAGGCGGCCGACCACTGCGCCCATCAGGTCGCTGATGGTGACCAGTCCCTGGATCTCGCCGTATTCGTCGACGACCAGCGCCATCGACTGCTGTTCTTCCCGGAAGATCTCCAGCAGCTTCATCGCATGGGTGGACTCGGAAACGTACAACGGCTCGCGCAGGGTCTGGAACAGCGCGTTGTCGCCGCGTGCCATGCGGGTCGCCAGCGATTTCAGTTCAAGCACACCAACCACATCCATGTCGTTGTCGCGATAGACCGGATAGCGCGAGAACTCATGCTCGGCCATGATTTCCAGGTTGCGGTCCAGGCCGGCCTGCGTGTCCAGCCAGGCGATCCGGTTGCGCGGCGTCATCAGGCTGTCGGCGGTGCGATCGCCCAGCCGCATCACGCGGTTCATCATGTCGCGCTCATGGGTATCGATCACACCTGCCTCGTGGCTTTCGGCCACCAGCATGCGGATCTCCTCTTCGGTCACCGAGGCGGCTTCGTCCTTGCCCAGGCCAAGTGCCTTCAGCACCAGCTGGGTCGTCCTGGACAGCAGCCAGACGAAGGGCAGGGCCAGTTTGGCCAGCCAGCTCATCGGCATGGCCACCAGGCTGGCAATGGCCTCGGAGCGGGTCAGGGCCAGCCGCTTGGGCACCAGCTCACCAAAGATCAGGGTCACGAAGGTGATGAGGGTCACGGCCAGCGTGGTGCCGACCTGGGAGGCGTAGGTGAAGCCGGGCATCAGGCCCTGCAGCCAGCCGGCAATGGCGTCGCCGATGGCGTCGCCGCCCAGGTAGCCGGTCAGCACGCCGATGACGGTGATGCCGATCTGGACCGTGGACAGGAAGCTCTCGGGCTTTTCGGACAGCTCCAGGGCCTTGGCGGCGCGCTTGGAGCTGCCGGCCATCTGCTTGAGACGGCTCTTGCGCGAGGTCATGACCGACATCTCGGACATGGCGAAGAAGCCGTTCAACAGAACCAGCGCGAAGACAATCAGGATCATTTCAAACACGGGCGTCGTCCCCGGTTGGTGGCAGGGAGGGCGGGTGCTTGCGATGGCGGCAGGCGCTCAGGAGCAGAGTCCGGCGCGGCGCTGGGGGATAAGGGTCGTCGTCCATAAGGTGCGCCCGAGGGCGCGCTGGCATCTTAGCAAAGGGCCGTGGCAAGGTGGCAACTGCCTGTTCAGGTTGGCGGGTTCCACCCCCGGAAAGGGGGCGGGGATACCCGAGATGGTCATCTAGCCGTCATAATTCCGTCCGGTGCCGTCCTTCCCGCGACGGCTGACAGGTTTCTCAATGTTCTCTCTGCAGACCATTTTCGGTTCCGGCAAACAGTTCTACACCCTGCTCGATGAGGCTGCCGTCGCGGCCTCCGACGCCGCCAAGGCGCTGCATTCCATGCTGCGCGAGGCCGACCGCCAGCCCGCGCTGGACGCCTTCAAGCTGGCCCGCCTGCGCGAGCGCGCGGCGTCGGACAAGATCAGCCAGGCGCTGGTGGACAGCTTCATGACGCCGATCGAGCGTGAAGACATCGAAGCGCTGGGGTCGGCGCTGTACAAGATCCCCAAGCAGATCGAGAAGTTCGCCGATCGCTATTCGCTGGCCACGACCCACCTGGAGCACATCGACTTCGCGCCGCGCGCGGCGATGCTGGAGCAGGCCGCCGGCGTGGTGGTGGAGATGGTGGCCGACCTGCGCCACATGAACCTGGACCGGATGACCGCGCTCAACGAGAAGCTGCGCTCGCTGGAGAACGAGGCCGACCGGCTGATGCTGGAGCTGTACCGTGACATCTATTCCGGGCGCCTGGACAACCTGCAGATGTTCCTGCTCAAGGAATTCTTCGAGATCCTGGAAAAAGCCATCGACCGTTGCCGCGAGGCCGGCGTGGTGGCGTACCAGATCGTGCTGAAGAACAGCTGACGGACGCCGCCGCATGTTGACCCTCGTCCTGGTGGTGATCCTGGCTGCGCTCGTCTTCGAGTTCATCAACGGCTTCCACGACACCGCCAACTCCATCGCCACCGTGGTGGCGACCAAGGTGCTCTCGCCCGGCTGGGCGGTGATGCTCGCCGCCTTCATGAACCTGATCGGTGCCCTGACCGGTACCGCGGTCGCGCTGACCATTGCGTCGGGCCTGCTCAACACCAACGTGGTCGATGTCACCCCGCAGGTGATCCTGTGCGCCCTGCTGGGCGGCATCATCTGGAACCTGATCACCTGGTGGAAGGGACTGCCGTCCTCGTCCTCGCACGCCCTGATCGGTGGCCTGTGCGGCGCCGGCCTGGCGGCCGCCCACAACAACTGGGATGCGCTGATCTGGTCCGAGCGGCTCGGCAGCTGGGCGCAGAACAAGGGCCTGCTGTGGAAGGTGTTCGTGCCGATGATCACCTCGCCGATTGCCGGCTTCCTGCTGGGCATCGTGGTGATGGTGCTGTTGTGGGGCCTGATTGCGGGTCTGGCCAGGATCGGTGGTGCGATTGGCCGCCTGGCCCGTCCGCGCTGGGTCAATGCCTTCTTCGGCAAGGCGCAGATCGTCTCGGCCGCCTACATGGGCTTCGCACACGGGCACAACGACGCACAGAAGACCATGGGCATCATCGCCATGACCCTGATCGGTGCCGAAGCCACCGGTGCACTGGACAACCTGCCGTCCTGGCTGGCCTTCATGCACCCGGATGCGCAGGCCGGTGACGGCATCGCGATGTGGATCGTGCTGACCTGTGCGGTGGTGATGGCCGCCGGTACGGCTTCGGGTGGCTGGAAGATCATCAAGACGCTGGGCCACAAGATGGTCAAGCTGCATCCGATCCACGGCTTCGCGGCGGAGACCAGCTCGGCCACCATCCTGACCCTGGCCGCCCATTTCGGCATGCCGGTCTCGACCACGCACAGCATCTCCACCGCGATCATGGGCGTGGGCTTTGCCAAGAATCCGCGTTCGCTGAAGTTCGGCGTGATCGAGCGCATCGTCTGGGCCTGGATCCTGACCATCCCGGCGGCAGGCGGCTGTGCGTACCTGATCCTGAAGCTGTTCGAGCTGTTCGGCTGGACCTGATGCCAGCAACCCTGGGGTCAGAGCCCTTTCCCTGCAGATAGGGATCTGACCCCGGAAATGAAAAAGCCCGCCGGATTCCGGCGGGCTTTTTTCATGGGCAGATCGTTTTTCCGTATCCAGCGTGTCGACCAAGGTCGACACCCACCAACAGCAGCAGGAACCTCGCCAGCCCACGGAAACCCGGCTTTTGCCGTTGCCGTTGCCGTCAGCGGGCGCCGGGCCGCGACCCGGCCGAACCCCTCAGTTGCGCTGGAACAGTGCCTGCACATCCTTGCGGAATGCCGCCTGGCTGTCGGCACGGCTGTAGAACATGTGCCCGCCCGGGTAGCTGCGCACCTGCACGCGGTCCGGGTTGCTGCCCATCGCCGGCATCTGGTCCACGGTCAGGATCGAGCCCATGAACGGGCATGACAGGTCATTCCAGCCGTGCGCGATCAGCACCTGCAGATTCGGATCGATCGCCACAGCCTGCCGCAGCTGGGTCACCGCACCCTGGCGCAGGTCGCCGTTGCGGTCCCACAGCCGGTTCACCTCGTAGTTCAATGCCTGGTAGCGCGCATCGACCTTCCAGCCCACCACGCGGGTGACGAAGTCGACCATCGCGGTGGTGGTCGGCGCGATGATGCTGTCGAGCAGGGGATCGTTGGCGCGCTGTTCCGGATCGTTCGGGAACGGATCAAACGCCGTCACGTTCGAGTCGTAGCGGCTTCCCAGCGTGCCCTTGTCGCGGAACACTTCGCGCAGATAGGCCTGGGTTTCCAGGCGGCCGCCGGCACGACGCACGAACTGCGGGTCCAGCCCGGTCAGCTCGGTGACCCGGCGCAGCATCGCTTCGGTGGCCTGCGGATCGCTGCGGCCCTTCATCAGGGCGGTGGCGTAATCGCCGCGGGTGTACTCGATCACCTCACGCATCGCCGCGTCGGTCAGGCGGCCCTGGCGCTCCAGGTGCGCCGCTGCGATCGACGGCAGCGTCTGCATCCACGCCATCGGCGAGACGTCGGCGTTGTCTTCCAGGGTCGGGCTCAGGTACGGCGAGACCAGCACCAGGCCGTTCATCGCAACGCCCAGCCGCGTCTGCAGGTAGTGGGTGATGCGTGGGCCGCGGTAGCCACCGTAGCTCTCACCGGTGAGATACTTGCGCGACGCCATGCGCTGGTTGTGCAGCAACCAGTCGTAGATCGATCGCGACAGGTACTCGATGTCGGCACTGGGGTTGTACAGTGCCTTCTTGGCTTCGTCATCGCCGATGCGGGCACGGCTGAAGCCGGTGCCGACCGGGTCGATGAAGACCAGGTCGGTGAAGTCCAGCCACGTTCCCGGATTGTCGTGCAGCGTGGCCGGCGCCGACGCGCTGTCGCCCTCCGAGCCGAAGGTCACGACCTTCGGGCCGATGGCGCCCAGATTGAGATACACCGAGGACGCGCCGGGCCCGCCGTTGAGCGCGAAGGTCACCGGCCGGTCCTTGCCGGGCATCGTGTAGGCGGTGAACACCACATCGGCGATCACCTTGCCCTTCTCGTCACGTACCGGCAGGGTCCCCACGGTGGCGGTGTAGTCGAGCGTGCGGCCCGCCAGGCGGATGCTCTGGCGGGTGGAGGCGTCGGCCGGCAGCGCAGGTGCTTCGGTCTTGTCGTCCCTGGCGTCGGGCTTGGATTCGGCGGCGGGCGCGGCCAGCACGCTGGCAGGAGCAATGAGCAGGCCGACGCAGAGCGCGGCAGTGTGCAGCAGGGACTTCATGGCACCGGATCGGCAGCGGAAGGGGGTTTCGATGCTAGGCCTCCAGGGTGCCGCGCCGTATGTGTCCAAAGCCATGGCCGGGCGTTGTCGTCGGTTGCGGCCAGATTGGGTCAAGTGGGCAGGGCGCTCGCGGCTTCGTCATCGGCCAGCAGCCCGTACACAGCCGAGTCGGCCAACTCGCCCTGGATGCGCCAGCGCTGGCGCAGGAGGCCCTCACGATGGAAGCCGAGGCGTTCAAGCACGTGCGCGGAGGCCGCATTGCGCGGATCGATCTCGGCTTCGACGCGATGCAGGCGCAGCGTCCGGAACAGGTAGGCCAGCACCTGCTGCAACGCCTCATGCATGTAGCCCCGGCCCTGGACCTCAGGTGCCAGCAGATAGCCGATCTCGGCACGCGCAGCATCGCGATCTACGGCAAACACCACGCAGATGCCCAGCAACGGCCCTTCCAGCGATTCGCGCACGGCCAGCTTGAGCTGGGTGCCGATGGCGTGTGCGGCGAGGTCGTCGTCGATCTGTTCGCGGGCTTCGCCCGGCCGTTTCCAGGCAGGATGGTTCCACCAGCGCATGACCGCCGGGTTGGATTGCAGCGTGAACAACGCAGCAGCGTCATCACGACGGATCGGGCTCAGGACCAGCCGCGTGCTGTGCAGGGGCAGGCCGGGGAACAGCAGCGAGTGGCTGGGCAATGCGGTGGTCCACGCGGATGAGCGCGCATTATGGACCCGCAGGGTTTGCCGATGGGGGTGTAATGCCCCGGTGGGCGGCCTGGACCGGCACTGCCAGGCCATGCAGCCAGAGCCGTTTCCCGACAGGAAACGGCCCCGGCCCGCGCTGGGATCAGACTTCCAGCGACGCCAGATCGCCCTTGGTCTCCAGCCAGCCCTTGCGGTCAGACGCCCGCTTCTTGGCCAGCAGCATGTCCATCAGCGAACGGGTCTGCTCGCGATCGTCCACGGTCAGCTGCACCAGGCGACGGGTGTCCGGGTGGATGGTGGACTCACGCAGCTGCGACGGGTTCATCTCGCCCAGGCCCTTGAACCGGGTCACATTGACCGCGCCCTTGATCTTCTCGCGCTCGATCTTGTCCAGCATGGAGCGCTTTTCTTCCTCGTCCAGCGCGTAGAAGACCTGCTTGCCCACGTCGATGCGGAACAGCGGCGGCATTGCCACGAACACGTGGCCGGCGTCGACCAGCGCCGGGAAGTGCTTCAGGAACAGCGCCGTCAACAGGGTCGCGATGTGCAGGCCGTCCGAGTCGGCGTCGGCCAGGATCACCACCTTGCCGTAGCGCAGGCCGCTGATGTCATCCTTGCCCGGATCGCAGCCGATGGCGATGGCCAGGTTGTGCACTTCTTCCGAGGCCAGCACGCTGTTGGAGGAGACTTCCCAGGTGTTCAGGATCTTGCCGCGCAGCGGCATGATCGCCTGGAAATCCTTGTCGCGTGCCTGCTTGGCGCTGCCGCCTGCCGAATCACCTTCCACCAGGAACAGTTCGGTACGCGACAGGTCCTGGCTGATGCAGTCGGCCAGCTTGCCCGGCAGGGCAGGGCCCTGGGTGACCTTCTTGCGGACCACCAGCTTTTCGGTCTTCAGGCGTGCGCTGGCGCGCTCGATGGCGATCTGCGCGATCTTCTCGCCCAGTTCCACGTTCTGGTTCAGCAGCAGGCTGAATGCATCGTGCGCGGCACCTTCCACGAAACCGGCGGCCTGCCGCGAGGACAGGCGTTCCTTGGTCTGCCCGCTGAACTGCGGATCGGTCATTTTCAGCGACAGCACGAACGACACGCGGTCCCACACGTCTTCCGGCGCCAGCTTCACGCCACGCGGCAGCAGGTTGCGGAAGTCGCAGAACTCGCGGAGCGCCTCGGTCAGGCCGGTGCGCAGGCCGTTGACGTGGGTACCGTGCTGGGCAGTCGGGATCAGGTTGACGTAGCTTTCCTGGACCAGCTCGCCTTCCGGCAGCCAGGCCACGGCCCAGTCCACCACTTCGGTGTCCTTCTTCAGGTTGCCGACGAACAGGTCGGCCGGCAGCATTTCGCGCTCGCCCAGCTCCAGCTTCAGGTAGTCGCGCAGGCCGTCCTCGTAGTACCAGGTGTCGACTTCGCCGGTGGCTTCGTCGGTCAGCTTCACGGTCAGGCCCGGGCACAACACCGCCTTGGCGCGCAGCAGATGCTTGAGCGCGCGCACCGCGAACTTCGGTGTATCGAAGTACTTCGGGTCCGGCCAGAAGCGCACGCGGGTGCCCGTGTTCTTCTTGCCGACCGTGCCCACCACTTCCAGCGGCGTGGCGCGGTCACCGTTACGGAAGGTGATGCGGTGTTCGGCACCTTCACGCTTGATGTGCACCTCCACCAGGGTCGACAGCGCGTTGACCACGCTGACGCCGACGCCGTGCAGGCCGCCGGAGAAGGTGTAGTTGTTGTTGCTGAACTTGCCGCCCGCGTGCAGGCGGGTCAGGATCAGCTCGACACCCGGGATCTTCTCTTCCGGATGGATGTCCACCGGCATGCCACGGCCGTCATCGCTGACCTCCACGCTGCCGTCCTTGTACAGGGTGATCTCGATCGAGCGGGCGTGGCCGGCGAGGGCCTCGTCCACCGAGTTGTCGATCACTTCCTGCGCCAGGTGGTTGGGGCGCGCGGTGTCGGTATACATGCCGGGACGGCGCTTGACCGGGTCAAGGCCGGACAGGACTTCAATATCGGCGGCGTTATAGCGGGCGTTCATCTATGTTCTAAAGCGCGGAGCGACGCGCAAGTGTGCGGTCTGGGCGGCGAATTTGCACGCCTGCGGTTCAGCCTCGCCACCGGGGAGGGGGTAAAATGGCAGCCGCTGGAATCCGGACGCCAGCGTCCCCATGTCCCAGCCATACCGCGAGGAGGACTCCATGAAGAAGTTGCTGACCATTGCGATCCTGGCCGCTGCCGCCGTTGCGGTGCCGCTGGTGATGGCGCAGAACGCCGGCCAGCCGGCCCCCCCGCAGCAGGGTGACCAGGCCGACAAGGCACAGGCCGAAGCCGACGCCAAGGCCAAGCGCCGCGCGCAGGCCAATGCGGAGCTGAAGGCCAAGGGCCAGCCGGTTCCGCAGCAGGAAGAAGAGGAAGAGGCGCGCAAGAAGCGCTGAGCGCACGCTCACCCTCCCTTTCCCACGGAAGCCCTGTAGAAGAGGACTTCTGGCGACGCCACGCCCCCGCAAGGGGGCGTTTTTCGTTCGGTCGGCCTGCACAAGCCTCTTGGGTTGGCGGCCATCTATCTGTAAACTATGGCTTTCCGGGAGTAGTGCGTGTCCACCATTTGCGAATGGGCTGGCACGGCCATGCGTGGCCTCCAGCAATGCGGGTCGCAGGTGACGGTCGATGTGACCGGCGCGGTTGCCCCGACCTCGCGCGATGGTTACCGTCTGGCGCCAGCCGCCGCACGGATCGGCACCTCCCTCGCTGCCCCAGCGAACCGGAAAACCCCCTTCAAGCGCCATGTCCGCCCCCAGGGCGTGCGTGGCGCTGTCGTTTTCCATTTCCAGACAGGATGCTTGCAGCCATGACTCCCTTGATTTTCGTAACCGGCGGCGTGGTGTCCTCGCTCGGCAAAGGCATTGCCGCTGCGTCGCTGGCCGCCATTCTCGAAGCCCGTGGCCTGAAGGTCACGATGATGAAGCTCGACCCCTACATCAACGTTGATCCGGGCACCATGAGCCCGTTCCAGCACGGCGAGGTCTATGTCACCGACGACGGTGCCGAGACCGATCTCGATCTGGGCCACTACGAGCGGTTCGTGCGGACGCGCCTGAGCCGCAAGAATTCGGTCACCACCGGTCGCATCTACGAGAACGTGATCCGCAAGGAGCGTCGCGGCGATTACCTTGGCGCGACCGTGCAGGTCATTCCGCACATTACCGACGAGATCCGTCGTTGCATCGACGAAGCCACCGAAGGCTATGACGTCGCCCTGGTCGAGATCGGCGGCACCGTCGGCGACATCGAATCGCTGCCGTTCCTGGAGGCGATCCGCCAGGTGCGTACCGAGCGTGGTCCGGAGAAGGCGCTGTTCATGCACCTCACCCTGGTGCCGTACATCGGCGCGGCCGGCGAACTGAAGACCAAGCCGACCCAGCACTCGGTGAAGGAGCTGCGTTCGATCGGCATCCAGCCGGATGTGCTGTTGTGCCGTTCGGAGCAGGCCGTGCCCGATTCGGAGCGTCGCAAGATCGCCCAGTTCACCAACGTTTCCGAACGCGCCGTGATCAGCGTGCCGGACGTGGATGTGCTGTATCGCATCCCTTCGGGACTGCATGCGCAGGGCCTGGATGAGATTGTCGTCAACCAGCTGAAGCTCGCTGACAAGGCCGGTCCTGTCGATCTGTCGGTGTGGGAGGACGCGGTCGACGCCACGCTGCATCCGCTCGACGAGGTGACCATCGCCGTGGTCGGCAAGTACGTCGACCACCAGGATGCATACAAGTCGGTCGGCGAAGCACTCAAGCATGGTGGCCTGCGCCAGCGCACCCGGGTCAATCTGAAGTGGCTGGAAGCGCAGGACCTGGAAGGCACGGACATGGCCGCGCTGGCCGATGTCGATGGCATCCTGGTGCCGGGCGGATTCGGCGACCGTGGTTTCGAAGGCAAGGTGCTGACCTCGAAGTTCGCCCGCGAGAACCAGGTGCCGTACTTCGGCATCTGCTACGGCATGCAGGCGGCCGTGGTCGATTACGCGCGCAACGTGGTCGGCCTCGAAGGTGCCAACAGCACCGAGAATGATCGCCAGTCGCCAAATCCGGTGATCGGCCTGATCACCGAGTGGCGCACCGCTGCCGGTGACGTCGAGAAGCGCGACGACAAGAGCGACCTGGGCGGCACCATGCGTCTGGGCCTGCAGGAGCAGCGCCTGAAGCCGGGCACGCTGGCGCGTGAGCTGTACGGCAAGGACGTGGTGGCCGAGCGCCACCGCCACCGGTATGAGTTCAACAACCGTTACCGCACCCAGCTGGAAGACGCCGGCCTGGTGATCGCCGGCAAGTCGATGGACGACACCCTGGTGGAAGTGGTCGAGCTGCCGCGCGATGCGCATCCCTGGTTCCTGGCCTGCCAGGCGCATCCGGAGTTCCTGTCCACGCCGCGTGACGGCCACCCGCTGTTCATCGGCTTCATCCGCGCGGCACGCGAGCGCAAGGCCGGTGGCCAGTTGTTGCAGGAAGCGCGCGCCTGACTTGCGATGGGGCCCGCCAGGCCCCATCTTGCTCGCTTGAACCAAGTGCATCGGCCCGTTCGATGTAGCGGACAACTCTAAGGAAACGCCATGAAACTGTGTGGATTCGAAGTGGGGCTGGACCAGCCCCTGTTCCTGATCGCCGGCCCCTGCGTGATCGAGTCGATGCAGTTGCAGCTCGATACCGCTGGCAAGCTGAAGGAGATCACCGGCAAGCTCGGTGTGAACTTCATCTTCAAGTCCAGCTTCGACAAGGCCAACCGCACGTCTGGTACCGCTTTCCGCGGCCCGGGCATGGAGGAGGGGCTGAAAGTCCTGGCCGAGGTCAAGAAGCAGATCGGCGTGCCGGTGCTGACCGACGTCCATGAGTACACCCCGATGGACGAAGTGGCTTCGGTCGTGGATGTGCTGCAGACCCCGGCATTCCTTGTTCGCCAGACCGACTTCATCCGCAAGGTGTGCTCGGCCGGGAAGCCGGTCAACATCAAGAAGGGCCAGTTCCTGGCGCCCTGGGACATGAAGCCGGTCGTGGAGAAGGCCAAGGCGACCGGTAACGATCAGATCATGGTCTGCGAACGCGGTGCCAGCTTCGGCTACAACAATCTGGTGAGCGACATGCGTTCGCTGGCGGTGATGCGCGAGACCGGGTGCCCGGTGGTGTTCGACGCCACCCATTCGGTGCAGCTGCCGGGTGGGCAGGGCACCAGCTCCGGCGGCCAGCGCGAACATGTGCCGGTGTTGGCCCGGGCCGCGGTGGCGGTGGGTATCTCCGGTCTGTTCGCCGAGACCCATCCTGACCCGTCCAAGGCCCTCTCCGACGGTCCCAACGCATGGCCGCTGGACCAGATGGAAGCACTGCTCGAAACGCTGATGGAGCTCGATGCGGTGACCAAGAAGCACGGTTTCTCACGCTTCGCGTGAAGTCTGACCCATGGACGGCGCTGGAAACCCAGCGTCGCCGCCGGCACTGGAAACAGTGGCCGTGGGGCCTGATCGCACTGGGCCTGGCGGGGTTGTTCACGGTGGGCGTGTTCGGTCTGGTGCTGATCGGCGCAGCGTCCGTGCGGTCACCGGGTGATGGCAGCAGCGTGCTCAATCTGCGGGCGTACTTCATGGCGCTGCTGGCCGGCGAGCTGTTGACTGCCGGCGGCTGCATCGCTGCCGCCGTGCTGGCTTGGCGCCTGAATCGCGGCAGGGTGGCCGCCGGGCTGGCGGTTGTGCTGCTTTCGCTGTGGCTCGGTGCGCTGTCCTACGGGGTGCTCTGATGAATGCGAGCACGTCTGCACGCGATTGGCCCTGGGGCCTGATCGCGCTCAGGCTTGCGGCGCAGGCATGGCGCCGTCTGTCCGGCCATTGCCTCTGCTTTGCGGGTGCTCCTGGTATCGCTGCTGCTGCCGGGGCGGGGGCCAGCCGGGGCTGACGCCGTTCACGCCATTTGGCAACGGGCGGGCAGCCGGGGATAATCACGCGGCATTCGTTTTGTCGCCCCCTCTCCATACAGGTAACCGGCCCGACCATGAGTACGATCCGCAGCATCCACGCCCGTGAAATCCTCGACAGCCGTGGCAACCCCACGCTGGAAGCCGAAGTCACCCTGGAGGACGGTTCGTTCGGTCGTGCCGCGGTTCCCTCCGGCGCCTCGACCGGCACCAAGGAAGCGGTCGAGCTGCGTGACGGCGACAAGACCCGCTACCTGGGCAAGGGCGTGCGCAAGGCCGTCGACAACGTCAACACGACCATCGCTGCCGCGCTGAAGGGCTTCGAGGCCACCGACCAGTCCGGCCTGGACCGCCGCCTGATCGACCTTGATGGCACCGAGAACAAGGGCCGTCTGGGCGCCAACGCGCTGCTCGGTGTCTCGATGGCGGCCGCGCACGCCGCCGCAGCATCCAGCAAGCAGGCGTTGTGGCAGTACCTGGCCGGCAGGACCGGCGTGACCCCGTCGCTGCCGGTGCCGATGATGAACATCATCAACGGCGGCGCGCATGCCGACAACAACGTCGATTTCCAGGAGTTCATGGTGCTGCCGGTCGGCTTCACCTCGTTCTCCGAAGCGCTGCGCGCCGGCACCGAGATCTTCCACTCGCTGAAGTCGGTGCTGAAGGGGCATGGCCTGAGCACCGCGGTCGGTGACGAAGGCGGCTTCGCACCGGACTTCCGCAGCAACGTCGAGGCGCTGGACACCATTCTCGAAGCGATCGGCAAGGCCGGCTACACCGCGGGCGAGGACGTGCTGCTGGGTCTGGACGTGGCCTCCAGCGAGTTCTTCGAGAACGGCAAGTACAACCTGGTCGGCGAGAACAAGCGCCTGACCTCTGAGCAGTTCGTCGACTTCCTTGCCGACTGGGCCGCGCAGTACCCGATCATCACCATCGAGGATGGCCTGGCCGAGAACGACTGGGCGGGCTGGAAGCTGCTGACCGATCGCATCGGCAAGAAGGTGCAGCTGGTAGGCGATGACCTGTTCGTGACCAATCCGAAGATCTTCCAGGAGGGCATCGACTCCGGTACTGCCAATGCCATCCTGATCAAGGTCAACCAGATCGGCACCCTGAGTGAAACCCTGGAAGCGATTGCCATGGCTGACCGTGCCGGTTACGCCGCTGTCGTGTCGCACCGTTCGGGTGAAACCGAAGACACCACCATCGCCGACATCGCCGTGGCGACCACTGCCACCCAGATCAAGACCGGCTCGCTGTGCCGCAGCGATCGCGTGGCCAAGTACAACCAGCTGCTGCGCATCGAGGAAGCCCTCGGTGCCGGCGCGCGTTACGCCGGTCGTGACGCGTTCGTTTCGCTGAAGCGCTGAGGCCATGCGCGATTGGCGCTGGCTGCTGCTGGTGCTGGCCCTGCTGCTGGCATGGCTGCAGTACCGTTTCTGGTTCGGCCCGGGCAATTCGGGGGAAGTGATGATGCTCGAAGCCCAGGTTGCCGGCCAGGAACGGGACAACGAAGGTCTGCAGCAGCGCAATGATGCGCTGGCTGCCGAAGTGAAGGACCTCAAGGAAGGCCAGTCCGCCATCGAAGAGCGCGCACGCAGTGAGCTGGGCATGATCAAGCCCGGCGAGAAGTTCTACCGGGTGGTCGACGACGCGCCGGTTCGTCCGGCGCAGCCGCCGGTGCCGATGCCCGAACAGGCGGGCGACCACCCGGCGGACGTGCCATGAGCGCGGCGATCTGGGTGGTCGTTCCCGCTGCCGGTCGTGGCGCCCGCTTCGGTGCGCCACTGCCCAAGCAGTATCTGCAGGCGGGCGGGCAGATGCTGCTGGCCCACACCCTGCAGGCACTGCTGGCCCACCCGGCCGTTGCCGGCGCGATGGTGGTGATCGGCGAGGATGACGCGGATTGGCCGGGCTGGAGCGAATGGGCCGGCAAGCCGGTGCTGACCTGCACGGGGGGGGCGACCCGCGCCGCCTCCGTGCTGGCCGGCCTGCTTGCGCTGCCGGAGAGCGTCCGCGCCGATGAGTTCGTGCTGGTGCACGATGCGGCGCGGCCCAATCTGTCGCTGGCCGACCTGGGCCGCCTGCTGGAGGTTGGCCGTACCGATCCGGTCGGGGCCATTCTTGCCGCGCCGGTACGCGACACCCTGAAGCGGGCCGGTGACGATGGTGGCATCGACGGCACCGAGCCACGCGAGCGCCTGTGGCGCGCGCTGACCCCGCAGCTGTTCCGCCGCCATCAGTTGATCCGCGCGCTGACCGACGCCGCTGCGTCCGGCGTGGACGTCACCGACGAAGCCATGGCCATGGAACGCCAGGGCCAGCGCCCGCTGCTGGTTGAAGGCAGCGAGGACAACTTCAAGGTCACCACGCCCGCCGACCTGGACCGCTTCGAATTCGTACTTTCCCGCCGCGCCGGCTGAACGCCCGCGCGGCCCTGCTGCAAGGGTTGCATCCATGAGCACTGCTCCGTTCCCGCCCGTCCGCATCGGCCAGGGCTACGACGTCCACGCCTTTGGTGAGGGTGACCACATCATGCTGGGAGGCGTGCGCGTGCCGCACAGCCACGGTGTGCTCGCGCACAGCGATGGCGACGTGATCCTGCACGCGCTGTGTGACGCCATGCTCGGCGCGCTGGCGCTGGGCGACATCGGCCAGCACTTTCCGCCCAGCGATGATCGCTGGAAGGGGGCCGACAGCAGCGACTTCGTCCGCCACTGCGACGCTCTCCTGCGTGAGCGTGGCTGGTGCGTCGGCAACAGCGATGTCACCGTGATCTGTGAACGACCGAAGGTCGGGCCGCATGCGCTGGCAATGCGTGAATGCATCGCGGCACTGTTGCAGCTGCCACTGGATGCGGTCAGCGTAAAGGCCACCACGTCGGAGAAGCTTGGCTTCACCGGTCGCGGTGAAGGCATCGCGGCACAGGCTGTGGTCCTGCTGGTGGCGGCATGATTCCGCTGCCGCTCGCGTTCGGTGCGCCGCTGCTGCAGGCGCGCATCCGCACCACCCCGGAGGATTTCCAGGTCGACGAGCTGCCGGCCTTTGAGGCCACGGGCGAGGGCGAGCATCTGCTGCTGCATGTCCGCAAGCGCGGTGCCAACACCGTGCATGTGGCCAAGGTGCTGGCCAAGTGGGCTGGCTTGCCGGAGATGGCGGTCAGCTATGCCGGGATGAAGGATCGCCACGCGGTCACCACCCAGCGCTTCAGTGTGCATCTGCCCAAGCGCGTCGCGCCGGATCTGGCGCTGCTGGCCAGCGATGATATCGAAGTGCTCGATGCAACCTGGCACAACCGCAAGCTGCAGCGTGGCGCGCTGGCCGGCAATCGTTTCAGGCTGGTGCTGCGCCAGGTACGCGGCGATGCGGTCGCAATCAGCGAACGCCTGCAGCAGATTGCCGATCGTGGTTTGCCGAACTGGTTCGGCGAGCAGCGTTTCGGCCGCGATGGCGGCAACGTTCCGGCAGCGCTGGCGATGTTCGGTGGCCGCCGCATGCGCAAGGACCAGCGCTCGCTGCTGCTGTCGGCTGCGCGTTCAGCACTGTTCAATCGCGTGCTTGCCGCACGCGTGGAGCAGGGTGTCTGGGACCAGCCGCTGGACGGTGAGGTGTGGATGCTGGATGGCAGCCGCAGCGTGTTTGGTCCGGAGCCTTACACCGATGCACTGGCAGCGCGGCTGGCCGGGTTCGATATCCATCCCAGCGCGCCGTTGTGGGGAGAGGGCGAGCTGCGCAGTACCGGCGCAGCCCGCGAGCTCGAACTGCGCGCGCTCGACGACGAGGAATCGAAGGCGCTGCGTGCCGGACTGGAAGAGGCACGGCTGAAGCAGGAGCGCCGCGCGTTGCGCCTGCGTCCTGCGCTGCTGCAGCACCAGTGGCTGGCGGAAGATGTGCTTGAGCTGTCGTTCGCGCTGCCGCCGGGCTGCTACGCCACCGCGGTCCTGCACGAGCTCGGACCGGTCGAGGACGCCGCGCAGTCCTGAGCGGATTGCATCAGCGCCGGGACAGCAGCACCAGTACGGCACCGGTTCCGCCCTGGCTGGTCGGCGCCGAATGGAAGGCAAGCACATCATTGCGCAGGCGCAGCAGCCGGTCGACCAGATTCTTCAGGACCGGCGCACCACCGTCGGATTGCAGTCCCTTGCCGTGGATGATGCGCACGCAGCCATACTCATGTGCGTGCGCCTCCAGCAGGAACTGACGCAGCATGGCCTCGGCCTGCGCTGCGGTCGCGCCATGCAGATCCAGCTCGTCCTGCACCGAGTACTGGCCGCGCTTGAGACGCTGGAACAGCCGCGGCGGAAGGGCGTCGCGCCGGTAGCTGGCCACATCCCCGGCTTCCAGCGGTGCGCTGTCGCGCAACAGCCGGGCGAACTCGCCGGCGGCCTCGGCCTCGTCGCGTTCGGCCATGCGCGCGCGCGGCTTCGGCCGGGCAGCGGCCGGCGCGGGTTCGGCCTCTTTGCGCAGCGGCGTCACTTCGCCGATGGCCGCGCGGAAGAGCGCGGCAGGGTCTTCGTCTTCTGGATGCGACATGCGCACAGGGTAAACCGGTGAGGCGGGCCTGCCTATCGCAATGCGAGGCCAGTCGTGACCGCCGGCAGGGTAGGACCTGCGGCTCGCATGCGGCACAATAGACGATGCCCCTGCAGGGTCGTCGGCTTCCGCAGGGAAGCACGACGGTCCCGCCAACACCGCACGGTGACGGAATCGAATTCTTGGAAAATCAAGCGGTTAAATCGAAGATGCGAATTCTGGTCAGTAACGACGATGGCGTCGACGCCGCAGGTATCCGGATGCTTGCCTCGGTACTGCGTGACGCCGGCCACGAAGTGACGGTGGTCGCACCCGACCGCGATCGCTCAGGCGCCAGCAATTCACTGACCCTGGACCTGCCCATCCGGCTCAAGCGCATCGATCACTACACCGTGTCGGTGGCCGGCACGCCCACCGACTGCGTGCATCTGGCGCTGACCGGCCTGCTGGAGTTCGAACCCGACATTGTCGTGTCGGGCATCAACAACGCCGCCAACCTGGGTGACGACGTGATCTATTCCGGAACCGTCTCGGCGGCGATGGAGGGGCGCTTCCTCGGCCTGCCCGCGGTGGCGGTGTCCCTGGTGACCCGCAATCACGATCCCCGTCACTTCGAGACCGCGGCGCGTGCCGCCGTGGAAATCGTCGCCCGCCTCAAGGCCGACCCGCTGCCGGCGGACACCATCCTCAACGTCAACGTGCCCGACCTGCCGTGGACCGAGGTCAAGGGTTTCGAAGTCACCCGGCTGGGCAACCGCCATCGCGCCGAAGGCTGCATCCCGCAGAAGGATCCGCGCGGCAACGAGGTGTACTGGATCGGTCCGGCGGGCCGCGAGCAGGACTCCGGCCCCGGCACCGACTTCCACGCGGTGCGTACCGGGCATATCTCGATCACCCCGATCCAGGTGGATCTGACCCGCTATCAGGCGCTTGAGAAAGTGGCCAGCTGGGTCGGCGGTCTCAGCGCCGCGCTGGACCAGCCGGCATGAGCCCACGCCTTCGCCTGCAACCGGAAGCCGTCGGCATCGGCATGACGTCACAGCGCGTCCGCGATCGTCTGGTCGATCGCCTGCGCGAAGCCGGCATCGTCGACGAGTCCACGCTGAACGCGATCCGGGTGGTGCCCCGCCATCTGTTCATCGACGAGGCCCTGGCCTCGCGGGCCTATGAAGACACCGCGCTGCCGATCGGCCACGGCCAGACCATCTCGCAACCCTGGGTGGTGGCCCGGATGACCGAAGCGGTCGTGCAGGTGGCGCCCAAGCGGGTGCTGGAGGTGGGGACGGGCTCCGGCTACCAGGCCGCCGTGCTTGGTGCACTGGGTCTGGAGGTCTACACCGTGGAGCGCATCGGCGACCTGCTGCGGCAGGCCCGCAAGCGGTTCCGCGCACTCGGCATGAACATCCGCACCAAGCACGATGACGGCCGTGTCGGCTGGGCCGAGCACGGCCCGTTCGATGCCATCGTCGTCACAGCTGCGGCCCCGGCGCTGGTCGACGCACTGATCGAGCAGCTGGCCGAAGGTGGCCGGCTGGTGGCGCCGGTCGGCGGTGCCAGTGCACAGTCGCTGGTGCAGCTGGACCGCAGGGCCGACGACAGCGTCGAACAGCGCGTGCTGGCACCGGTCACCTTCGTGCCGCTGCTGTCTGGCATGCTGGATTGAATCCACGGAGCAGGGTTGCATGAAGATTTTCGGACCGCTGTACGAGCGGGCGATGAAGTGGGCGGCGCACGAACGCGCGCCGACCTACCTGACGGTGCTGAGTTTTTTCGAGGCGATCATCTTTCCGGTGATGCCGGAAGTGATGCTGGCCCCGATGTGCGTGGCTCAACCCCGGCGCGGGTGGTGGTTCGCGACCCTCAGCCTGGCCGGTTCGATGGTCGGTGCCGTGGTCGGCTATGCGCTGGGTCACTTCGCATTCGAGGCGATCAAGCCGTTGTTCGAAGTGCTGGGCATGTTGCCGGCAATCGAACAGGGCATCACCACCGTGCAGGAGAAGATGGCCGAATCGCCGTGGGCGGTGTTCACGTTCCTGGTCCTGGGCGGCTTCATGCCGATCCCGATGAAGGTCTTCACGTGGGCATCGGGTATCGTCGGCGTACCGATGCCGCAGTACCTGCTGAGCATGCTGATCGGACGCGGCAAGCGCGTGTATGTGCTCGCTGCCGTGATCCGCATCGGTGGAGCGCGCGCCGAAGCGGCGCTGCGTCGCTGGATTGAACCGCTGGGCTGGATCGCCACCGCGTTGGTGGTGGTGCTGATCGCCTGGCTTGTATGGAGGTCGAAGTTCGCATGAGTGCTGATCGTCTGAGCAAGGGAGTGCGCGTCGGCGCGCTGGTGCTGCTGGTTTCCGGCCTGGCTGCCTGTGGCACTGCCACGGTGGTGCGGCCCAATGGCAGTGGTGGCGGGGCGGCGGTCACTACGCCCAAGACTTCGGTGGCCAAGCCGGGGCAGACCGTGGTCGTGCGCAAGGGCGACACGATCTACGCGCTGGCCCGCATCCACGACATCACCCCGGCCGATCTGATCGCGTGGAACAGCCTGGACAACCCGTCGACGATCTATCCGGGGCAGGTCATCCGCCTGTATCCGCCGGGGGCCAGCAGCGGCCGCGCACCGACCACCGTGGTCACCGCGCCGCGCAGCGGCGGCAGCACGGCACCGGCCACGGCACCGGCCGGTCCGGTGAAGAGCAACATCGCCTGGCGCTGGCCGGCCGATGGCGCGATCGTGGGCCGCTACGTGGCCGGCGACGCAACCAAGCAGGGCGTCGACATTGCCGGCACCAGCGGGCAGGCCGTCAAGGCCACCGCCAACGGTGTGGTGGTGTACTCGGGCGCCGGACTGGTCGGCTATGGCGAGCTGATCATCATCAAGCACAGCGACCAGTGGCTGTCGGCCTACGGCCACAACCGCAAGCGCCTGGTCAACGAGGGACAGAGCGTGAAGGCGGGTGAGCAGATTGCCGAGATGGGGCGCACCGGCGCGAATCGCGACATGCTGCACTTTGAAATCCGCTACAACGGCAAGCCGGTCGATCCGCAGCAGTACCTGCCAGCGCGCTAGCGCAGGCAGGTACGGTAGCGCCGGGCCATGCCCGGCGTACGTGCATCAAGGTAGCGCCGGGCCATGCCCGGCGTATGCGCATCAAGGTAGCGCCGGGCCATGCCCGGCGGTGGTCCTCAACCTTCCAGGATGAACGCGGCCGCCACCTTGCGGCCTTCGCCGGCAAGGATGTTGAAGGTGCGCGCCGCGGCAGGGTTGTTCATCACTTCCAGGCCGATCCCGCGCGACAGGCAGGCGGCCATGACCGCAGCCGACGGAAACACCTGCCGCTCGCCGGTTCCCAGCACGATCAATGCAGGACTCAGTGCCAGCACCGGTTCCAGGTCGGCCACCGTCAGCGCCGCCGCATCGGCGACAGGCCAATGTTCGACCAGCTGGTCCGGCGTCAGCAGAAAGCTGCTGGCCAGCACCGTGTCATTGACCTTGGCCGAGCGGCCATCGGCAGCGCGCAGGCTGTAGGCGTAATCGGGCGGCTCGTGGTTCAGCTGCATGGCGGTAGCGCGATCAGCCGCGCGGCAGCACGATCTGGCGCTGTTCCCTGCTCGGGCGATACAGCACGGCAACGTGACCGATGCGCTGCACCAGCGCACTGTCGGTGGCTTCGACGATCTCGCCGATCATCGCGTCCCGGGCCTCGCGGTCCTCGGCTGCGACCTTGACCTTGACCAGCTCGTGGCGCTCCAGCACTTCGTTCAGCTCCGCGATGAAGGCCGGGGTCACTCCCTTGCCGCCGGTCTGCAGCAGGGCCTTCAGGTCGTGGGCTTGGCCGCGCAGGAAACGGGTCTGGGAGGCGGTCAGGGCGATGGACATGCAGGAAAAGACGGTTGAATGGGGGGATCAGGGTATCATGACGGCCCCATCAGCCCCTATTTCCAATGGCAACCCGCAGCAAAAGCAGCCAGCGCTGGCTCAAGGAACACTTCTCCGACCCCTTCGTGAAGAAGGCGCAGGCCGAAGGCATGCGCTCGCGGGCGGCCTACAAGCTTGAAGAGTTGCTTGAACGTGACCGCCTGCTGAAGCGGAACATGGTCGTGGTGGACCTCGGTGCCGCCCCTGGCGGATGGTCTCAGCAGGTTCGGAGACAGATGGGCGATACCGGCCGCGTGCTGGCGCTGGACATCCTGGACATGCCGCCGCTGGCGGGCGTGGAGTTCCTTCACGGTGACTTCAGGGAAGAAGCCGTCCTATCTCAGTTTGAAGCCATGCTCGGGGACGAGCCGGTGGACCTTGTGCTGTCGGACATGGCCCCCAATAAAAGTGGCATGGACGCGGTCGACCAGCCGCGGATGATGCATCTGGCGGAGCTGGCGCTGGACTTCGCCGACAACCACCTGAAGACCGGCGGGGCGTTCCTGATCAAGCTGTTCCAGGGTGTGGGCTTTGACGACTACGTGCGTGAAATGCGCCGTCGCTACGACAAGGTCTCCATCCGCAAGCCGGAAGCGTCGCGCAAACGCTCTCCCGAGGTGTACGCCTTGGGTCAGGGCAAACGCGCCCACATGAAGTAAGCTCGCAACGTAAGTTTCAACCCCAACGCAACGCCCGCACTGAGAGGAACACCGGAGCCAATGAGGATGAACGACTTGACCAAGAACCTCCTGCTATGGGTGGTCGTCGCCGTCGTGCTGATGGTGGTCTTCCAGAGCTTCTCGCCCAAGTCCTCCGGGGCCGGTGCGCAGGGTGCGTCCTATTCGCAGTTCCTGGACCAGGTGGACAGCGGCAACGTGCAGAAGGTCGCCTTCGGCGGCGACATGCGCGGCGGCACCAGCCAGATCACCTACACCACCCGGGGTGGACAGTCGTCCACCATCACCGCGCCGTTCGATCGCGACCTGATCAACGTGCTGCGCACCAAGAACGTCGAGATCGTGCAGGAGGAGCCCTCCAGCGGCATCTCCTTGGGCGCGATCCTGATGAATTTCCTGCCGGTCATCCTGATCATCGGCTTCTGGCTGTTCATCATGCGCCAGATGCAGGGCGGCGGCGGCGGCGCCAAGGGCGCGATGTCCTTCGGCAAATCGCGCGCCAAGCTGCAGGGCGAGGACCAGATCAAGGTCACCTTCGCCGATGTCGCCGGCTGCGACGAGGCCAAGGAGGAAGTGGGCGAACTGGTCGACTTCCTGCGCGACCCGTCCAAGTTCACCAAGCTGGGCGGCAAGATTCCGCGTGGCGTGCTGATGGTCGGCCCGCCGGGTACCGGCAAGACGCTGCTGGCCAAGGCCATCGCCGGTGAGGCGAAGGTGCCGTTCTTCTCGATCTCCGGTTCGGACTTCGTGGAAATGTTCGTCGGTGTCGGCGCCAGCCGCGTGCGTGACATGTTCGAGCAGGCCAAGAAGCACGCCCCGTGCATCATCTTCATCGACGAGATCGATGCCGTCGGCCGTCACCGTGGTGCCGGCCTGGGCGGCGGTCACGACGAGCGCGAGCAGACCCTGAACCAGCTGCTGGTCGAGATGGATGGCTTCGAGGGTGGCGAAGGCGTGATCGTGATCGCCGCGACCAACCGTCCGGACGTGCTGGACCCGGCGCTGCTGCGCCCGGGTCGCTTCGATCGCCAGGTGGTGGTCGGTCTGCCCGACGTGAAGGGCCGCGAGCACATCCTGAAGGTGCACATGCGCAAGCTGCCGCTGGCCGACGACGTCGAGCCGCTGGTGATCGCACGCGGTACCCCGGGCTTCTCCGGCGCGGACCTGGCCAACCTCTGCAACGAGGCAGCCCTGTTTGCTGCGCGTGGCAACGAGAAGGAAGTCCGCATGGACCACTTCGACCGTGCCCGTGACAAGATCCTGATGGGTGCCGAGCGCCGTTCGATGGCCATGAGCGAGGAGGAGAAGACGCTCACTGCCTACCACGAAGCCGGCCATGCCATCGTCGGCCGCCTGGTGCCCGAGCACGACCCGGTCTACAAGGTCACGATCATTCCGCGCGGCCGCGCCCTGGGTGTGACCATGTACCTGCCTGAGGGCGACAAGTACTCGATGAACCGCGTGGCGATCCAGTCGCAGCTGTGCTCGCTGTACGGCGGCCGCGTCGCCGAAGAGCTGATCTTCGGCACCGACAAGGTCACCACGGGTGCGTCCAACGACATCGAGCGCGCCACCAAGATGGCCCGCAACATGGTCACCAAGTGGGGCCTGTCCGAAGAACTCGGTCCGATCGCCTATGGCGAGGAGGACGACGAAGTCTTCCTGGGCCGCTCGGTGACGCAGCACAAGAGCGTGTCCAACGACACCGCGCGCCGCATCGACGAGGAAGTGCGCAACATCCTCGACAAGGCCTACGCCCGCACCACCCAGCTGCTGACCGACAACATCGACAAGCTGCACACGATGTCGCAGCTGCTGCTGCAGTACGAGACCATCGACGCGCCGCAGATCGACGCCATCATGGAAGGTCGCGAGCCGCCGCCGCCGGCGGGCTGGAACAAGTCGAACAAGGACGGTGGCAGCAACGACAAGGGCGGTGATGCCCGTCCGCTGCCGCCGATCGCCGGTCCGGCCGAATCGCACTGACGGCCCCGCCGCACGTGACATCAGACGAGGCCGGGGCAACCCGGCTTCGTCGTTTCCGGGCCCTCGGCCCACCCCGAAGAACCGATCTGACGCTGGAGCCCGCATGTCCGCCCCGAAGCCCGAACCGATTTCCCACACCGTCGAGATGGTCATCGCCACCGTGGTCGGCGTGGGTGTGGGCCTGGGGGCCGACAATCTGCTGCTGGGCTGCGTGGTGGGTATTGCGATCGGCATCGTCCTGAGCATTGCCAGGACCCTGTACGTGGACCGCAAGCGCCGCCGCCGTTGAGGGGTTTCCGCAGGGCTGACGCCCTGCAACCGGACCGGCCCCGCCTTTCATCAGCAAACCCGCTGTTGCTCTGGCTGTTGTTGTCGCCCTGGCCTCTGCGGGTGCAGGGCGCAGCCCTGCCGAACTAAACTACCCGCCGTTGTCCCTGCAGGATTGCCCATGTTCGATACCTCGCCCCAGCTCGACTGCGCCGGTCGCATCCTGCGCCTGGACCGTGCCCGGGTCATGGGCATCGTCAACGTCACCCCGGATTCGTTCTCTGACGGGGGGCACCATGACACCACGGAGGCCGCAGTCGCGCATGGCCTGAAGCTGGTGGAAGAGGGCGCCGACCTGCTCGACATCGGGGGTGAATCGACCCGTCCCGGCGCTGTACCGGTATCGGTGGATGAAGAGCTCCGCCGCATCGTTCCGGTCATCGAGCAGCTTGCGGCGCGTACCTCCGTGCCGATCAGCATCGATACCTTCAAGCCTGAGGTGATGCGCGCGGCGGTGGCCGCCGGCGCCGGCATGATCAACGACATCTTCGGCCTGCGCCAGGACGGCGCGCTGGAAGCGGCCGCTGCGGCCAACGTGCCGGTGGTGCTGATGCACATGCAGGGCGAGCCGGGCAACATGCAGGCCGATCCGCACTACGACGACGTCGTTGCCGAAGTCCACGGGTTTCTCGTGCAGCGCCTGTTCGCCGCCGAGATGGCCGGCATCGCGAAGAAGCATCTGGTCATCGATCCGGGTTTCGGCTTCGGCAAGAACACCACGCACAACATGACCCTGTTGGCGCGTTCGGAGCGTTTTCTGGAACTGGGTGTGCCGATGCTGGCGGGCCTGTCGCGCAAGCGCAGCCTTGGCGAGCTGACCGGGCGTGAAGCGCCGGCCGAGCGGGTGGCGGCGTCGGTGGCCGCGCACCTGATTGCCGTGCAGCGCGGTGCGCGTATCGTGCGTGTACATGACGTCGCCGCCACCGTCGATGCACTGAAGATCTGGCAGGCAGTGGACGCCGTGCCGGCGCCACGCGATGACACCCGGCCGACGATCAGCTGGCCGGACGAAGACTGATGGGCGTTGACCGGCGGCCGCTGGCGATTGCCGTGATGGGGCCGACCGCCAGTGGCAAGACGGCCACCGCGATCGCCCTGGCCCGGCAGCTGGATGGCGAGATCGTCAGCGTTGACTCGGCGCTGGTCTATCGCCATCTGGATATCGGTTCGGCCAAGCCCGACGTTTCCGAGCGCGCACAGGCGCCGCATCACCTGCTGGACCTGCGTGATCCGTGGCAGACCTACTCAGCGGCAGAGTTCGCCGCCGACGCCGGCCGCGTCGTCGCCGACATCGTTGCGCGTGGACGGATGCCGATCCTGGCCGGGGGCACCGGCCTGTACTTCCGCGCCCTGCTGCAGGGACTGTCGCCCATGCCGGAGGCGGACCCGGCCCTGCGCGCCACGCTGGCAGCCGAGGCCGCCGAGCGTGGTTGGGCCGCGTTGCATGCCGAACTGGCGAAGGTGGACCCCGCCGCGGCTGCCCGCATCCATGCGACAGACCCACAGCGGATCCAGCGGGCGCTGGAGGTCTATCGGCTGACGGGAACGCCGATCAGCGAGTGGCAGCGCCGGCCCGGCGTGGCGCCGCTGCCGGTACGCACCCTGAAGCTGGTCCTGGCGCCGCGCGACCGGGCAATCCTGCACCGGCGGATCGAGGCCCGCTTCGATGCCATGCTGGCCCAGGGCTTCCTCGACGAAGTGCGCGATCTGCGCGCGATGCCGGAAATGGCCGCTGTCGCGGCACCGCTGGACCTGCCGGCGGTGCGTGCGGTCGGCTACCGCCAGGCTTGGGAGCATCTGGACGGCCGGATCGATGCCGGCGGCTTCCGCGACAAGGCGATCTTCGCCACCCGCCAGCTGGCCAAGCGGCAGCTGACCTGGCTGCGCGGTGAGCTTGACGCGCGCTGGTTCGACCCCCATATCGACCACGAGCGGATGGCCGACGCGGTGTCGACCTTCGTCGCACGCTGAACCGCCGCCAGCCGTGTAACATCACTGTCCGGCGGGCGGCTCGGGGGCCGCGGCGGCCGCCGGCAACCCAATAAGAACAATAATCAGGAGTGAGCAATGTCCAAGGGGCAATCGCTGCAGGATCCTTTCTTGAATGCACTGCGGCGCGAGCGCGTGCCGGTTTCGGTGTACCTGGTCAACGGCATCAAGCTGCAGGGCACGATCGAGTCGTTCGATCAGTTCGTGGTCCTGCTGCGCAATACGGTCAGCCAGATGGTCTACAAGCATGCGATCTCCACCGTGGTGCCGGCACGCAATGTGAAGGTTGGGCCGGGCGGTGGTTATGTGCAGTCGGGTGAAGGTGGTCAGGCAGGTGATGAAGCAGACGAGTAAGACCGGAGCGGTGAATGTTTGACCGCTCGAAAAAGGGTGAACATGCCCTGTTGATCCAGCCGCACTTCGGCAAGCTGGAAGACGACGTGCTGGAAGAGTTCGGTGATCTGGCCCGCTCGGCAGGGGCCAGCATCGCTGCCACGATCACCGCGCGCCTGGACCGTCCCAATCCCTCGACCCTGATCGGCAGCGGCAAGCTGGATGAGATCAAGGCAGCAGCCGACGCCACCGGCGCCGATCTGGTGCTGGTCAACCATGCGCTGAGCCCCGGCCAGGAACGCAACCTGGAACGCTTTCTGGAGCGCCGGGTGATCGACCGTACCGGGCTGATCCTGGACATCTTCGCGCAGCGCGCTCACAGCCACGAAGGCAAGCTGCAGGTCGAGCTGGCGCAGCTGCGTCACCTTGCGACGCGGCTGGTGCGCGGCTGGACCCATCTGGAGCGCCAGCGCGGTGGTTCGATCGGCCTGCGCGGCCCGGGTGAAACCCAGCTGGAAACCGACCGCCGTCTGCTGCAGAAGCGGGTGGAGCAGTTGCAGAAGCGGCTGGAGAAGGTCGAAGTCCAGCGCACCCAGATGCGCCGTGCGCGCGTGCGCAGCGAACTGCCGCGTGTGGCCCTGGTCGGTTACACCAATGCCGGCAAGTCGACCCTGTTCAACGCGATGACCGGCGCCGAGGCCTATGCGGCCGACCAGCTGTTCGCGACCCTGGACCCGACGGTGCGCCGCATCGCTGTGCCGGGTGGCAACGTCGTGCTGGCCGACACCGTCGGCTTCGTCCGTGACCTGCCGCACGACCTGGTGGCCGCGTTTCGCTCGACCCTGTCCGAGGCCCGCGAGGCCGATTTCCTGCTGCACGTGGTCGATGCGGCCGATCCGCACCGCGAGGAGCGCATCGCCCAGGTCGACGAGGTGCTGGCTGCGGTCGGTGCGGGTGATCTGCCGCAGCTGCTGGTGTTCAACAAGATCGACCGTATCGAGGGCGCCGAAGTGCGCCACGATGGTCAGGATGGCGTGCCGGACGAGTCGCGCCGCGAGCGGGTCTGGATCTCCGCGCGTGACGGGCAGGGCCTGGAGCTGTTGCAGGCGGTGCTGGGCAAGCGCCTGGGGTTGCAGCATGTGACCGGGGAGCTGCGCCTGCCGCCGGATGCGGGCCGCCTGCGCGCGCGCCTGCATCAGCTGGAAGTGATCCGCAGCGAGCAGGCAGACGAGGAGGGCTGGCTGCTGCAGGTCGATCTTCCGATTGCCGAAGCCGAAAAACTCGCGGCGGGCATTGATGGCGGGCCGATCCGTGCCCTGCTGCCGGAAAAGCTGCCGGAATGGTGAGATAGCGCCGCACAATCCCGGTGCGCGCCGCTGCGTAGTCGGGCGCGTACCGGCCGGGACGCGACACGCGTCTGCGATCTGCGGTACAACAGGCGGGTTCTTCACCCCACTGTCATCTCGATGTCCATCCCTACCGACGCCGACCTCAACGCCCAAGCTGCCGCACTCGGGCAGCGCCTGCAGCAGGCCTCGCTGCAGCTTGTGACGGCTGAAAGCTGCAGTGGCGGCTGGATCGCCAAGACCATGACCGACATCGCCGGTTCCTCGGCGTTCTTCGACTGCGGCATGGTGGTCTACAGCTACGAAGCCAAGCAGCGCCTGCTGGGGGTACGCGCGCAGACGCTGGAGCAGTTCGGTGCGGTGAGCCGCGAAACGGTGCTGGAGATGGTGTCCGGCGCTCTGATCAACTCCGGTGCCGGCATCGCGGTGGCGGTTACCGGCATTGCCGGTCCTGGTGGCGGCAGCCCGGACAAGCCGGTCGGCAGCGTCTGGATCGGCTGGAAGCGCCGCGGCGGATACGCCCGGGCGGAACTGTTCCAGTTCGATGGCGACCGCGAAGCCATCCGCAGGCAAACCGTCGCTGCGGCATTGCACGGTATCGACGCCCAGCTGTGACATGCTGCTGCGGTAATCGTCCGGAGCACGCATGATGTGGGAAACGCTGGGCACCGTCCGTGACCTGGGGAGGCTGCAGGAAATTGCCGCGGTCCTGATCCGTTATGGCTTCGGCGACGTGGTGCGCCGGATAGGCCTGGCCACGGTGCTGGAGCGTGCCGGGCGCCTGCTGCACTGGAACGAGGACCGCCAGCATCTGCTGCGGATGACCGCGCCGGTGCGGGTGCGCAGCGCGCTGCAGGACCTCGGCCCGACGTTCGTCAAACTTGGACAGGTGCTGGCGACCCGTGTCGATCTGCTGCCGCCGGAGTGGATCGCCGAGCTTTCCGAACTCCAGAATGCGGTACCGGCCCTCCCGTATGCGCAGATCCGCGCGCAGCTGGAGGCCGATCTGGGCGCGCCTCCGCAGCAGGTATTCGCCTTCCTCGACGAAACACCGATGGCGGCGGCCTCGCTGGCGCAGGCCCATCGCGCGCGCCTGGTGGACGGCCGCGAAGTGGTGCTGAAGGTGCGTCGTCCCGGCATCCGTGACGTGGTCGAAGCCGACCTGCGCCTGCTGGCACGGCTGGCCGAAATCGTCGAGGCGCGTCTTCCGGATCTGCGCCGTTACCGGCCGGCAGAGGTGGTGCAGCAGTTCACCGTATCGCTGCGGCGCGAACTCGATTTCGCGGCCGAATGCCGCAACGCGGAGCGCATCGCACGCAACTTTGAAGGTCGCGACGACATCCTTGTTCCCGGCGTGCATTGGCAGTGGACCTGCGAAAGCCTGAACGTGCAGGACTTCGTGGACGGCATTCCGGGCCGCGATCTTGCCGGCGTGGACGCAGCAGGGCTGGACCGTCGCGAACTGGCGCGGCGCGGTGCCAACATCGTATTGAAGATGGTGCTCGAGGACGGCAGCTTCCACGCCGATCCACACCCGGGCAACATCATCTATCTGCGTGACGGCCGCATCGGCGTGATCGACTTCGGCATGGTCGGGGCACTGTCCGAAGTGCGTCGCTTCCAGGTTGCGCAACTGCTGCACGGGCTGGTCGAACAGGACCCGCAGGGGGTGGCCGACGTCCTGCTGGACTGGGCCGGGGGCGTGGAGGTGGATGAGAACCGGCTGCAGCACGACATCAGCCAGTTCGTCGACCAGTACCGTGGCGTGCCGCTGAAGGATCTGCGCATCGGCCTGATGCTGGGCGACATCACCCAGTTGCTGCGCAGCTACAGCCTGACCCTGCCGGCCGACCTCGCACTGATGATCAAGGCGTTCCTCACCCTGGAAGGCATGGGCCGGCAGCTCGACCCGGACTTCGACATGGCCAGTGCCGCACGCCCCTTCCTGGAGCGGGTGGTACTGCAGCGCTACGCGCCGCGGGCATTGCTCAAACGCGGCCGGCGCAGCCTGTTGGGAATGATCGACTTCGCCGGCGATCTGCCGCGCGATCTGCGCAAGCTGGTGCAGGCGGCGCGCCGCGGGCGCCTGCAGCTGAAGGTCGAGACCAGTGCGCTGCAGGGCTTTGGCGAGCAGGTGAACCGTGCGGCCAATCGAATGGTGATGGGCATCGTGACTGCAGCGCTGATCATCGGCTCATCGATCGTCATGCACAGCGTCGGTGGGGTCTCCAGCCGCTGGCTGCTGGCGCTTGGGGTTTCCGGATTCGTCGGGGCCGGTATCTGCGGCGTCTGGATCCTGTTCTCCATCTGGAGAAGTGGCAGGCACGACTGAGTGTCGTTCGCTGCGGTATCGCCCGGCACGCTTCGCCCTGTCGTGTCCGGCACTTGCAGTTCCCGTAGTTAGTAGTAATACTACTAACCATGGACCTGACCGACACCCAGCAGGCGATCCTGCAGTTGATCGCCGAGCGTATCGAGAGCGAAGGCGCGCCGCCGTCGCAGACTGAAATCGCACGTGCGTTCGGCTTCAAGGGCGTACGCGCGGCCCAGTACCACCTGGAGGCGCTGGAGCAGGCGGGAGCGATCCGCCGCATTCCCGGCCAGGCCCGGGGCATCCGCCTGGTGCAGGCTCCCCCCGTGGAGACCCTGGCCGAGCCCGGGCTGCCCGAGAGCGTGCTGCGGCTGCCAGTACTGGGGCGGGTCGCCGCCGGCCTCCCTATCGGCGCGGATATCGGCTCGGACGATTTCGTGGTGCTGGACCGGGTGTTCTTTTCGCCCGCGCCGGATTACCTGCTGAAGGTGCAGGGTGACTCGATGATCGACGAAGGCATCTTCGATGGTGACCTGATCGGCGTGCACCGCACCCGCGACGCCCATTCGGGGCAGATCGTGGTGGCGCGCATCGATGATGAGATCACCGTCAAGCTGCTGAAGATCGCGAAGGACCGTATCCGGCTGTTGCCCCGGAACCCCGATTACAAGCCGATCGAAGTGCTTCCCGACCAGGACTTTTCGATCGAAGGCCTGTACTGCGGCCTGTTGCGGCCGAATCGCTGAAGCGTTCGAAGGTGCGTTACCCCGCGGTCTTTTGTGGCGATTCTCTGGTTCCACCGAGGTTGGTACGGATGTCCGATAATTCTTTTCAAAGCGCCGGGCAGAATCTCAGCCTGTGCGATACGTCCGCCTTAAAGTGAACCCATGGCAAAGAAGACCCCCAAAGACAGCACCCCCAACGAAATGACCTCTGCAAGGACCAATACGATGGACGAGAACAAGAAGCGCGCATTGGCTGCTGCTCTGGGCCAGATCGAAAAGCAGTTCGGCAAGGGCTCGGTGATGCGCATGGGCGACCGTGTGGTCGAGCCCGTCGAGGCCATCCCGACCGGTTCGCTGATGCTCGACATCGCATTGGGCATCGGGGGTCTGCCGAAGGGCCGCGTGGTGGAAATCTATGGACCGGAGTCCTCGGGCAAGACCACGCTGACGCTGCAGGCCATCGCCGAGTGCCAGAAGATGGGAGGCACCGCTGCCTTCATCGATGCCGAGCACGCTCTCGACCCGATCTATGCCGCCAAGCTTGGCGTGAACGTGGACGACCTGCTGCTGTCGCAGCCCGATACCGGTGAACAGGCATTGGAAATCGCCGACATGCTGGTCCGTTCCGGCTCGGTGGACATCCTGGTGATCGACTCGGTCGCGGCATTGACCCCGAAGGCCGAAATCGAGGGCGAGATGGGCGACCAGTTGCCGGGTCTGCAGGCCCGCCTGATGAGCCAGGCGCTGCGTAAGCTGACCGGCAACATCAAGCGCTCGAACACGCTGGTGATCTTCATCAACCAGCTGCGCATGAAGATCGGCGTGATGATGCCGGGCCAGAGTCCGGAGACCACCACGGGTGGCAACGCGCTGAAGTTCTATGCCTCGGTCCGCCTGGACATCCGCCGCATCGGTGCCATCAAGAAGGGCGATGAGATCATCGGTAACCAGACCAAGATCAAGGTCGTCAAAAACAAGCTGGCCCCGCCGTTCAAGCAGGTAATCACCGAGATCCTGTATGGCGAAGGCATCAGCCGTGAAGGCGAACTGATCGACATGGGCGTGGATGCCAAGCTGGTCGAGAAGGCCGGTGCCTGGTACAGCTATGGCGAAGAACGCATCGGCCAGGGCAAGGACAACGCCCGCGGTTATCTGCGTGACAACCCGACCGTCGCCGCCAAGCTCGAAGCCGAGCTGCGCGAGAAATTCCAGCCGTCCGAGGCCGTCCGCGAGGAAGGCGACGACGAAGGCGACGACGAGTAAGTCTTGCTGTGGGGTAGGGTGACGCCGTCAGTGACGTCGCTCTACCCCGCAGGTTCGAACCGCCCAGGATGGGCAGGGTGCCAGGGACGGCGCCACCCCTGGAGGGATTGATGTCCGACAGCGACGAACCTACCTCGACAGGCCGAAAGCGCCGGCCTCGCGAGCAGACTCCGGTGCAGCGGGCACTGGGCCTGCTGGTCCGCCGGGAGCATTCACGCAAGGAATTGACCCGCAAACTGACTGCGCGGGGTATCGAAGACGAAGCCGCGCAGGCAGCGGTCGCCAAGCTGACCGAGGCGGGGTGGCAGGACGACACCCGGTTTGCCGAGAACCTGGTACGCATGCGGGCCAACACCGGTTACGGCCCCATCCATGTGCGTGCCGAACTGGGGACCCACGGGCTGGACAGTGCCGCCATTGCCGCAGCGATGGACAGCTACGAGGGCGACTGGCAGGAGAACGCCCGTGATCTGGTCCGCCGCCGCTTTGGCGAGGCCGGCCCACAGGACCTGGCGCAGCGCCGCAAAGCGGCGGATCTGCTGGCGCGGCGAGGCTTCGACGGTGACAGCATCCGCCGTGCGACCCGCTACGACCCTGACGATTGAGACTGGCGGCGCCGGGCCTGATACCCTTTAGGTTTTCGGCGGTCCGTCGCGACTCTGGCCCACGCGGCCGGTGGTCCGGGTCCGCCGGCCCGCAGACTGCCAGCCCCCAATGAACGCACCCGCCAAATTCACGACCTCCCAGATCCGTAGCGATTTCCTTGAATTCTTCAAGGGCAAAGGCCATACCATCGTGCCGTCGGCACCGCTGGTGCCTGGCAACGATCCGACCCTGCTGTTCACCAACTCCGGCATGGTGCAGTTCAAGGATGTGTTCCTCGGTGCCGAGAAGCGCAGCTACGTGCGCGCGGCCGATGTCCAGCGCTGCCTGCGCGCGGGTGGCAAGCACAACGATCTTGACCAGGTTGGCTACACCGCCCGCCATCACACCTTCTTTGAAATGCTGGGCAACTGGTCGTTTGGTGACTACTTCAAGAAGGACGCGATCGCGTGGGCGTGGGAGCTGCTGACCCAGGTCTGGAAGCTGCCTGCCGAGCGCCTGCTGGTGACTGTCTACCAGACCGACGACGAAGCCTACGAACTGTGGCGCGACATGGTGGGGGTGCCGGAAGAGCGCATCGTGCGTATCGGCGACAACAAGGGCGCGCCGTTCGCTTCGGACAACTTCTGGCAGATGGCCGACACCGGCCCGTGTGGTCCGTGCACCGAGATTTTCTACGACCACGGCGACCACATTGCCGGCGGTCCTCCGGGGTCGCCGGATGAGGATGGCGACCGCTTCATCGAGATCTGGAATCTGGTGTTCATGCAGTTCGACCGCCAGCCGGACGGCACTCTGGTGCCGCTGCCGGCGCCGTGCGTGGATACCGGTATGGGCCTGGAACGTCTTGCGGCGATCCTGCAGCATGTCCACACGAACTACGAGATCGACCTGTTCCAGGCTCTGATCCGCAAGGCCGCCGAGCTGACCGGTACCTCCGACCTGGAGAACAAGTCGCTGCGGGTGATTGCCGACCACATCCGCGCCTGCTCGTTCCTGATCGTCGATGGCGTCCTGCCTTCCAACGAAGGACGGGGCTATGTGCTGCGCCGTATCATCCGCCGCGCGCTGCGCCATGGTTGGATGCTGGGTGTGCGCCAGCCGTTCTTCAGCAAGCTGGTGCCGACGCTGGTTGCACAGATGGGCGAGGCCTATCCGGAGCTGCCGGCGGCAGCGGACACCGTGACCCGCGCGCTGCAGGCTGAGGAGGAGCGGTTCGCCGAGACGCTCGACGCCGGCATGAAAATCTTCGAAGACGTTGCGGCGAGGGCCGGCAATGGCGTGATCCCGGGTAGTGACGCCTTCCGCCTTTACGACACCTATGGCTTCCCCCTGGACCTGACCCAGGACATCGCCCGCGAGCGTGACCTGACGGTCGATATCGCCGGGTTCGATGCGGCGATGGAACAGCAGCGCGAGACCGCGCGTGCCGCGGGCAAGTTCGGCGGTGGCGTGACCCTGCCGGCCGAGCTGGTGGCGACGCTCACCCCGACCGCGTTCCTGGGCTACGACCGCCTGCAGGCCGGTGACCTGACCGTGCTGGCGCTGCTCAAGGAGGGGCGTCCGGTACAGTCGGCCAGTGCCGGCGATGCCGTCATCGTCATCACCAACCAGACGCCGTTCTATGCCGAGTCCGGCGGCCAGGTCGGCGATACCGGCGTAATGACCGGCAACGGCGTGCGCCTGGCGGTGGAAGACACCCAGAAGTTCGCGGGCCAGTTCCACGGCCATGTCGGTACCCTGACCGAAGGCGACCTGAAGGTGGGCGATGTGCTGGCTGGCGAGGTCGACAGTGAGCGCCGCGGCGCCACCATCCTCAACCACTCGGCCACCCATCTGCTGCATGCGGCCCTGCGCGAGGTACTGGGCACGCACGTGCAGCAGAAGGGCTCGCTGGTGGCGCCGGACCGCCTGCGTTTCGATTTCTCGCATTTCCAGCCGATCAGTGCCGAAGAACTGGCCGTGATCGAGCGCAAGGTCAATCAGCAGGTGCGTGCCAACAATGTTGCCGAAGTGCACTCCATGGGCATGCAGGAAGCACTCGATTTCGGCGCCATGGCACTGTTCGGAGAGAAGTACGGCGAACAGGTCCGGGTACTGAAAATGGGCGACTATTCCACCGAACTGTGTGGTGGCACCCACGTCAAGCGTACCGGTGATATCGGCCTGTTCAAGATCACCTCGGAAGGGGGTGTCTCCGCGGGCGTGCGTCGCATCGAAGCGGTCACCGGTCAGGGCGCCCTGGATTACGTCGATGCCGAAGAGGCGCGGTTGTCCGAGGCGGCCGAGCTGCTGGGTGGCAGTGCTGCCGACGTGGTCGAGAAGATCCGGGCGCTTGGCCAGCGCCAGAAGCAGCTGGAACGTGAACTGGAAGCGGTGAAGGCCAAGGTTGCCGCGGGTGCGACCGCCGACCTTTCCAGCCAGGCGGTCGAGGTTGCGGGCGTGAAGGTGCTGGCGGCCCGCCTGGAGGGCTTCGACGCCAAGGCGCTGCGCGATGCCGTGGACCGCCTGAAGCAGCAGCTGGGAGACGCGGTGATCGTGCTGGCAGGTGCCCAGGACGGCAAGGCCGCCCTGGTCGCCGGCGTGAACGGCAGTGCAACGGGCCGGGTCAAGGCCGGGGAACTGTTGTCGCATATCGCCGGTCAGATCGGGGGCAAGGGCGGCGGACGCCCGGACCTCGCCCAGGGTGGTGGCGAGGACGGGCCCGCCCTTGCCACTGCACTGGCTGCCGTCGTCGAATGGGTCAGCCCCCGCCTGTGATGAAGCCTGCCGTCCCCCTTCTTGTAGGAGCGGGACGGCTGACGGTACCATTGCGAATCTTTTCCCTTTGTCGTGGTAGCGCTTCTTGACGAAGCGTCAAGCCGGTGGGGGATACCCTTCCACACGGTTCCATGGAGACTTACAAAAATGTTGATCCTGACTCGCCGCGTCGGCGAAACCTTGATGATCGGTGACTCGGTGAGCGTCACCGTGCTCGGCGTCAAGGGTAACCAGGTACGTATCGGCATCACTGCGCCGAAGGACGTCGCTGTGCATCGCGAAGAGATCTACCAGCGCATCCAGCGTGGTGACGAAGCCGGCAGCGCCGGTGGTGAAAATTCTGCGGAATAAGGCTTTACCTTCGCGCGTGATTAACGTTATGATTCACGCCCCGCTGAGGTGCGACGCACCCCCGCGGTGAAATCCCCGGAGTGATGCCCGAGTGGCCGAAGGGGCTCCCCTGCTAAGGGAGTATAGGGTCAAAAGCTCTATCGAGGGTTCGAATCCCTCTCACTCCGCCAGATACAAAGAAGCGCCTGCAGATCCTCGATCTGCGGGCGTTTTTCTTTTTGCGGCCTTGGACACTTGCTTGGACACCCTGTCATGCGAATAGCGCACTACCTGGGCCGTGGTACCACCTTCCGCTTCTACATTCGGCCGAATGTGCCGAGCGATCTTCAATCTCTGCTGGCTGCAAGGTCATCAAGCGCGCCACGGCACAACCCGCACGCGTGTCGCCACCGCCTGTGCGCTGGTGTTGCAGGCAGGCTATGCTCAAGTCTTCTGGCGCTAAGGAGAGCTATCATGAGACAGGGCGAAACAGCTGAGTCCGAAGACTCCAAGAATGCAGTGTCCGAGGCTTATTACGTCTTCCGAGTAAAGAAGCGCGATGTGCATGGTGTTTCATTGGTCGCTGCGATTTGGTTCATTTGGAGTCAGGGCGGTGAAGTTGTAAATCTGTTCAAGAATTTGTTCGAAGCTCTCGCTTGATTGCCTGGCCTCATAAGGCGTTCAAAGCCCTCGCCTGCGAGGGCTTTGCTATTTCTGCTCCAGCAGTTCGCGTGCACTTGTCGACTCTGCGGTGCGGTGGCGCTGGCCACTGGACTCACCGGCAGAACTTGTTCGGATCACCCAATGGTTCGGTACACTGCCCCCGCTCGTCGCGCGGCAGTTCCACGCCGGGCTGGTACAGCTCCGGGGCGCTGATCCGCTTGCACCCGGTCACGGGAATCCGTGCTGTGTCCGGTGAACAGCGCAATCTCCCTCTCTGGAGCGTCCTCGACCTCAATCGTGCTGGAACCGCAAGGGTTCACTGCCCATCGCCGGATCGCTGGTGCCGGGGCGGCCATCCTCGACGCGCCCTGCCAGGCGCAGCGCACCGCTTCCAGCGCTGACATGCAGGTCGTACCACCCTGCGGTAGGCGCTGCATCCCAGGCCAGTGATGTTTCCGAGCGCGCGGCAATGTCCAGCGTCTGGTCCGGCATGTGCCCGGCATAGGCGCCTCCCTGCACGCGGACCCGGCAGGGCTCATCGCCTGGATTACGCAGACGCAGGCGAAGCTGGCCATCGGCGCGCTCCACATCCGCCAGCAACATCGGGGAGGTGGCATCGCCGCGGAAGTGGCGATGGAATCCATTGGGGCCCAGCAGCCACAGGTCGAAGCGGCCATCGGCAGCAAGCGGCCAGCGCGCCTGCACGGGTGTGCCCGGCACCAGCGTGTAGCGCCTCGGAATCGCGTCCAGGCGCAGCCGGTCGTAGACATGCAGTACCGCTGCCGCTCCTTCGCAGGCCAGCTGCAGATCGATGCTTCCGGCGGCCAATGCGGTGATCCGGGCCTGCGGCCGATAGGGCAGGGCGCGTGCCGGTCTTACCCCGGCTTCCTGGCGTGCAGGGTGCAACCCCTCCGGCAGGGCAGGCACGGTCCGGCCCGGCAGGGCCGCCGCGCGCGCGGCCACCGCATCGACGTCAGGCAACGCTTGCACGAAGGGGCGGGTATCGCGCTGGGCGAAATCGAACGCGTGGGTCAGATCGCCACAGACCGCGCGCCGCCACGGTGAGATGCCCGGTGCGGGCACACCGAAGCGGCGTTCGATCAGGCGCAGGACCGAGGTGTGGTCATACACCTGCGAATCGACCCAGCCGCCCCGGCTCCAGGGCGAGATCACATACAACGGCACGCGTGGGCCCAGTCCATAGGGGCGGCCACGCAGCTCGGCGGCGTCGTACTTCTCGTCGCCAGGCGCAGGATGCCGATGGTATTCGCCTTCGGTGCCGACCGACGATGCGCCGGCCCAGCCATCCTCCAGCGGTGAAGGCGGGGCGGGCGGCGGCACGTGGTCGAAGAAGCCGTCGTTCTCGTCGAACATCAACAGCAGGGCGGTGCGACTCCAGACCTCCGGGTCGGCGGTCAGCGCGTCGAGCACGCGCGCGGTGTAGGCCGCGCCCTGCGCCGGGCTGGAGGGGCCGGGATGTTCGCTGCCGGCAGCGTCGGCGATGATGAAGCTGACCTGTGGCAACTGCCCGTCGACCACATCCTGGCGCAGCTGTGCCAACCCGCGCGTGCTGACCCCGCGTGCGCGAAGCTGTGGATCGTGGCCCGGTGCAGCGCGGTACGCCTGCCGGAAGGTCTCGAATCCGGCCAGCGGGTTGTCGGTGAAGTTGTCGGCCATGTCCTGGTAGATCTGCCAGGACACCCCTGCCTGCTGCAGCTGCTCGACGTAGCTGGTCCACTGGTAGGACGCCGGATGGCCGCCGTGCTCCGGGAAGTTGTCATGGGAGTTGGCGATCACCGGGCCGCCGGCGCGGGCAAAGGGATCGTTGTGGCCGGTCCACAGGAACACCCGGTTCGGGTTGGTGCCGGCCTGGATCGCGCAGTGATAGGCATCGCAGACGGTGAAGGCATCGGCGAGTGCGAACTGGAAGGGCAGGTCGCTGCGCTGGAAGTAGCCCATGGAGTGATTCTGCTTGGCTTTGGGCCACTGCCCCATGCGCCCATGGTCCCAGGCACGCTGCGCGTCAGGCCAGGTGTGCGGCGTGCCTTCGACGCGCATGTAGCCGAAGTGCGCGGCGGTATCCAGCGGAAACGGTGCGATCGCCCGGCTGCCGCTGGCATCGGGTTGCAGCCACAGGGTGCGCGCAGCGCCACCGCCCGCCAGGGGGGCGGCGGGGGCCACGAAACGATCACCGAATCCGCGCACGCCCGGCAGGGTGCCGAAGTAGTGATCGAACGAGCGGTTCTCCTGCATGAACACCACGATGTGCTGCAGGTCCTGCAGGCTGCGGGTGCGTGCATCGGGGGCGATCGCGGCGGCCCGGGCGATGCTCGGCAGCAGCGGTGAAAGGCCGGCGGCAAGGCCGGCCTGCAGCAGTCGGCGACGGCCGATATCGGTCACGGGTTCACTCACAGGTCCACGCGGAAGGAGATGCCGACGGTGCGCGGAGCGCCGATGAAGGCGCTGTCGCGGCCGTCGACACCTGCAAGATACCGCTTGTCGGTGAGATTGCTCACCACCAGGTTCGCACCCATGCCCTTCAGGCGTGGCGACAGGCCCTGCAGATCAAAGCCGATGTTGGCATTGAACACCGTGGCCGAGGGGAGGTTGCTGGCGTTGGCGGCATCGAGGTAGCGCGTTCCCAGGTAGCGACCTGACAGGCCGAAGTTCCAGTTCTCGCCCTGCCAGTCAGCCGAGACCACCAGGATCTGCTCGGGCTGGCCGATCACCTTGGCGCCATCGACGATGCCCAGCTGGGCGTCACGCGCGGAATCGCCGCTGCCGAGGTACTTCGAGCGGTTGTAGGTATAGGCCGCGTTGATCCGCCAGCCGTTGTCCCAGCCGTATCCGAGCGCCGCTTCCAGGCCATTGCTCTCCACGCCCCCGAAGTTCTCGTAGACGCCGTCGGTCTCGCCCAGGTAATCGATGCCGCTGACGAAACCGGCCGGCAGGTAGACGATGCGGTTGTCGAACTTGATGTTGTACAGGGTGACCGAGGCGGTCAACGGCCAGCGGCTGATGCGCATGCCGAGTTCGATGTTGTCGGCGGTCTCCGGCTCGACGTTGCGGAAGCGCTGCGGATCGGTCTCGCCCAGTACGCCGGAGGGGATGGCCGCGAAGTTCTGCGAGAAGCCTGCGAACAGTTCCATGCCCTGAACACCGGGTGCCCAGGTGAAGCCGGTGGACAGCAGCGGATCGGACTTTGAATCGGACGTGACGTTCTCGGCGGCGCCGATCACACGCCGGCGGGACTGGTCCACGAAGAACTGCTTCACGCCCAGGCGCGCGCTGAAGGGGCCGAAGCGGGCCACGTCCTCGATGTAGTACATCTGCTCATCGACCTTGTACCGGTCTTCGAACTGGACCCAGTACGGCTGGTGATCGAAGGCGATGTCCTGCCCGACGTTGAGCAGCCGGTGCCAGTCGCGGCGTGCGGAGCGGTCCAGCTTTTCCACCCACAGGCCACCGCGGACCGTGTTGTCGATGCTGCCGAAGGTCTGCCGCCACTCGACGTCGGCAGTGACGCCCATGCGGTCGTTGTCGTAGTGGGTGTGGCGGTAGGACTGGGCGCCGAGCACATTTCCGGCGTAGCAGCCCGGATCATACTCGGCCGTGAAGCCCAGCCGCGGCGTGCAGGTGGCCAGACGCTGGGCGGCGCTGCCATCGGGATTGACGAAGTAGATCTGGCCCCGGTTGCTGCCGCCGTACACGGTGCTGCCGCCGGTGTACTCCGACTCGGGGCGACCGCTGCCATCGTCGCTGACCTGCGCCAGGTACGGCGGCAGCCAGTCCCCGCGACCCTGCATGCGATGACCGTAGGCCGCCATGGAGGCCTTGAAGCCGTTGCCACCGTCAAAGGCGGCGCGCAGGTAACCGAAGGTGTTCTCGCGCAGGGCACGGGAACCGGAACGGAAATTCTGATCCAGATAGGGAATGCCGGTCAGGCTGCCGACCAGGTTGTCGCGGTCCGGATTGGTGGCGAAGCCCTGAGGCGAGACGCTGGTGTATTCCGGTTCGTCGGCATCGTTGTAGGACAGATAGCCGGTGAGTGTCCAGCGGTCCAGTTCGGTGACGAACTTGCCGGCGATATGGTCGTTGCGGGTGCGGCCGCTGCCGTCGATCCAATCGTGCACGCGCGCCGAGGATGCACTGACCCAGGCACGGGTGTGGCCGCCAAGCACGCCGGTGTCATAGCGCACGTAGTACTTGCGCGCTTCATTGTCACCGGCACCGACGACGAAGCGCAGCCGGCTGTCCTGCAGCGGATCGCCGGTGAGGAAGTTCAGGGTGCCGCCCAGCGCCTCGTTCGAGCGCGAGGAGATGTCAGCCGTGCCCTGGCTGACCTCCACCGTTTCCAGGTCCAGGGTGTCGATGTAGCGATTGGCCAGGGAGCCACCGCCGTAGCCCGAGCCACCATTGGGCAGGCCATCGATGGTGGTGCCGATCTGCTGCGTATCGCGGTTGGTGACGAAGCCGCGCATGCTGATCTGCGTGCCCCACACCGACGAACCGGTGGCATCGGCCTCGCTGACGACCACGCCGGGCACTTCGTTGAGCGCGTCGTTGACGCTGCTCATCACCAACTGCCGGTTCAGTGTTTCCGTGCGCACCGCAGTCTTGGCGTAACTGGTTGCCTGGCCGATCACCTGGACCTGGTCCAGCGTGCGGGCGTCGCTGCGACGTGTCGTGTCACCCTCTCCCTGCGGTGCTTCGGCGAGGGCGTCCAGTGTGGGCGCGATCAGCAGGGCAAGCAACGAGATACGGGGAATACGCGCATGCGTTGGCATCGAAACCAGACCTTCACGAGTGGGGGAAGCCCCGGAGTGTCGGCAGCGGCAGTGACGTGACGGTGACGTGCAGATGCAGCCTTCATTGCACCCGCGGCGCGGGAGGCGCCCTGCACCAAGCTGAATCGATGCTGCGCTGTCATCAAGCCGTCATCGAGCCGCGATAGATGGCAAGCGCGGTGCCCGCTAGGCTGCCACGCTGTCGCATTTCTTCCCTGATCGCCCATGAAGCGCCCGCTGCTGCTGTTGCTGGCGTGCGCCGGCCTATGGCTGGCTGCATGCTCTTCCTCGATGAATGCCGCATCCACCTCGCTCGCCGACCGCCTGGTCGCGCCCGGCGGCGTGTCGACGCTGCTTGACCAGCCGCGCATCGCTGCGGCCATTGCCGGGATTCCCAATCGCCATGGTTTCGCGCCGGGCCGTGATGGCGTGCCGATCTTCTGGCGCGTGTTCGATCCGGGCGACTACGGCGCCCGCTATCGCTATCTGCCGCAGCGGCATGAGAATGGCCTGCCGCTGGACACCGGACTCAGCCTGTCGGTGCCGCAGCCGTTCCGGGCACAGGCGCCGCGTGGCACCGTGGTGCTCCTGCACGGCTGGATGATGAACGGCGATTCGATGCTGCCGTGGTCATTGCAGCTGGCCGGATCGGGCTATCGCGTGGTCACGCTCGACCTGCGCAACCACGGTCAGTCCGGGGTTGGACCCTCCGGCTATGGCACCTACGAATCGGACGACGTGGTCGATGTGATCGCTGAGCTGCGCGCACGCGGCGAAGTCACCGGGCCCCTGTATCTGTTCGGCGTGTCCTATGGCGCGGCGACGGCGGTGTTCACCGCTGAAAAGCTCGGTGACCAGGTTGCCGGCGTCGTCGCGATGGAGTCGTTCGCCAATGCCGGCGTAGCCATCCGCACGATGATTCCGCACCTGATGGCGCTGCAGCCGGAAGGGTGGAAGGCACAGGCCGTGGCCTCATATGCGCGGTGGCGTTATGGCGGACAGGACATCGACCAGGTGATTGCTGCGGCCAGCCGCCGCATCGATGTCGATCTTGACCATGTGGATGTGGCTCGCGCGCTGGCCGACACGCGCGCCTGCGTGCTGCTGCTGCACGGGCAGGGCGACCAGCACATTCCTGTGAGCCAGGGGCGCGAACTCGCGCAGGCCAACCCGCGGGCGCACTACATCGAGATGCGCGGCGAGGACCATATCACCCTGCCGCTGCGGCTGGATCTGTTGGCCGGTGTGGTCGACGACTGGATGGCGCGCGACGAACGGCACCCCCCGTCCACCTGCCCGGCGCCGCAGCTGCCGGCACAGGCCGAGTGGCTGGTGCACGATGTGCCGGCAGCGGAGCCGGCACGCGGTTGATGCATCGTCAGGACAGCCGGCGCGCCAGTGCGGGCGCCGACAGCGCGACACCGATCAGCAGTGCCGCCACGCAGAGGAACGCGAAGCCCAGGCTGCTGGCATGGGCCAGTGCGCCGATCGCGGCCGGGCCGGCGAGAATGCCGGCATAGCCCAGTGTGGTGACAGCCGTGATGGCGATGTTCTCGGGCATCGCGCGCTGCTGTCCAGCCATCGAGAACAGTGCCGGCACGATGTTGGCGCAGCCCAGGCCGACCAGCGCATGGCCCGCAAGGGCAACCGGCAACGATGGCACCAGGGTGGCCACGGCAAAGCCGGCCGCAGCGGTGATGCCGCCGATGACAAGGGTGCGGGTGCGGCCGAGACGCTCGACGATGCCATCGCCGAACAGGCGCATGGCTGTCATCGCCAGAGTGAACACCGCGAAGCCCGCGCCGGCCTGGTCGCGAGGCACCTGCCGTACCTCGGCCAGGAACACGGCGCTCCAGTCCAGCATCGAGCCTTCGGCGAGAAACACCACGAATGCCAGCACGCCGATGAACAGCACCACGCCATGTGGCAGTGCCAGCAAGGGGCCTTCGTGCAGGATCCGTTGCGGACGCCAGTGCGGTGCCGACAGCACAGCTACCAGCAGCAGTGCCGCCGCCGCGAGCAGCGCGGCCAGCCAGAGCGGTGTGCCCAGGATCAGCAGACCGGTCATGCAGCCGGCGCCGACAAAGCCACCGATGCTGTAGAAGGCGTGGAAGCCGGACATCATCACCCGGCCGGCTTCGCGTTCGACGGCCACTGCCTGCATGTTCATCGTGCAGTCCATCGCACCCACGCCCGCGCCGAACACGAACAGGGCCGCACCGAGCACGAAGGGCGAAGGCGGCACCGCCAGCAGCGGCAGTGCCAGCAGCACGAGTGCACAGGTGACCACCAGCAGCCGACGGCAGCCGAAGCGACCGGTCAGCGCACCGGCCAGCGGCATGGCCAGCAGTGAGCCCAGCCCGAGGCACAGCAGCACGGCGCCCAGACCGGCGTCGGACAGCCCTGCCTGGGCCTTGGCGAAGGGCACCATCGGTGCCCACGCGGCGGTGGCGAAACCGGGAATGAAGAAGGCGGCGCGGGTGGCGTGCTGCTGGGCACGTGGGGAAGAAGGCGTCATGCGCGGTAGGAAGCTCCAGTGAACCGACATGGAAGCGATTTCATGGCGGTTCGGCAAGTGCCAACGGAGGGGGGGCGACATGCATACGATTGCAGCGCGCCAAGGGCGAGGCGGCATCGAACCCCGCCCCGCACCGCGACGGTGATCTGTGGCCGCGTATGGACAGACCCCACGAGAGCTTCTGTTCAGAACCCGCAGATGATGGCCGATCGGATTCAGCCCCGGCGTCTTCTGCAACTGGATGCGAGCCATGCTTCGTTGGCGTCGAAACCGGCCGAGGTGACTGCGTTGATTCTGGAGGCCTGCGTCGCCGTCGGCGGTTGAGGCCAGAGGTCGCCCGCGGTACCGGTCGGCACCGCGGGCGTGACTTCACAGCGGCAGGTCGAACACCAGCACTTCGGCGTCGTTGCCGTTCTCCAGCGTCAGCTGCGCTTCGTCGCTGATCTGCAGCGCATCACCGGCTTCCAGGGTGATGCCGTTGACCTGCAGCTGGCCACGGGCGACCTGCACATAGGCACCGCGTCCGCTGCCCAGGGCGTGGTGCAGCTTGTGGCTGCCGTCGAGCAGGGTGGCGAAGATGCGGGCATCCTGGTGGATGCGCAGCGAACCATCTGCACCGTCGGGCGAGGCGATCAGGCGCAGCTGGTTGCGCTTGCTGTCCGGCGTGAAGTGGGTTTCCTCATACGACGGGGTGACGTTCTCCGTGTCCGGGAAGATCCAGATCTGCAGGAAATGCACGGGTTCGGTGGCCGAGTGGTTGAACTCGCTGTGGCTGACGCCGCTGCCGGCGCTCATGCGCTGCACATCGCCGTAGCGCAGTACCGAACCGGTGCCCATCGAGTCCTTGTGTTCCAGTGCGCCGCCCAGCACGTAGGAGACGATCTCCATGTTGCTGTGGCTGTGGGTGCCGAAGCCCTGGCCGCCGATCACCTTGTCCTCGTTGATCACCCGCAGCGGACCGAAGCTGACATAGCGCGGATCGTAGTAGTTGGCGAACGAGAAGGTGTGGCGCGAGGACAGCCAGCCATGTTCGGCCAGGCCACGGGTAGCACTCTTGCGGATCTGCAGCATGGGATATCTCCTTGTTCGATGTTTTCGATGGGGCGGGGCAGGGCATTGATCGCCGTGTTTCCCTGTTGGAGAGAAGTATCCGCTTGCGCCGGTGCTTTGAAAAACGGATAGTTTTGAAAGCCATCATCGAAAAATTCGAATGCTCAAGCTCAGCCTCGAAGCCCTGCAGATCCTGGACGCCATCGATCGCCGCGGTTCGTTTGCGGGCGCCGGCAAGGCCCTGCACAAGGTGCCGTCCACCATTTCCTACACCGTGGCCAAGCTGGAAGAGGATCTTGGCGTGCAGCTGTTCGACCGGGTGGGCCCGCGTGCGGAGCCGACCGAGGCAGGTCGCGCGCTGCTGGATGAGGGCCGGCATCTGCTCCGTGCGGCCCGCGAACTGGAACTGCGGGTGCGCCGGGTGGCCTCCGGCTGGGAAACCGAACTGACCCTGGCAGTGGATTCGGTGTTTCCCACCTGGCTGCTGGGTCCGGACATCGCCGCATTTCGCGGCGCTGAGGCGCCGACCCGCCTGCGCTTGATCGGCGAGGCGCTGTCCGGCACCTGGGAGGCGCTGCTGGACCGGCGTGCCGATCTGCTGGTGGGCGCGCCGGGCGAGGGGCCGAGCGGTGGTGGCTACGTGGTCGAGCCGTTGGGTACGGTCGAGTTCGTGTTCGCGGTTGCCCCGGATCATCCCTTGGCAGCAGTGCCGGGCGTGCTGGGACGTGAGCAGCTGGTCGAGCACTGTGCGATCGCGGTGTCCGATTCGGCGCGGCGACTGCTGCCCCGTACGGTTGGCCTGCTGATGGGGCAGGAGATGCTGACAGTGCCCGACATGGCCAGCAAGCTGAAACTGCAATGCGAGGGCGTGGGCTTCGGCTTTCTGCCCGAGCCGTGCGCGCGCGCGGCCGTGGCGCGAGGCGAACTGGTGATCCGTGAGGTCGAGGAACACAAGCCGGAGGAGACCTTCTGGTTGGCCTGGCGGACCGGTGAGGATGGCGCGGCATTGCGCTGGTGGCGCGAGCGCCTGCGCAGGCCGGAGCTGCTGTCGCAGTGGTGGCGGGCAATGGCCGGGGGATAGGTGTGCGGCAGGGCTGCGCCCTGCACCCGTTACGAGCGCGAACACAGCAACAGCCACAGCCGAAGGGGGTTTGCTGGGGCAAGACGGGGCGGGTCCGGTAGGTGTCGACTTGATCGACACGGTAGATCCACGCCATGCGTGGATGAATTCACTCGATATCTGACAGATGTGTCGACCAAGGTCGACACCTACCAACAGCCGCGTGAACCTGTCGAAGGTGGGGCGGTGTCGGAGTGCGGGGTGTCAGCCGCATGGATGCGGCTGCCAAGCCTACAGGGACGTACTTGCGGCGTCCCCGCACTCCGACACCGCCCCGCCGTCCCATGGAATGCGCGCTGTTGCTGTTGCTCCGGCTTTGGCTTCGGCGGGTGCAGGGCGCAGCCCTGCCGAAGAACACACATAAAAAAACAGCAGGCCGAGGCCTGCTGTTTCGGTGTAATGGTGCGCCCGGAGAGATTCGAACTCCCGACCGCCTGGTTCGTAGCCAGGTACTCTATCCAACTGAGCTACGGGCGCCAATTACATAAACCTGTTGTGTTGATCGTGTATGGTGCGCCCGGAGAGATTCGAACTCCCGACCGCCTGGTTCGTAGCCAGGTACTCTATCCAACTGAGCTACGGGCGCGCGGTACACAATCAAATTTTACTTCATTTCCAGCGGCGGATGCCGGAAACCTGTCGAGTGGTGCGCCCGGAGAGATTCGAACTCCCGACCGCCTGGTTCGTAGCCAGGTACTCTATCCAACTGAGCTACGGGCGCCCTGCGACAGGAGCGGAATTATGCGGATGTCGGCGCGTACCGTCAACCGTTTTTGTGAAGATTTTCATCCAGCTGAATGAAAAATTGGTGGGCGACCGCCTGTGGCGCCTTCATCCACGCGAAGTGGTCGGCACGCGTGCCCAGTTCCCCGTCGGACATCACATACAGGTGTGATGCCACATTCGGCAGTTTATCCAGCAACGCCTGCATCGAACCGATCGGTGCCAGCCAGTCGTGTTCCATCACCACGGCCTGCGCGCTGCCATGCACGCGTGCCATCTGCGCATCGAGATCCTCGGTCATGCCCGCGGCTGCGGAATGGTTGCTCAGGCCCACCCGCGACCAGTCGGCAATCAGGCCGCGTGCTTCGGTGCCCCCAAAGCCCAGGCGCCGGCCGTGCAGCACGCCCTGGCGGCGGGCGATCCACGGCAGGAAGCGGTACACCAGCGGCAGAAGCCATCCGCGCGGAGGCGGAAACGTACGCCAGAACGGCGTGCCACTGGCGGCCAGCCACAGGTGCTCGAAGTGCTGCGGTTGCCGTCCTGCATGCACGCAGGCCAGCTGCCCACCCAGGCTGTGCCCACCGATGATCCAGGGCAGCACGCCTTCGCCGGCATCGGCGTTGGCGAGCAAAGCCTGGCTGGCAGGCAGGTCCTGCTCGAGCACTTCACGATAGCCCCAGTCCTGCGTGCGCGAAGGGCGCAGTGAACTGCTGCCGTTGCCACGCCACTCGTGCAGGTAGACCGCGATGCCTTTCGCAGCCAGGGCCTGTGCCAATGGCAGGTAGTGGCGCGCGGCCACGCCGAGTGCGGGGAGCCATAGCAGCCGCGCCAGCGGCTGCTCGGGCACGCAGGCCATCACCTCGAAGCGATGGCCGTCGCCGCATTCCACGGCCAGTGTCCGTGATGGCAGGCTCATGCGTGGGGCGCTGCGCCGAAATGATCCAGCACGCGCACATCGCTGCGCCCCGGCATGTAGCCCAGTTGCAGCCCGCGTGCCACGTAGTCGATCGATGCTTCGCAGGCGTTGGCCAGGCTCAGGCCATTGCACAGTTGCGCGGCGATGGCCGAGGCCAGTGTGCAGCCGGTGCCGTGCGCATCCAGCGGCAGGCGCGCGTGACTGAATTCCTCGCTGCTGACGCCATCGAAGTAGCGATCGATCACCCGGTTGCCCTCGTGCAGGTGGCCGCCCTTGAGCAGCACCGCGCCGGCCCCGAGATCCAGCAGTGCCGACGCGGCCCGCTCGGCGTCGTCTCCATCGCCGATGGTGCGGCCCACCAGCAGTTCTGCCTCCGGTGTGTTGGGAGTGACCAGCGTGGCCAGCGGGAGCAGACGCTCGCGCATTGCCTGCAGGGCGCTGTCTTCCAGCAGGCGCGCGCCACTGGTGGCGACCATCACCGGATCCAGCACCACATGTGCGGGGCGGTGACGCTGCAGTACATCGGCCACGGCGTGGATCACCTCGGCATTGGCCAGCATGCCCAGCTTCACCGCGTGGATGTCGAAATCATCGAAGCACGCGTCGAGCTGCGCGCGCAGGAATTCGATTGGCGGCACATGCACGGCGGTGACACCGCGGGTGTTCTGCGCGGTCAGTGCGGCGATCGCGGAGAGGCCATGCACGCGGTGTGCGGCGAAGGCCTTCAGGTCGGCCTGGATGCCGGCGCCTCCGCCGGAGTCGGAGCCGGCGATGGTGAGGGCGGAAACGGGAGTGGTCGGGCTCATGCGGCGATTGTGCCGTGGTCACCGGGATGGGGGTAGTGCCGGCTACGGGCTGCCGGCAGGGGCGGACGCCTCATGCTGCGCGTGCGTGCGGCGACGCTCAGTACCGCCAGCGTACCCATTGCTGGTACAGCACATAGACCAGCCCGGTCGCGCCGGTCAGCAGCGCGGGGGCAAGCAGGGCATCGTACTGCCAGCGCAGGAACAGCCACGCACCCATCACGCCACCGGCCAGGAAGCCGCTGATGATCAGGCCGCTGAGCGTCAGCCGCCGCACCTGCAGCGGCAGCCCGCGCAACAGATGGCCCAGGCCGATGCCAAGATCGGTGAACATGCCGCTGAGGTGGGTGGTCCGTATCACCGCGCCGCTGAAGGTGGTGGCCATCGCGTTCTGCAACCCGCAGGCCATCGCTGCCGACAACGCGCCCCAGATCTGCTGCTGCTTGAACAAGGGAATGGCGGCCAGCAACAGCGCCGATTCCAGTGCCAGAGCGACGCCATAGCGCCGGCCGAGCTGCAGTGCGCTGTCCTGGATCAGCAGCCCGCTGAGCATCGCACCCAGCGAAAAAGCGATCAGCAGGCCCCACAGGTGCCCGACCGCGCGCCAGTCGCCCTGCGCCAGTGCCATGCCGAGCTGGCTGGTACTACCGGTCATGTGGCTGACGGCCTGATGCTCGAAGCCCAGAAAGCCGACCACGTTGACCATGCCGGCCACGCACGACAGCGCTACGGCACCGATCCAGACCCAGGTGGGAAGGCGTATGCCCATCGGCGCGACCCTCAGGGACCGCCGAGACCGCCGTTGAACTGCAGCTCGCTGAACGCACCGGTGGCCGGGTCGAACACCGCGCCCCAGAACTGCTTGCCACCATCGCAGACGCGGATGGCCTCGCGCGCCGGCTTGATGCCGCTGTCGTCAGGCAGGCGGAACGCATTGATGTAGATCAGGCGCTTGCCGGCGCTTTCGATGCCGACGTACTGGCGGTCGAAGTCCAGTACGTCGGGCACCTGCGCCTGCAGCGAAGGCAGTGCGGCTTCCAGCTGGTCCACCTGTTGCCGGCTGGGGGCCCAGTAGCCGGTGACGCGGCCGGCATCCCGGCCCGGGCTGTGCCGCGAGCAGGTGTCGAGCACCTGCGCGGCGACGATCGGCCGGGTGACCACCCACGACTGGCCGGTGCGTTCGGCGGTCGGCACGCTGGCCGGCCCGCGGGTGGTGGTGCAGGCACCAAGGACGGCTGCGAGGGTGATCGCCGCCGTCGGCAGCAGCAGGCGGGCAGAACGGTTCACAGCACCTCCGAAGCGTAATCGGCCAGCCGCGAGCGTTCGCCACGGCGCAGGGTGATGTGCGCACTGTGCGGCCAGTTCTTGAAGCGGTCCACCGCGTAGGTCAGGCCGGATGTCGTCTCGGTCAGGTACGGGGTGTCGATCTGCTCGACGTTGCCCAGGCAGACGATCTTGGTGCCGGGACCGGCACGGGTGATCAGCGTCTTCATCTGCTTCGGGGTGAGGTTCTGCGCCTCGTCCAGGATCAGATAGCGCGACAGGAAGGTGCGGCCGCGCATGAAGTTCATCGAGCGGATCTTGATGCGGCTGGCCAGCAGATCGTTGGTTGCCTGGCGTCCCCAGGTTCCGCCTTCCTGGTTGTGCGTGAGCACTTCCAGGTTGTCGGTCAGCGCGCCCATCCACGGTGTCATCTTCTCTTCCTCGGTGCCCGGCAGGAAGCCGATGTCCTCGCCGACGCTGACGGTGGCCCGGGTCATGATGATCTCGCGGTAGCGCTGCTGGTCCATCGTCTGTGCCAGCCCCGCGGCCAGTGCCAGCAGGGTCTTGCCGGTGCCGGCGGTGCCGAGCAGGGTGACGAAGTCGATCTCCGGGTCCATCAGCGCATTGAGCGCGAAGTTCTGCTCGCGGTTGCGCGCGCTGATGCCCCACACGGCATGGCTGCCGTGGCGGAAATCATCAACCAGCGACAGCACCACCTTGCCATCGCCGACCACGCGGCTGACGCGAAGCTCCACCTCGTCCTCGCCCGGCAGGTAGACGTACTGGTTCGGGTACCACTCCTCGTCGTCCCTGGCCAGGATCTCGTAATGGGTGCGGCCCTTGTCGCTCCAGCTGCGCAGGTCGTCGCCATGGAGCTTCCAGAAATCCTCCGGCAGCTCGGTGGCGCCGGTGTAGAGCAGGCTGAAATCGTCCAGTGCGCGGTCGTTTTCGTAATCTTCCGAAACGATGCCGGCGATGGCCGCCTTGATCCGCAGGTTGATGTCCTTGGAGACGAACACCACCGGGATCTCCGGGGTCTGCTCCTTCAGCGCCAGGATGGCACCGAGGATGGCATTGTCCGGGATGACCTGGCCGAAGCTCTTGCCGGCGTCGAAATGACTGGTCTGGAAACGCAGCTTGCCGGCGCTGTGCTTGCCACGCAGCTGCAGGCCCTGTGGGCGCTGCAGCGGAATGCCGTCGGCCAGATTGTCCAGGCCGGAGGCCTGCACCAGCTCGTTGAGGAAGCGGCTGACCTGGCGGGCGTTGCGGCTTGCCTCGGACGTGCCCTTCTTGCCGTTGTCCAGCTCCTCGATCACCTGCATCGGCAGGTAGACGTCATGCTCCTCGAATTTGAACAGCGCGGTCGGATCGTGCATCAGCACGTTGGTATCCAGCACGTAGATGCGCTTGCCTCGGGTCATCGTCGATTCCTGGTTACGGACAGGGAAAAACCACCACGACCTGCGGGGCAGGGTGATGGCGGACAAAGTGGGCGATGTGAATCACTTGGATTGGGCGGCCTTCAGTTCGGCAAGCACGGCGTCGGCATGGCCGGCGACCTTGACCTTGCGCCAGGACTGCGCGATGCGGCTGTCGGGAGAAATCAGGAAGGTGCTGCGCTCGATGCCACGTACCTGCTTGCCGTACATGTTCTTCATCCGGATCACATCGAAGGCGTTGCACAGCGCTTCGTCGCCATCGCTGACCAGCGGGAACGCGAAGCCCTGTTTGGCACAGAAGTTGTCGTGTGATTTCACCGAGTCACGGGATACGCCGAGTACGGTGGCGCCGGCCTTGCGGAACTCCGGCAGCAGCGCGTTGAAGTCGATGCCTTCGGTGGTGCACCCCGGGGTGCTGTCCTTGGGGTAGAAGTACAGCACCAGCCATTGGCCCGCGAGGTCGCCGAGGGTGGTGTGTTCGCCGCCTGACAGGGCCAGCGGGAGCGAGAGGGTGGTGCGGTCCAGGGTATCGCCGTTGTTCATGAGGTCCTTGGTTCCGGAGCCTGGGGTATTTCTACGACAGTTGCATGAAACGCCGCGCGCCCGTGACGAACGCGCGAAAAATCAGAACTTCATCGGATCCATGATCGCGTCCAGGTTCAGGTGGTCGCAGAATTCGAGGAAATCATCGCGCAGGGCGGCGATGTGCATGTTGGCCGGCACGCCGATGGTGACCTGCGCGCTGAACATTTCCGCACCGGTCTGCATGGCGCGATAGCGCGTGCTCTGCAGGGTCTCGATGGTGATGCCCTGGCGGTCGAAGAAGTCGGCCAGCTGGAACAGGATGCCCGGCTTGTCAGCGGCGATCACTTCAACGATGTACGGCAGCAGATTGGACTGCGCCTGCTTGGCCTCGGTGCGGTACCAGACCAGTTTCAGGCCTTCCTCGCGCTCGAGCCGGGTCAGCATCGCTTCCAGCTTGGCGACCGAGTCCCACGACCCGGTGGCCAGCGCGGTGACCGATACGTCGCGGCCAACCGTGGCCAGGCGCGCGTCCACCAGATTGCAGCCGCTGTCGGCAATGCGTCGGGTGACGGACAGCAGTGGGGACTCCGGATGCGTCGTATAGGCGTTGATCAGGAGGTGGTTTTCGCTCGGCGCGGGGCGCGGGGTGGTGTCGGTCAAGGCGATTCCGGGTAATGCATGCGTGAGTCTGAATGCCCGCCAGAGGCGGGGATCCACCGGAGTGCAGCATACTTGCCCGTGCTTTCGCGCCGCAAGTAACATTCAAGTCGCCCCCGCCCTTTCGTGGCGGGCGTTTTCCCTTCCCAGCCAAGAGCAGCACGTCCTTGTCCCTTTCCGGCCTCATCACCGCGCTGGCGACCCCGTTCCGGGCCGACGGTGCCCTCGATCCCGACGGTTGGCAGCGCCTGCTGCATCTGCAACTGGAAGGTGGCGTCCATGGCGTTGTCGTCGCCGGCTCGACCGGCGAAGCGGCGACGCTGTCCGACGCCGAGTACGACCAGCTGCTGGCCAGTGCGGTCGAACGCATCGGCGGACGCATCCCGGTCCTGGCCGGTACCGGCCTGTCCGGCACCGCCAAGACCATCGAACAGACCCGTCGCGCTGCCGCGCAGGGTGCCAGTCACGCTCTGGTGGTGACGCCGCCTTACGTGCGTCCGACACAGGCCGGGCTGATCGCGCACTACCGGGCCGTGGCCGACCACGGCGGGTTGCCCGTGGTGCTGTACAACGTACCGGGGCGCACCGGATGCGACATGCTGCCGGAGACCGTGGCCGAGCTGGCGGATCATCCCAACATTGTCGGCATCAAGGAGGCCGTCGGCGACATCGGGCGCGTGAAGGCCCTGCTGGCGCTGCGCAGTTCCAGCTTCGCCGTGCTCAGTGGCGACGACGGCACGGCTGCGCGCTCGATCCAGGCCGGTATCGACGGGCTGATCTCGGTCGGCTCCAACGCGCTGCCTGGTGCGTACCGCCGGATGTGCGAGCTGGCTGCCGCCCACGACCATGACGCCACCGCATCCTGGGACGCGCGCCTGCAGCCGTACCACGATTTCTGCGGTATCGAATCCAACCCGATTCCGGTCAAGGCGCTGCTGCGCCGCATCGGCATCGGCCACGACCTGCGCCTGCCGCTGCTGCCACTGTCGGCAGCGCATCATCCGGCAGCCGATCATCTGGCCGGCGACATCGCCGCGCTTGAAGCCCTTTCCAGCCACTGACCTTCCGTCTTGGTCTGATCCAGGAGATCCACATGCGTCAATCCGTTTCCGCCGTCCGCGTGCTGTCCTTCGCGCTCATCGCCCTCACCACGGTCGTGACCACCACCGGCTGCTTCAAGCGCGGTGCCAAGGGCGACTACGCCCTGGCCCCGGAGATGCGTCCGCTGGAAGTGCCGCCGGACCTGAACCTGCCGTCCGCGTCGGGCGAGAACCAGGTGCCGAGGCTGGCCTCGACCACCGCCCCGGCTGCTGTGGCCGCTCCGGCTGCCCCGGCCGTGGGCAATACCGGTTTCACCATTCCGGGCAGCAAGGACGAGGCGTTCGCCAAGGTCGGCACCGCGCTGGAAGGCGTGCAGGGCGTGACCATCGCCAGCCGTGCCCAGCTGCTGGGCTCCTACGACGTGGCCTATGAAGGCAGTAACTTCCTGGTGCGCGTGGTGGCCGTCGATGCCGGCGCTTATGTCTCTGCGGTCGATCCGCGTGGTCTGCCGGCGACCGCCGAGGCCCCGGTGAAGCTGATTGCCGCACTGAAGGCCGCGCTGGCGAAGTAAGGAACCGCCGGCAGCTGCGGACCGGGCCACGCGCCCGGGTTCGGCCGGGCAGGGCCTGGCATTGCCGGAACAGGAAAAGGGCGCCCAGGGCGCCCTTTTTCATGGCGGCGGGTGCTGGCGCCTCAGCGCTCGAGCAGCTTCAGTTTGTCCGGTTTGCCATCCCACTCACCGGCGTCCGCCGGCGGGTCCTTGCGCACGGTCAGTACCGGCCAGGCCTTGGCCAGTTCGGCGTTGAGGGCGACGAAGCCCTCCTGTCCGGCGGGGACATCGTCCTCGGGGAAGATCGCGTTGACCGGGCACTCCGGCTCGCAGAGGGTGCAGTCGATGCACTCATCCGGGTCGATCACCAGGAAGTTCGGGCCTTCGTGGAAGCAATCCACGGGGCACACTTCCACGCAATCGGTGTGCTTGCACTTGATGCAGTTTTCGGTGACGACAAAGGGCATGGGCTTGGGGGTGGATCGATTCCTGAACCCGCCAATTCTAGAACAGGTTGCCCCCCGGTGTCGGCGCGGGCCTGAAAAGGGGGATCTGCCGGGCTCGAGGGCACGGCCCATTGGCGATGGGGCGGCGCCTGTGCGAGGCTGCGCGCTGCTGGCTGCTGTGGCAGCCGGACTGTCCTCCCTCCTGGAATGCCCATGTCCCCAGCTCAGCCTGCCGCCGCCGATGGTGGAGAGAACACCGCGTTCATCGTCCTGATCAGCTGCGTGGCCACCTTGGGAGGCTTCCTGTTCGGATTCGACAGTGGCGTAATCAACGGCACGGTTGATGGCCTGCGGCAGGCCTTCAACTCCAGCGAGGCGGCCCTGGGCTTCGAGGTTGCCTCGATGCTGCTGGGCTGCGCGATCGGCGCGTTTCTCGCCGGCTGGCTGGGCGACCGCCTGGGCCGACGCGGCGTGCTGATCGTGGCGGCGGTGCTGTTCCTGCTGTCGGCGCTGGGTGCGGGCGCCGCGCACGCCTCCTGGCTGTTCGTGACCGCTCGCGTGCTGGGCGGCTTCGCCGTCGGTGCGGCCAGCGTGATGTCGCCGGCCTACATCGCCGAGGTCGCTTCCGCACGCTACCGGGGCCGCCTGGCGACGGTGCAGCAGATGGCGATCATCTGCGGCCTGTTCGCCGCTTTCCTCAGCAACTACCTGCTGGCCCGTGCGGCAGGCACCTCCACCGAGCTCCTGTGGTTCGGGCAGGAGGCCTGGCGCTGGATGTTCTGGATGCAGGCGCTGCCGTCGGCGCTGTTCCTGTTGCTGCTGCTGGTGATTCCGGAAAGCCCGCGCTTCCTGGTGGTGAAGGGGCGCCAGGCGCAGGCCAGGGCGGTTCTGTCGCGGCTGTACGGCGACGCCGCGGCGGCCGCCAAACAGGCGGAGATCGAGGCCAGCCTGGACCAGGACCAGCACAAGCCGCGCTTCGGCGACCTGCTGGACAAGGGCACCGGCAGGCTTCGCCCGATCATCTGGGTGGGCATCGGCCTGGCGATGTTCCAGCAGCTGGTCGGCATCAACGTGGTGTTCTACTACGGCGCGGTCCTGTGGCAGGCCGTCGGCTTCTCGGAAAGCGATGCGCTGCTGATCAACGTTCTTTCCGGTGCGCTGAGCATCGGCGCCTGCCTGTTGACGGTGATGCTGATCGATCGGATCGGGCGCAAGCCGCTGTTGTGGGTCGGTTCGGTCGGCATGTCGGTTGCCCTGGTGCTGATGGTGGTGGCATTCGCCAGCGGCAGCCTGGTCGAAGGGCGCCTGCACCTGTCCGATGGCATGGGCCGGCTGGCGCTGGTGGCGGCCAACGTCTATGTGGTGTTCTTCAACATGTCCTGGGGCCCGGTGATGTGGGTCATGCTGGGCGAGATGTTCCCGAACCAGATCCGCGGCCCGGCGCTCGCGGTGGCCGGTGCGGCGCAGTGGACGTCGAACTTCGCCATCACCGTGACCTTCCCGCTGCTGCTGGCGGGTATCGGCCTGGCCGGTGCCTATGGCATCTACACGGTTGCAGCGATCCTCTCGATCTTCTTCGTCGTCCGCTACGTCCGCGAGACCAAGGGCAAGGAGCTGGAGCAGATGGAAGGCTGATGGCGCCGCCCTGGTTTCCAGCGCCTTCCTGTTCCGTGGCGGCGGCAGGCCAGCCGGTCCAGGACAGGCAGCGGCGGCTCGCCCCCGAGGCGACCCGCTCGACGCAACAGGCAAACCCCAAGAAACAGAAAAGCCCGCACGAGGCGGGCTTTTTCGGTTCCTGCTGTGGCGACTGGCGCTCCCTAGGGGACTCGAACCCCTGTTTTAGCCTTGAGAGGGCCACGTCCTAACCACTAGACGAAGGGAGCGTATATGTGTCGCTGCCGAGGCAGGAGCGCTAGTATATGCACCTCGATGCCATTGGGCAATCCCGAAACTTCAACCGGAAGCGCCAACATCATTTCTCCTGCTCCATCACCGTTCAGCCTGCGCGTCATCCCGCGCGACCAGCACACCATTTCCCGCAAGGACATCAGCCCGAACGCCCTGCGCGTGCTTTATCGCCTGCGCGATGCCGGCTTCGGCGCCTACCTTGTCGGCGGCGCGGTGCGCGACCTGCTGGTCAATGGCCAACCCAAGGATTTCGACGTGGCCACCGATGCCACGCCCGAACAGGTCAAACAGCTGTTCCGCAACTGCCGCCTGATCGGCCGCCGATTCCGCCTCGCCCATGTGGTGTTCGGCCGCGAGATCATCGAAGTCGCCACCTTCCGCGCCAACGTCGATGACGGCAGCGGCGACCGCGAAATGGAAAACGGCATGCTCGTGCGCGACAACGTGTACGGCAGCATCGAAGACGACGCGGTGCGCCGCGACTTCACCTGCAATGCCCTGTACTACGCGATCGAGGATTTCTCGGTGCGCGACTACGTCGGAGGTTTCGAAGACGTCCAGGCGCGCCTGATGAAGCTGATCGGCGACCCCGAACAGCGCTATCGCGAGGACCCGGTGCGCATGCTGCGCGCGGTGCGCCTGGCGGCCAAGCTCGGCTTCCAGATCGAAGAGGGCACCGCCGCGCCGATCCCGCACCTGGCAGGCCTGCTGAACGAAGCCGCGCCCGCGCGGCTGTTCGAGGAAGTGCTGAAGCTGTTCCTGTCCGGCCACGGTGTTGCCAGTTTCGAAGGCCTGGAGCGCTACGGCCTGCTCGACGTCCTGTTCCCTGAAAGTGGCAGGGCGCTGAAGGCGAACCGCACCGGTGCACTGCGCCGCATGCTGGTCGAGGGCCTGGCCAATACCGATGCACGCGTGGCCAACGATGAGCCTGTCTCGCCCGCGTTCCTGTTCGCGCTGCTGCTGTGGCCGGCGTTCTGCCGGGCGCAGGCCACCCTGCTCAAGCAGGGCGTGGCGCCGGAAGAAGCGCAGCGTCGTGCTGCCGACCGCGTGACGGTGCAGCAGCTGAGCACCATCGCGCTGCCGCGCCGTTTCTCGCTGCCGATGCAGGAGATCTGGCTGTTGCAGTCGCGTTTCGGCTCGCGCCAGCGCAAGCGCGTGTTCCGCACGCTCACCCACCCGCGCTTCCGTGCGGCGTTCGATTTCCTGACGCTGCGCCAGGTCGCGTCGGCCGAACACGAGGCAGATGTGGCGTTCTGGCGTGAGGCGCAGGTGCAACCGGGCCGCGAGCTGGAATCGGCGCTGGATGCGATGCATGCCGAACCAGGCGACGAGGATGAGGGCGCACCGCGCAAGCGCCGGCGCCGCCGTCGGCGCTCCGGTGCCACGACCGGCAGCGCTGGCGAGTAAGCCATGACGCTGGCCTGGATCGGCCTGGGCGCCAATCTTGGCGACGCGGCCGCGACCGTCCGTGCGGCGATTGCCGCACTGGATGCGCTTCCTGACACGCGGCGCTGCCAGGCGTCGCGCCTGTATGCCACGCCGGCCTGGGGCAACGAGGATCAGCCGCCGTTCGTCAACGCGGTGGCGTCGGTGGAAACGCGCCTGCCGGCCTCCGGATTGCTGCGGGCGATGCTGGAGCTGGAGCGGCATTTCGGTCGCGTGCGCGATCCAGCCGTGCACTGGGGACCGCGGGCACTGGATCTGGACCTGCTGCTGTATGGCGCGCAGGTACTGGATGAACCGGGTCTGCAGGTGCCGCATCCCTACCTGCACGAGCGTGCCTTCGTGTTGGTGCCGCTGGCCGAGATCGCGCCGGATCTGGCCATTCCCGGCCATGGTCGCGTGCGGGATGCAGTGATGCGGGTGGATGCCTGCGGGATTGCGCCGATAGGGTGATAATGCCCGGGTTATCTCCCCCGGTTATCAGCACATGAGCACCCACGCAGACAGCAAGCCCTGGACCGTTCCCGCCTTGGCCGAGGCCAAGCGGAATGGCCAGAAGCTGGTCATGTTGACCGCCTACGACGCTGGCTTCGCCCGCACCTTCGACGCCAACGGCGTCGACCTGATCCTGATCGGTGATTCGCTGGGCATGGTCGTGCAGGGGCACGATTCCACCCTGCCGGTTACCGTGGCCGACATGGTCTATCACACCCGCGCCGTGGCCCGCGTGCTGCAGCGCGCGCTGCTGGTTGCCGATCTGCCGTTCGGTGCCGATGCAACCCCGGAACGCGCCCTCGATGCGTCGCTGCAGCTGCTGCAGGCAGGCGCGGAGATGGTCAAGATCGAGGGGGCCGGCTTCAAGGTCGATATCGTCCGTTACCTGGTCGAACGCGAGATTCCGGTCTGCTCGCATCTGGGCCTGACCCCGCAGTCGGTGCTGCGCCTGGGCGGGTTCAAGATCCAGGGCCGTGGCGATGCGGCCCGGCAGCTGGTGGAGGACGCCAGGGCCGTGGCCGACGCGGGCGCCAGCATCATCGTGCTGGAATGCGTGCCGACCCCGGTCGCGGCCGAGGTCACCGCTGCAGTGCCGGTGCCCACCATCGGCATCGGTGCCGGTCCGCAGTGCGATGGCCAGGTGCTGGTCCTGCATGACTTCCTGGGCCTGGACAGCGGCCATCGCCGACCGAAATTCGTCAAGGATTTCCTTGCCGAAGGGGGCTCGGTGGCTGGAGCCACCCGCGCCTACGCCGACGCCGTGCGTGACGGCAGCTTCCCCGACGAACAGCACGCTTACGCCCAATGATCCAGACCTTCAATGAGCTCGGCGCGTTGCGCGGGCAGATCGCCCAGTGGAAGCGCGAAGGCTTGCGCGTCGCGCTGGTGCCGACCATGGGCAACTTGCACGGTGGCCATCACGCGCTGGTGAGCCTGGCCCGCCAGTACGCCGACAGGGTGGTGGCCAGCATCTTCGTCAATCCGACCCAGTTCGGGCCCAACGAGGATTTCAGCCGGTATCCGCGCACGCCCGAGGCCGACGTCGCGGGGCTGGAGCAGGTCGGCTGCGATGCGGTGTGGCTGCCGAGCGTCGAGGCGATGTATCCGCTGGGCGTGGACAAGACCACGCGCATGCACGCGCCCGGCATCAGCGAGGTGCTGGAAGGTGCCAGCCGTCCGGGCCATTTCGATGGCGTCTGCACGGTGGTCGCCCGCCTGTTCCTGCAGGTGCAGCCGGACGTGGCTGTGTTCGGCCGCAAGGACTACCAGCAACTGGCGGTGATCCGCCAGATGGTGGCCGAGCTGTCGTTCCCGGTCCAGATCGTCGGTGCGGAGATCGTCCGTGATGACGATGGGCTGGCCAAGAGTTCGCGCAACCAGTATCTGAGCCCGGAACAGCGCCCCGTCGCGACGACCCTTCATCGGACCCTGCTGGCCATGCGCGAAGGCTATGTGGCTGGCCAGCCGCGCGAGCGCATCGAGGCCGATGCCACCGCCGCGCTGCAGGCGGCTGGTTTCCAGGTCGACTACGCCGTGCTGCGCACGCCCGAGCTGGCCGAGCCGGCATTCGAGGGTGGCGGCCGGGTGGCGCTGATCGCCGCGCGGCTGGGCACGACCCGGCTGATCGACAACCTGGAGTTCTGAGTTCCGCTGTGATGGTGGCGCCGGGCCATGCCCGGCGCTACCTGAACGGTTTGCCGGTCGTGATGCCCCGCGTTGTGCGGGTGCTAGAATCCACGCTTTCCTCTGCGTTGTACCGTGCCATGCACCTGTCCCTGCTCAAGACCAAGATCCACCGCGCCACCGTCACCCACTCCGAGCTGAACTACGAAGGCTCGATCGCCATCGATGACAACCTGCTGGCTGCCACCGGTATCCGCGAGTTCGAGCAGGTCCACATCTGGGACGTGACCAACGGTGCGCGCTTTTCGACCTATGCGATCCGCGCCGAAGCCGGCAGCGGCATCGTCTCGCTCAATGGTGGCGCCGCGCGCCACGTGCAGGTCGGCGACATCATCATCATCGCCGCCTTCGCCAGCATGACCGAGCAGGAAGCGGACAGCTTCAAGCCGAAGCTGGTGTACGTGGATGGCAGCAACCAGATCACCCACACCAACGACACGATCCCGACCCAGGCCGCATGACAACGAACAACGGATTCGACTCGCTGCATTCCCACGCCCAGCGCCTGAAGGGCGCAAGCATCCCCAGCCTGCTCGCCGCCGAACCTGGCCGTGTGCAGGAGCTGGCGCTGCGGGTCGGTCCGTTGTATGTGAACTTTGCCCGGCAGAAGTACGACGCCGCGGCGCTGCAGGCGCTGCTGGCGCTGGCAGCAGAACGCGATGTCGGGGGCGCCATCAACCGCCTGATGCGCGGCGAGCAGGTCAACCTGACCGAAGGCCGCGCGGCGCTGCACACGGCGCTGCGTGGTGACGTGGTCGACGCGCCGGTGGCCGCCGATGCCCATGCCACTGCACGCGAAATCCGTCAGCGCATGGGAGTCCTCGTGCGTGCGCTGGAAGACAGCGGCGTGACCGACGTGGTGAGCGTCGGCATCGGGGGATCCGATCTTGGCCCGCGGCTGGTCGCCGATGCGTTGCGCCCGGTCAGCGGCGCGCGCCTGCGCGTGCATTTCGTATCGAACGTGGACGGCGCGGCCATGCAGCGCACGCTGGCCACGCTTGACCCGGCGCGCACCGCCGGCATCCTGATCTCCAAGACCTTCGGCACCCAGGAAACCCTGCTCAACGGCCAGATCCTGCACGACTGGCTGGGTGGCAGTGAGCGCCTGTATGCCGTCAGCGCCAATCCCGAGCGCGCAGCGAAGGCCTTCGCCATCGCCGCAGAGCGCGTGCTGCCGATGTGGGACTGGGTCGGTGGCCGTTACTCGCTGTGGTCGGCGGTCGGCTTCCCGATTGCGCTGGCGATCGGCTTCGAGCGTTTCGAACAGCTGCTGGAGGGTGCGGCGCAGATGGACGCGCACGCACTGGATGCACCGCTGGAGCGCAATCTGCCGGTGCTGCATGGCCTGACCGACATCTGGAACCGCAACCTGCTGGGCTGCGCCACCCATGCGGTGATGACCTACGACCAGCGCCTGGCGTTGCTGCCGGCCTATCTGCAGCAGCTGGTGATGGAAAGCCTGGGCAAGCGCGTGCAGCGTGATGGCCAGCCGGTGACCACCGATACCGTGCCGGTGTGGTGGGGCGGTGCGGGCACCGATGTGCAGCACAGCTTCTTCCAGGCGCTGCACCAGGGCACCAGCATCGTCCCGGCTGACTTCATCGGCTGTGTGCACAACGACGATCCCTATACCGTCAATCATCAGGCGCTGCTGGCCAACCTGCTGGCGCAGACCGAAGCGCTGGCCAACGGTCAGGGCAGCGACGATCCGCACCGCGACTACCCGGGCGGTCGTCCGAGTACGCTGATCCTGCTCGATGCACTGACGCCGCAGGCGCTGGGTGCGCTGATCGCCATGTACGAGCACGCGGTGTACGTGCAGTCGGTGATCTGGAACATCAACGCCTTCGACCAGTTCGGGGTCGAGCTGGGCAAGCAGCTGGCCAACCAGTTGCTGCCGGCATTGCAGGGCGAGGGCGTGGCGATCGCCGACCCGATGACCCGCGAGATCCTGGCGCAGCTGAAGGGCTGAGCCAGGTCGGGGATGTGTCGCCGGGCATTGGCCCGGCGTGCCGGGCTCAACGGCTCGGATCGCGTTCCGGGCTTGGCCGCTTGGCCAGTTTGCGCTGCAGCGACCGTCGGTGCATGCCGAGCAGGCGGGCGGCAGCGGACACGTTGCCGCCCGTCTCGTGCATCGCCTGCTGGATGTGTTCCCACTGCAGGCGACTGATCGGCGTCATCGCGTCGGGGACTTCCATCTCGCCGTCGTCGGCCGGGCCGTCGTCCTCTTCGCCCAGCGCGCGCAGGATCATCGGTACCGTTGCCGGCTTGGGCAGATAATCGTCTGCGCCCAGCTTGATGGCTTCCACGGCGGTGGCGATGCTGGCATAACCGGTGACCAGCAGGATCCGCATGTCCGCACGCAGGGCACGCAGGGGCTGGATCAGGGCCAGGCCGGAATCACTGCCGAGCTTGAGGTCGATCAGCGCGAAAGCCGGTGGATGCTGGCGGGCCAGCATCAGCGCAGTGGCCGCGTCCTGCGCGGTCTGCGTTTCGAGTCCCTTGCGCGCCAGGCTGCGCTGCAGGGTACGCAGGTACAGCTCGTCGTCGTCGACCAGCAGGCCCTGGGTGGAGTGGTGCAGGCTCATGGGGTGTCCTCGCGTGGGGCCAGCGGCAGGCGGAAGCCGACGCGACTGCCGGCCCCCTGGGCCGGGCGCATCCACATCTCGCCGTCGAGGCGTTCGATGGTGGCATGGGACAGGGCCAGGCCGACGCCCATGCCCTCGCTCTTGCTGCTGCCGAACAGCGTGCCCGGCAGCACCGCGGCACGGGCATCGAAGCCGTGGCCGTAGTCGCGGACTTCGCCGATCAGGTCGTCGCCGTCGATGCGCAGGCTCAGGTCCACGCGCGGGCGCCCGGCCTGCTCTCCGGCATCGGCCGCGTTGTTGAGCAGGACCATCAGCAGGTGGCCCACGCCGGGGTCCAGCGGCAGCCGCAGCGGCGCATCGTCGTTGCGGTGCAGGTCGATGGTCGGCCGCACCAGCCGCCATTGTTCCAGCACCTGCTGGGCGCTGGAGCGGCTGCGTCCGGGCATGTCGGCCGATGCCGGCGCGGCCAGTGCCAGCACCCGTTCGCGGCACTGCACGAGCAGTTCGCGCAGGGTTTCCATGTCCTCGCGTACTTCCGGCTCCTCGCTGCGCTCGGCAACGTCGTCGGCCAGCAGAGTCATGGTCGCCAGCGGCGTGTTCAGTTCATGCGCCACCGAGGCGGCGTGGGTGGCCAGGGCGACAATGCCCTCGTTGCGGGCGAAGCGTTCACGCAGCGCCGAGAGCTCCAGTTCCCGTTGCCGCAGGGCCAGGGCCAGGCGCGTGGAGAACGTCAGCACGACGGTGGCGGAGATCAGGAAATTGGCGACCACGCCCCAGCGGTTCAGGTCCTGCGCACGGAAGTAGCCGTCCGGCAGTGGCTGGCCGAACAGTCCGCTGGCGGCGTAGCCGAGCAGGCAGGCCAGGGCCACCGCCAACGCCCAGCGCAGGGGCAGGGCGAAGGCGGCCAACGCAATCAGGATCAGGAACAGGGAGCTGAACGGATTGGCCATGCCGCCGCTCCAGCTGATCATCCAGGTCAGGATGATCACGTCCACCAGGATGTGGCCGAAGGCTGTCAGTGGCGCGGTATCGGCCGCTTCCGGCCGCAGCTGGGTGTAGACATTGAACAGCGCGAGCACGGCGACGCCGGCCCACAGCGGCAGCGGCGGCAACGGCAGGCCCAGCAGCCAGGTGGCGACCAGGATGGTGGCGGCCTGGCCGGCCACGGCCAGCCATCGCAGGCTGCACAGGGTGCGGAGAAACGGGGCGTCGGGACCGGTCATTCGCGCCCATCGTATGCGTTCGCGGGCGGGTGTGCCTGCGACAATCGGCCGCAGCCGTGCCGGCGGCTGAATGCGAGTCACCCGGAAACCGGAGGCGGGCGCTAGAATGCCCGCATGCACGACGCCGTTACCCGCCCGACCCCGCCTTCCGAGCCCACCGCCTGGTCCCGTCGCCAGACCCACGCCGTCCAGATCGGCGGAGTCACCGTCGGCGGCGGCAGGCCGGTGGTGGTGCAGTCGATGACGAATACCGACACCTCCGACGTGGCCTCCAGCGTGAAGCAGGTCGCCGAGCTCTGGCGCGCCGGTTCGGAAATGGTGCGCTTGACCGTCAACACCGTCGAGGCCGCGGCCGCGATCCCGCGCATCGTCGACAAGCTGGCGATGATGGGCATCGACGTGCCGCTGATCGGTGATTTCCACTACAACGGCCATCAGTTGCTGACCGCCGAACCGGCGTGTGCCGAAGCACTGGCCAAGTACCGCATCAATCCGGGCAATGTGGGCTTCGGCAAGAAGAAGGACCTGCAGTTCGCGCAGTTGATCGAGTTCGCCATCCGCTACAACAAGCCGGTGCGCATCGGCGCCAACTGGGGCTCGCTGGACCAGGCGCTGGCGGCCAGGCTGATGGATGAGAACAACGAGCGCGAGCAGCCCTGGGACGCCGGACGTGTCCTGCGCGAGGCGTTGATCCGGTCAGCGCTGGATTCGGCCGAACAGGCCGTGGAGCTGGGCCTGCCGCGCGACCGCATCGTGCTGTCGGCCAAGGTCAGTGGCGTGCAGGAGCTGATCGCGGTCTACCGTGACCTGGCACAGCGTTCGGAGTTCGCGCTGCATCTGGGCCTGACCGAAGCCGGCATCGGCAGCAAGGGCATCGTTGCGTCGGCAGCGGCGCTGAGCGTGCTGCTGCAGGAAGGTATCGGCGACACCATCCGCATCTCGCTGACGCCCGAGCCGGGCCAGTCGCGGACGCAGGAAGTGATCGTCGCCCAGGAGCTGCTGCAGACCACCGGCCAGCGCGCGTTCACGCCGCTGGTGACAGCCTGCCCGGGATGCGGCCGCACCACCTCCGAGTTCTTCCAGGAGCTGGCCAAGGTGGTGCAGAACCACGTGCGCGAGAAGATGCCGCTGTGGAAAGTGCAGCACCCGGGGGCGGAAAACATGACCCTGGCGGTGATGGGCTGCGTGGTCAACGGCCCGGGAGAATCGCGGCACGCCAACATCGGCATCTCGCTGCCGGGAACCGGGGAGGCGCCGTCGGCGCCGGTGTTCGTCGATGGCGAGAAGAAGGTGACCCTGCGTGGCGAGAACATCGCCCAGGAATTCGTCGCCCTGATCGACGACTACGTCGAACGAACCTATGTCCGAAGCGCAGGATAAGCCCGCGATCCTTGCCGCGCCGGAGCCGGCCTCCGGCTTCCGTCACTGGATGGCGCGCAATGCGTGGCGCCTGGTCCTGCTGTTCGCCGGCGTGCTGTTGCCGCTGGCCGGCTTCGTCGCGCTGGCCGACGAGGTGCATGAGTTTGAATCGTTCCATTTCGACGCGCCGCTGCTGTGGCAGATGCACGGCCTGCATTCGCCGTGGCTGGACCGGTTCTTCGTGCTGCTGTCCCGGCTGGGTTACGAGTGGTTCCTGATTCCCGCCGATGTGCTGATCGTCGCGGCACTGCTGGGCTACCGCCGCTGGCGCGAGGCCACCTTCGTGGCCGTCAGTTTCCTCGGATCGGCACTGTTGAACATGGGCAGCAAGCGGTTCTTCCAGCGGGACCGCCCCAGCCTGTGGGAGTCCATCGCACCGGAATCGACGTTCAGTTTCCCCAGTGGTCACGCCATGGGGTCGATGACCCTGGCGGCAACCCTGGTACTTCTGGCCTGGAATACCCGCTGGCGCTGGCCGGTGCTGGTGCTGGCCCCTGCGTTCAGCTTGCTGGTCAGCGTGTCCCGGGTCTATCTCGGGGTCCATTACCCGTCGGATATCCTGGCCGGATGGTGTGCAGCACTGGTTTGGGTGGTAGGGTGCTACCTGGTCATGTTCAGTCGTCGGCATCCCTGGCGACGCCGCGATTCGCCGCCATCGACGGCCAGCGAAGCATCAACACAGGGGGAGTGACGTGGATGGCTCTTCGCGGGCGTCTACGTGATAGATGAGCTGTTTCGTTGCAGTGGGTTCTGCAAGACAGGGGGTAAGCACAATGCGTGAGACTGTGATCAACCCGGCACTCTTGCCCGGTATGCACTTCGACCGCGCTTGCGAGGGTTCGGCACCCTGCCTAGCTTGACCCGCAATGGCCGCATTCGAAGAGGTACGTGAATGACGATTCGAGTCTACCTGGTGGACGACCACGCACTGGTCCGCACCGGGATGAAGATGATCCTGTCGGGTGAGACCGACATCGAGGTGGTGGGCGAGGCCGAGACCGGCGAGGACGCGCTGCGCGAGATCCGCCAGCTGCAGCCGGACGTGGTGCTGTGCGACCTGCACCTGCCGGGTGTCAGCGGCATGGAAGTGACCGAGCGCATCGTGCGCGGCCATCGCAGCACGCGCGTGGTGATCGTGTCCGTCCTGGAGGATGGCCCGCTGCCGAAGCGGCTGCTGGAAGCCGGCGCGGCCGGGTACATCGGCAAGGGCTGCGACGCCCAGGAACTGCTGCGCGCGGTGCGCGACGTGGCAGGCGGGCGCCGCTACCTGGGCACCAGCATCGCGCAGAATCTGGCGCTGTCGACGGTGGAGGGGAATGGTTCGCCGTTCGACACCCTGTCTCCGCGCGAGCTGGAAGTGGCGCTGCTGCTGACCCAGGGATTGCGCCAGGAAGACATCGCGCGCCGCCTCAGCCTCAGCGCCAAGACCGTCAACACGCACAAGGCACGCCTGTTCGAGAAGATGGGTATCCATGACAACATCGCGCTGGCGCGCATGGCCAGCCAGTACGGGCTGGTGGATCCGGCACGGCCGCTGTGAGGGTTTCAGCCAACGGCTGAGGTGCGTCGCGCGCCCGGAATCTGTCTTCCAGTTCCGGCCCGCGGTCGCGGGGCCAAGCGTCGGCCCCGCGCTCACCCATCGGGCGCTCAGGTGCCGCGCACGCGCTTGACGATGGCCGCCGCCTGCGCGGCACTGGCGCGCACCTTGTCCCAGTCGCCGTCCGCAATCCAGTTGCCGGGCACCATCCATGAGCCACCGATGCAGACGACGTTCTTCTGCTCGAGGTACTCGGCGGCGGTGTTTTCCGTGATGCCGCCGGTCGGGCACAGCTTCAGATCGGCAATTGGACCGGCCACGCCCTTGATCATCGCCAGGCCGCCGACCGCCGTGGCCGGGAACAGCTTGCACACCCGGAATCCGCGCGCATGCAGCGACAGCAGCTCGGTCGGCGTCGCCGCACCGGGCACCACCGGCAGCGGTGCAGCGGCCAGCGCATCGGCCAGCGCGGGCGGCGTACCCGGGGTCACCAGGAAGTCCGCGCCGGCATCAATCGACTGCTGCATCTGCTCAACGGTCAGCACCGTACCGGCACCCACCACCACGTCCGGCAGTTCGCGCTTGAGCATGGCCAACGCCTCCATCGCCACCGGCGTGCGCAACGTCAGCTCGATCGCCGGCAGACCGCCTTCCAGCAGCGCCGCACTCACCGCACGGGCCTGGTCCAGCGTATGAATCGTGACCACCGGCAGGATGCCCGCCGCATGCAACAGCTCCGCCGCCTTCAGCTGATGTTGTTCGATACCCATAGCTCTGCTTCTGCCTTTGCTTCCGAATTTGATTTTCAGTGATCACTTCGCGGCGTTGATGCGCCGGAAAGTGTGACGCCGCCACCAGCACACTCGCCGCCGCAACACACCCGCAGCGCTCTTCAACCCTCAGGCGTCCTTCGCCTCATGCGGCGCTGCCGCAGCCGCCGCATCGTGTCCCAGTTCGTACTCGGCGTCGTAATCCCACGGCCCGCCATCGGCCGCTGCCGGCCCGCACGAAATCGAAATGGCGCCCTGATCGGCCGGCCCGACCACACGACGGTTGATCGCGAACAGGTTGCGGCCCAGATCATTCGCCGCGGGCGCGGTGTTCGGGGCCTGAGTGCGTGCTGCCCATTCCGCAGCGTCCACCAGGACGTCCAGCGTGCCCGCCTCGCCATCCAGGCGGATGATGTCGCCTTCGCGGACTTTCGCCAGCGGACCCCCACGCGCGGCTTCCGGCGTGACATGGATCGCTGCCGGGATCTTGCCCGACGCCCCGGACAACCGGCCATCGGTGACCAGCGCAACGCGTCGGCCCTGGTTCTGCAGAAGGCCCAGCAGCGGCGCCAGGGAATGCAGCTCCGGCATGCCGTTCGCGCGCGGGCCCTGGTAGCGCACCACCGCCACGAAATCCTGGGGAAGCAGCCCGGCAGCATGCAGCTTGTTGAGCACCTGGGGCGCATCAACGACAACGGCCGGTGCTTCGATCGAACGGTATTGCGGCTTCACCGCCGACAGTTTGATCAACGACCGGCCCAGGTTGCCGCGCAGCAGGCGCAGGCCACCCTGGCTCTCGAACGGAGCGTCGACGCCGCGCACCACCTCCTCGTCGGCACTGCGCTCCAGCCCGGGCAGATAGACCAGGGTGCCGTCACGTAGCTGCGGTTCGCGGGCGTAATCGGCCATGCCGCCGCGCGCCACACTGACCAGGTCGCCGTGCATCAGCCCGGCCCTGATCAATTCGCCGAACACGAAAGCCGGGCCGCCGGCCGCCGCGAAGCGGTTCACGTCGGCGTCGCCATTCGGATAGACGCGGGCCAGCAGGGGAATCAGCTGCGACAGCTCGTCGAAGTCGTCCCAGGTCAGCACGATGCCGGCGGCACGCGCGACCGCGATCCAGTGGATGGTGTGGTTGGTCGAGCCGCCGGTGGCCATCAGGGCGATGACGGCGTTGATGATCGCGCGCTCGTCGATGATCCGGCCGAGCGGACGGAAATCCTCGCCCAGCGCGGTGATCTCCAGCGCACGCTCGGTGGCCTCGCGGGTGAGCGCATCGCGCAGCGCAGTGCCCGGGTTGACGAAGGATGCGCCTGGCAGCTGCACGCCCATCGCTTCCAGCAGTACCTGGTTGGAGTTGGCGGTACCGTAGAAGGTGCAGGTGCCTGCGCCATGGTAGGAGGCCGACTCGGCCTCCAGCAGTTCTTCGCGGGTGGCTTCGCCGGCCGCATAGCGTTCGCGCACCTCGGCCTTCTGCTTGTTCGGAATGCCCGGTGTCATCGGGCCGGCCGGAATGAACACCGCCGGCAGGTGGCCGAACGCGAGCGCGCCGATCAGCAGGCCGGGCACGATCTTGTCGCACACGCCAAGGTAGACCGTGGTATCGAACATGTCATGGCTGAGGCCGATCGCGGTGGCCTGCGCGATCACATCGCGCGAGAACAGCGACAGTTCCATGCCGCCGCGGCCCTGGGTGACGCCGTCGCACATCGCCGGCACACCGCCGGCCACCTGCGCGGTGGCGCCCAGTTCACGCGCGATCCCGCGGATCTGCTCCGGATAGGTCTCGAACGGCTGGTGGGCCGACAACATGTCGTTATAGGCGGTGATGATGCCCAGGTTCGGCGTCACCCCGCCGCGCAGGCGGCTCTTGTCAGTTCCGCCGCAGGCAGCGAAACCATGGGCGAGATTGCCGCAGCTCAGGCGGCTGCGGAAGGGGCCTTCGCGCAGGGCGGCGTCGACAGCGGCCAGGTAGGCCGCGCGCGAGGCAGCGCTGCGACGGATGACGCGGTCGGTGATGGCTTGCAGTTGCGGATGGAGGCTCATTGGCTACCGGCGTTCGAGGTGGCGAGAGGTGGGCGGCGGCGATATGCCGCCACCGACATCAATCTGCCCAGTGGACGCGCAGGCGCGCGCCTTCCAGGTGGATTGCGTTGAGGATCGGGTACTGCTGGGCATTGTTGCTGTCCAGCGCCTGCCGCAGCACCTGCAGCTTCTGCTTGCCGCGCAGCAGCAGCAGGCGCTGGCGGCACTGGCGCAGGCCCTGCGGGGTCAGCGTGATCCGCAGCGGCCACTGGTTGGCGCCCGGGCAGCCGGTCGCATCCAGTGCGGCATAGGGCAGGGGGCTTTCCAGCGCGCGGGCCAGGTCCTTCGAGCCGGGGAACAACGAGGCCGTGTGGCCATCATTGCCCATGCCGAGCGCGACCAGGCTGGGCGGCTGGCTGTGCTGTGCCTGCAGATTGGCGGTGTACACGCATTCCGGAAGCGGCTTGCCGATGCGCACCAGCGGGTCGAAATGTGCACCTTCGGCGCGCTTGAGCAGGTGCTCGCGTACCAGCCAGGCATTGCTGTCGCGATCCTGCGGCGACAGCCAGCGCTCATCGGCCAGGCTCACTTCCACGCGGTCCCAGTGCACTTCCATTTCTGCCAGCGCCTGGTACACCGGCGCCGGCGTGGTGCCACCGGACAGCAGGATGCGTGCGCGGCCGACTTCGTTGATGTCACGGTTGATGGTCTGTGCCATTTCGGTGGCCACCGCTTCGATCCAGCCATCGGCATCGCCGTGACTGACAAAATCGATGCGGTCGTCCTGGAAGACAGGGCTCATGCGGCAACTCCCGGAGCGTCACGTTCGGCATCGGCTGCATAGGCGGCAGCGCCCAGCAGGCCGGGGCAGGGGTGCATGATCGCCAGCGAAGGCACCCGCGCCATGATCGAGGAAAACCGGCCCTTGTGCTCGAAGCGCTGGCGGAAGCCGGAGTGCTGCAGCGAATCCAGCATTTTGGGCACCAGGCCGCCGGTCAGGAACACGCCATCCCAGGCACCCTGGATCAGCACCAGGTCGCCGGCGATGGCGCCGAACACTGCGCAGAACACATCCACGGTGCGCATCGCCTGCGGATCGCCGAGCGCGGCACGGGCGGTGACGTCGGCCGGCTGCAGATGGCCCGGGTCGACACCGGCCATCTCACAGACCGCACGATGGATGTTGACCAGGCCGGGACCGCAGATGAGACGCTCGTTGGACACGCGGCCGAACTGCTCGGACAGGATCTCCAGGATCCGCACTTCTTCCGGCGTGCCCGGCGGGAAGCTGACGTGACCGCCTTCGGTTTCCAGCGGGTAGCTGCGGCCGTGGCGCACCACCAGGCCACCGACGCCGAGGCCCGTGCCAGGGCCGATCACTCCGTAGTTGCGTGGCTGGCCCGGCGCGGCCGGCGTCCAGTGCGCACCGCCGATCTGCACCACATCCTGCGGTTGCAGCAGGGCGACGGCCATCGCCTGTGCGGCGAAGTCGTTGATCAGGTGCAGCTCGTCGAAGCCGAGCATCGCTGCGGTGCGGCTGCGCGAGATCACCCACGGATGGTTGGTGATGCGTGCCTCGTCGCCATCGACGCGGCCGGCCACGGCAAACACGCCGCGGCGCGCGCTGGCCCCGGCCTGCTCAAGGTAGTGGCGGGCGGCATCGCCCAGCGACGGGAACTCGGCGACTGCGAACTCGCGGATGCTGTCCTTCTGCAGGGGCGCATCCAGCGAAGTGTCGGCCAGTGCGAAGCGGGCATTGGTGCCGCCGATGTCGGCGACCAGAACCGGCTGCGAGCTGCCACTCATGCCGAAGCTCCGGTGTCCGGCGCATCCACGCCCTGTGGCAGGAAGTCGCTGGCATCGGCCGGACCCCACTGGCCAGCAGGGTAAGGCTGGAGCGGCAGGCCGGCTGCCTTCCAGGCATCGGCGACGCTGTCGATCCACGCCCAGGCGGCGCGCACTTCGTCGTCGCGCACGAACAGTGCATGGTTGCCGTTGAAGGCGTCCAGGAACAGGCGCTCGTAAGCGATGCGGCGGTGCAGTCCCGTCGGCACCGACAGCTCCAGTTCCAGCGGATGCAGTTCCAGCGCGCCCCATTCCGGACCGGCCAGGCTGCTCATCAGGCCCAGCTCGATGTTTTCCTGCGGCTGCAGCTGGAACACCAGGCGATTGGGTGCGGCCTGCGCGCGCTGCGGGCGCTCGAACAGCCAATGGGTGACCGGCTTGAGGGTCACCACCACGCGGGTGGTGCGCTCGGGCAGGCGCTTGCCGGTGACCAGATGGAAGGGAACGCCGGACCAGCGCCAGTTGTCGATGTGCGCGGTGACGCCGGCAAAGGTTTCCACGTCGCTGCCTTCCGGCGGCTGGTAGGCCTGTGCCGGCTGGCCGTTGATGGTGCCGGCGGTATAGCGGCCGCGCACGCTGTCGCGGGCCGCATGCTGGGCGTCGAGGGGGCGCAGGGCGCGCAGCACCTTGACCTTCTCGTCGCGGATGCGGTCGGCTTCGAGCGACGCCGGCGGTTCCATCGCCACCAGGCACAGCAGCTGCAGGATATGGCTCTGCACCATGTCACGCAGGGCGCCGGAGCGTGCGTAGTACGCGTCGCGGCCGTCCACGCCTTCGCTCTCTGCGACCAGGATATGCACCGACTCGATGTAGTTGCGGTTCCACACCGCCTCCAGCAGGGTGTTGCCGAAGCGCAGGGCGATCAGGTTCTGCACCGCAGCCTTGCCCAGATAGTGATCCAGGCGGAACACGCGGTCTTCGTCGATCCACTGGCCGATGGTGCTGATGATCTCTTCGGCACTTTCGCTGTCGCTGCCGATCGGCTTCTCCAGCATCAGCCGGGCCGGTGCGGCGAGGGCGCCCCCCTTGGCCAGGCCTTCGCAGGTGGAGATGTACAGGCCCGGCGGAATGGCCAGGTAGCTCACGCACCTGCGGTCCACCAGGTCGGAGACGGCGGCGGCGACCGAGTCGACATCGCGCAGGTCCACCGAGCGGTAGTCGATGCGGCGCAGCAGCGCGGCGATGTCGTCCTGCGAGGCCATCGGCATGGCCTGCTGCAGGCGCGGACGCAGGATGTCATGGAAGGCCTCGGTGTCATGGCCGGACAGGGCCAGCGCACGGATGCGGAAATCCTCCGGCAGCAGACCATCGCCAAGCAGGCGCAGCAGCGAAGGGAACAGGTAGCGCTGGGCCAGATCACCTGTGGCACCGAACAGGAAGAGGGTGTCGTGCATCGCTCGAGTTTCAGATCCGGGTGACATCGTTGTCAATCGCTTCATGGCTGGGTTCGGGGGACATCCGCGCAACTGCCTGTCCGAGGTTCGCGGAACGCGATCTGCAAGGGATACCAGCAGGCCGTTCCATGCGAAACCACCGCACCGGCGAACGTTCCATTGTCCGCCGACGCAGGTCGGTGCGCACCGACCATCGGATAGTGCCACGTGAAAACGTTTACATGGCAGAATGGGCAACTGTATTCGATTGCAGTGCTCGCCGTCATGCGGCAGTCGCGCAATCATTGCTGCCATCGGGAGGGCCGAGGCAGTCCCAAAAGACAGCCCGGCGTCGGGCAGACCGGATCAGGTGATATGGCAAAAGTGCAGTTGCAGGGTGTGCGCAAGGTCTACGACAACGGCCAGGTTGCGGTGAAGGACGCCACTTTCGAGGTCGCCGATGGCGAACTGATGGTGCTGGTCGGTCCTTCCGGCTGTGGTAAGTCGACCCTGCTGCGGATGGTGGCAGGCCTGGAGGAGATCAGCGGTGGCACGCTGAGCATCGGTGACCGCGTGGTCAACGATGTGGCACCGAAGGATCGCGACATCGCCATGGTGTTCCAGAGTTATGCGCTTTACCCGCACATGACCGTGGCCGAGAACCTGGCGTTCGGCCTGAAGCTGCGTGGCCACGACAAGGCGACCATCGACAGGCGGATTGCCGAAGCGGCGCAGACGCTTGGCTTGACCGAGATGATGGACAAGCTGCCCAAGGCGATGTCAGGTGGCCAGCGCCAGCGTGTTGCGCTGGGGCGCGCGCTGGTGCGCGAACCTGCGGTGTTCCTGCTCGACGAGCCGCTGTCCAATCTCGATGCCAAGCTGCGCCACAGCGTGCGTACCGAGATCGCGCAGCTGCACCGCAAGCTGGGTACGACCATGATCTATGTCACGCACGACCAGGTCGAAGCGATGACGCTGGGCCAGCGCATCGTGGTGCTCAAGGACGGCATCATCCAGCAGATCGATACGCCGATGGCGCTGTATGACCGCCCGGCCAACCTGTTCGTGGCCGGTTTCCTCGGCAGCCCGGCGATGAACGTGCTGCGCGGGTCATTGCAGGGCGATGCGGGCGGCGTGACGGTGGTCGAGGGTGAGTGGCGCGCGCCGCTGGGCCAGGCCACGATCGACCCCGCATGGCTGCAGAAGCCGATCAACGTCGGCGTGCGCCCGGAGCACCTGCAGCCCGCCACGGGCGACGACGCGCATGCGTTCACCGCGCGCATCGAGGGCATCGAGCCGGTCGGCAACGAGATCTTCGTCAACCTCAGCAGCGGCCAGCATGCACTGACCATGCGGGTGGCGCCGCAGGCGCTGCCGGCCGTGGGCGAGGACATCCGCGTGGCGATCCATCCGCAGGGCCTGCACTTCTTCAACGCGGAAACCGGCGAGCGCCTGTAAGACTTGGTGGCGCCGGGCCATGCCCGGCGTCATCGGCAGATCCCCGCCCTGCGTGGATGGGGCGCAGCCTCAGCGCGCCAGGCCATCCAGCAGTGGAATCCGCTGCGCGGGCGCATCGCCGACCTGCAGCGCAGCGTCGCTCGTTTCAAGCGGCAGCACCGCCAGCGCGAGATCGCCGGCCACGCTGGCGATCGTGCCCAGTGCCGCGCCGTCCTGCTGCACGCCGTCACCGGCCTGCGCCGGCGCATGGGTGTGCAGCAGCTGCACCGCGCGCTTGGCCTTGCCGAGGAAGTGGGTGCGGGCGACGATTTCCTGGCCCGGGTAGCAGCCTTTCTTCACGCTGTAGCCGTTCAGACGGTCCAGCCCCAACTGCTGCGGGGTCCACACCTCGCGCTGGCTCTGCTCCAGCCGGGGCAGGCCATACCGCAGGTCAGCCTGGCGCCAGGCCAATGCAAAGGCCACGTCGTCGTCCGGCCCACCGGCCGGGAAGGTGTCAGCGGCACCGATGCGCAGCGCGCGCGGCAGCGCGTCGCTGCCCAGGTCCAGCTCCCAACCGCCTGCATTGGCGGCGATCGCTGCGCCGGTAGCCGCTTCCGGTGCGGTGAACGCGCCGGCCACGGCCAGATCGTCGCGCAGCTGCACCTTGACCTTGCGGCGGAATACGAAACGCTGCAGTTGCGACGCAGTCGCATCCGCGTCGCCATCGGCGAACACCAGCATCACGTGATCCTCAGCCAGCCGGAGCAGCTGGAACACCGCCAGGGTGCGGCCCTTGGCACTCAGCCAGGCGCTCCACTGCCAGTGCTGCTGGGGCAGAGCGAGGACATCGCTGCTGAACTGGGCGTGGGCGAAGGCAGCTGCGTCCACGCCCTGCAGGCTCACCAGTTGGTGGCCCGGAAGGCGTGGATATCCGACGAAAGCAGGGGGCAGGTTGTCAGGCACGTGAACGAGGTCTAAAATTTGTGCGTTGCGAGACCGACCATGATAGGCCAAACAACCCCCACTCCCGACGACGAAACTGAAGCCCCGCTGGTCCCTGCGGCACCCGTGCCCGTGGAACAGGAAAAGGCAGAGGAATTCGGCGGCCGCGGCGGACTCGATCCGGTGCGGTATGGCGATTGGGAGAAAAACGGACGCTGCATCGATTTCTGATCAGCATTGAGCCAACGCGGCCGCGTGCCGCCCAGCCGAGACAACGAGCCCAGCGAATGGCGACCAGACAACGCCCACTTTCCCCGCACCTTCAGGTGTATCGCTGGCAGATTCAGATGGCCACCTCGATCCTGCATCGAGCCACTGGCGTCTTTCTGTCTGTTGGTGCCCTCATCATCGCTGCGGGCCTGCTGGCCCTGATGATGGGGCCCGATTCGTGGAACTGCTTCACCGGCCATGCCGGGGCCTGGTATGGCCGCGTGTTCCTGTTCGCGTGGACATGGTCGTTCGCCTATCACCTGTGCAATGGCATCCGCCATGTGGTGCAGGACTTCGCCATCGGCTTCAGCATCCCCGCCTTCATCCGCAGCAGCTGGCTGTCGGTCATCGGCAGCCTGGTGATCACCCTGCTGGTGTGGGCCTACGTGATGTTTGGAGGTGCCGCGTGAGCAAGTTCCGTACTCCGCTGAAGAACGTGCGTGGCCTGGGTTCGGCCAAGACCGGCACCGAGCACTTCGTGCACCAGCGCCTGACCGCCGCCGCCCTGGTGGTGCTGGGGATCTGGTTCCTGGTCTTCGTGCTGGGCCTGCTGGGTTCCGACTACGCGACCGCCACTGCTGCCATCGCCAAGCCGTGGAACGCGGTGCCGCTGATCGGCCTGCTGATCGCCATGTTCTGGCACGCACAGCTCGGCATGCAGGTCGTGCTGGAAGATTACATCCACGAATCGCTGCTGGCCCTGGTGCTGCAGACCGCGGTGAAGTTCGTCGCCGTGCTCGGCATGATCGTCAGTGTGTTCGCGGTGGGCCGCATCGCCCTCGGCGTTGCCTGAGCCCAGGCACCTACACAGGAATCCAGACTAGATGTCCGCTTACAAGATCACCGAACACAAGTACGACATGGTCGTGGTGGGCGCCGGCGGCGCCGGCCTGCGTGCCACGTTCGGCCTGGCCGCCAAGGGCCTGCAGACCGTGTGCCTGACCAAGGTCTTCCCGACCCGTTCGCACACCGTCGCCGCCCAGGGCGGTATCTCCGCCGCGCTCGGCAACATGGGTGAGGACGACTGGCGTTACCACTTCTTCGACACCATCAAGGGGTCGGACTGGCTGGGCGACCAGGACGCCATCGAATACATGTGCCGTGAGGCCATTCCGGCCATCATCGAGCTCGAGCACTACGGCGTGCCGTTCTCGCGTACCGCCGAAGGCAAGATCTACCAGCGCCCGTTCGGTGGCATGACCACCAAGTACGGCGAAGGCCCGGCGGCGCAGCGCACCTGCGCGGCGGCCGACCGTACCGGCCACGCGATGCTGCATACGCTGTACCAGCAGTCGCTGAAGCACGACGCGCGCTTCATGATCGAGTACTTCGCGCTCGACCTGATCTTCGACGACGAAGGCGTCTGCCGCGGCGTGCTGGCCTTGGACATGTCCGACGGCACGCTGCACCTGTTCCGCGCCCAGGGCGTGGTACTGGCCACCGGCGGCTACGGCCGAGCCTATTTCAGCGCAACTTCCGCGCATACCTGCACCGGCGACGGTGGCGGCCTGGCCATGCGTGCCGGCATCGCCATGCAGGACATGGAGTTCGTGCAGTTCCACCCGACCGGCATCTACGGCGCCGGCTGCCTGATCACCGAGGGTGTCCGCGGTGAAGGTGGCATCCTGCGCAACAGCAGCGGCGAGCGCTTCATGGAGCGCTATGCACCGCATTACAAGGATCTGGCATCGCGCGACGTGGTCAGCCGTTCGATGACCATCGAGATCCGCGAAGGCCGCGGTGTCGGCGAGCACAAGGATCACATCCTGCTCGACCTGACCCACCTGGGCCCGGGCGTGATCGATGACAAGCTGCCGGGCATCGCCGAGAGCGCCCGCATCTTCGCCGGCGTCGACGTGCACAAGCAGCCGATCCCGGTCATCCCGACCGTGCACTACAACATGGGTGGCATCCCGACCAACTACCACGGTGAAGTGGTGCGCAAGGTCGGCGACAACCCCGATGCCGTGGTGCCGGGCCTGTACGCCATCGGCGAAGCCGCCTGCGTGTCCGTGCATGGCGCCAACCGCCTGGGCTCCAACTCGCTGCTGGATCTGGTGGTGTTCGGCCGCGCGGTGGCCAACCGCTGTGCCGAGACCATCAAGCCGGGCGCGGCGCACAAGCCGCTGCCGGCCGATGCCTGCGACAAGGCGCTGGGCCTGCTGGACAAGCTGCGCCACGCCAACGGCGATACCCCGACCTCGGTCATCCGCGACCGCATGCAGCGCACCATGCAGGCCGACGCGGCCGTCTTCCGCACCAGCCAGACGCTGAAGGAAGGCTGCGAGAAGATGGACAAGATCTTCGATTCGTTCCAGGACGTGAAGGTCTCGGACCGTTCGCTGGTGTGGAACTCGGACCTGATCGAGACCTACGAGCTGAACAACCTGCTGCTCAACGCGGTGGCGACGATCAACTCGGCCGAACAGCGCAAGGAAAGCCGCGGCGCGCATGCGCACGAGGACTTCCCGGACCGCGACGACGTCAACTGGCAGAAGCACACCCTGGTCAGCGTCGACGAGAAGGGCAAGTGCAGCTTCGACTACCGTCCGGTGCACATGTACACGTTGACCGATGACGTGTCCGTGGTGCCGCCGAAGCCGCGCGTGTACTGATCCGACCCCGCCTACCATGCAATCCGCGCCTTGAGGGCGCGGGCCGCCTGAGCCAACGAGAGCAGCCATGGCCGAGTTTTCACTCCCCAAGAATTCCAAGATCACGAAGGGCCAGCACTTCCCCGTCAAGAACGGCGGCAAGAACGTGCGTACCTTCAAGATCTACCGCTGGAGTCCGGATGACGACAGCAATCCGCGCACCGATACCTATGAGGTCGATCTGGACGCCTGCGGCCCGATGGTCCTGGACGCGCTGATCAAGATCAAGAACGAGATCGATCCGACCCTGACCTTCCGTCGCTCCTGCCGCGAAGGCATCTGCGGTTCGTGCGCGATGAACATCGACGGCACCAACACGCTGGCCTGCACCCGCGCCATCGCGGACTGCGGCAAGAAGGAAGTGCCGATCTACCCGCTGCCGCACATGAACGTGGTCAAGGATCTGGTTCCGGACCTGACCCACTTCTACGCGCAGTACGCCTCGATCAAGCCGTGGATCCGCACGCAGACGCCGGCGCCGCCGGATCGCGAGCGCCTGCAGTCGCCGGAAGACCGCAAGAAGCTCGATGGCCTGTACGAGTGCATCCTGTGCGCCTGCTGCTCGACCAGCTGCCCGAGCTACTGGTGGAACGGCGAGCGTTACCTGGGGCCGGCGATCCTGCTGCAGGCCTACCGCTGGATCATCGACTCGCGTGATGAGGACACCGGTGCGCGCCTGGACGATCTGGAAGATCCGTTCAAGCTGTACCGCTGCCACACCATCATGAACTGCGCCCGCACCTGCCCGAAGGGCCTGAACCCGGCGCTGGCGATTGCCGAGATCAAGAAGCTCATGATGGAGCGTCGCGCCTGATCCATCCCGCATGCGGCCGCATCGACGGCGGCCGCACGCACCCCAGCCGAGCCACGCCATGCGTGGCTTCGCTGTATCTGGAGGCCTGCAATGGATGAAGAAACCCTGCTGAAGAAGCTGCGCTGGCGCTGCCGGCGTGGCATGCGCGAACTGGACCAGCTGTTCGAACGTTACCTCGACCGCGAATGGAGCGCTGCGCCGACCGAAGAGCGCGAGGTTTTCCTGTTCCTGCTCGACTGTGAGGACGATAAATTGTGGCGCTGGTTCATGGGCTACGAGGTCTGCCCGCATGCGCACGCCATCCCGCTCATGGACAGGATCCGCGCCCTCAAGCCTTGAGTGGCGCCCTTCACGGCTGCAGGCGGGTGCCCAGCTGGCGGTACTGCTCGCCGCCCCCTGGCTGCTGCGCGCTTCGGATCTGCCCCGAGACGCCCTGGTTCCCGTCGTACTGCTGGTCTGGGCGCTGGGCCTGGCCGAGCTCTTCTGGCGCCTGCGCCGGCCGAAGGTGAGTGTGTGCCTGCCCGCGTTGCCCGCTCCGCTGCAGGTGGCGGGGCAGGCGCTGGACGCTCCACAGCTGGTAATCCGCGGCCCGTGGCTGTTGCTGCATGGGCGCCAGGGGCGGCGGCAACGGCGCCTGCTGTTCTGGCCGGATGTGCTCGATGCCCGGCAGCGACGTGAACTGCGACTGGCCGTCGCCGCACGCGCCGTTTCCCGTCGAGCCCGGTCGATGGCACCATAGGCTGAATCGTCCGGCGTGCCTGCATGTTCAAACCCATTCCCGTGGCCATCGGCCTGCGCTACCTGCGCGCCAAGCGCCGCAACGGCTTCATCTCCTTTATTTCGATGGCATCGATCCTGGGCATCGCGCTCGGCGTTACGGTGCTGATCACCACCCTGGCGGTGATGAGCGGCTTCCAGAAGGAAATCCGCAGCCGCCTGCTGCAGATGACGGCGCATACCACCATCAGTCGCGACGGCGAGCCCATGCCGGACTGGATGCGCGTGGTGGACGTGGCCAACAAGGACCCGCGCGTGGCGGGCGCCGCACCCTATATCGAGATCCAGTCGATGATCAGCGGCCCGCGCGTGCAGGGTGCGATCATCCAGGGCATCGACCCGGCACTGGAGCCGAAGGTGTCGGTGATCGACCAGAAGGTGGTCAAGGGCAGCTACGACAGCCTGAAACCCGGCAGCTTCAATCTGCTGCTGGGCAAGGAACTTGCGATCTGGCTGGGCGTCGATGTCGGCGACCAGGTGCTGGTGACCTTCGCCGAAGTGCAGGGCACACCTGCAGGCGCCGTTCCGCGGATGAAACGCTTCACCGTCAGCGGTATTTTCGAGGCCGGCTACAACGAGGTCGACCGCGGCGTCGGCTTCGCCAACATGAAGGATCTCGAGCGCGTACTGCGCGCCGATGGCGCGACCGGCGTGCGTCTGAAGCTGCACGACATGGACCGCTCGCTGGAAGTCGGCGTGGACCTTGCGCAGAACCTCGGCGGCGCCTATCGCGTGAGTGACTGGACCCAGCAGAACGCCAATCTCTACCACTCGCTGCGCATGGAGAAAGTGGTGATGGGCATCCTGCTGTCGCTGATCATCGCCATGGGCGCGTTCAATCTGGTGTCCTCGCAGGTGATGCTGGTCACCGACAAGCAGGCGGACATCGCCATCCTGCGCACGCTTGGCCTGACCCCGGCCGGGGTGATGCAGGTGTTCATGGTGCAGGGCTCGTTGATCGGCATCTTCGGCACGCTGGCCGGACTGATCGGCGGCATCACCCTGACCTTCAACCTGGAACGCATCCTCGGTGCCATCGAGCGCGTGTTCAACGTCAAGCTGCTGCCGGAAGACGTGTACTACATCACCGGCCTGCCGACGGACATGCAGACCGGCGACGTGGTGGTGATCACCGTGGTCGCACTGCTGATGAGCTTCCTGGCCACCCTGTATCCCGCCTGGCGGGCGGCACGCACCCAGCCGGCGGAGGCCCTGCGCTATGAATGAAGCCTTTGACCGCGGCCAGGAAGTGATCCGCGCCGAGCACCTCGGCAAGATCTATGCCGAAGGGCGCATGCAGACCCCGGTATTCGACGGCCTGAACCTGACCGTCACCGCGGGTGAAACCGTGGCCATCATCGGCGCGTCCGGTGCAGGCAAGAGCACGCTGCTGCACCTGCTGGGGGGACTGGACGTACCCAGTGCCGGCGAGGTGTACGTGGCCGGTCAACGCATGTCGGCGCTGTCGGATACCGCACGTGGCCTGCTGCGCAACCAGGCGCTGGGCTTTGTCTACCAGTTCCATCACCTGCTTCCGGAATTCACCGCGCTGGAAAACGTGATGATGCCGCTGCTGCTGTCCCGCTCGCATTCGCCGATGTCACAGCGGGCGATGTTCGCCGGCCTGGGCGTGGTGGGGACGGCGCTGGCCAGCATCGTCAACGGTGCCACCGCCTTCGTCCGTGGTCGTCCTGAAGTGGAGGAGGCGGCCGCGCGCGCGACCTTGCTGCTGGAGTCGGTCGGGCTGGGCCATCGCCTGGACCACAAACCGGGCGAGCTTTCCGGTGGCGAGCGCCAGCGTGCGGCGGTGGCGCGCGCGCTGGTGAACCATCCGGCCTGCGTGCTGGGCGACGAGCCGACCGGAAACCTGGACGATCGCACGGCCGGCACCGTGTTCGACCTGATGCTCGAACTCAATCGTGCCCGCCATACCAGCCTGGTGCTGGTCACCCACGACCGCGGTCTGGCGCGGCGCCTGGACCGGGTGCTGGAGCTGCGCGAAGGGCGCCTGCACGAGCTGGCCCACGCCGACGTCTGAGCGGCCGGCAACGTGCACCTCCCGGCGCCTGAACGGTGGCGCCGGGATTCTCGCCGCCCATACCCGGGCAGGCGCATGATGGCCCCCGGTTCCCCGTGGAGATCGACATGAAGACCCCGCTTGTGATCGCAGGGCTCTGCCTTGCCCTGGCCGCGTGTGCGACCACCGGCCGCCTGAGCAGTGCCGAGCGGCTGGACCTGTACCGGGCGCACGCCGGCGCACCGCAGAATGACATGCAGTTCTTCGGCAGCCTCAACGGCTGGACCGAACTGGGCGACAGTGCACTGGCGGTATGGACCCGGCCCAGCGAGGCCTACCTGCTGGAATTGAACGGCCCCTGCCAGGATCTGTCGTTTGCGACCGCCATCGGCCTGACCAGCCGCATGAACCGCGTGTCGGCCCGCTTCGACAAGGTGCTGGTCCGGGACCCGACCGGAGGCCCGCGCCTGCCGTGCTTCATCAGCAGCATCCGCAAGCTTGACGTGAAGGCGCTGCGTGCTTCGGAACAGGAGCTGCGGCAGGCGCAGGTGCAGGAGCGCGAGGAGCCGGCGAACTAGGCCGGCGCCATCTCCGGATCAGGCTTCCGGGATGAAGCCGGCGGGCTTCTCCGCGTCCTTCTCGAACAGGAACTTGACCAGTTCCCCTTCCAGGAACGCGCGGTGCTTCGGGTCGCGCGGTGACAGGCGGTTCTCGTTGATCAGCATGGTCTGGTGCGCCAGCCATGCCGCCCAGGCCTGCTTGCCGATGTGGTTGAAGATGCGCTGGCCCAGTTCGCCCGGATAGGGCACGAAGTCCAGGCCCTCGGCATCGCGTTGTTCGTACTGGCAGAAGACGGTTCGGGGCATGGCACTCACTCGTGGTTGCGGGGTTTCTTGGATCTGCGTTGTGGCGGTTTGATCGCAGTGCCATCAAGCAGCTTGCGGATGGGAGCCGGCAAGCCCAGCGTCGGCAGTTCGTCGGCGGTGACCCAGCGCAGCGAGGATTCTTCCACGCGCAGGCCGCGTACCTGTCGCGACAGGATCTGCAGGTGCAGCCTGTAGTGGCTGAAGGTGTGCTGCAGCACCGGCAGCTCGTCGGCATCTTCCAGCGAGCCGTCCACGTGTGCATCGAACCAGTCCTGCAGCGCTTCACCGGCGTCGGCCTGCGGCAGGGTCCACAGTTGCGCCCAGATGCCGGTCTCCGGTCGCTTCTGCAGCAGCACGCGCTGCTGGGCATCGCGCAGCAGCAGGGCCACGGCTTCGCGTTCGGGCAGGGCCTTGCCTGGCTTCGGCGTGGGCAGCTCGGCGGTCCGGCCTTCGCGGCGCGCCACGCAGTCCTGCTGCTGCGGGCAGATCACGCAGGCGGGCCTGGCGCGGCTGCACACGGTGGCACCGAGGTCCATCTGCGCCTGCGTGTAGTCGGCCATCCGGCCATCCGGCACCTGGGCCGCGTGCGCTTCGGCGATGGCCCACAACTGCTTTTCGATGGCTGGCAGGCCGGGGAAGCCTTCGATGCCGTGATACCGGCTGAGCACGCGCTTGACGTTGCCGTCGAGGATCGGAAACCGGTCGTTCCAGGCCTGGCTGAGGATCGCGCCTGCAGTGCTGCGGCCGATGCCGGGCAGCGCATGCAGCGCGTCGAAATCACGCGGCAGTTCGCCGTCATGCAGTTCCACGCAGCGCTGGGCCGCCGCATGCAGGTTGCGCGCACGGGCGTAGTAGCCCAGCCCGGCCCACTGCGCCATCACTGCATCGTTGCTGGCCGCGGCCAGCGCGGGCAGGGTCGGGAAATGCTGCAGGAACCGCTGGAAGTAGGGGATGACCGTGGCCACCTGGGTCTGCTGCAGCATGATCTCCGACAACCAGACCCTATAGGGGCTGCGCGGATGCTGCCAGGGCAGGTCGTGGCGGCCGTGGTCGTCGAACCAGTGCAGCAGGCGGGCGACGAACGGGTCGCCCGCGGGCACGACGGTGGCCTCAGGCACTGCCAAGCGCTTCGGGCAGCAGCGCGTCGACGAAGGCTTCCGGATCGAATTCACGCAGATCTTCCGGGCGCTCACCGATGCCGGCGAAACGGATCGGAATGCCGAACTCGCGGGCCAGTGCGAACACCACGCCGCCCTTTGCGGTGCCGTCCAGCTTGGTCACCACCAGGCCGGTCACGTTCACCGCGGCGTTGAACTGGCGCAGCTGCGACAGCGCGTTCTGGCCGGTGGTGCCGTCGATCACCATCAGCACCTCGTGCGGCGCAGCGGGATCGATCTTGCCGAGCACACGACGGATCTTGCCCAGCTCGTTCATCAGGCCGGACTGGGTATGCAGGCGGCCGGCGGTATCGGCAATCAGCACCGACGTGCCGCGCGCCTTGCCGGCCTGCAGCGCGTCGTAGGCCACCGAGGCGGCGTCGGCGTTCTGGCCCTGGGCCACCACGGCCACGCCGTTGCGCTCGCCCCAGGCCTGCAGCTGGGCCACGGCAGCGGCACGGAAGGTATCGCCGGCGGCCAGCATCAGGCTGTGCCCGTCGTCCTTGAAGCGCTTGGCCAGCTTGCCGATGGTGGTGGTCTTGCCGACACCGTTGACGCCAACGGTCAGCACCACGAAGGGCCTGGCGTTGCGATCGATCACCAGTGGCCTGGCGACCGGCTGCAGGATCGCGATCAGGTCGGCACGCAGTGCGCCCAGCAGTGCGTTGGCATCGGCGAACTCACGTGCCTTCATGCGTCTGCGCAGGCCTTCGACCAGCTCGGTGGTCGCACCGACGCCGACATCGGCGGTGATCAGCGCGGTTTCCAGTTCGTCCAGCAGGTCATCGTCGAGCTTGGGATTGCGCGAGAACAGGCCGCCAAAGCTGCGCGCGATGACGCTGTTGCGCAGGCGTTCGCGCCAGCCGGACTTGCCGGCGGGGGCCGGTGCGGCATCCACCAGCACCGGCAGGTCGGCGGCCGGTGCGGAGGGCTGCTGTGCGGGGATCACCGGAGCCAGCGGGGCGAGCACGGCTGCGGCGGCACGTGCCTCGGCCTCGAAGTCTTCCGGTGCCAGGACGCGTTCGGTCGCTGCCGGCGCCGGCGGGGACGCCGGGGCAGCGGCGGGCGGCGCCGGGACGGGCACCGCCTCAGCTGGAGCCACGGCTGGCGGGGCGTCGGCTACGACCGTGGTGTCCTCGACGGGCGCGGCCGACGGGAATGCCGCCGCCAGCTCTTCAGCCGAGTAGTGCTGGGTCTTGGGCGCGTCCGGTGTGGCGGCGTCCTGGGGCTTCTTGCGGCGGAAAAAACTGAGCATTGGCAAAAGGCGCTGAAATCAGAGGGATATGCTACCACCCGGGCCCGTCTGCCCGATGTGGACTCAAGGTCGCGGCCGGGCAGCCGCTAATGGCTTCGGAGGGCTGCACCGAGTGGCCTGGAGACCGCCATGGACAACGTGATGGCAACGGCCTGGAGCGGCATGCGGGCCGCAGGGCAAGGCGTGCAGGTGGCCGCGCACAACGTGGCCAACCTGGCGACAGCCGATGCACCGCGCCTGCAGGTGCAGCGCGCGGCGGTGGAGCAGGGTGGGGTGCAGACCCGGGTGACCGCTGCCGGCGCCGATCCCGCCGCGCCGCTGGCTGATCTGCTGGCGGCAAACGCGGAGGTGGTGGCCTTCGCCGCCAACGCTTCGCTGGTCCGCCGCCAGGACCAGATGCTGGGGTCGCTGCTGGATCGCCGGGCCTGAGCAGCCCGGCCTGGCAGATGCCAGCCAGCGCCTGGCAGCGCCGGGCCATGCCCGGCGACCACCCAGCGTGTCAGGCCGACAGTTCCAGCAGCAGCTTGTTCAGGCGCGCAACGTAGGCGCCCGGGTCCTTCAGGCTGTCGCCGGCCGCGAGCGCGGCCTGGTCGAACAGCACGCGGCCGAGATCATCGAAACGATCACCATCGGCCTCGCCATCGAGCTTGGCGATCAACGGGTGCCCCGGATTGATCTCCAGCACCGGCTTGCTGTCAGGCACCTTCTGGCCGCTGGCTTCCAGGATCTGGCGCATCTGCAGCCCCAGATCCTGTTCGCCGATGGCCAGCACCGCTGGCGAATCGGTCAGCCGGTGCGACACGCGGACTTCGGCCACGTCGTCGCCAAGCACCGCCTTCAGCCGCTCGATCAGGGCCTGCTTGTCCTTGGCCGCCGCTTCCTGTTCCTGCTTGTCCGACTCGGTCTCCAGCGCGCCGAGGTCGAGGTCGCCACGGGCGATGTCGACAAAGCCCTTGCCGTCGAAGTCGGTCAGGTAACCCATCAGCCATTCGTCGATGCGGTCGGTCAGCAGCAGCACTTCCACGCCCTTCTTGCGGAACACTTCCAGGTGCGGGCTGTTGCGGACCTGGCTGTAGCTCTCGCCGGTCAGGTAGTAGATCTTGTCCTGGCCTTCGGCCATGCGACCGATGTAGTCGGCCAGCGAGACGGTCTGGGCATCGCCCTCGCCACGGGTGGAGGCGAAGCGCAGCAGGCCGGCCACCTTCTCGCGGTTGTTGTAGTCCTCGGCCGGTCCTTCCTTCAGCACCTGGCCGAACTCCTTCCAGAACGTGGCGTACTGCTCGGGCTTGTCGGTTGCCAGCTTCTCCAGCATGTCCAGCGAGCGCTTGGTCAGCGCGGCCTTCATCGAATCGATGACCGGGCCGGACTGCAGGATCTCGCGCGAGACGTTCAGCGACAGGTCGTTGGAATCGACCACGCCCTTGATGAAGCGCAGGTACAGCGGCAGGAACTGCTCGGCCTGGTCCATCACGAACACGCGCTGGACATACAGCTTCAGGCCCTTGGGCGCATCGCGGTGATACAGATCGAATGGTGCACGGCCCGGCACGTACAGCAGCGAGGTGTACTCCAGCTTGCCTTCGACCTTGTTGTGGCTCCACGCCAGCGGATCGCTGTGGTCGTGTGCCACGTGCTTGTAGAACTCGCTGTACTCGGCGTCGCTGATCTCGGTGCGCGGACGGGTCCACAGCGCGCTGGCACGGTTGACGGTTTCCCATTCGACCGCCGCGCCCTCTTCACCCCCTTCCTTCGGCATCTGGATCGGCAGGCCGATGTGGTCGGAGTACTTCTTGAGGATGCTGCGCAGGCGCCAGCCATCGGCAAAGTCGTGTTCGCCGTCCTTCAGGTGCAGCACGATGCGGGTGCCGCGCTCGGGCTTGTCGAGGGTCGCGACGTCGAAGTCGCCTTCGCCGCGCGAGGTCCAGCGCACGCCTTCGCTGCTGGCCAGGCCGGCCCGCCGCGAGGTGACTTCGACTTCGTCGGCGACGATGAACGCGCTGTAGAAGCCGACACCGAACTGGCCGATCAGCTGCGAGTCCTTCTTCTGGTCGCCGGACAGCTGGCGCAGGAAGTCGCCGGTACCGGACTTGGCAATGGTGCCGAGGTGGGCGATGGCCTCGGCGCGGCTCATGCCGATGCCGTTGTCCTCGATGGTGATGGTGTGGGCGGCCGGGTCGAAACTGACGCGCACGCGCAGGTCGCTGTCGTCTTCCAGCAGGGACGGCTGGGTCAGCGCCTCGAAGCGCAGCTTGTCGGCCGCGTCGGCGGCATTGGACACCAGCTCGCGCAGGAAGATCTCCTTGTTGGAGTACAGCGAGTGGATCATCAACTGCAGCAGCTGCTTGACTTCGGTCTGGAAGCCAAGGGTTTCGGTCTGGGTCGTCTCGGTCATCGATAGGGCTCCGTGTGCAATGCCGCGCCAGCGCGTGCGGCCTCGCCAAGGGGTAGGGGTGATTGTCCCGAAATCAAGGGGGTTGATCGGGCAGGGCGGCGCCCTGCACCCGCAGAGGCCAGAGCCAAAGCAAGAGCGGGCACTCCGTGGGATGGCGGGGCACTGTGGGTTCGCGGGGGCGCCGTGAATCCGTCCATGGAGGCTTGGTCGCCGCATCCATGCGGCTCACACCCCGCGAACCCACAGTGCCCCGCCTTCGACAGTTGGCCGGTGGCCAGTAGATCCACGCCGTGCGTGGATGAAATCTCTCAGATCTCGAGATCCAAGCCAGGGTCAGATCCGTTTTCCACAGGAAAACGGATCTGACCCCAAGAGCCGTTCCGACAGATCGCAGGAAACGGTCGAAGGCGGGGTGGATCAGGTCGTGGGGGTGTCCGCGGCATGGATGCCGCGGCCAAGCCCCCAGGGATGGGTTCACGGCGTCCCCCACAACCTGACCCACCCCGCCAACCCCCAGGAAACCAGCCTTTGCCGTTGCTCCAGCCGTTGCTCTGGCTTCTGCGGGTGCCGGGCGCCGCCCGGCCGAACTACAATCCCGCTCATGCTGAAATTCTCGAACACCCCCCGCAGGTGGCGCCGATGAGCGGCCGTGGAGGCAATGACGGCCAGGTCCGCATCATCGGCGGGCGCTGGCGCAATACCCGCCTGCCGGTGCCCAACCTGCCGGGCCTGCGGCCCAGCAGTGACCGTGTGCGCGAGACCCTGTTCAACTGGCTGATGCCCCGACTGGCCGGGGCCCGCGTGCTGGACCTGTTTGCCGGCAGCGGCGCGCTGGGCCTGGAAGCCGTCTCGCGCGGTGCCGCTCACGCCACCTTGGTCGAGCGCGATGCCCAGCTCGGCCGCAATCTGTCGGCCGCCGTCGCCAAGCTGCAGGCCAGCGCGCAGATCACCGTGGTCCAGGCCGATGCCCTGCGCTGGCTGCAGGGCGCGCCCGCGCAGCAGGCGGATCTGGTGTTCATCGACCCGCCGTTCGCCGATGGCCTCTGGCAGGATGTGCTGGCCCAGCTGCCGCGCCATCTGGCAGCCGACGCCTGGCTCTACCTGGAGTCGCCGGCCGGTCACGTCCCGGTGCTGCCGCCGGACTGGCTGCTGCACCGCGAGGGCGGCACCCGTGAGGTGCGCTTTGCCCTGTACCGCCGCGCCGCTGCTACACTTTGACTTCATCTGAACATCTGCAACCGCCCATGACCGTGGCCAACCGCCGCATTGCCGTCTACCCCGGCACGTTCGATCCGATCACCAACGGTCATATCGACCTGGTGAACCGGGCCGCGCCGCTGTTTGAAAAGGTCGTGGTCGGCGTGGCGCAGAGCCCGTCCAAGGGGCCGACCCTGCCGCTGGAACTGCGCGTGCAGCTGGCCCGGGATGCCCTGGGCCACCATGGCAACGTCGAGGTCTGCGGGTTCGATACCCTGCTGGCCCATTTCGTACGCTCCGTCCAGGGCGGGGTCCTGCTGCGCGGCCTGCGCGCGGTGTCGGACTTTGAATACGAGTTCCAGATGGCGAGCATGAACCGCCATCTGATCCCGGAAGTCGAGACCCTGTTCCTGACGCCGGCCGAGCAGCACAGCTTCATTTCGTCTTCGCTGGTCCGCGAGATCGCGCGCCTGGGCGGCGACGTGTCCGGCTTCGTGCCGGCCGCGGTGCTTGAAGCCCTGCGCAGGGTCCGCGAGGCGAAATCGACCCAGTCATAAGCCCCGCCGTACCCGCACCCCTTACGTACAACACCACGCACCATTCCGGGAGGAAACCATGAACACCACCATGCGCGCGATGCTGATCGCCTCGTTGGCCCTGGCCTTCACCGCCTGCAAGAAGGAAGAGGCCGCTCCGGTCGACGAAGCCAAGCAGGCGCTGGTCGCCCCGTCCAAGGACGACGACGCAGGCTGGAAGAAGTACCTGCAGGAAGTCGCCATCCAGAACATGGGCAACATCTCCAACAGCCCGTTCCTGTACTACCTCTCGCCGGAATCGGACCCGGACTTCCAGGCCAAGTACGAGCGCCAGACCGAGAGCGCGACCCAGGCCGTGGCCCGTGGCGTGCAGCCGGGCAACATGCTGGCCTTCGGTTCGTCGGCCTCGGGCAAGATGGCGGACATGATCCAGGCCGTGTTCAAGGACGTGTCGCCGGATTCGATGAAGGGCGTGCGCGTCGTCTTCATCGGCCAGTCGGCCGACAACGCCCGCGTGCAGGCGGCCGTGCAGCCGACCGGTGCCGAGTACATTTTCGTCGAAGCCAAGTAAGACCGAGCCGTGGCGGCCACGTTGCAACGTGGCCCGGGTGGCGCCTGTAGCGGGCGCCACCGATGACCTGACCGGCCCGCGCGCCCGCGCTGGCCGGTCCTTTGTCCCAAGGCGCGGGCGAGGAGTATCGCCATGTCGCTGAAAATCAATGAGCTCTGCGTCAACTGCGACGTCTGCGAGCCGGCCTGCCCGAACCAGGCCATTGCGATGGGTGAAACCATCTACGTGATCGACCCCGCCCGTTGTACCGAGTGCGTGGGCCATTTCGACGAGCCACAGTGCGTGGTCGTCTGCCCGGTCGAATGCATCGATCCGGACCCGGAGATCGTGGAAACGGAAGACCAGCTGCTGGCCAAACTGCGCCGGCTGCAGCACGATCATCCCGAACTCTACGCGGAGCCCCCATCCGAATGAAGACGCTGCTCGCCCGTCCCGTGTTGCTGCTCGGCCTGTTGCTGAGCCCGCTTGCCTGGGCCGATGCGCCGGCCCGTGCCGAACGTCCCGATGGCGCTGCCATTGCCAGCGGCCACGCGCTGGCCACCCAGGCCGGCGTCGACATCCTTGCGCAGGGAGGCAACGCGTTCGACGCCGCGGTGGCGGTGTCCTCGACGCTGGCGGTGGTCGAGCCGATCAGTTCCGGCCTGGGCGGTGGCGGCTTCTTCCTGCTGCATGATGCGGCCACCGGCAAGGACGTGATGCTGGATGCGCGCGAGACCGCGCCGGCTGCTGCCACGCCGCAGGCCTTCCTCGACGGGAAGGGCAACCTGGACCGCGACCGCTCGGTCAACGGCGCCTGGTCGGCGGGTATCCCCGGCCTGCCTGCGGCGCTGGTGGAGCTTTCGGCCCGGCACGGCAGGCTGCCCCTGGCGGTTTCGCTGCAACCGGCCATCCGCATCGCCCGCGACGGCTTCCCGGTGTACGAGCGGATGGCCAAGGGCTATGCCTCGCGCCGCGAGGTGATGGAGCGTTACCCCGGGACCCGCGAGGTGTACCTGCGCAACGGCAGGCCGATCGCCACCGGTGATGTGTTCCGGCAGCCGGAACTGGCGCAGACGCTGGAGCGGCTGGCGGCGGGTGGCTTCGATGGCTTCTACAAGGGCCAGACCGGCAAGCTGCTGCTGGCCGGGGTGAAGCAGGCCGGTGGCCGCTGGACCGCCGAGGAGCTGGCCGGCTACCGGGTGAAGCAGCGCGAGCCGATCGTCTTCGACTACAACGGCTGGAAGATCACCACGGCGCCGCCGCCGTCGTCCGGTGGCATCGCCCTGGCCAGCATGCTGCAGATCCTCGAAGGCTGGGACATCAAGCAGATGGATCCGGCGCACCGCGCCCATCTGGTAGTCGAATCGATGCGGCGCGCTTACCGCGACCGCACGTTCTTCCTGGGCGATCCGGACTTCGTGCAGATCCCGCAGAAAGTGCTGACCAGCAAGGATTACGCGCAGGGCCTGCGTGCCACCATCCATCCGGAGAAGGCCACGCCCAGCGACCTGCTGTCGGGCAATCCGACGCCACTGGAGGACGACGAGACCACCCATTTCTCGATCATCGACCGTGATGGCAACCGCGTCGGCGCCACCCAGACCGTCAACCTGCTGTATGGCTCGGGCCTGATACCCAAGGGCACCGGTGTGCTGCTGAACAACGAGATGGACGATTTCGCGCTGAAGCCGGGCACGCCCAATGCGTTCGGCGTGATGGGCTACGAGGCCAACGCACCGAAGCCGGGCAAGCGCATGCTCAGCTCGATGACGCCGACCTTCATGGAGAACGACGACAAGGTCGTGGTGCTGGGCACCCCCGGCGGCAGCCGCATCATCACCATGGTGCTGCTGGGCATCCTTGGTTACGACGCCGGCCTGGACGCGCAGCAGGTCGCGGCGCTGCCGCGCTACCACCACCAGTGGCTGCCGGACCTGATCGAGGCCGAAGACAACGCGTTCGACGCGGCCACCGTGAAGCAACTGCAGGCGATGGGCCACAAGATCGATCTGCCGGGGAATGTCGCCGCCGGTGGCCGCGGCTCCAGCCACGTCTGGGGCAATCTGCAGACGGTGGAATGGGATCGCAGGAGCAACCGGTTGTTCGGCGGCAGCGATCCGCGCAACCCGGTCGGCAGCGCCCAGGTGGTGCCCGGCAGGTAACGGCCGGGCTCGCCGGGTCCCATCCGGCCGACGGTGAGCCGCAGCGCCCTGCCCGCAACGGCAGGGCGCTGCAGTTTCGTTCTAGCGATTATTTAACGGCCTGCCGACGATAATCGGCGCATGAAACTCTGGTCGATTCGTGGTAACTCGCAGCGCCTCGACGGCGGTGCGATGTTCGGCAACGCACCCCGTGCGTTGTGGGAAAAATGGGCGGCACCGGATGAGCTGAACCGTATCGAGCTGGCATGCCGCGCGCTGTTGGCCAGCCCGCTGGAAGGCAAGACGGTCCTGTTTGAAACCGGCATCGGCGCGTTCTTCGATCCGCGCATGCGCGAGCGCTATGGCGTGCAGGAAAGCCAGCACGTGCTGATCGATTCGCTGCGTGAGGCGGGCTTCGAACACGAGGACATCGACGTGGTGGTCCTCAGCCACCTGCACTTCGACCACGCCGGCGGCCTGCTGGCAGCATGGAGCGAGGGGCGCGAGCCCGAACTGCTGTTTCCCAATGCCACCTATGTGGTCGGTGCACAGCACTGGCAGCGCGCACTTCAGCCGCACCCGCGCGACCGCGCCAGTTTCATCCCGGAGCTGCCCGGGCTGCTGCAGGCCAGTGGGCGCCTGGAAGTGGTCGACGGCGAGTTCTCCCGGGCGCTGGGGAGCAGCGTGCGTTTCAGCTACAGCGATGGTCATACGCCGGGGCTGATGCTGGCCGAGATCGTCGGCCATGGGCATGCAGGCGAGGTCGCGCGCGGTGGCGTGGTGTTCTGCGCTGACCTGATTCCGGGGCGCTCGTGGGTGCACGTGCCGATCACCATGGGATATGACCGCAATGCGGAACTGCTGATCGACGAGAAGCGGCAGTTCCTGGAGGACAAGCTGGCGCGCAACGTGCATCTGTTCTTTACCCACGACCCGCAGGTCGCACTGGCCCAGCTGGGTCGCGACGACAAGGGGCGTTTCGTGACCCTGCACGAGCAGGGTGAACTGAAGGCGCGCGCACTGGGGTGAGTGCCGGGGTCGGAGCCCTTTCTGCGAAAGGGATCTGACCCCGGCGCACCGGTCAGCCGACGCGGGTGCCGAAGATGCGGTCGCCCGCGTCGCCGAGGCCCGGCAGGATGTAGCCCTTTTCGTTGAGCTGGGCGTCGATTGCCGCCGTGTAGATCTCCACATCCGGATGCGCTGCCTTGACCGCGTCGATGCCCTCCGGAGCGGCGACCAGGAAAATGCCCTTGATGCGTCGCGCACCGGCCCGCTTGAGCATGTCGATGGTGGCGATCAGGGTGCCGCCCGTGGCCAGCATCGGGTCCAGGATCAACGCATCGCGCTCTTCCAGGCGCCCGGTGAGGCGCTCGAAGTACGGCACCGGCTGCAGGGTTTCCTCATCGCGCTGCAGGCCGACCACACTCACGCGGGCGGCAGGGATCAGCGACAGTACGCCGCTGAGCATGCCCAGGCCGGCCCGCAGGATCGGCACTACGGTGATCTTGGCGCCAGCGATGCGCTGCACGGTCACCGGACCGGCCCAGCCGGGCAGGGTGTGCGGCTCGGTGTCCAGGTCAGCGGTGGCCTCATAGGCCAGCAGCGTGCCCAGCTCGTTGGCCAGTTCGCGGAAATCCTTGGTGCTGAGCGCGGCGTTGCGCATCAGGCCGATCTTGTGCTGCACCAGCGGGTGGCGCACTTCGACGATCTTCATGGTCGGAAAGGGGGGAAGGGAGAGGCGATCATTCTGCCGGATCGGGGTACGGAACCCCAAACGGAGCGCAGCCAGAGGGCGCGGATCGAGGGCGTCTGTCATGGCCATGCAACCTTGCGGACATACCGTCCAGACCCATTCTTAACAGGAATGGGGATTCCCAGTGCATATCAAGACTCCGTTGGCCGTTGCCATCACGCTGACCCTGGCGATGGGGGCCAGCGCTCCGCTGCAGGCCGCCGCGCAGCAGACGGTCGCCGCCACGGGGGCAGCGGCGGTCGATGCGATCGACCTGGACCGCGTCGAGGTGCGTGCGCAGCTCGAATCGCAGATCCGCGCGGTCGATCTGAAGCGCAGCAGCGACGCGATCGAAGACGCCGTGTCTTCCGACGCCCTTGGCCAGTATCCGGACAAGAACGTGGCCGAATCGCTGCAGCGTCTACCGGGCATCAGTGTCACCCGCGACCAGGGCGAAGGCCGTTTCGTGGTCATCCGGGGCCTGGACGCCAACCTCAACAGCGTCAGCGTCGATGGAATCGCCGTGGGTACGCCGGAGGACTCCAGCCGCGCTGCACCGCTGGATGTCATTCCCTCCGACTCCACCGAGCGGCTGCGCGTGGTCAAGTCGCCAACGCCGGACATGCCCGGCGACGCGATCGGCGGTGCGGTCCTGGTCGAATCGGCCTCGGCATTCGATCGCGACGGGCGCAGCCTGCGTGCCAAGATCGAGGGCAGCCACCAGCAGCTCTCGGGCGAAACCAGCCCGAAGGCCGCCTTCAACTACAGCGAAGTGTTCGCCGATACGTTCGGCATCGCGCTGGGCGTGAACTACCAGAAGCGCAGGTTTGAATCGGACAACACCGAAGTGGAGTACGACGGCGAGGATGATGCTGCACCGGGGGATGTCACCGCGATCAACCTGCAGCACCGCAAGTACGAGATCGAGCGCAAGCGCATCGGCGCCAACCTCAACCTGGACTGGCGCCCGAATGAAGACAGCAAGTACTACCTGCGCACGTTGTACAGCCAGTTCGACGATGCCGAGACCCGCCAGCGGGTGATCTTCAATTTCGACGATGCCGACATGGTGCGCACCGGCACCGACCAGTACCGGCTGGATGACATGCCGGGCGATGCGATCGACAAGCGCATGCGTTACCGCACCAAGAAGGAGAACACCTTCGCAGCAAGCCTCGGTGGCGAGAACCGGCTGACCCGCGCGGTGGTCGATTACCGTATCGGCTACACCCGCACCGAGGAGCGGGTGAACGACGAGATGGAGGCGCGGTTCACACTGGATGGTGATGACTTCAACGGCACCCTGGACCAGCGCAGCCGGCTGCCGACCTACAGTTTCGACAACCCGCAGTGGCTGGACAACGGCAACTACGCCTTCGACCGCATCGTGCTTTCGCCCAAGCAGGTCAACGACAAGGAGCACAGCGCGCAGGTCAACGTACGCTTCGACGGCGACAGCAGCAGCCTGAAGTTCGGCCTGCTGGGCCGCTGGCGCGACCGCGATGTCAATACCGACGAGCGTGAGCTGCGGGTGGGCCCGAAGGTGGCACTGTCGAGCTGGACCACGTCGGCCCCCGAGCATCGCCATGGCAACCTGGGCGATGGCATGGATTCGGCGGCGATGCGGGCGTACTGGGCGGCCAATGGCAGCCAGTACAGCGCCCGGCCGCAGGATGCCGGCGCCAATGCCCTGGCATCGCTGGAAGAGGACTATGTGGCCAGCGAAGACATCTTCGCCAGCTATGCGATGGGGACCTGGGATATCGGCGCGCTGCGCATCATCGGCGGCGCACGCGTGGAGAATACCCGTTTCAAGGCGGTGGGCAACCAGGTCGAGGTGGCGGCCAACGGGCGCAGCTTCACCGTCACCCCGCGCGTGGCCAACAACAGCTACACCAATGTGCTGCCGGGCCTGCATCTGCGCTACGACGCAGCCGATGACTGGGTGCTGCGCGCCTCGGCCAACAAGACCGTCTCGCGCCCGTCCTTCGGCGACGTTTCGCCCCGTGTGGGCTACAGCCGCGGCGACGAGGAAGTGCGGCTGGGCAATCCCGAGCTGGATCCGTACGAGTCGAAGAACATCGACCTGTCGGTGGAAAAGTACATCGGCAGCACCGGCATCGTTTCGCTTGGCCTGTTCCACAAGTCCATCGACGGCTATATCGTGGAAACCGTGCGTACCAACGATCCGGACTACGACGGCTTCGACGTGACGCAGCCGATCAATGGCCGCAAGGCCACGGTACGCGGCGCCGAGTTCAACTGGCAGCAGCAGCTGGCCTTCCTGCCGGCAGGCTTTGACGGTCTTCTGGTCGGGGCCAGCGGCACCTGGCTGGATACCGAATTCGATGCCGGCATCGCGGACCGTGCCGGCGAGGACTTCACGCTGCCGCGTGCCTCCAAGCACGTGTACAGCGCGCATGTCGGCTACGAGAAATATGGCCTGAGCACCCGCCTGGCTGCGGTGTACCGCAGCGAATATCTGGACAGCATCGGCAAGGGCCGTGCATTCGACATCTACGTGGCACCCAACACGCAGCTCGACTTCTCGCTGGATTATCGGTTCAGCCCGCGCGTCAGCCTGTACTTCGAGGCGCAGAACCTGCTGGACAAGCCGTTGGAGCTGTACCAGGGCACGCGCTCGCGCACGCTGCAGATGGAAGAATATGGCCGCACCTACGCGCTGGGCCTGAAGGTGGCGCTGTGATGGGGCGGCACATTCCGGGGCTCGTGGCAGCGATCGCAACCGCGCTGGTCGTGGGCTGCACGCCAGCGGCCGACCGTGCGCCGGCAGCACATGCGGCGTCGCCGACGCCTCCGGCGCGCACGGTGGCCACCGTTGCCGAGGCGTTCGTCTCGCCACTCACGCCCGCCGACAACATCGATTCGCCCGCAACCTGGCGCACGCCGGACGGGCAGATCTGGCTGATCGCCACCGCCAAGGCCACCGACAAACTGGTGGTGTATGACGGCAGCACCGGCCGTCACCTGCGCAACGTCGGTGCCACCGGTACCGGCCTGGGACAGTTCGATCGCCCCAATGGCATCGCCGTGACCGACGACCTGCTGTGGATCGTGGAACGCGACAATCACCGGGTCCAGGTCCTGTCCCTGCCGGACTTCATACCACTGGCGACGTTCGCTGCCGAAGATCTGCGCAAGCCCTATGGGCTGTGGGTCGATCGCAGGGCGGACGGCTACAGCGTCTACGTCACGGACTCCTGGGACAACGGCGAGGACGCACAGGGCCGCGACATCCTGCCGCCGCTGGCGGAACTGGACAAGCGCGTGCGCCAGTACCACGTTTCCCGCGACGGCGCGAAGATCGACGCGAAGCGCATCGCCGACATCGGCGACACCAGTGAGGCCGGTGCGCTGCGCGTGGTCGAATCGATCTGGGGCGATCCGGACAACGACCGTCTGCTGATTGCCGAAGAGGATGAGAGCTACGCCAGCGAGTTCAAGGTCTATACGCTGGCAGGCCGCTTCACCGGCACCACCTTCGGCCGTGACGTGTTCAAGGCGCAGGCCGAAGGGGTGACCCTGCGGACCTGCGGCAAGGACGGCTGGTGGATCACCACCGAGCAGGGCAAGCAGCGCAGCGTGTTCCATCTGTTCGATCGGCACACGCTGAAGCCGGTCGGTGCCTTCCAGGGCAATACCGTGGCCAACACCGATGGCATCTGGCTGATGCAGCAGCCCAGCACGCGTTTCCCGCACGGTGCGCTGTATGCGGTGCATGACGATCAGGGCGTGGTCGCCTTTGACTGGGAAAGCATTGCCAGGCAGCTGGCGCTGCCGCTGGAGTGTGGCGCATGAGGCGGCACAGCACGCGCGCGTTCGTCGCCAGCCTGCTGCTGGCCCTGCCTCTGCTGGTCACCGCGGCGGTCGAACCCAACACGCAGGTGCCTGCGGGCAGCCGCCACTATGCGGCATCGCCACTGCCGGATCGTATCGTTGCCTCGCCCTCGGCCGACCCCAGCCACGGATTCGCCGTGGCCTGGCGCACGGATGGCAGCGTACAGGCGCCACTGCTGGAGATCGCGCGTGCCGGCGATTCGCCGGCCATCGAAGGCATTCGCGCGCTGCGCGCGACCACGCGGGCGCTGCAGACCGAGAACGGCCTGTCGCACCATCACCGCGTTGACATCGATGGCCTGCAGCCGGATACCGCATACATCTACCGTGTGCAGGGCAGGGCAGGCTGGAGTGCATGGAACCAGCTGCACACGCTGGCCACCGCCGGGCAGCCGCTGACGCTGCTGTACTTCGGCGATACCCAGAACAAGAATCTCAGTCACGTCAGCCGCGTGGTCCGGGCCGCGCAGAAGGCGGCACCGGACGCTCGCCTGAGCCTGTTCGCAGGTGACCTGGTCAGCGGCGGCGACGGTGTGGACGACAGTGAATGGGGCGAATGGTTCGCCGCCACCGGCTGGCTGGCGCAGGAAACACTGGTGGCGCCTGCCATCGGCAATCACGAGTATTTCGAGGAGTTCGAGGACACTCCGCAGGAACGCCGTGTGCTGGGCCGGCACTGGCCGGTGACCTTCGCACTGCCGGGCAATGGCGCCGCTGCCGCGCAGCAGACCAGCTACTGGTTCGATGCGCAGGGCGTGCGCGTGGCGGTGCTTGATGGAACCTCGGCACTCGATCTCGGCACCGCCCAGGCCCAGGCACACTGGCTGGACAAGGTGCTGTCCGGCAATCCGCAGCCGTGGACCATCGTAATGCTGCACCAGCCCTTCTACTCGCCGCGCGAAGGCCGCGAGAACGCCGCATTGCGTGACGTGCTGCTGCCGGTGGTGCGTCGTCACCAGGTGGATCTGGTGCTGCAGGGGCACGACCACACCTATGGCCGCCGTGGCGAAGGACAGTCCGCCACACCGCAGTACGTGGTGACCGTGGCGGGACCGAAGCAGTACCGTCTTTCCGATGAAGCCCGAAGGACGATGGCCCCGGTGGCCGAGGACACCCAGCTGTTCCAGGTGCTGCGCATCGATCCGCAGCGCCTGCGCTATGAGGCGCGCACGGTGACCGGGCAGCTGTACGATGCTTTCGAGCTGCACCGCGACGCCAGCGGGGGCAAGCAGCGCACGGAGCTGACCGAAGGCCGCATCACGCCACGCGACTGCCCGCGCGCGCAGACTGCCAAGGGTCGCGCCGACCGTTGCTGGGAATAAGGAGACGCCGATGACCATGCCCCGACGCATCGTTCCTCTTGCTGCCATCGGTGCCGCTCTGCTGTTGCTGGCCGGTGCGGTGGCCGCCGCTGATGCGGTGCTGCATCCGTTCCTGGCGGCCCAGCCGCAGCAGGCACCGCAGGAGGTGAACCTGGCCGTGGAAATTCCCGCTGGCAGCTTCACCAAGTATGAGATCAAGGACGACGGGCTGGTCCACGTCGACCGCTTCCAGTCGATGCCGGTGGCCTATCCGGCCAACTATGGTTCGATGCCGCGCACGCTGGCGGGCGACAACGATCCGTTGGACGCGCTGGTGCTGACCCGTGAACCCCTGCACCCCGGCGTGATCATCCGCTTCCGCCCGATCGGCTATCTGAAGATGATCGATGGCGGCGAACATGACGAGAAGGTCATCGGCGTGCCGACCGACAAGGTTGATCCGAGCTATGCAGGCGTCCGCGATCTGGCCGATCTGCCGGAGATCGAGCGGCAGCGCATCGAGGCGTTCTTCCGCGTGTACAAGGATCTGCCAGCTGGACGCAACCCGGTGCAGCTGCAGGGCTGGGGCAACGCGGCCGAGGCGCGTACGCTGATCCGCGAAGCCATGCAGCGTTTCGACGCCGGGAAGTAGTCCGGCTGCGGACGGCGTTGCACCCCTGCGCGGTCTTCACCTGTGCTGGCTATCATGGCCGCCTTCCACAGCAAAGGCGGTGCACGTGTCGGTAGCGTTGGTCTGGTTCCGTCGCGACCTGCGGCTGCAGGACAATCCGGCCCTGCAGGCCGCACTGGATGCGGGGCACGATGTGGTCCCTGTTTACATCCACGCGCCGCACGAAGAAGGCGAGTGGGCGCCGGGAGCGGCATCCAACGCGTGGCGTCATCGCTCGCTTGCCGCGCTGGATGCGGATCTGCGTGGCCGCGGTTCTTCCCTGGTGCTGCAGATCGGCGACAGCCTGCCGGTGCTGCAGGCACTGATCGCACGGACCGGTGCCACGGCGGTGTACTGGAACCGCAAGTACGAGCCCGCCACCCAGCCACGTGATGCCTCCATCAAGCGCACGCTGCGCGAGCAGGGCATCGATGCGCAGAGCTGCAACGGCAGTCTGCTGTTCGAGCCGTGGGATATCGCCACCCAGCAGGGGCAGCCGTACAAGGTGTTCACCCCCTACTGGCGCAACGTGCTCAGTCACTGGCGCCTGCCCGGGCTGCAGGCGGCGCCCTCGGCACTGGCAACGCATGCCGTCGAAGGCGAGTCGCTGCAGGCGCTCGGGCTGGCACCGGCGCTCGGCTGGGACGAGGGCTTCTGGGAGCACTGGCAGCCGGGAGAGGCCGGCGCGCTGGAGGCGCTTTCGGTGTTCGAGGACGGCGCGCTGCGAGGCTATCGCGCGCAGCGCGACCTGCCGGACCGGGTCGGCACCTCGCGGCTGTCACCGCACCTGCACTTCGGCGAGATCGCGCCCTGGCGCATCGCCCATGCGCTGGAAGGGCTGCGCAGCGCCGGTACCGACGCCGACATCGACGGCTACCTGCGGCAACTGGGCTGGCGTGACTTCGCCTACCACCTGCTGCATCACTTTCCAGAGACCCCCACCGGCAACCTCAACCCGCGCTTCGACCGCTTTCCGTGGGCCACGCCCAGCGCCGGCCAGCTGCAGGACTGGCAGCGCGGCAACACCGGCGTACCGATCGTGGATGCCGGCCTGCGCGAGCTGTGGCATACCGGGTACATGCACAACCGGGTGCGGATGATCGTCGCCAGCTACCTGTGCAAGCACCTGCGCGCGCACTGGCTGCATGGCGCACGCTGGTTCTGGGACACACTGGTCGATGCCGACCTGGCCAACAACACGATGGGCTGGCAGTGGGTGGCCGGTACCGGTGCGGATGCAGCGCCTTACTTCCGCGTGTTCAATCCGGTCACCCAGGCCGAAAAGTTCGATCCTCAGGCGCGCTACATCACCCGCTGGGTACCGGAACTGGCGGCGCTGCCGGTGAAGGCGCGCTTCGCGCCGTGGCAGCATCCGCAGTGGCTGGCCGAGCACGCGCCGGAGTATCCGCGCAGCCCTCTTGTGGATCTGGCCGCCGGCCGGGATGCAGCGCTCGCCGCCTACCGCCAGTCGGGAGCGGGGTAAAGCGCCGTCGCGGGGTTCCAGACAGCTAGCTGAACAAGGGCCTGTCTAGCGGCGTGTTCATCATCCCGGCATCGCGTCCTGCTGTTTATCCTCTGTGCGGCCCGCAAGCCGCCGGCCCGACCGGAAACCAAGGAGACCATCATGATCCGCAACACCACCCGCAATGTCGCACTGGCCCTGATGAGCGCGGCCGTCCTGTCGGCCTGCGCCACCGGCGGTTCCTACGTGCAGAGCGATCAGTACGGCAACCCGACCGAGCAGCAGAACCGGACCGGTCGCAACGCGCTGATCGGTACCGCCATTGGCGTGGCCGCCGGCCTGCTCAGCGGCGACAGTGCGACCGAGCGCCGCCAGCACGCGCTGATCGGTGCAGGCATCGGCGCGCTCAGTGGCGCGGCCGTGGGCCAGTACCAGGATCGCCAGGAACGCGCGCTGCGTGAGCGCACTGCCAACACCGGCATCGATGTGCAGCGCCAGGGCGACAACATCATGCTGAACCTGCCCGACGGCATCACCTTCGATTTCGGCAAGTCGGCACTGAAGCCGCAGTTCTACGGCGCGCTCAACGGCGTGGCCGGCACCCTGCGTGATTACAACCAGACCATGATCGAAGTGGTCGGCCATACCGACAGCATCGGCAGCGATGCGGTCAACAACCGCCTGTCCAAGGAGCGCGCCGATTCGGTCGCCCAGTACCTGATCGGGCAGGGCGTGCAGAGCGTGCGTATCGAAACGCTGGGCGCCGGCAAGGCGTACCCGATTGCCGACAACAGCACCGATGCCGGCCGTGCCAAGAACCGCCGTGTTGAAATCCGCGTGATTCCGCTGCAGCAGTAACGCGCGGCGCGTGCGTGCAGGTCCGGCGCAGCCGGAACGGGAATGCCGCCCTTGCAGGCGGCATTTTCGTTGGGCGAGATGCGCGGCGCCTAGCGCAGGAACGACGGCCGGGTCATGCTGCGGCCGTCGGCCGTACCACGATCTCGTTCACGTCCACGTCGTCGGGCTGCTCGATGGCGAACCGCACCGCGCGCCCGATCGCATCCGGCTGCAGGGCGATGGCGCGATAGCCGACCATCATTTCGGCGGCGACCGGGTCGGTGATGCTGTCCGCAAGCTCGCTTTCCACCACGCCGGGGTGGATGCAGGTGACCCGCAGCTCGCGGTGCTCCTGGCGCAGGCCCTCCGAGATCGCGCGCACCGCATGCTTGGTCGCGCAGTAGACCGCAGCGGTCGGTACGACCGACAGCGCGCCGATGGAGGCGATGTTGATGATCTGTCCGCGGCCGCGTGCGCACATATGCGGCAACACGGCCGCGATCCCGTGCAGTACACCGCGGATGTTGACGTCGATCATCCGGTCCCATTCGTCCACCTTCAGCGATGCCATCGGCGACAGGGGCATCACACCGGCATTGTTGACGATCACATCGAGGGCGCCGAACTGCTCCAGGGCCGAAGCGGCGAACGCTTCGACCTGCGCGCGCTGTGTCACGTCCAGCGCATGCACGCGTACGTCGGCGCCGTGCTGGCGCAGTTCATCCGCCAGTGCCTGCAACCGTTCGAGGCGGCGCGCGCCCAGCACCAGGCGCGCGCCGGGCTGCGCCAGCGAGCGGGCGATGCCGGCGCCGATGCCGCTGGAGGCACCGGTGATCAGGATGGTTCGGGAATGGCTCATGGCAGGTCTCCGGAAGGGCTAGGGGGAAATGCCGGGTCGTGCCCGGTGCAGTCACGGTAGACGGCCTGCTTCGTCGCGATAAGATGGCGACTGCTGACTACCTTGTATAGATCCGCTAACCAATGTCCGTCGATCTCAATGCCCTCGCGGTGTTCCAGCGGGTAGCCGACTGCAGCAGCTTCACCGCGGCGGCCCAGCAACTGGGCGTGACCCGATCGGCCGTCAGCCAGACCATCGCCCGGTTGGAACAGTCGCTCGGTGTCGCTCTGGTGCTGCGCACCACCCGCAGCGTCAACCTCACCGATGCCGGCCAGGCGCTGCTTGCGGCGGTCAGACCCGCCCTGGCTGAGCTGGGCAGCGCCGTGGAGTCCACGCTACGTCGCGGCAGCACCCTCAAGGGCCAGCTGCGCCTGGCCGTGTCCTCCATTGCCGAGCATTTCCTGGCCGGTCCCCTGCTGGCCAGCTTCGCCGCCCGGCACCCGGAGCTGCAGCTGGACATCACGGTGACCGATGAGGAGTTCGACATCGTCGAGGCGGGTTTCGACGCGGGCGTGCGTCTGGGCGAGGTGATCGCCCAGGACATGGTGGCGATTCCGGTGTCCGGCCGGCAGCGGCAGGTGGTGGTGTGCACTCCGCGGTATGGGCAGCAGCACGGCATGCCCAGGCACCCGCGCGAGCTGCCCGGGCACCGTTGCATCGGCTGGCGCGCCGCACCACGCAAGGCGCCCTATCGCTGGGAATTCGAAGAGCGCGGACGCGAGTTCAGCGTCGATGTGCAGCCGGAGATCACCAGCAATGACATGGCCACGATGACCCGCCTGGCATTGGCGGGCGCCGGGCTGGCCTTCGGCATGGAGGACACATGGCGCCCGTGGCTGCAGCGTGGCGAACTGGTCAGCGTGCTGGAGCCGTACTGCCCGTGGTTCGCAGGGTTCTTCCTGTATTACCCCAGCCGGCGCCAGGCCGAGCCGAAGCTGCGGGCACTGATCGAGCATCTGCTGGAACAGCGCACCGCATGACGCCGGGCAGGCCCCGCTTCACGCCGCCGGCGCGGCCACCTTCTCCAGGATCCGCTTGCCGCTGATCTCAAGCGCGGCATCTTCCTGCTCCTGCTGCTGCCGCGCCAGCTTCGCGCCAGGGCACTGCGCCAGCATGTAATTGGCGTCGAAGTTGAGCTTCTCCACCAGGAAGTCGACGAATGCGCGCACCTTCGGCGAGACCAGGCGGCCGCCGGCAAAGACCGCGTTGAAATCCACCTCCGGACCTGTCCACCCGGCAAGCACGCGACGGACCATGCCTGACTCGACGAACGGCTTGGCCATCACATCGCCGGTCAGCAGCAGGCCTTCACCGCACACCAGCGCGCCGTTGAGCGCGGACATGTCGTTGGCCGTCATCAGCGGCGTCACCGGGAAGTCACGCAGTTCCCCTCCGTTCTCGCCCAGCTGCCAGGTAAAGCGCGGTGAATTGCCAGTGTGGTAGGGCTTGCGCATGGCCAGGATGCGATGGAACTGAAGCTCTTCCGGGTGCAGTGGTTCGCCGTAGCGCTCGATGTAGGCTGGGCTGGCGAACACCTGCGTGCGCAGGCTGCCGAGCTTGCGTGCGACCAGGTTGGAATCGGGCAGGGCGCCGACGCGCAGGGCCAGATCGGCTTCACCGGCGATCAGGTCGAGCTTCTCGTTGCCCATGTGCATGTCCAGGCGGATTTCCGGGTACTGCGCATGGAACTGGCCCAGCAACGGCGCGATCCAGGTGATGCCGATGGAGTAAGGCACAGTGAAACGCAGCCAGCCGCGCGGGCCGGACTGCAACTGGCTGACCGCGCTCTCGGCTTCTTCCAGCTCGCGCGCGATGCGCTGGCAGTGCTCGTGGTAGATCGAGCCCGCCTCGGTCAGGCCAAGACGGCGCGTGGTCCGGTGCAGCAGGCGCGCGCCCAGCCGCGTCTCCAGCTCCTGCACCTTGCGGCTGACAGTGGTCTTGGGCAGGCCGAGCGCTTTGGCAGCTGCGATGAAGCTGCCCTGCTCGACCACTTTGACGAAGATCAGCGTTTCATTGAGATCGTGGGACATGGTCGGGAGTCCTGGACGTCGGGGGTGGGACAATCGTGACAGATCGATTGGACCGGGAACGGGATGATTATTCCCCTTAATCAGGACTAATCAAGTAAAGGTTTGAGGTCTATCGTGGCGCCATTCGTGAAATGGAGTCCCCCCGCCATGAGCCTGCGCAACATTCTTGCCCGTTTCCGGCATGCCGGCCAGAACGCCCTGGATCTGGCGATGACCGTTGAGATCCGCCCGAGTTCCTTGGTGCACAAGGATTTCCGTGAGTTTACCGCGCCCATGCGGCAGCAGCGTGGCGGTGCCATCCGCTTGGCGCCGCAGAAGAGCGATCGACTGCGCCGAATCGGGACTATCCCGGATTTGGGAGGAAATGTCCCGTGAATGGGATTCTGATGCCCGAAGTCCTGGTCCTCGGCGGAACCGGTGCGGTCGGCCAGGGCGTGGTCGGTGCGCTGCTGGAAGCCGGCAGCCCGGTGCTGGTGGTCGGCCGCGATCCAGGACGGCTGGCGTCGCTGGAAGCGCAGTTCGCCGATGAGCCCGGCCTGCAGACCATGCTGGGCTCACTGGCAGACGACGGTTCGGCGCAGGTCCTGGCCGAGCGCGTCGCGCAGCGCCCGCGGCCGCTGGCGGCGGTGATCGCGGCCATGGGCGGTCCTTACAACCGTGGCCGGGTGATGGACCGCAAGGGCGACGAACTGCTCGGCGCACTGCAGGCCGACCTGATGCCCCATGTGCATGCGGTACGCCACCTGCTGCCGCTGCTGCGTGACAACGTGCATGCGCGGCGCTACGTGATGATCGGCAGCCCTGCCGGTCTCAAGCCCTGGGCCGGCTACGGCGAGACCTCGATCACCACCGCCGCCCTGCGCATGTACGCGCAGGTGGTGCACCAAGAAGCACAGGCGGTCGGTGTCCGTGCGCAGATGCTGGAGGTGTGCAGCCCGGTGTGTACGCCGGCCAACGCCGCCAACGCCTGCATCGAGTGGCCGAGCTCGCTGCTGGTCGGCCGGCGCGTGGTGTCGCTGCTTGATGGCTGCCGCGACAACCGCGCCATCGTTCGCTGCGACAGCAGCGATGCGGAACTGCCGCGGGGCCTGCTGCGACTGGAAGTTCCACCACCGTGGCGCGACGCCGTCGGTGTCGCTTGACCTTGACCTTGGTTGAGGTTGCAGCATACGCCGCACTTTCTGATAGCCATTCTCATTAGCTGTACCACCCCTCCGTACGGATGCATGCCATGACTTCCCCCAAAACCACCCCACATCGTTTCGGCCATCGCATTGCGATGGTCGGCGTGTCGATCCTCGCCGCGGCGGTGCTCGCTGCCTGCAGTGGCGGCCATGCCGAAGAAGCCGGTGCACCGCCCCCGCCGCAGGTCAGCGCAGCCCCGGTGCTGGTCAAGCAGATCAGCCAATGGGACGAGTTCAGCGGCCGCATCGAGGCGGTGCAGAGCGTTGAACTGCGTCCACGCGTGTCCGGCTACATCGACAAGGTCAACTACGTCGAAGGCCAGGAAGTGAAGAAGGGCGATGTGCTCTTCACCATCGACGCGCGCAGCTACCAGGCCGAGTACGATCGCGCCGCCGCTGAACTGGCCCGCGCCCGCACCCAGGCAACCCTGGCCCGCAGTGAATCGGAGCGGGCCAAGCGCTTGGCCGAGCAGCAGGCGATCTCCACCGAGACCGCCGAGCAGCGTCGCGCTGCGGCAGACCAGTCCGGCGCAGCCGTGCAGGCCGCGCAGGCGGCACTGGATGCTGCCCGGCTCAACCTGGAGTTCACCAAGGTGCGTGCGCCGATCGACGGCCGTGCCGGTCGCGCGATGGTCACCGCGGGCAACCTGGTCACCGCCGGCGACAGCGCCAGCGTGCTGACCACGGTGGTCTCGCTGGACACCGTGTTCGTCTACTTCGATGCCGACGAAAGCACTTTCCTGCGTTACGCGCAGATGGCACGCAAGGGCGAGCGCCCGAGCGAGCGCGACAGCGACCTGCCGGTGAAGGTTGGCCTGTCGGGTGAAGAAGGCTACCCGCACTCGGGCAAGGTCGACTTCCTCGACAACCAGGTCGCACGCAGCACCGGCACCATCCGCGTGCGTGCGCTGCTGGACAATGCCGACCGGCAGTTCACCCCGGGGCTGTTCGCCCGTGTGCAGCTGCTGGGCAGTGGCCAGTTCCAGGCGATGCTGATCGACGACAAGGCTGTGCTGACCGACCAGGACCGCAAGTACGTGTACGTGGTCGACAAGGATGGCAAGGCCCAGCGCCGCGACATCCGCCTTGGCCGCACGGCGGAAGGCCTGCGCATCGTCGAGCAGGGCCTGTCCGCAGGCGACAAGGTCATCATCGATGGCGTGCAGAAGGTCTTCATGCCGGGCATGCCGGTGCAGGCCAAGGCGGTGGCGATGCAGCCGGCTGCGGCCGCCGCACCAGGCCGTGATGCCACTGCTGCGCTGAACCGCTGATCCGCCGTCTCCTGATCCGAGTTTCCGCTTAGCTGCCGGCGCCAGCGGCGGCCTTCCCTGCCTTCGTCATATCGGCGAGGGGCAGGGTGGCTGTTGCCCGCCGGCGGCATTTCCCAGGAATTCCTCCATGGACTTTTCCCGTTTCTTCATCGACAGGCCGATCTTCGCGGCGGTACTGTCGATCGTGATCTTCGCCGCAGGCCTGATCACGATTCCGATCCTGCCGATCAGCGAGTACCCGGAAGTGGTGCCGCCGTCGGTGGTCGTGCGCACGGTCTATCCGGGCGCCAATCCCAAGGTCATCGCCGAAACCGTCGCCACGCCGCTTGAAGAGGCGATCAACGGCGTCGAGGGCATGATGTACCTCAAGTCGGTCGCCGGTTCCGACGGCGTGCTGCAGATGACCGTCACCTTCCGCCCGGGCACTGATCCGGACGCGGCGGCGGTGAAGGTGCAGAACCGTGTGGCGCAGGCGCAGGCACGCCTGCCCGAGGACGTACGCCGGCAGGGCGTGACCACGCAGAAGCAGTCGCCCACCTTCCTGATGGTCGTGCATCTGACGTCGCCCAATGGCAAGTACGACACCCTGTACCTGCGCAACTACGCCCGCCTGCACGTCAAGGACGCGCTGGCACGCATTCCCGGCGTGGGCGACGCGCAGATCTTCGGTGGTGGTGACTACGCCATGCGCGCATGGCTGGACCCGGACAAGGTTGCTTCGCGCGGCCTGACGGCCAGCGACGTGGTGCGTGCCATGCGTGAGCAGAACGTGCAGGTCTCTGCGGGTCAGCTCGGCGCCGAGCCGCTGCCGAACAGCCAGTTCCTGACCCTGATCAATGCCCAGGGCCGCCTGCGCAGCGAGCAGGAGTTCGGCGACATCGTGCTCAAGAGCGGTGTCGACGGCGAGATCGTGCGCCTGTCCGACGTTGCCCGCCTGGAACTGGGCGCTGGCGACTACACCCTGCGCTCGCAGCTCGACGGCAAGAATGCGGTGGGTATCGGCATCTTCCAGTCGCCCGGTGCGAATGCACTGGAGATTCGCGACAAGGTCATCGCCACGATGGACGAGATGCAGAAGACCATGCCCGCCGACGTGAAGTACGAAGCGGTGTACGACACCACCATCTTCGTGCGTGATTCGATCAAGGCGGTGGTCTCGACCCTGCTTGAAGCGATCGCCCTGGTGGTGCTGGTGGTGATCCTGTTCCTGCAGACCTGGCGCGCGTCGATCATTCCGCTGATCGCGGTTCCGGTGTCGGTGGTCGGTACCTTCGCAGCGCTGTACGTACTGGGCTTCTCGATCAACACGCTGAGCCTGTTCGGCCTGGTGCTGGCGATCGGCATCGTGGTCGACGACGCGATCGTGGTGGTGGAGAACGTTGAACGCAACATCGAAGAAGGTCTGTCGCCGACCGCAGCCGCCCACCAGGCCATGCGTGAGGTGTCCGGCCCGATCGTTGCGATCGCACTGGTGCTGTGCGCGGTGTTCGTGCCGATGGCGTTCCTGTCGGGCGTCACCGGTCAGTTCTACAAGCAGTTCGCTGTCACCATCGCCATTTCCACGGTGATCTCGGCGATCAACTCGCTGACCCTGTCGCCGGCCCTGGCCGCCCGCCTGCTGAAGGCCCATGGCGCTCCGAAGGATGGCCCGAGCCGTCTGATCGATCGCCTGTTCGGCTGGGTGTTCCGCCCGTTCAACCGCTTCTTCAAGTCCAGCTCGGAGAAGTACGAGCGCGGCGTGGCGCGCATCCTTGGCCGCCGCGGCGCTGTGTTCGTGGTCTACGCGATCCTGCTGGTCGGTACCGGTGTGATCTTCAAGCTGGTGCCGCCGGGCTTCATCCCGACCCAGGACAAGCTGTACCTGATCGCGGGCGTGAAGCTGCCGGAAGGTTCGTCGATCGCACGTACCGATGAAATGCTGCGCAAGGTCGCCAAGATCGCCCAGGAAACCGACGGCGTGGCGCATACCATTTCGTTCCCGGGCCTGAACGCGCTGCAGTTCACCAACACCCCGAACACCGGTGTGGCGTTCATTCCGCTCAAGCCGTTCAACGAGCGTCATGGCCGGACGGCGGCGGAGATCAACGCCGAGATCAACCAGAAGATCGCAGGCCTGCAGGAGGGCTTCGCGTTCGCGATGATGCCGCCGCCGATCCTGGGCCTGGGCAACGGCAATGGCTACCAGATGTTCATCGAGGACCGCGGCAACCTGGGTTACGGCGCGCTGCAGAATGCCGTGCAGGCGATGCAGGGGACCGTTGCACAGACCCCGGGCATGGCCTTCCCGATCAGCAGCTACCAGGCCAACGTGCCGCAGCTGGATGCGGAAGTGGACCGTGTGAAAGCGAAGGCGCAGGGCGTGCAGCTGACAGAGCTGTTCGACACGCTGCAGACCTACCTGGGTTCGGCGTACGTCAACGACTTCAACCAGTTCGGCCGCACCTGGCAGGTGATCGCCCAGGCGGACGGCCCGTTCCGTGAGAGCGTCGAGGACATCGCCAAGCTGCGCACCCGCAACGACCGCGGCGAGATGGTGCCGATCGGTTCGATGGTGACCATCAAGCAGACGTTCGGCCCGGACCCGGTGCTGCGTTTCAACGGCTACCCGGCAGCGGACCTGGCCGGCGAGGCCGACCCGCGCCTGCTGTCCTCGGCGGAAGCGATGAACAAGCTGACCGAGATCGCCGGGCAGGTGCTGCCGGTCGGCATGGCCACCGAATGGACCGACCTGAGCTACCAGCAGGCCACCCAGGGCAAGGCCGCGTTCATCGTGTTCCCGGTGGCGATCATGCTGGCCTTCCTCGTGCTGGCCGCGCTCTACGAGAGCTGGTCGCTGCCGCTGGCGGTGATCCTGATCGTGCCGATGACCCTGCTGTCGGCTCTGTTCGGCGTATGGCTGACCGGCGGCGACAACAACGTGTTCGTGCAGGTGGGCCTGGTGGTGTTGATGGGCCTGGCATGCAAGAACGCGATCCTGATCGTCGAGTTCGCCCGTGAGCTGGAGATGGGCGGCAAGGGCATCGTCGAGGCCGCGCTGGAAGCCTGCCGCCTGCGCCTGCGCCCGATCGTGATGACCTCCATCGCGTTCATCGCCGGCACCGTGCCGCTGGTGCTTTCGCACGGTGCGGGTGCCGAGGTGCGCTCGGTGACCGGTATCACGGTGTTCGCCGGCATGCTGGGCGTCACCCTGTTCGGCCTATTCCTGACCCCGGTGTTCTACGTTGCCCTGCGCAAGTTCGTCACCCGCAACGGCGGTGGCCAGCTGGTGCAGCACGGCGAGCCCACCATTCATCACTGATACGGAACCCCGTCGCCGCCGGTCGATGATCGGCGGCGGCTTCTCCCTCCAAAGGCATGAATCCATGAACACCCATCAGAACAAGATCGCGCTGGTTACCGGCGCTACCCGTGGCATCGGTGCCGAGACCGTGCGTCAGCTGGCGAAGGAAGGCGTGCACACGTTGCTGGCCGGCCGCAAGCGTGAGACGGCGGTGGAGCAGGCACTGAAGCTGCAGGCGGAAGGCCTGCCGGTGGAAGCGCTGCAGCTGGACGTTACCGACGCTGCGAGCATCGCCGACGCGGTCGAGCAGGTGCGCCAGCGTCACGGCCGGCTGGACATCCTGGTCAACAACGCCGGCATCATGATCGAGAACCCGGCACAGGCACCGTCGGAGCAGTCGCTGGATACGTGGCGTCGCACCTTCGACACCAATGTATATGCACTGGTGGCGGTGACCCAGGCGTTCCTGCCGCTGCTGAAGCAGGCCAAGGCCGGGCGCATCGTCAACGTGTCCAGCATCCTCGGCTCGCAGACCCTGCACGCCGACCCGGGTTCGGGCATCTATGACTTCAAGATTCCGGCCTACAACGCCTCCAAGGCGGCGGTGAACAGCTGGACGCTGGCCCTGGCATACGAGCTCCGCAGCTCGCCGATCAAGGTGAACACCGTGCACCCGGGCTACGTCAAGACCGACATGAATGGTGGCCACGGCGAGATCGAGATCGCCGAAGGTGCGCGTTCCAGCGTGCAGATGGCGCTGATCGGCCCTGAAGGCCCGAGTGGCAGCTTCACCTATCTGGGCGAGGTGCTGCCATGGTGATCCGCACCCTGGCGGTGGCCGTTTCCAGCCTCGTGCTGGCCGGCTGTGTCACCGTCGGTCCCAATTACAAGGCGCCCCAGCAGGAGCCTGTCGTCCTGCAGGGCGCGGAGCAGCCGGTGTTCAGCACCACATCGCCCGTTGCCAGCTGGTGGGCGCAGTTCGATGACCCGGTGCTGGAAGAGCTGGTGCACGGCGCACTGTCGAGCAATCTTGACCTGCGCGTGGCCGTGGCGCGTGTCAGCCAGGCGCGGGCGGTGTTCGTCGAAAGCCGCTTCGACCAGGCACCGCACGTGACCGCAGGCGGCAGTTACGACCGCCGCAAGCAACCCGATCCGCAGCTGGGTGGGCAGCGGGTGTTCAGTGAAAGCTACCAGCTCGGGTTCGATGCGGGCTGGGAGCTGGATCTGTTCGGCCGCAAGCGCCGTGCTGCCGAAGCGGCACGCGCCGATCTGGGGGCCGAGCAGGCCAACCTGGCCGATGCGCAGGTACTGGTTGCCGCCGAAGTGGCACGCAACTACTTCGAGCTGCGCGGCACGCAGAAGCGCATCGCCGTGGCCCAGCACACACTGGTCAATCTGCGTGATACGCAGAAGCTGACCGAGGCGCGCTGGGAACTGGGTGCCGGCAGCGAGCTGGATGTGCAGAGCAGCCGTGCCCGGCTGAAGGCGATCGAGGCCGATATTCCCCTGCTGGAAGTGGCCGAGACGCAGTCCCGCAATCGCCTGGCGGTGCTGCTGGGCCAGCGCCCGGAAGTACTGGCCGACATGCTCGCGCCGCATGAGGTGCCGGCGTTCGCCAAGCCGTTGCCGCTGGGCGATACCCGCGAGCTGCTGCGCCAGCGTGCCGACGTGCGTGCGGCCGAGCGGCGGCTGGCAGCCGCCACGGCACGGGTGGGGGTGGCAACGGCCGATCTGTTCCCGCGGTTGTCGCTTTCCGGTTTCGTCGGCTTCCTCGGCGGCGACGCCAATGGCCTGGTCAACGGCAACAACAAGGCCTGGTCGCTGACGCCGTCGTTGAGCTGGGCGGCCTTCGATTTCGGAACCGTGCGCGCACGTCTGCGTGCCAGCAAGGCCGAGGCCGAGGGCGTTGCCGCGCAGTACGAGCAGACGGTGCTGCTGGCACTGGAAGACACCGAGAACGCGCTGACACGCTACTCCAAGCAGCAGGCACGGCTGGCGATCGTGGTGGAGCAGGCGCAGGCCGCACGACGAGCCGAGTCGCTGGCGCAGATCCGCTATCGCGAGGGCTCGGAAGACTTCCTGACCCTGCTCGACGCACAGCGCACCCAGCTGGCCGCCGATGATGCACTGGCGGCCGCCGAGGCGGAGGTCAACGTCAGCGTAGTCGGCGTATACAAGGCGCTGGGTGGTTGGGGCCAGTCCCCGCAGGCGCCGAGCGTGGCACAGGTGAATTGACCGGACGGGGACGGCGGCAGTGGCCTCCGTCCTCGTTTCCGGTCAGGGCCACCGATGGGCGGGCGCCTGCCGCCCTGCCATGCCGTCCTCCACACTTTGCGAACTCAGGCAGGGCAGCGCGGCGTGAGCCGTGGACACCGTCACATTCGTGACGCTTCTGACTCTCCCGGAAGCGCCTTCTGCCGTGTAACAAGTGGGGCGGGCCACCAGAGGACAGGCGATGACGGACGGCAAGCGGGATACCCAACGAATGTTGTTCGGCGATCCGGGACCACCCGGTGCAGGACTGTCCGTCGCGGTGGTCGTTCTGCTGGTGCTGGCGATGCTGGCCGCGGCCATCGGCTTCGTGCGGCTGCCGGACTCCATGCTGGGCCTGGGCCTGATCGGCGTGGCCGTGCTGCTGGCCATCGGCGCTCGCATCTGCCAGGCGCGCGATCAGCACCAGGCGCTGTATCGCCTGTTGGCGCGGCAGCCGCGGCGGTGAACGCGGCGGCAACCCGACTCAGGGCCGGGGCCAGTCCAGCTCGACCACCAGCGGGAAGTGATCCGAGGGCAGCACGCCGTCGATGCGACGGTCATCGGTCAGGAAGCTGCGCGCACGGAAGCCTCTCACCAGTATCCAGTCCAGCTGCGTGGTGGCCTTGCCGGTGAAATCATGGAAGGTCAGGCGCGGCCCCTGGGGAGACGCCACCTGGGTGCGTGCGTCCTGCAGAACGCGGGTGAGTGCCGCGTAGGTTCCGCCCCCGGGTTCACTGTTGAAGTCGCCCGTCAGAACCACCGGCAGATCCGGCGGCAGCGTCGCCACCCGCCTGCCGATCAGCTCGGCTCCCTTGACCCGGCGCGGTTCGTCTTCGTCGCGATAGGGGAGGTGGGTGTCCATGAAATAGAAGCGGCGGCCATCGTCAAGGCGACGGAACAGGGCCCAGGTCACCATGCGCGGGTACAGGTTGCCCCAGGTGATGCTGCCGGCGATCTCCGGTGTATCGGACAGCCAGAAGTTGCCTGATTCCTCCACGGCCAGCACCCGCGTGTCGTAGAACACGCCCATGTGCTCATCGCCGCTGCCACCGCGCCGTCCTTCACCGAACCACGCGTAGCCGGGCAGGTGGCCGGCGAGATAGTCGGCCTGTTCCTGTACCAGCTCCTGGGTGCCGATCACGGCCGGGCGGGCATCCAGGATGACCTTGACCATCGCATCGCGGCGATCCGGCCAGCGCTTGCCTGGCGCGGTGTCGGCCGGGGTGCGGACATTGAAGGACATCACCTTCAGCGGCGCAGGGGCCGCCGCCCAGGCGATGGCGGGAAGAGCGAAGGCCAGCAGCGCACACAGCGCAGGGCGACGGAAACGCGACAGCATCGTGGAATCCCTCCATTCCATGTAAACGATTCCATGAAGGATGGCACGGATTGGCAGGGGAGGGTATGCCGGGATGGGTCATTGGCGTGGCGGCTGCACGGGGGCCCGCTCAGTCTTCGATCTCGCCGCGTCGCGCGGCCGCGCGCACGGCCTGCGCCGTCGTCGCAACGCCCAGGCGCTGGCGCGCGCGGCGCAGGTGGTTCTCCACGGTGCGCGCGGACAACCCCAGCGTGGCGGCGATCTCCGCCTGGCGCCGGCCGGCTGCGACCCAACGCAGAACCTCGCGTTCCCGCGTGCTCAGTTCGCCCAGGGGGCGTTCAGCCGGTGCTTCGGCCAGCCGGCGGGCGGCGCGGAATGCTGCTGTGCCGGCAGACTCCAACAGCAGCCGGGCAGGCGCGGAAGCGTCGATGATCGTTCCGGCGAAACTGATCGCCCCTTCCAGCCCCGTGGTTCCGAACACGGGTACCTGCAGGCCATGCAGGCCGTCGCCGCGGGGGTGCCTGACCACCTGGTAGCGGGCCCCCCTTACGCCGTCGCGCTTGCTCCAGAAGAACGGGGCATCGCTGTCGAGCACGTGGCGGTTGACCGGGCAGGCATGCAGGTAGCGGGCAAGATCGGTCTCACGCCCTTCGCCCAGCCAGTCGCCCTCGATCCAGTACACGCGGTGTGCGCCGCGTTCCAGCCCGGTGCCGGCCGCAAACACCAGCACGCGATCGTAGCCGAGGGGCGCGGCGATCGAGCGAAGCAGCGCGCCGATCTCGGCGATCAAACGCGCCTGCTCCAGTTCCAGCAGCATCGGCACCAGCGCGGCCACGGTGTTCAGCGACCTGCCAGCGCGTCCAGCAGGGTGCGTGCGGCCAACTGGCCGAGTGCATTGCCGGCCAACGGACTGTCGCCTGTCAGCAGCAGGCGATCCTGCAGCACGCTGCCGTCAATACCCTCGTTGACGATCTGCACGCCCTGCTGCGCGAGCTTTTCACCGAAGAACCACGGCAGTTGCCCGGGCATGTAGCCGATGTCCGGCGTCTGCCGGTCCATCGCATCGGGGAAGGCGCAGATGCGGTAGCCACGGAACAGCGAATCACCGCCCGCTTCATCGATCCCGGCAGCCAACAGCGCTGCAGGGCCGTGGCAGAGCGTGATGATGTAGCGCTGCTGTGCCATCGCCCAGTGCAGCGCCTTGCTGACCGCGCGGCTCTCCGGCAGACCGATCAGTGCACCATGCCCGCCCGGAATGAAGATGGCTGCATAGTCCGACGCCGCGTCCAGCGAGGCCACGATGTCGTCCAGCACCTTCGGCTGGCGGAACCGTGCCTGGTAACGTTCGTACAGACCGCCGATGTCGCGGTCCTCGCCGGGGAACGCCCACCATTCGAACTTCACGGCGTTGCCGGACAGGGTTGCCACATCGAAGTCGAAGCCGGCCTTGTCCAGGTGATACATCGGCAACAGCGTTTCGACCGGGTGATTGCCGGTGGAGAACAAGTGGCCGTTGGCGGTCGGCAGGTAGCGCTCATCGGCGCCGATCATCAGTATCTTCCAGCGGCCATCCCGGCGTGCGTCGGCATAGTCCGCGCCGGACAGATTGCTGGTGGGTGACGTGAACTGCGAGAGCGACCAGGGCGAGGGAAAGAAGGCATCGCGCTCGGCCGGATCGGGACGGGGTTGGCGGCTGAGGTCTTGGGTGTTCATGTGGCTGGCCTGCTGTCGGGAGGTGCGGCCAGCATAGGAGGCACTGTGCGTACGCGCGATGAGGGATTTCCCGCAACGGCAGTCGCTGTCCGATAGCGCACGGCAGATGCTGCAGATAATGCAGTGGCAAGTTGCATCGGAGGTGTGTCCATCATGTTGCGCCGCGCCAGATTTACTACTTGATTATCGCTGCCTATCAGTGATATCTAAATCTGCCGGATAATCCCGGCGAAATCACACAGCAATCAAAGGAGTGAAAATGAACAGATTCGCCCGAGCATTGCGCGTCACTCTGAACATCCATCCGAACGAGAAGAGCAGTGTGTGGAGGATCTGGCCGCTCTGGGTCGAGTTCTGATTCCGCGCGGCAAGCCACGCGATTGAGTCGTAGCAAGACGAAGGGACTCGTCTTCGAGTCCCTTTCTGCCTAAGGCGCAGCGTATGCAAGGGACATCAAATCAGGGTGGCGCGGCCGCCGAACGGTTGGCGGAGCGCGTTGAGCGCGAGGGGCCGGTTCTGAAGCTGGAGACAGGCGGCGTCGGTGTGTTCTGTCCAGAGCTGGCGGGCAAGGTCGACAAGGAGAACTCGGAGCATCTGTTCGTCGCCGAATCACTGGGCGATCTACTGCGGCGCCACGAGCGCGTGCGTTGGACCGAAGTGCGCAGTCTGATCGCTGCCCGCAGCGCGGAGCTTTCCGGAGCTGCAGTACTGCAGCCATTGCAGGCACGCATGCGGGGCGCGCTGGATGCCCTGTGCGGCGAGGAGCTTGATGCGACACCAGCGATCTGGACGGTGATGGCAACGCCCCTGATCCCGATGGTGATCGCCGGCCTAGATGCCCGGGGGCAGGCCGCAATCGAACGCGCAATGCAGTTGCGCTATACCACTCAGGTGGAACAGGTGATTCATCGTCGTCACCTTCTGCGCAACTTCATGATTGGCCGTGGCGAGTCCCGCGCCATCTACGGTGAACTCAAGCAACGCCTGCGCGGTGGCACCTCTCATCTGGACTATGCGCAGTCGTTGTTGTCACTGCACGATAGGATCGGCTTGCGGAAGGTCACCTACCTGGTGACAGTGCAGTTGATCGCTATTTCCGGCGTACCCGGCATGATGGCGGCCTGCGTGCTGCTGGCCCTGCAGATGCACCCCGATTGGCGGCGGCGCATCGAGGACGAATTTCATGCACTGACCGATCTGGAGATCCTTGCGTTGCCGATGGCACGCATTCCCTGCACGATGCGCTTCCTGAAGGAAGTGATGCGGCTGTACTCGACGCCGTTCAATAATCGACGTGTCGCCATGTGCGACCTGGATGTGGACGGGCATAGAATTCCGGAAGGTAGCGTGTTCGAGTTGAGTTCTTTCATCCAGCACCGTTCTTCCAAGTACTGGGACGACCCGCTTCAGTTCGATCCTGACCGCTGGTTGCCGGAGCGGCGCAAGCGCACTGCCGGAATCTATGTTCCCTACGGCTTCCCGTCCCGCTCCTGTGTCGGTTCGGCGGTGGGCAATGCGCAGCTGGTGCTGCTGTGCGCCATGCTGGCCCGTGAGTACAGTTTCACCCCTTCGGCCGATTACCGTCCGGAGGTCCGCATGGAGGGCTTCGCGATCCCCGCGGCGCTGCACGGCCGGTTCTCGCGCCGCCAACCCGGGCAGTGACCGGATCGCCGTCCGCTGGACCTACTCTGCTGCGTGACCATGGGCCTGCATGTCTTCATGCAGGATGCGCCTGAGCTCGACGATGGCGGGCGTGGCTTCCTGCACGCTGTGACCGGACACGATCACCTTCTCCGATTCGGCGCCCGGCAGGTGCGAACTCCAGTAGGGCACCAGTCCGTCGCTGGTCTGCTCCAGCGGTCCATCGGCCTTGGCGCGCGCGATGATGGAGTGGTAGCGCACGCTCGGAGACATCGGCAGATCGGCGACGGCCTTGACGAAGGGGTCATCCTTGTCGAGATTCTGGATGCTGTTCATCTGGTAGCCGTGCTTGCCGTCGTCGCGATCGACGTGGCCGTCGTTGGCGATCGTCGCCACGTCCTCCAGCACGGTCAGTGGCAGCCGCACCAGACGGCCGATCCAGCGCCCGAGGCGGGTGCCGGCGACGTCGGTGCCGCGATGCGGTGTGGCAATGAATACCACCCGTGAAATCTCCGGCTCCGGCTTGAACGTGAGCACCGGCGCGCCGCGGGTGCGCAGCAGCTCGCGCTGTGCCGGCGTCATCTGCGCGGTTGCCAGCAGGGTCTCGACCAGATGGTCGCCGGACGAAGACACCATCAGCCGCGAGATCACTCCGCCCATGCTGTGCCCGACCAGCACCATGTCATGCGAGGCCGCGGCCTTTCCGGTGGGATCGAAGTGCTGCAGCACATCGGCCAGCATGTGGCGGATCGCATCGTGGCTCATCGCGATGGGCATGTTGGTCGGGTAGTAGAACTGCCACACCTGGAAGTCCCGGCGGATCTCATCGTCGCGCATCAGCTCGTTGGCGACGTTGACCCATGCCTCCGGGCTGCTTGCCAGGCCGTGGATCATCAACAGCACGCGGCGCTTCGGGTCGTAGGGCTGCATCATGTACAGATGCGGCGTATCGATGCCGCCCTTGCTGCCGAACAGCGAGCGCAGCGATTGCCGGCTGAAGTTGGAGCGTGCGAGCCACAGCGCGTAGCCTGCCGTGAAGTTGGCCGCCAGTGGCACCTGCTGGCCATGCAGGGTGACTTCCGAAACCTGGTAGGGATCGTGGATCTCCACCTCCGGCTCGTCGTCGTGCAGCACTTCCCACAGGTTGTGGCCGGAGAACCGCAGCAGCACCGACATCGAGGGTGAAGGCATTTCGCTCCAGCTGCGTTGTACGGGCGCGGCGGCGCTGGCCTCGGCAGCAGGCATGTCCACGTCGCTGCCGGGATCATCCATCACCGCCACCAGCTCGGCGCCGAAGCCATCCCGGCGATGCACGCTGCGCAGGGTACCGGTGAACGAGAGCGCTGCGGCGGGAACCAGCTCCCTCGGCGTACGCTCGTCCAAGGGCGAGCCGTCGTCCGATGGCGCCAGCACAAAGGTCCATCGTCCCAGCTGGAAGCGGCTGGTGTCGCTGTGCACCCGGCCGGTGGCGTAGGCCTCGAACAGCTGCACGGAGGCTTCCTGCACGGCCAGGTTGTAGTAGTCCCGCACCTGCGTCTGGCGATCCTCGAAACCCCGCTGGTTGGCGGTTCGCTCGGTGAAGAACAGATAGGCGTAGGCCTGCCTTGCAACCTGCATCCACGCATCCAGACGCGGCTGGAACCCGGCATCCAGTTCGGTGACCACGGCCTTGGCGCGGCCTTCGGCGGAGTACTCGCGCTTGGGGGCGGGCAGAGTCAATGCGTACTGCAGCCAGAGTTCGGCCAGGGCCGAGCGCTTGTCTTCCTCGCGCACGACGATGCTGGCCTCCATTGCATCGATGCAGGGCGGACCGGGCCTGGCGCAGACACCCTCGTCCAGCCCGGCCACGCGCAGGGTTTCCAGGGTGGCCGAGCTGAGCTTGCCGGTGGTGAGGATGTCACCGCGCTTGAGCGCGATGTACTGGCCGGGGGTAACCGAGGCGACCTGCACCGAGGGCCCGAACTGGCGCAGGGTGGCGCAGCCGCTCAGCGCCAGCAGCAGGGTGAAGACGAGAGCCGTGCGGCCGACGATGCCCATTCCCGTGGTTGCCATACGATCCTCCTGCGCGGTCGCGCCACTCTAGCGGGAGGTATGTCAAGGCGGAAGCGGCGTGCGCCGGTTCTTTCAGCGGCCGGTCGTCAATCGTCCAGATCGCTGTTGCGGATTGCCAGGACCACCGCAGCAGTACATGCCAGGACACCGAGCAGGAAGCCGATGGCCATACCGTCGAACCAGTTCATGGGTTTCGTGCCGGGAGTGTGGGAGAAGGTGGCCTGTGGATCTGACCGGCGGGCAACGCATGGCGCAGCGGCTGTGGCGGGCCGCTGCGCCCGGGCCTCAGTTGCTGGCCTCCCTGACAGCTTCTGCGGCGTCGATGATGCCCGGACCGCAACCCCCCGGGCAGTTGGCCGCCGCGATCGGATGGGCGGTGCGGCGCAGGATGTCCTTGACCTGGCTGGTGGTCTTCGGCACCGGTGCCACCGCCTGCATCAGCGCGACGACGCCGGCCACGTGCGGTGCCGCCATCGAGGTGCCGGACATGAAGTCAAAGGCATTGTTGCCCACCGTGGACAGAACGCCCTGCGCCGGATGCTGGCGGGTCGGTGCGCAGTTGGTCGAGTTCGGCGGTGTGGCCAGGGGCAGGAACTCGCCCACCGAGGCGCGGCACGACCACGTCTCGCCACCGGGCGCGGTGATATGGATGCCTGCACCGTAGTTGGAGTAGAACGCGCGGCGCCCGCCCTGGTCGTTCGCGGCTACCGCGATCACGCCGTTGCAGTTCGCCGGTGCGAACTCGGACACATCGAGGTTGCTGTTGCCCGCCGCGACCACCACGAGGGTGCCGGTGGCCGTGATGTCGTCGATCGCATCCTGCTCGGCCGGCGAGCAGGGCCGACGGCCGCCCAGGCTGAGATTGATGACCTCGGCCGGGTTGGCATTGGCGGGAACACCCGGCACGGCGATGCCAGCGCTCCAGAGCATGCCGTCGATGATGTCATCCGAGCCGCCATTGCCCTGGTTGCCCAGCACGCGTACCGGTACGACCTTCGCGTTGTAGGCCACGCCTGCCACGCCGATCTGGTTGTTGGTTACCGCCGCGACGGTTCCCGCAACGTGGGTGCCGTGCGCGATGCCCGAGGCATCGAAGGCATCCGCATCGCGGCCATCCCCATCGTCGGAACCGCCACAACCGGGATTCAGCCCGCCCAGGATGCACTGCAGATTGCTGAACGGCCGGGTGGAGGAAATCATGTCGTAGCCTGGCAGCAGGTTCGGCTGCAGGTCGTTGTTGTCGAGATAGCCCGAATCGATCACCGCCACCACGACCCCTTGGCCGGTGGAGCGATCCCATGCCGCCGGCACGCGTGCGCCACTGACGGGATTGCTGTAGTGCCACTGTTCGGCGTAACGCGGATCGTTGGGCGTGGCGAACGCACTCATCATGAAGTTCGGCTGCACGTATTCGACGTCCGGGTCGTCGGCGATGCGCTGCATCAGGATCTCGGCCTCCGGACGATCCAGTGCCTTGTCTGTCCTGATCACATCGGCGCCGCCACCCATGCGGCGCTGATGCGCCACCGCCGCAGCCTGCGCCGCACCCACCGAGCGCTTGCTGCGCTGCTGCACGCCCAGGCGCTGTTTCAGCGCATCCTGGGCGGTGTCGGCAGAGACGCGTTTGCGGCTGCCATCGCGGTACTTGACGATGAAACTGCTGTACTGCTGGTTGTTGTCCATGCCCCGTGTCCACACCCGTTCGGTGGATTGGGCGAAGGCAGGGGCACTGGCCAGGACCAGGGTGATGGCACTGGCAAGGGAAACCCGAAGCGACGTACGCATGAATACAGTTCCTTTGTGAAAGGTGCGATGAGCCGGTCGTGCCCTGGGGGCTCGACTCGAGATGAAGGGGGTATGTCCGCGCGGTCTCCTTTCTGATGGCGACCTTGAACGAACGGCTTCGCAGACCGTTCTCCCCCAGTGCGGGGGTAGGAAATTTCTGAACTGATTTACCGATGTCGAGATCGACACGCGCGGCGAGCGGTGTATACCGCAGGCAATAAAAAAGCCCGGAGATCCCCTTCTGGCGGGAATGTCCGGGCTTCTCCGGTCCTTGAAGGACCGCTCGTTGGTGGAGGTGGGCGGAATTGAACCGCCGTCCGAAGGCACTCCATCCCCAGCACTACATGCTTAGCTCGCCGTTGAATCTCGTCCCCGAACAGCACGGCGTGCAAAGCGCATCCGGGAACCAGCCTGTTGTGTTCTAGTGCCGGACTGACAGGCAGCCGTCCAGCGCGATTCCATGATAGTGACTCTACACCGCGAGCATGGACACAAGCGGTTTCGAGGCTTAGGCCTTAAGCGGCCAGAGCGTAGTTGTCGTCGTTGGCAACTAGAGTTTTGCAGCTGGATTTACGAGGAAAGCTACCCCCTCGGCATGCGCCAGGCGACTTCACAACCCCCGTCGAAACCAATGCACCCCCGGTTTCTACAGTGCTGCAAGGTACAGGGCCGATTCCGTGTCACCACGGGCAGGGCCTGCCTAACGGTTGTCATGCTACGGCAAAACAGCTGAACAGTCACCTCGCGCGGCCGGTCAATCCGCAACATGTTGTACTGCCTGTGTCATAGCGGATTGCTAACGTCTCCGGCACGGATTTGCGACACACTGGTCGTGACCATCCAGGGCAGGACAGAAACGGGAGACTGTGGGTGACCGACGCGATGCAACAGCGCAGCCTGCGCCAGCTGGTGGGCCCGGTCGGGGCCGACTATCAGCGACGGGCGTTGCCTCCCGGTTGGGTCTGGGCGCTGCTGGCGATGCTGCTGGCGGCGACCTGGCTGACCGAACTGCCGGCCACCGCAGCGGTGGCGCTGGTCGCCAGCGCAGTGGTGGTGCATTGGCCGCAGCGTGGGCGCACCCATTGGCTGGGCTGGCGGCTGCCGGCGCTGGCGGTACTGGCGGCGTTGCTGTGGGGGCCGGACGTGCTGGCGCAGTGGTTCGAGCACGGCCTGGCGCTGACCTTGATGACATTGGCCAGCCTCAGCATCGGCGTTCACGTGTGGCAGTCGCGGCAGCTGGCGCGCCAGCTGCAGGGTGCAGCCGATGCGCTCGACGATACGCAGCTGCTGGCCCTGCTGCCGGCCGATGCAGCCCAGCTCGCCCAGCAGTGGCGGGCGGGCGATGATCGCCACGCGCCGGAACTGGCGGTGGTGATGCACCTGGCCGTGATGCACGCGGCCCTGGCGCCGCGCGCGCGCGGGCAGGGCATGCTGGCCGGTTGATGGCCCGGGCCGCCGGGCATCGCCCGGCGCCACATGGCGGCGGGGCCTGCCTCAGGCGTCGCGGTTGCCGCGCCGCATCACCCGCTGCTTCTCGATCGCCCAGTCGCGATCCTTGGCCGCATCGCGCTTGTCGTGGTTCTGCTTGCCCTTGGCCAGCGCGATCTCGAGCTTGATCTTGTTCTTGCTCCAGTACATCGCGGTCGGCACGATCGTATAGCCATCACGCTCGACCTTGCCGATCAGCTTGTCGATCTCGTTCCGGTGCAGCAGCAGCTTGCGCTCGCGCCGATCCTCGGCCACCACGTGGGTGGAGGCCTGGATCAACGGAGTGATCTGTGCGCCGATCAGGTAGATCTCGCCACGCTTCACGTAAGCGTAGGCGTCGATGATGTTGCCGCGCCCCGCCCGGATCGACTTGACCTCCCAGCCCTGCAGGGCGAGCCCGGCCTCGAAGCGCTCTTCGATGTGGTACTCGTGGCGGGCACGCTTGTTCAGCGCGATGGTTTTGTTGGCCGTCGCGCTCTTTGCTTTATCCTTGCCGCTGTTCTTGCTCATTTCCGTATTGTCTCCGATTCGGGCCCGCCCGGTCGATTGCCGAAACGTCCCGTATACATGCCTACTATCCGCCGCAGCGCCCTGGTCGAACATTCGGCCGCGCGCATGTTCGACCTGGTCAACGACGTCCAGGCTTATCCGCGCCGCTTCCGCTGGTGCTCCGATGCCCGCATCCTGGAGCAGGGCGAGGACCGGCTGGTGGCGCGTCTGGACCTGGGCCTGGGTTCGTTCAGTACCTGGTTCCAGACCGAGAACACCCTGCAGCGCCCGCACAGCATCGACATGCAGCTGCGCGACGGTCCCTTCAAGCAGCTTCATGGCCGTTGGGAATTCCACGCGCTGGCCGAAGACGCCTGCAAGGTGACGCTGACCCTGGAATTCGAACCCAGCTCACGGCTGCTGGGCCCGGCGCTGGCGATCGGCTTCCAGGGTCTGGCCGATCGCATGGTCAACGATTTCGTCCGGGTCGCCGACGAGGACTGAGCGATGATCGAGGTCGAGGTGGTGCTTGCCTGGCCGCAGCGGGTGCTGTCACGCCGGTTGCAGCTGGAAGAGGGCGCCACGGTTGCCGATGCGATCGCCGCTGCCGCTCTTGAGGGCAGTGCCGGCTGCCCGGCTGCCGCCGTGCATGGTGTGCTGGCCCGCCCGCAGCAGGCACTGCTGGATGGGGACCGGGTCGAACTGCTGCGCCCGCTGCAGGCCGATCCCAAGGACAACCGCCGGCGTCGCGCGCTCGGCGGTTGAGGGCCAGGGCCCGTCCGTCGGAACGGGCCGGCGGCCTCAGCGGCCCTTCTTCTTCTTGTCCTTCGGCAGGTTGCGGCCGAACTGGCGGACGGTCTGCTGGGCCAGCGCCTTGTCGTTGGCCGGGAAATAGTCACCCTCCCAGCGCGTCACGGCGTCGTTCTCGAAATACACGGTGAAGTTCTTCACTTCCGTGCGGCCGAGACGGTCGACCCGCTGGCTGGAGGTGTAGTCCCAGCGCTGGGCATGGAACGGGTCCGGCACGGAGGGCGTGCCCAGCAGCGCGTTCACCTGCTGCTTGCTTTGCCCGACCTGCAGCTTGGCCACGGCATCTTCCCGGATCAGGTTGCCCTGATAGATGGGTTGCTTGTAGATGATGCCGCACCCGGTGGTGGACAGGGCGACGGCGGCGACCAACAGGAGATTGCGCATCGGGACTGGCGGTTGGGGAAATCGAACCGATGATACACTCCCGGCGTGCCACCGCGACCCAATCCGAGGCAGCTGGCGCTAAATCGCCAATGAACGGAGACCTATGGAAACCCACGACCTGCGTAAAGTCGGCCTGAAGGTAACCCATCCACGGATGCGGATCCTGGCGCTGCTCGAGCAGCGCACTGCCCAGCACCACATGACCGCCGAAGACATCTACCGCCAGCTGCTGGAGCATGGTGACGAGATCGGCCTGGCCACGGTGTACCGGGTACTGACCCAGTTCGAGGCTGCCGGCCTCGTGCTCAAGCACAATTTCGAAGGCGGCCAGGCCGTCTATGAACTGGACCGCGGCGGCCATCACGATCACATGGTCGATGTGGACAGCGGCAAGATCATCGAGTTCGAAAGTACCGAGATCGAGGAACTGCAGCGCAAGATCGCGGCCGATCACGGCTATGAGCTGGAAGAACACTCGCTGGTGCTGTACGTGCGCAAGAAGCGCAGATAGGCACCCCCTGCGTGCCGGTTGCGACGAGACCCCGGGCTGGCCCCGGGGTTTTTCGTCAGCGCGGCGGAGTGACCGCCGGGTGCGATGGCGGCATCAGCATCCGCAGATCCACGGCCTCGGCCATGGCCCGGTTGCCGGCATCGCCCGGATGCAGATGGTCGCCTGAATCGTAGGCGGCGGCCATCCGTGAGGGATCGGCGGGGTCGCGCAGCACTGCATCCAGGTCGATCACCGCATCGAATGGGCTGTCCTGCCGCAGCCAGGCATTGAGCTGCTGGCGCAGTGCGTCCTTGTGCGGCTGGTAGTAGTCGTCCAGCGGGGTGCCGGGCAGGGCACCGGCGAACGGCGGCAGGGTTGCGCCGACAATGCGCAGTCCATGGCGATGGGCCTGTCCGGCCAGGCTGCGATAGCCGGCCTGCAGTTCGGCGAGCCCGGGCCGGTCCTGGCCGCGCGCGAACGCTGTGCCCGGCCAGCTGATGTCGTTGATGCCGATCAGCACGATCACACTGGCGACACCGGGCTGGTCGAGGACATCGCGCGGGAAGCGGGCCAGGGCGGATTCCCCCATGCCGTCGCGCAGCAGGCGTCCGCCGGAGATGCCGGCGTTGACCACTGCGATTCCCTGCGGTGCCAGCCGTGCGGCGAGATGGTCGGTCCAGCGCTGGTCCTGGTCGAGGCTGGCCGTTGCGCCATCGGTGATCGAATCGCCGATCACCACCACGCTGCGCGCGCGGGCTGCGGTTTCGACGTCGATGCCGGACAGCAGCAGGCGGGCCGTGGTGCTGCGGGCCCCGTCCAGGTCCGCAGCCAGGCTCTGGTCACCCGGCGCGATCCAACTGGTCTGCCGGCCGTCCCAGTGGAACGTCCGCAGCGGCGTGGGCTGTGGCAGATGGATGCTGACCTGCAGCGACTGCAGGTTGCGCGTGGGCAGTGGCAGGGCGTCGCTGAGCCGGTCCTGGCCAGGCGCGATCAGCACGCCGGGCTGGCCATCGAAGGTCAGCGCCTGCGGCACCTCGCCCGGATGTGCCGCCAGGGTGGCCCGGCCCACCCGCAGTGGCTGTGTCCCGTAGGCGTTGCTCAAGCGGACACGCAGGCGCGAGCCGCCCAGGCTGATGCGGACGGTCTGGCGGAAGGTCTGGTCGGCCAGCTCTGCGGGGATCAGCGTCGGAAACAGGAAGTCTGCCTGCCAAACCGGTTGTGGACTGGCTTGCCAGCTGGCCACCCAGTGCCGGGGAGGGGCGGCCGTGGCGCTGGCTGCTGCAGACAGGGTGAGCAGGGCAGCGGTGGTCAACGTGCTCAGGCGGTTCATCGGAAGGGTCCGTCGGAAGGAGGGGCCATGGTGTCCCTGCCGCTTTCTGTGAACTAGACTGCGCCTGGATAATCATCTGTGAACTGGATTCATCACCATGGCGCGACCCGACATCAATCGCTCCGGCGAGCTGGAAGTGTTCGTGAGGGTGATCGAAACCGGCGGATTCTCCGCGGCGGCCCGCAGCCTGGACATGACGCCCTCGGCGGTCAGCAAGCTGGTGGCGCGGCTGGAGCAGCGGCTGGGCACGCGCCTGCTGCAGCGATCCACCCGCCAGCTGCAGCTGACCCCGGAGGGCTGCGCCTTCTACGAGCGCGGGCTGCGCGTGCTTGCTGACCTGGAAGAGGCCGAGCGCTGTGCGAGCGCGCATGCCGAACCGCGCGGGCGGCTGCGGGTGAATGCCAACGTGCCCTTCGGCCAGCATTTCCTGCTGCCATTGCTGCCCATGTTCCTGCAGCAGCACCCGCAGGTGGGGGTGGACCTGACCCTGACCGATGAAGTGATCGATCTGCTCGAGCAGCGCACCGATGTGGCCGTGCGGGCCGGTCCGCTGAAGAGTTCCAGCCTGGTGGCACGACGGTTGGGGGCGACGCGGATGATGATCGTGGCCTCACCCGGCTATGCGCAGCGACACGGTCTGCCTGGCAACGTCGACGACCTGCAGACGCACAACCGGCTGGACATCGGCCATGCGCGGGCGATGCAGGGGTGGCCGCTGCTGCAGGGCGGCCAGGTGCTGCGCGTGCCCACCAGCGGCAATGCGCGCGCCAGCAACGGCGATGCCCTGCGGCAGCTGGTGCTGGGAGGGCTCGGGCTGGCCCGGCTGGCCGCGTTCCAGGTCAGGGACGACATAGCGGCCGGGCGGCTGCTGCCGGTGCTGGAAGAGGCCAATCCCGGCGATCTGGAAGAGGTGCACGCGGTATTTCTGGGGCAGGGTGGCTATCTGCCGCTGCGGGTGCGTGCGTTCCTGGATTTCCTGGTGGAAAAGGTGGATCTGGCGCGGCCGCTGGGGTGAACCTGCGGTGGGACGGACCGGGCGTCGCTCGACGCCGCCGGCGTCAGACCTGCAGCAGCTTGCGGGCGGCCGCGCGCGCTTCCTTGCTCACTTCGACGCCACCGAGCATGCGTGCCAGTTCTTCCTCGCGTGCCTTGAGGTCCAGCTTCTCCACCGCACTCTGGGTCATGCCTTCCACCGGTGCCTTGCTGACCCGGTAGTGGGCATGGCCCTTGGACGCGACCTGCGGCAGGTGGGTCACGCACAGCACCTGGCGCTTCTCGCCAAGGGCGCGCAGTTTCTGGCCGACGATGTCGGCCACCGCGCCACCGATGCCCGAGTCGACTTCGTCGAACACCATGGTCGGCACGGCGTCCAGGTCGAGCGCGGCCACTTCGATTGCCAGCGAGATGCGCGACAGTTCGCCACCCGAGGCCACCTTGCGCAGGGCGCGTGGTGGTTGACCGGCATTGGCCGCGACCAGGAACTCCACGCGTTCGGCGCCCTGCGGGTCGGGCTTGCCGCCGTCCTGGGGTTCCAGCTCGATCAGGAACTGGCCACCGCCCATGCCCAGCTCGGCGATGATGCCGGTGGTGGTGGTCGACAGCGCGGCCGCCGCACTGCGCCGGCTTGTGGTCAGTGCTTCGGCCTGCACCCGCCAGGCGGCCGCGGCCTTGTCGATCTCGCCGGCCAGGCGCTGCAGCCGTTCGTCGGCGCCGCGCAGCTGCTCCACTTCGGCATGCATGCGCTCGCGCTGCGCGCCCAGTTCGTCCATCGGCACGCGATGCTTGCGCGCAAGGTCGTGCAGGCGGCCGAGACGGCGCTCGTTCTCCTCGAACTGCTCGGGGTCGGCATCCAGGTCGTCGTGCACGCGGTCGAGCAGGGACAGGGCTTCGTGCAGCTGGATCGACGCGTTTTCGATCAGGCTGTCCACCTCGCCCAGGCGCGGGTCGTGTTCGATCAGCCGGGCCAGTTCGTGCCGCACCTGCTGCAGCTGATCCAGCGCCGAGCTGCCCTCGTCGCCGTTGAGCTGGTTGCTGGCGGCCTGGCAGGCGGTCAGCAGCGCGCTGGCATGGGCCTGGCGCCGATGGCTGGCGCCCAGCGCGAGGATCGATTCGGGCTCCAGATCCTCACGGTCCAGTTCGCGCAGCTGATGCTCGAGGAAACCGATACGGTCACTGACGTCGCCCTGCTGCGACAGCGCCAGGGATTCATCGACCAGTGCCTGCCAGGCGGCTGCGGCGCGGCGGACCTGACGGCGCTCTTCCTCGTTGCCGGCATAGGCATCGAGCAGGGCCAGCTGGGAAGGACGCGCCAGCAGGGCCTGCTGTTCATGCTGGCCGTGGATTTCCACCAGCAGCGCGGCCAGTTCGCCCAGCTGGGCGAGGGTGACCGGGCGGCCGTTGATCCAGGCCCGCGAACCGCCGTCGGCGCGGATCACGCGGCGCAGCTGGCACTGGTCCTCATCGTCCAGCTCGTTGTCGGCCAGCCACTGGCGTGCGGCCTGCAGATGCTCCAGCGCGAACTCGGCCGACAGCTCGGCACGGGCGGCACCGTGGCGGACCACGCCACTGTCGGCGCGCAGGCCGGACAGGAAGCCCAGCGCGTCGACCATCAGCGACTTGCCGGCGCCGGTCTCGCCTGAAACCACGGTCATGCCAGGCCCGAATTCAAGTTCGGTAGCGCGGACGACGGCGAAATCCTTGATCGATAGGTGTCTGAGCATGGGTCTGGGGGTATCTGAGCCGCGCAACGCTAGCACGCGCACGCGGGCGGTCCAATGGCTTGCCAAGGTGATCCGGCGCCATTATCTAGTCTCCGTGTCTCACAGGTTGATTCCATGCACGGTTCCGCCGACCAACTCGCCCCGCGCGCGCGCCATCTGCTGCGCACGCTGATCGCGCGCCACATCCAGGATGGTGAGCCCGTGGGCTCGCAGACGCTGGCGCGCGTGGCCGGGCTGGAAGTCAGTCCGGCCACCATCCGCAACATCCTCGGCGACCTGGAGGACCTGGGCCTGCTGGCGTCGCCGCATACCTCCGCCGGGCGGATCCCGACCGCGCATGGCTACCGGGTGTTTGTCGACAGCCTGCTGCAGATGCAGCCGCCGGGCGAGGGCGAGCTGGCCCGCTTGCGCCAGGAACTGGCCGGTGGCGGCAGCACCCAGGCCCTGCTCGGCAGTGCCTCCGAGCTGCTGTCGGCGATGAGCCACTTCGTCGGCGTGGTCAGCGCGCCGCGGCGCGAGCAGTTCGCCTTCCGCCAGATCGATTTCGTGGCGCTGGACGGCCGCCGGGTGCTGGCGATCCTAGTGTTCGCCGACAACGAGGTCCAGAACCGGGTGATCGAAACCCGCCAGGACTTCGCCCCGGGCCAGCTGGAGCAGGTCGCCAATTACCTCAACGCCCATTTCGCCGGGCTGCCGCTGGCGGAGATCCGGGCGCGCCTGCTGCTGGAGCTGCGCGATGCCCGTTCCGAGCTGGAGCAGCTGCTGGCGCACAGCATCGAACTGGCCGAGCAGGCCCTGCAGCCCGCGGCCGACGACATGCTGGTGGCGGGCCAGACCCGCCTGATGGGGGTCCAGGACCTGTCCGACCTGGAGCGCCTGCGTGAACTGTTCGAGCTGTTTTCCAGCAAGCGCGAGATCCTGCAGCTGCTGGAGCGGACCATCCAAGCCCCGGGCGTGCGCATCTTCATCGGCGAAGAGACCGGGATGATGCCGCTGCAGGGGGTTTCGCTGGTGACCGCCCCGTATGCGGCCAATGGGCAGGTGCTGGGCGTGCTGGGGGTGATCGGGCCGAAGCGGATGGCCTACGACCGCATGATCCCGCTGGTACAGGCCACCGCCGACGTGCTGGGGGCGGCCTTTTCACCGACCGGACGCGGATCCGGTGCCGCGGACGCTTGAAACGCAGCATCCCGCCCACACTAGGGTGGATGGAGGCGGGGAGTGACCGCCAGGGACCCAGACATGAACCACGAACATCCAGATTTCGAATCCCAGCAGAGCGCCGCCGACGCGGCCGCCGCAGCAGGCGTCAATGACGAAGTGGAGCGCCTGCGCGCGGAAGTCGAGCAGGTCAGGGCCGATGCGCTGCGTGAGCGCGCCGACCTGGAGAACCAGCGCAAGCGCGTGGCCCGCGACATCGAGCAGGCCCGCAAGTTCGCCAACGAGAAGCTGCTGGGCGAACTGCTGCCCGTGTTCGACAGCCTGGATGCCGGCCTCAAGGCCGCCGGCGACGACCCGCACCCGCTGCGCGAGGGCCTGGAGCTGACCTACAAGCAGCTGCTGAAGGTCGCCGCCGACAACGGCCTGGTCCTGATTGACCCGACCGGCCAGCCGTTCAACCCGGAGCACCACCAGGCGATCAGCCAGGTGCCGGCCCCGGACGCCGCCCCGGGCAGCGTGGTAACCGTGTTCCAGAAGGGCTATCTGCTCAACGAGCGCCTGCTGCGGCCGGCGCTGGTGGTGGTGGCCGCCGACTGAGCGGTCGATCCGGGAGCGGCCGCCGGGCATGGCCCGGCGCTACCCCCGGATCGTCATCGCCGGGCCATGCCCGGCGAACCTTGAACGGCTGAACACAGCGTTCGGGAGATGGCTTGAATGTTCCACGAGCCTCCCCCACATCCCATTCATCCACCGGCCGAGCGGCCGGACTGACATCCACACAGCATTTCTCAGGAGTCTCCCCCATGGGCAAGATCATTGGTATCGACCTCGGCACCACCAACTCGTGCGTGGCGATCATGGACGGCGGCAAGGCCCGCGTCATCGAGAATTCGGAAGGCGATCGCACCACCCCGTCGATCGTCGCCTACACCAAGGACGGCGAAGTCCTGGTCGGTGCCTCGGCCAAGCGCCAGGCGGTGACCAACCCGAAGAACACCTTCTACGCGGTGAAGCGCCTGATCGGCCGCAAGTTCACCGACGCCGAGGTGCAGAAGGACATCGCCCACGTCCCGTACAGCATCCTCGCCCATGACAATGGTGATGCGTGGGTGGCCACCAGCGACGCCAAGAAGATGGCGCCGCAGGAAATCTCGGCCAAGGTACTGGAGAAGATGAAGAAGACCGCCGAGGACTTCCTCGGTGAGAAGGTCACCGAAGCGGTCATCACCGTGCCGGCCTACTTCAACGACAGCCAGCGCCAGGCCACCAAGGATGCTGGCCGCATCGCGGGCCTGGACGTCAAGCGCATCATCAACGAGCCGACCGCGGCCGCGCTGGCCTATGGCCTGGACAAGGGCGACAACAAGGATCGCAAGATCGTTGTGTACGACCTGGGCGGCGGTACCTTCGACGTCTCGGTGATCGAGATCGCCAACGTCGACGGCGAGAAGCAGTTCGAAGTGCTGGCCACCAACGGCGACACCTTCCTGGGCGGCGAAGACTTCGACAACCGCGTCATCGAGTACCTGGTGGAAGAGTTCAACAAGGACCAGGGCATCGACCTGCGCAAGGATCCGCTGGCTCTGCAGCGCCTGAAGGACGCTGCCGAGCGTGCCAAGATCGAGCTGTCCAGCGCCCAGCAGACCGAAGTGAACCTGCCGTACGTCACCGCTGACGCGTCGGGTCCGAAGCACCTGAACATCAAGCTGACCCGCGCCAAGCTGGAAGCGCTGGTGGAAGACCTGATCAAGAAGTCGATCGAGCCGTGCCGCGTCGCCCTGAACGATGCCGGCCTGCGTTCGAGCGACATCAGCGAAGTGATCCTGGTCGGCGGCCAGACCCGCATGCCGAAGGTGCAGCAGGCGGTGACCGAGTTCTTCGGCAAGGAGCCGCGCAAGGACGTCAACCCGGACGAAGCCGTGGCACTGGGTGCGGCGATCCAGGGTGGCGTGCTGGGCGGCGACGTCAAGGACGTGCTGCTGCTGGACGTGACCCCGCTGTCGCTGGGCATCGAAACCATGGGCGGCGTGTTCACCAAGATCATCGAGAAGAACACCACCATCCCGACCAAGGCCTCGCAGGTGTTCTCCACCGCCGAGGACAACCAGTCGGCCGTGACCGTGCACGTGCTGCAGGGTGAGCGCGAACAGGCCCGCTTCAACAAGTCGCTGGCCAAGTTCGACCTGTCCGGCATCGAGCCGGCGCCGCGTGGCCTGCCGCAGGTGGAAGTGTCCTTCGACATCGACGCCAACGGCATCCTGCATGTGTCGGCCAAGGACAAGAAGACGAACAAGGAACAGAAGGTCGAGATCAAGGCCGGCTCGGGCCTGTCCGAGGAAGAGATCGCGCGCATGGTCGCCGACGCGGAAGCCAACCGCGAAGAAGACAAGAAGTTCCAGGAGCTGGTGCAGGCCCGCAACCAGGCCGATGCCCTGATCCACGGCACCCGCAGCGCCATCACCGAGCACGGCAGCAAGGTCGGCGGCGATGTCATCGGCAAGGTTGAAGCGGCTCTGGCCGATCTTGAAACCGCGATGAAGGGCGACGACAAGGCACAGATCGAAGCCAAGTCGAAGGTGCTGGAGGAAGCCGGCCAGTCGCTGTTCGCCGCAGCGTCGGCAGAGCAGGGCGGTGCCCCGGGCGCCGATGCCGGCAATGCGGGCAAGGGCAACGACGACGTGGTGGACGCCGAGTTCACCGAAGTCAAGGACGACAAGAAGTCCTGATCCGGACCGACGCGGGACGCTGCCTGGCAGCGTCCCGTTGTCGCATCAGGGTCCTGACCGCCTCCGGCGCGTCGGGGCGCCCGACGCAAGAGCGGACCTGGTTCCGCTCTTCCGCTTTGACGAATCCCGACATTCCGGAAGCCGATTCACGATATGAGCAAGCGCGATTACTACGAAGTGCTGGGCGTGGCCCGCACCGCCAACGAAGAAGAGCTGAAGAAGGCTTACCGCCGCTGCGCGATGAAGTTCCATCCGGACCGAAATCCGGGTGATGCGGCCGCCGAAGCCTCCTTCAAGGAGTGCAAGGAAGCCTACGAGGTGCTGTCCGACGGCAACAAGCGCCGGATGTATGACAGCCACGGCCATGCCGCGTTCGAGCACGGCATGGGCGGGGGCGGTCCGGGTGGTCCGGACATGAACGATATCTTCGGCGACATCTTCGGCAACATCTTCGGTGGTGCCGGCGGCGGTCCGCGCCAGGCACGCCGCGGTGCCGACATCGGTTACGTGATGGAGCTGGACCTGGAAGAAGCGGTGCGTGGCGTCGAGCGCCGCATCGAGATCCCGACCCTGGCCGAATGCGGCGATTGCGATGGCAGCGGCTCGGAAGATGGCAAGGTGGAGACCTGCAACGTCTGCCACGGCCGCGGCCAGGTGCGCATCCAGCGCGGCATCTTCGCCATGCAGCAGGCCTGCCACAACTGCGGCGGCCGCGGCCAGATCATCGCCAAGCCCTGCAAGACCTGCCACGGCAATGGCCGTGTCGAGGAAGACAAGGTGCTGTCGGTGAAGGTGCCGGCGGGCGTCGACACCGGCGATCGCATCCGCCTGGCTGGCGAGGGCGAAGCGGGGCCGGCCGGCACGCCGCCGGGCGACCTGTACGTGGAAGTGCGCGTGCGCGAGCACCCCATCTTCCAGCGCGATGGCGACGATCTGCATTGTGAAGTGCCGATCCGCATCTCGCAGGCGGCGCTCGGCGATACCGTGCGCGTGGCGACGCTGGGTGGCGAAGCGGAGATCCGCATTCCGGCAGAGACCCAGACCGGGAAACTGTTCCGCCTGCGCGGCAAGGGCGTGCGTTCGGTGCGCAGCCGCAGCGAGGGCGATCTGTATTGCCGCGTGGTGGTCGAGACGCCGGTCAACCTGACCAACGACCAGCGCAGGCTGCTGGAGCAGTTCGAGGCCACCTTCGTCGGTGAGGAAGCGCGCAAGCACTCGCCGAAGTCCGCCACCTTCATGGACGGCGTGAAGGGCTTCTGGGACCGGATGACGTCCTGAATTTTCAACGCAAGCGTTGAACGGTAGCGCCGGGCCATGCCCGGCGTTTCTGTGCATGGGGTCAGCGGAAGAACGCCGCCGGGGTCTGCCCCAGCTGGCGCTTGAACATGCTGGTGAACGCGCTGGGGCTGTCGTAGCCCATCGCCAGTGCGACATCGATGACCTTCTCGCCGGTCGCCAGCCGTTCCATTGCCGCCAGCAGCCGCGCCTGCTGCCGCCACTGGCCGAAGGTCATGCCCAGTTCGTTGGCGAAGTGGCGCTGGATGGTTTTCACATCCACTTCCAGTGACTGCGCCCAGTCCTGCAGCGTGGCGTCATCGCCGGGGTGCTTCTGCAGGTGCTGGCAGATCCGCTGCAGGCGCGGATCGGCAGGCGCGGGCAGGTGCAGCGGCAATACGTCCATGCGATGCAGCTCGTCCAGCAGAAGGCGCACCAGGCGGCCATCGCGGCTGTCTTCGATGTGCTCGCCCTTGATCAGGGTGGCTGCCTGCAGCAGTTCGCGCAGCAGCGGTGCCACCTGTACCGCGAACGGTTCGGCCGGCAGTTGCGGGGCGAATGACGGGTCGATGTACAGGCTGCGCATGTGCACGGCGGCAATGCAGTCCACCGCATGCACCATGCCGGCCGGCATCCAGATCGCACGGGTGGAGGGCACGACCCAGCGACCGACTTCCGAGCGCACCACCATCAGCCCGGAGATGGCATAGACCAGCTGGTGGCGCTGGTGCTTGTGGCCTGCGATATGGGTGCCGGCCGGGTACTGGGTAACCCGGTAGGTGACCGGGCGATGCAGCGGCACATCGCGCCACGGCGCAGCGGGATCGACGTCACCGCCAATGTCCTTTTTGCGATAGGCCATGACCCGAACGCGGCAGAAGGGAGGGGAAGGCAACCGTAGCATGCGGAACCGCCCTCAAATCTGACTGCGTCCATGTCGACTCTGGCTTCCCCTGCAACGACCTCCCGCCCGGTGGCGCCCGGCGTACTGGCCGCCATCTCCACCTCGCATGTCGTCAACGACATGATGCAGTCGTTGATCCTGGCGATCTATCCGGTCATCAAGGGCGGCTTCAATCTCAGCTTCACCCAGATCGGACTGATCACGCTGACCTACCAGCTCACCGCGTCGATCTTCCAACCGCTGGTGGGGATGCAGACCGACCGCCATCCAGCGCCGTACTCGTTGCCGATCGGCATGGCCTCGACGCTGTGCGGGATGCTGCTGCTCGGCTTCGCGCCGAACTATGCGATGGTCCTGATGGCCGCCGCGCTGGTCGGCATCGGATCGGCGATCTTCCACCCGGAAGCGTCGCGCATCGCACGGCTGGCGTCTGGCGGGCGCCATGGCTTCGCACAGTCGGTGTTCCAGGTCGGCGGCAACTTCGGTACCGCGCTGGGGCCGCTGATTGCCGCCGCCGTGATCGTGCCGTACGGCCAGCATGCGGCCTCATGGTTTGCCGGTGCTGCGCTGGTCGGCATCGCCCTGCTGACCTATGTGAGCCGCTGGTATGCGCTGCACCTGGGCGCACCCCGCCCGGCCGGCGTGGCGGCGGCGGCGTCGCGGCATCCTCCGCGCACCGTGGCCAAGGTGCTGGCGATCCTGCTGGTGCTGATCTTCAGCAAGTACTTCTACATGGCCAGCATCGGCAGCTACTTCACCTTCTACCTGATCCACCATTTCGGCATTCCGGTGGCGCAGGCGCAGCTGCATCTGTTCGCGTTCCTGGTGGCTTCGGCGGCGGGTGGCTTCCTGGGCGGTCCGCTGGGCGATCGCATCGGCCGCAAGCCGATCATCTGGACCTCGATCCTGGGTGTGGCGCCGTTCGCACTGGCGTTGCCGCATGCGGATCTGCTGTGGACCACGGTGCTGGCGGTGCTGATCGGTTTCGTGTTGTCGTCTGCCTTCTCTGCCATCGTGGTCTATGCGCAGGAGATGATGCCGCACCGGATCGGCATGGTGTCGGGCCTGTTCTTCGGTTTTGCGTTCGGCATGGGCGGCCTGGGCGCGGCGGTGCTGGGCCTGCTGGCGGACAGGACCAGCATCGAATACGTCTATCACCTGACGGCGTTCCTGCCGCTGCTCGGCATCGTGGCGGCATGGCTGCCGCCGTCGCGGCCTGCTGCTCACTGAGGGAGGGTGGGTTTGCAGGGCTTGCAGCCCTGCGCCTGCAGAGGCAACGGCAACAACCGAAGCGCGCTATCCGTGGATTGGCGGGGTGGGTCCGGTTGCGGGGGACGCTGCAAGTACGTCCATGTAAGCTCGGTCGCCGCATCCATGCGGCTCACGCCCCCGCAACCGGACCCACCCCGCCTTCGATGGTTTTCCGCGATCTGTCGGAACAGCACTCTGCTCTGGTAGGTGTCGACCTTGGTCGACACGGTAGATCCACGCCATGCGTGGATGAATTCATTCGATATCTGACAGATGTGTCGACCAAGGTCGACACCTACCAACAGCGGCGCGGAACAACAGCCGCAGTTACCAACAGCCGCGTGAACCTGTCGAAGGTGGGGCGGTGTGGGTGGTCAGGACCGTTGGCGCCATGGATGGCGCCATCGAGCCCCCATGGATGGGTTTACGGCGTGTCCTGACCAGCCACACCGCCCCGCCACCCCACGGAATGCCGCTTTGGCTTTGGCTTTGGCTTCGGCCGTTGCCGTTGCATTGAGCAGGTGCAGGGCTGCAAGCCCTGCCGAAAACCCCCTTGGGCGTAGAATGCGGCCATGAGCGAATCCCTTGACAACCACCTGGTCCACGGCCGCCGCCAGCGGCCCGACGGCCCGTCGCCGATCGATGTCATCTCGGTCCAGTCGCAACTGGTCTACGGCCATGCCGGCAACAGCGCCGCCGTACCGCCGATGCGCGCGCTCGGCGTGCGCGTAGCTGAAATTCCGACCGTGCTGCTCAGCAACGCGCCGTTCTATGACACCACCCGCGGTCGCGTGCTGCCCGCCGACTGGTTCGCCGATCTGTTGCTGGGCACCCACGAGCGCGGCCTGCCGCAGCGGGCGAAGATGCTCGTCTCCGGCTACTTTGGCAGCACGGCCAACGGTGCCACCTTCGCCGATTGGCTGGACGACATCCTGCCGGCCTGCCCGCAGCTGCGTTACTGCCTGGATCCGGTGATCGGTGACACACACACTGGCCCCTACGTGGAACCGGGACTGGAAGCGATCTTCGCCGAGCGCCTGTTGCCGCATGCCTGGCTGGTCACCCCGAATGCATTCGAGCTGGCCCGTCTGACCGGCATGCCGGCACTGGCCGAGGCCGACGCCATCGCCGCCGCGCGTACGCTGCTGGCGCGTGGTCCGCACTGGGTGATCGCGCACAGCGTGGGTGGCACGCCGGGCGAGCTGGTGACGCTGGCGGTGGGACGCGACGAGACCTGGCGTTGGACCTCGCCGCTGCTGCCGGTGGACGTGGCCGGGACCGGCGACGTACTGATGTCGCTGGTGGTGTCGTTCCTGCTGCGGGGAGAGTCGATGCAGCAGGCGATCTCGCGTGCCATCGCGGGTACCCATGCCGCCCTGGAGGCCACGCTGGCCAATGGTTTCGAGGAGTTCGACGTGATTGCCGCGGCGCCCGCCGCACTGGCCGAAGGCACGCGCTTCCGCGCTGAACGCGTGGCATGACGGCAGTGCAGCACTTTGCGCCGCGCACGATCGGCATCGTCGGCAGTGCCGGCGCCTACGGGCGCTGGCTGGGCCGCTTCTTCGAGCAGCAGATGCGACTGCAGGTGATCGGCCACGATCCGGCCGATGCTGCTTCGCATACACCGGAGCAGTTGCTGGCCGAGGCCGATGTACTGGTGTTCTCTGCACCGATCCGGCATACGCCGGAACTGATCGCCGAATACGTGCGCCGCTCGGCGGGTCGTGAACGCGGGCGCCTGTGGCTCGATGTCACCTCGGTCAAGGACGCGCCGGTACAGGCGATGCTTGCCTCACAGGCCGAAGTGGTCGGCCTGCACCCGATGACCGCGCCGCCGAAAGCCCCCACGTTGAAGGGCAGGGTGATGGTGGTCTGCGAAGCGCGACTGCAGCACTGTCGGCCCTGGCTGGATGCGCTGTGCGTGGCGCTGCAGGCCGAGTGTGTGCGCGCCACGCCACAGCACCATGACCAGATGATGGCGTTGGTGCAGGCGATGGTGCATGCCACGCATCTGGCCCAGGCCGGCGTGCTGCGGGAATATCAGCCGCAACTGGGGACACTGGAAGCGATGCTTCCCTATCGCTCGGCGTCGTTCGAACTGGATACCGCGATCATCTCGCGCATCCTCTCGCTGAATCCGGCGATCTATGAGGACATCCAGTTCGGCAATCCGCATGTCGCGCCAATGCTGGAACGCCTGGTCGGCCAGCTGCGCATGCTGCAGGCCCAGGTCGACCAAGGCGACGACATGGCGCGCGGTGCGTTCCGCGAGCAGATGCTGGTGGCGAACCGGGCCGCCTTCGGCGCGCCTGCACTGGCCTCGGGAAACTATACCTTCGAGCGGGTGGGCTACCTGCTGGCCGATCTGACCGAGCGCAACGCCGTGTCGGTCCACCTGCCGGAAGATCGCCCGGGCTCACTGCGTGAGCTGCTGAACATCTTCGAGCAGCACGGCATCAGCCTGGCTTCTATCCATTCCTCGCGCACGCCGGGCGGGGAAGTGCATTTCCGCATCGGCTTCGTCGCCGGCAGTGATCCCCGTGCCCTGGCCGACGCGGCGGCCGCCGTGGATGCCAGCGGAATCGGACGGGTACTGGCGTAGTGCATTCATCCACAGGGGATGTGGATGAATTCTGCGCAAACATGTGGATAACACTGCTCATGCCTTGCCAGCACAGGCTGTCAAGATCTGTGGCGAAAAACTGACCAGGGCGCTGCCGGTGGTGCCGGGCTACGCCCGGCGGCCCTGCGATGACCCAGGCGACGCTAGATGGTCAGCCGCAGTTCGCCGCCGCTGGTGCTGAACTCGCGGCCATTGCGCACCAGATGACGCCCGTCGTCGAGCTCGTAGCGCGGGGTGGCTTCGGAATGATGTCCGCTGCCATTGGCCTCGGGCTTGAACTCGATGATGATATGGCTCTCGCCATTGCTGTCGACTGCGGGAAACTGACGGAACGACATCGTCCACCTCCTTCAGCGGATGCTGCTTCTGCGCGGCCAGCTTGGGGCCAGAGGTGTTAGCCGACCGTCATCAATCGATGAACTGCAGTCGCGCCAGCTCCGCGTACAGACCCCCTTCAGCCAACAACTGTGCGTGCGTGCCTTCGGCGACGATGCGCCCCTGGTCCATGACCACGATGCGGTCGGCCTTGAGCACGGTTGCCAGACGGTGTGCGATGACCAGCGTGGTGCGGCCCGCCATCAGGCGCTCCAGCGCCTGCTGTACACCGTACTCGCTCTGCGCGTCGAGCGCGCTGGTGGCTTCGTCCAGCAGCAGGATCGGCGCATCCTTCAGCAGCGCGCGGGCGATCGCCACGCGCTGCTGCTGCCCGCCGGACAGGCGCGCGCCGCGCTCGCCCAGCTCACTGTCATAGCCCTGCGGCAACGCACGCAGGAAGCCATCGGCCTCAGCGGCACGAGCCGCTTCCTCGACTTCGGCATCGCTGGCCTGCAGGCGGCCGTAGCGGATGTTGTCGCGGGCGCTGGCGGCGAACAGCGTCGGTTGCTGCGGCACCAGCGCCAGCTGGGCGCGCAGGTCGGCGGGATCGACCTCGCGCACATCGATGCCGTCCACGCAGATGGGGCCGTTGGCCGGGTCATGGAAGCGCAGCAGCATCGACAGCACCGTGCTCTTGCCGGCACCCGAGGGGCCGACCAGGGCCACGGTCTCGCCTGGGCGCACATGCAGGCTGAAGTGGTCGAGCGCGGCCTGGTCCGGTCGCTGCGGGTAGTGGAACACCACGTCATCGAACTGGATCTCGCCTTGCAGCGGCTGCGGCAGCGCGCGTGGATGCGCGGGCGCGCGGATCTCGACATCCTCCTGCAGCAGTTCGCCGATCCGGCCCATGCCGCCGGCAGCGCGCTGGAGTTCGTTCCAGACTTCGGCCAGAGCGCCCACCGAACCACCGCCGATCAGCGCATACAGCACGAACTGGCCCAGGGTGCCGGCACTGAGGCGGCCCTCGATGACATCGTGGGCGCCCAGCCACAGCACGCCGACAATGGCACCGAAGATCAGCAGGATGGCACTGGCGGTGACCAGCGACTGTGCGCCGATGCGCCGGCGTGCGGCCCGGATCGCATCGCCCAGCGCCAGGTCGAAGCGGCCGCGCTCGTAAGGCTCGCGCGCATGTGCCTGCACCGTGCGGACGGCACCGAGGGTCTCGCTGGCCAGGCTGTTGGCGTCGGCGATGCGGTCCTGGCTGCTGCGCGCGACGGTGCGCAGCTTGCGTGCGCCGATGATGATGGGCAGTACCGCCAGCGGGATGCCGAGCAGCGACCACGCCGCCAGGCGCGGACTGGTCACGAACAGCATGGCCAGGCTGCCGACCACCGTCACGCTGCTGCGCAATGCGACTGACATGGTCGAACCCACCACGCTGCGCAGCAGCTCGCTGTCGGCGGTCAGGCGCGAGACCAGTTCGCCGCTGCGGCTGCGGTCATGGAAACCGGCACCCAACTGGATCAGGTGCCCGTACAGACGGCTGCGCAGGTCGGCAACTACCTTCTCGCCGAGCAGCGACACGAAGTAGAAGCGTGCGGAGGTGGCGATCGCCAGCACTACCGCCACCAGCATCAGCAGGGCAAACGCCCGGTTGATCTGGCCGCCGCTGCTGAAGCCGTGGTCGATCATCTGCTTGACGGCCGGAGGCAGGCTGAGGGTGGCGGCCGAGGAGACGGCCAGCGCCAGCAGCCAGGCGGCGAACAGGCCACTGTGCCGGCGCACGAACGGCCACAGCGTTCGCAGGCTGCCGAGGCGGCGCAATGGCGGGGTCGCGGCGGCCGCGTCGTCCTTGTCAGTCATCCTGGTCGTCATCTCGGATACGGATACGGTCACGGGTGGCGTCTCGCAGGCGGATTTTCAATGCGTCGGCCTGGTCGGCGGGTAATTCGATCCGCAGGCGCACGCCTTCAGCGTCGAACTGTTCATCCTGCTTCTCGGCGGAGAACGCGGGCAGGGCCGCATGCAGGGTACCCAGGTCCTCGAAGCCGGCCAGCAGCTGCAGCCGTGCCATCGCCACCAGCGGCAGCCGCGGTGCCGTGCGCAGACACTCGGCGGCGGTACCGCCGTAGGCGCGGACCAGACCGCCGGCGCCGAGCTTGATACCCCCGTACCAGCGGATCACCACCACCATGACCCGGTCGAAGCCCTGGCCATCGATGGCGGCCAGGATCGGCCGGCCGGCAGTCCCCGCCGGCTCGCCATCATCGCTGGAGCGATACTCCTGTCCATGCCGGTAGGCCCAGCAGTTGTGCGTGGCGTCGGCCACCATCACCTGCTGCAGGAACGACATCGCCGCCGCCGCGCCATCGATGGGCGCGGCATGGGCGATGAAGCGGCTGTGCTTGACTTCCAGCGTGTGGCTGACGGGCTGGGCGAGGGTATCGGGCATTCCCTTCATTCTACGGGGTTGCCGCCCCCATGCTTCAGTCGTCCAGCAGAGGACGCAGGTCGCGTGGCAGCCGCGACTCCGGATACTGCTGCACGTAGCGCTCGAGGCTGGCACGGGCGATGTCGCGCTGGCCTTCGTCGCGACGTTCGCGGATCTTCTGCAGCCACTGCCGGCGGGGCAGCTGGGCGTCGGCGGCCACTTCGGCCTGCACGGCCGTAGCGCTGAGCGCGGCATCGCTGCCGCGACGCATCACGCCCGGTGCGCTGCGGAGCGGTGCGGCCCGCTTGAGCGTCGTGGTGTCACCGCGCTGTCCCGCGCTGGCCGGGGCGGCCTCCATCGCGCCGGACAGGGGGGCAACGGCGTCGCGCGCTTCCAGCGACGGCGGCGCAGGCGCCGCAGCGGGCAGCGGTGCCGAATAGGCCACAGCGGCCGGAGGTTCCGCAGCCGGCGGCGGAGCTGCGGTGTCGGCTGCGGCGCGCTCGGTGGCCTGAGCCGCCGCCTTCGCTCGTGCCGCCACCGTCGGTGCCGGTGTCTGCGGTGCGGAGGATCGGGCCGGCGCGGCGGGCCTGGGTGCCGCGACCGGCGCCGGTGGTGCCGGCGGCGCACTTGCGATGGCCGGCTCGGCAGGGGAAGGCCGGGTGGGGTCCTCGGCAGGCTGCGCGGCCACTTCGGCAGCGACCTCGCCGGCGACGCGCGGCGCAGTGATCTGTGCATCGTGCGCCGGGACCGCGGGCGGTTCCGGGCGCAGCTGCCAGGCGATTCCGATGGCGAATACCATCGATGCAGCAACGCCGAACACCGCAGGCCAGTGCCGGCGCGGCCGCCGTGCACGCACGCTGCCCGCGTCGGCCGCGTCGGCCGGTGGCGCCTGCACCGCCGCACGGGCGGCCGCCAGGATCGTGGCATCCAGCGCCGCCGGAGGCGCCTGTTCGACACGACGGCCGAGCAGGCGCGCCAGCTCGCGCTCTTCAGGCGTCAGGGGTTCGTCTCGGTTCATGCGTTCAGTCCCGCACGCAGCTTGTCCATCGCATAGCGCAGCCGCGATTTCACGGTTTCCCGGCCTACGCCGGTGATCTGGCCGATCTCCTCCAGGCTCAGTTCCTGATCCAGCCGCAGCTGCAGCACTTCGCGCTGCTCCAGCGGCAGTTCTTCCATCGCGCGCTGGATGCGGCGACGTTGCTCGAATTCTGAAAGCTCTGCTTCCGGGGTCTGCCCGTCTTCCAGCGCGGCCAGACGCAGCTCGGCATCGGCCGGCGCCGCCGGGCGGTGGCGTGCGGCGCGCCAGTGATCGTTGAGCCGGTTGTGCGCGATGCGGAACAGCCAGGTGCTGAAGGCGGCATCCGGCTGCCAGCCGGACCGTGCGCTGATGACCCGTTGCCAGACGTCCTGGAAGATCTCCTCGGCCAGGGCGGTATCGCGCAGCTGGCGCAGCAGGAAGCCGAACAGGCGCTTGCGATGGCGCGCATACAGGCTCTCGAACGCGTGCAGGTCGCCGCCGGCCCAGGCGAGCATCAAGGCTTCATCGGTTGGCAGGGCGCTGGCTTCCACGCGGTACAGGTTAAGGCCTGCCGACGATGGCGCATAGCGGGGTGCGGGGGCGGACAGGGCGAGGTTCATGGCTCGGAACGGGGTGCGGACGCCAGGAATAACGAACGGGCGCACGATTCGGGGTTGCCGGGCTTCCATTGCCCCCCCGGTGGCGCGCTATGCTCGGCGGCTCAGGGGAGGCGACGCACAGACGGCGCCAAGAGATTGTCATTTGTCCACGCACGCTGAACCTGCGCAAACGCCATCACACGAGGCCGTGCTGAGTACGGAACTCGTGCGCGCGCTGCATGCGCTGCTGCCGGAATCGGCGGTGGTCCGGGTCGGCTGGGACGATCCCCAGCTGGGGCGCGGTGACGCCATCTGGCCGATACCCCCGGTCGCGGCCGACAGCGGGGCACCGGCTGCCGGCGATGGCCGCCACGGTTGGGATCATGATGGTGCCCGCCTGTACCTGGTGGTGGAAGGCGCGGCGCCTTCGTCCGCATGGTGGGGTCTGGCGCGGCAGGCCATGGAACTGGCCCTGCAGCGGGGCCGCCAGGCGGGACAGATCAAGGCGCTGGAAGAGGCCGAGCGGCTGCAGCAGGCGCTGTTCCAGATTGCCGATCTTGCCGGCGCCGACCTGGAGATGGGGCAGATGCTGCGCCGCGTGCACGACGTGCTGGGCACGCTGATGTACGCGGAAAACTGTTACATCGTCGAATACGATGACCTGCACGACCAGATCAGGTTCCTGTACTTCGCCGACCAGGTGGATGATTTCGTCGCCGATCCGGCGCAGAGCTTCGACGCCAGTGGAATGCCGCGCAGCCTGACGGTGGCGTTGCTGCACCATGGCAGGCCCCTGAGCGGACCTTCGCGGGAACTGTTGGCCCGCGAGGTCGGGCAGGAGCATGACCCGCTTCGCGGCCCCGAAAGCCTGGACTGGCTGGGTGTGCCGATGCTGCGCGATGGCCGGGTGTGCGGTGCCATCGTGGTGCAGAGCTACGAGCAGGCAGACCGCTATGGCGAGGCCGAGCGTGCACTGCTGGGTTTCGTTGCCCAGCACGTACAGACCGCGATGGACCGGCGCCAGGCCCAGGTGCGGCTCGAGCAGCAGGTGGAACTGCGCACGCAGGAGCTGCAGCGCGCCAACCACAGCCTGCAGGACGAAGTGGCCGAGCGTCGTCGTGCCGAGCAGCTGCAGATCGCGCTGTACGACATTGCAGAGATGGCGATGTCCGCCGAGAGCCTGGAGCAGTTCTACGGCCAGGTGCATGGCGTGGTCGGCCGACTGCTCGACGCGCGCAATTTCTACATCGCGCTGGTCAACGAGGCGGGTGATGGACTGGATTTCGTCTACTCGGTGGATGAACGCCACGCCAGCCGCGCCTCCCGTGCGTTCAGTCGTGGCCTGACCGAATACGTGGTGCGCAACCGCCAGCCGCTGTTGGCGTCCCGCGCGCAGATCGACTCGCTGCGCGCCAGTGGCGAGGTGCGCGAGTCCGGCGCGCGCTCGCTGTGCTGGCTGGGCGTGCCGCTGCTGCGGGATGACGAAGTGGTTGGCGCGATCGTGGTGCAGAGCTACAGCGAGCAGCGTGCCTTCAGCATCCACGACCAGCGCTTGCTGACCTTCGTCGCGCAGAACATCGGCACCGGACTGGCCCGCCAGCGCGACCAGCAGCGCCTGCGTTCGGCGCATGCCGAACTGGAGAAGCGCGTGGACGAACGCACGCGCGAACTGGCTGAGGTCAACGAAAAGCTGTTGGGCCAGATCGGCGAGCGCCTGCGTGCCGAGCAGCGGCTGACCCACCAGGCCATGCACGACGCGCTGACCGGGTTGCCCAACCGCCTGCACCTGCTGGACCGGCTGCAGGATGCGCTGGTACTGGCCAGGCAGGAGGACGGCCCGGTGTTCGCGGTGCTGTTCCTGGATCTGGACCGTTTCAAGCTGGTCAACGACAGCATCGGCCACGCGGCCGGCGATCACATGCTGGTGGAAGTGGCCAAGCGCATCGTGTCGATGGCGGGCCCCGACGACGTGGTGGCGCGCCTGGGCGGTGATGAGTTCGCGGTGCTGCTGCAGTGCCCGCTGGGCCTGGCGCAGGCCCTGGATTTCGGTCAGCGCCTGCTGTTGGCATTGCAGGAGTCGATGTGGATCGCCGGGCGCGAGCTGTTCCCGTCCGGCAGCCTCGGCATCGCGCTGTGGAATCCGCGTTACCGGACCGGAGAAGAGCTGCTGCGCGATGCCGACGCCGCCATGTACCGGGCCAAGGCGCAGGGGCATGATCGCTGTGCGATCTTCGACGAGGACATGCGCGAGCAGGCCATGCGCAGCCTCGATCTGGAAGCGGATCTGCGGCGGGCGATCAACAACCGGGATTTCGTGCCGTTCTACCAGCCGATCGTGCGCCTGTCCGACGGGGAAGTGGTGGGACACGAAGCGCTGCTGCGCTGGCAGCACGAACGGCGTGGCCTGCTGTTGCCGGGCGCGTTCCTGGAGCTGGGAGAGGAGAGCGGGTTGATCGAACAGGTCGACTGGCTGATCTACGAACAGGTCATCGCCGGCCTGGCCGCGGGCGGGCAGGGCTATGTGTCGGTGAACGTGTCGCCGCGGCATTTCCGTTCGGCCGGTTTCAGTGCGCGCCTGTTCGGCCTGCTCGACGCCTGCGGGGCCGATCCGCGCCGGTTGCGCCTGGAGATCACCGAGGTCGCGCTGCTGGATGACGGCCCGCACACGCTGCATATCCTGCAGGGACTGCGCGAGCGCGGCATCCAGGTGCAGCTGGACGACTTCGGCACCGGCTTCTCGGCGTTGTCGTACCTGCACCGCTTCCCGATCAGCACGCTGAAGATCGACCAGAGCTTCATTGCCGGCCTGCATGGACCGGAAGTGCAGAGCACCCGCGCGCTGGTACAGGGCGTGCTGTCGCTGGCGCGCACGCTGGGCATCGAAACCATCGGCGAAGGCATCGAAACCGAAGCCCAGCGGCAGACACTGCGCGAACTGGGCTGCGATTACGGCCAGGGCTACCTGCTGGGGCGACCGGCTCCCTGGGCCGACGTGGCGCCCTGAGACGCCACGCGGCGGACGATCAACGCAGGGCGGCGCGGCGCTTCTCGTCGATCCACTTGGAGGCCTGTGCCGGCTGGTAGTTCTTCATCCACTCCAGCATCTGCTCGATGTCCGAGCCGTACCACAGGTCCTGGCGCTGGTCCGGGTGCAGGAAGCGCTCATCCACCATGCGATCGATCATGCCGATCAGCGGTGCATAGAAGCCGTCCACGTCCAGGAATGCACAGGGCTTGTTGCCGATGCCCAGCTGGCGCCAGGTCAGCATCTCGAAGATCTCCTCCATGGTGCCGAAGCCGCCGGGCAGGGCGACGAAGCCGTCGGCCAGGTCGAACATGCGCGACTTGCGTTCGTGCATCGAGCCGACGATCTCCAGCTCGGTCAGGCCACGATGGGCCACTTCCCAGTCGGCCAGCTGGCGGGGAATCACGCCGGTGACCTCGCCGCCGGCCGCGAGCACGGCATTGGCCACGGTTCCCATCAGGCCGACGTTGCCGCCGCCATACACCAGGCGCAGGCCGTCGCGGGCGATGCGGTCGCCCAGTGCAATGGCGCGTTCGGTATAGGCCGGCTTGCTGCCAGCGTTGGAACCACAGTACACACAGATCGATTTCATGGATCTTCCTGTCTCTTGGCCGGAAACGAAAACGCCCCGTCGCCGACCGCAGGGCGGTCAGGGACGGGGTGTCCAAGGATTATGAGGCCTTGAGAGGCCTTCTGTAGAGCCGAGCCATGCTCGGCTGCTCTTCGTTCAGATCGCGGCAATGCCCTAGCCGAGCATGGGCTATGCCGGTCGTCCTGACCGGCACCCTTCGGGCCGTCGCCAGCGACGTTGGCAGCGGCTCCTGCCGCTGCCTTCGGCTCTACAAAAAGCGGGGGCTTACGCCGCCGCAGCCTGCTCGCGTCGCGGGCCTTCACGCAGGGCGCGGCCGACCATGCCCACCAGCAGATCCAGCTCTTCGCTGTCCATGCCGAAGTGGGGCGTGAAGCGCAGCGAGTTCTCGCCGCCATGGATCACATTGATGCCATGCCGGCGCAGCCATTCTTCGGTGGAACCACTGCCGTAGCACTTGAACTGCGGCGCCAGCTCGCACGAGAACAGCAGGCCGGTACCCTGCACCTTGGTGATCAGCCCGCCAAGCTCGCCCTTGAGCTGTTCCAGCTTGCGCACGGCTTCGGCGCCGCGCTCGGCGATGTTGGCGCGCACCTGCGGGGTCAGCTGTGCCAGCGTCGCGCAGGCCACGTCCAGCGCACGCGGGTTGCTGGTCATGGTGTTGCCGTAGATGCCCTTGCGGTACAGCTGTGCGGCATGCTCGGTCACCGCCAGCACCGACAGCGGGTACTGGGCCGCGTTCAGGGCCTTCGAGTAGGTTTCCATGTCCGGCGGATCCAGGCCTTCGAAGCCCGGGTAGTCAACCACCGACAGCACGCCGTGCGCGCGCAGGCCGGCCTGGATCGAATCGAGCAGCAGCAGGCTGCCGTGCGCGCGCGTCAATTCGCGGGCCAGGGCATAGAACGACGGCGGCACCGAGCGGCCCGGATCGCCTTCGCCCATGACCGGCTCCAGGAACACCGCCTCGATGAACCACTTGTTGCGGGCGGCGTCCTCGAACACCGCGCGCAGGCCGGCTTCGTCGTACGGCGCCACGGTGATCACCGAATCCTCGCCACGGTAGCTGGCCAGATGCTGCATGTAGCTCTTGCGGCTGGAATCGGAGTACAGCGCCGGCCGGTCGGTGCGGCCATGGAAGCTGCCCTTGACCACCACACGCTTGATCGCGGCGCCGGCGTGGCGCGCACCCGGGTCGGTCTGCAGCTTGGCGTTGACGTCGGCGATGCGTGCGGCCAGCCCGACCGCTTCCGAGCCGGAGTTCAGGCACATGAAACGGGCGAACGGGCAGCCGCCACGACGGTGGCCGATCTCGGCGCGAAGGGCGGTGATGAAGCGCTGCTGTGACAGGCTGGGGGTCATGATGTTGGCCATCACCTGCGGTCGGGCCATCGCCTCCAGCACCGTGTCGGGGGTATGACCGAAGCCGAGCATGCCGTAGCCGCCAGCGTCATACAGCACCGCCCCCTTGAGGGTGACCACCCACGGGCCGCGCGCGGCCAGCGCCACATAGGGCGTAACGGCGTCGTCGGCGTAGAAATTGACGAACCCGTCCTGCATGGCATCGATCTGCGCCTGTTCGTCCTGCGCCAGCAACGGCCCCAGTTCGCCCTGCACACGGGCGAACTCCGCGGCGGCGGCCTCGACCGCGGCCACCAGCTGAGGATGGCGGACGGACAGGGTGGTCAGGGTGGCGTCGTCCAGGCCGGTGGTGAGGCGGGTGCCGGGCTGGCTGCGCAGGGGGGCGAGGCGTTCGATGAAGCTCATTGCAGATCTCCTGAAACAATGGGGCGCACGGGCCATCAAAAAGCAAAACGCGCGTCATCACGCGCGCTGGGCGGCCTCGTGCAGCGGACTTCCATCTCGATGCTAGCACTTGTTTTTTTGCGCGATAACCCCGCAGAAACCTGTTGCATAGCAGCATTTTGCGCGACGTTCGCCGCGGACCACGCCGGCTCGCAGACGCTGGCCGTACAATGCGCGCCATTGTCGACCTGTTGCCGCCCACTGCCTTGAAGAAGTCCGATTTCCACTACGACCTGCCGGCTGAACTGATCGCGCAGGCGCCGCTGGCCGAACGTTCCGCCAGCCGCCTGCTGCTGGTGCCTCCGGCCCCTGCCGCCTTCACCGACCTGCAGGTGCGTGATCTACCCTCGCTGCTGCAGCCGGGCGACCTGATGGTGTTCAACGACACCCGGGTGATCCCGGCGCGCCTGTTCGGGCAGAAGGCCAGCGGTGGCCGCGTGGAGATCCTGATCGAGCGCCTGCTCGGCGCCCAGCAGGCCCGTGCCCAGGTCGGCGCCAGCAAGTCGCCCAAGGCCGGCAGCCGCATCGCCCTGGACGCCGGTGGCGAGGCCGAGGTGCTGGGCCGCGACGGCGAGTTCTACGTGCTGCAGTTCCATGTGCCCGAATCGCTGGAGCAGTGGCTGCTGCATGCCGGCCGCCTGCCGCTGCCGCCGTACATCCAGCGCGAGCCGGGCCTGGACGACCGCGAGCGCTACCAGACCGTGTTCGCCCGTGAAGTGGGCGCGGTGGCCGCACCGACCGCCGGCCTGCATTTCGACGAGCCGCTGCTGGCGGCGCTGAAGGCCAAGGGCGTGGACTTCGGCCACGTCACCCTGCACGTCGGTGCCGGTACCTTCCAGCCGGTCCGCGCTGATGACCTGAAGGACCACGTGATGCACCGCGAGTGGCTGAACGTGGGGGCCGAGCTGGTCCAGCAGGTGCGCCGTACCCGTGAAGCGGGCGGCCGGGTGATCGGCGTGGGCACCACCGTGGTGCGCGCACTGGAAAGCGCGATGCGCGATGGCGAGCTGCTGCCGTTTGCCGGCGAGACGCAGATCTTCATCACCCCGGGCTATCGGATCCGCAGCGTTGACGCGATGGTGACCAATTTCCATCTGCCGGAAAGCACCCTGTTGATGATGATTTCGGCCTTTGCCGGCAAGGAGAGGGTGTTCGAGGCCTATCAGCACGCGATCCAGCAGCGCTATCGCTTCTTCAGTTACGGCGACGCGATGCTGCTGTTCCCGCAGGCAGGGTAGGGCGCGCCGGGAGGGCAGGGACCCTTGTGGGTGCGCACCTTGGTGCGCACGCCTTCTTGGGAGACAATAGGCAACTATTTGCCTGAACGACCGCTCCATGTCCCGACTGCAGTTCCAGCTCAAGACCCGCGACGGCCGTGCCCGTCGCGGCCGCCTGACCTTCCCGCGCGGCACGGTGGAAACGCCGGCCTTCATGCCCGTGGGAACCTATGGCTCGGTCAAGGGCATCCTGCCGGACCAGGTGCGCGCGCTGGGTGCCGAGATCATCCTTGGCAACACCTTCCATCTGTACCTGCGTCCGGGCCTGGACATCATCGCCGACCACGGCGGACTGCATGGCTTCTGCCGCTGGGACGGCCCGATCCTGACCGATTCCGGCGGTTTCCAGGTGTTCTCGCTGGCCCACCGCCGCAAGATCACCGAACAGGGCGTGACCTTCGCTTCGCCGACCGACGGGGCCCGGGTGTTCCTCGGCCCGGAAGAGAGCATGAAGATCCAGAAGGTGCTCGATTCGGACGTGGTGATGATCTTCGACGAGTGCACCCCGTACCCGGCCACCGAGGACGTCGCCCGCCGGTCGATGGAGCTGAGCCTGCGCTGGGCCCAGCGCAGCCGCAACGCGCATGACGAGCTCGGCAACGATGCGGCCCTGTTCGGGATCGTCCAGGGTGGGGTGCATACCGACCTGCGCAGCCGCTCGGCCGAGGCCCTGCAGGCGATCGGCTTCGATGGCTATGCCATCGGTGGCCTGGCCGTGGGCGAGCCGGAGCATGAGCGCAACGCCATGCTCGACCACCTGGATCCGGAGCTGCCGGGCGACCGCCCGCGCTACCTGATGGGCGTGGGCCGGCCGGAAGACCTGGTCGAGGGTGTCGCACGCGGCGTCGATATGTTCGACTGCGTGATGCCGACCCGCAACGCGCGCAACGGGCATTACTTCACCTCGTTCGGTACCGTCCGCATCCGCAATTCGCAGTATGCGCGGGACATGGACCCGATCGAACCGGGCTGCGGCTGCGTGGCCTGTACCGGCGGCTACACCCGCTCGTACCTGCGCCACCTGGACCGCTGCAACGAGATGCTGGCGCCGATGCTGGGCACCCTGCACAACCTGTTCTACTACGAGAAGCTGATGGCCGACATCCGGGCGGCGATCGAGGCGGGAACCTTCCAGGCCTTCCGCGAGTCCTTCTATGCGGCACGCGGAGCGGTTCCGCCGCCGCTGTAACCCGGCGCCCCCCTGCCGAACGGCCCGGGGACGAACGTCCGGGGCCATGGCATACTTCAAGGCTGACCCAGATCCGCGGTCGACACCCCGCGCCCGTGAAAGGGCCGGAGCGCCGCCCAACCAAAGGACCAAAGATGAACCTGCTTGCCTTCCTGATTCCCGCCGCCCACGCCCAGGCCGCCGGTGGCCAACCGCAGGGCATGGGCCTGACCACGCTGCTGTTCCCGATCATCCTGATCGCCATCATGTACTTCCTGATGATCCGCCCGCAGATGAAGCGGCAGAAGGAGCACAAGGCCATGCTGGAGAAGATCAAGCGTGGCGACGAAGTGCTGACCAACGGTGGCATCGCCGGCGTGGTCACCGACATCGGCGACAACTTCGTCACCCTGGAAGTGGCCGAGAACGTGCGCATCCGCGTGCAGAAGGGCGCTGTCGGCAACGTGCTGCCGGCCGGTACCCTGAAGTCGGCCCAGTAAGCCACTCCCTTTCCGATGCACAACCGCGGCGCCGGGGATGGCGCCGCGCGGGACCCAAGCAATGCTCGAATTTCCACGCTGGAAGTACGTCGTCATCCTGATCGTACTTGCGCTCAGTACGCTGTATGCGCTGCCCAACATCTACCAGAAGGACGCGGCCGTCCAGATCACCGCCAACCGTGGCGGACAGGTCGACGACGCCCTCCGCGACCGCGTGGTGGCTGACCTGAAGAAGGCCGGCATCGCCAGCCTCGGCGCGGAGAAGGAAGGCGAGAGCCTGATCGTCCGCCTGCCGGACCTCAAGACCCAGGCCGCGGCAAGCGACCTGCTGCGCGACAGCGTGGGTGAGAACTACACGGTCGCGCTGAACCTGGCATCCACCGTTCCGGACTGGCTGGCCAATCTTGGCGGTCGCCCGATGACGCTCGGCCTGGACCTGCAGGGCGGCGTGCACTTCGTGCTGCAGGTGGACCAGAAGGCTGCGCTGGACAAGCGCCTGGATGCCTATACCGAAGACGTGCGCAGCACCCTGCGCGACGCACGCATTCCGTACCAGTCGGTCGAGCGTCGCGCCGACAACAGCATCGTGGCCAACCTGAGCCCGTCCGCCGGTGACGACGCCGCGCAGCGCGCCCGCACGGCCCTGCTCAAGGCGCAGCCGACCCTCGGTTACGACGTCAGCGGCAGCCGCATCACGGTGACCGTGCCGGAGGCCGAGATCTCGCAGATCGCCAACGGCGCCATCGAGCAGAACATCAATACCCTGCGCAACCGCGTGAACCAGCTGGGCGTGGCCGAGCCGATCATCCAGCGCCAGGGCGCCGACCGCGTCGTGGTGCAGCTGCCCGGCGTGCAGGACACGGCCGAAGCCAAGCGCATGATCGGTGCGACCGCCACCCTGGAATACCGTGCGGTGGTCGAGGGCAACGCCCAGGACGCCATCAACGCCGGCCGCATCCCGCCGGAAGCCAAGGTCTACCAGCAGCGTGACGGCCGCGGCCCGATCCTGCTGAACAAGCGCGTGATCGTCACCGGCGACCAGATGGTGGCTGCGCAGGCGGTGACCGACGCCAACAGCGGTGCCCCGGCGGTCAGCGTGACGCTGAACAACGTCGGTGGCCAGCGCATGTTCGACTTCACCAGCGCCAACGTGAACAAGCCGATGGCGGTGGTGTACACCGAACGCGTGCCGACCGTGACCGTGGTCGACGGCCAGGAAGTGCGCGGCTTCAAGGTCAACGAGGAAGTGATCTCGGTGGCCAACATCAATGGCGTGTTCGGCAAGAACTTCCAGACCACCGGCCTGCAGAAGAAGGAAGCCGAAGATCTGGCCAAGCTGCTGAAGTCCGGCTCGCTGGCCGCGCCGATGGACTTCGTCGAAGAGCGCGTGGTCGGCCCGAGCCTGGGTGCCGAGAACGTCAAGAACGGCATGCGCGCCGTGGTCTTCGCCTTCCTGTTCACCCTGGTGTTCTTCAGCATCTACTACCGCATGTTCGGCATCATCACGTCGGTGGCGATGCTGTTCAACCTGCTGATCGTGGTGGCGGTGATGTCGTTGTTCGGCGCGACCATGACCCTGCCGGGCTTCGCCGGCCTGGCGCTGTCGGTCGGCCTGTCGGTCGACGCCAACGTGCTGATCAACGAGCGTATCCGTGAAGAGCTGCGGGCCGGTGTTCCGGGCAAGACCGCGATCGTGACCGGTTACGAGCGCGCTTCCGGCACCATCCTCGACGCCAACCTGACCGGCCTGATCGTCGGCGTGGCACTGTTCGCATTCGGTACCGGTCCGCTGAAGGGCTTCGCGCTGACCATGATCATCGGTATTTTCGCCTCCATGTTCACCGCGATCACCGTGTCGCGTGCGCTGGCGACGCTGATCTACGGCCGCCGCAAGAAGCTCCAGAACGTGGCCATCTGACGGGACGACACGCACATGAAACTGTTTCCGCTGCACATCCTCCCGAACGACACCAAGATCGATTTCATGCGGTGGCGCCATGTCGCCATGGTCGTCACGATCATCGTGTTCCTGGCATCGATCGCCATCATCGGCTTCAAGGGCTTCAACTATGCCCTGGACTTCACCGGTGGCACCCTGATCGAGGCCCGCTTCGAGCGCCCGGTGGACGTCGAGCAGGTCCGCACCAAGCTCGAGCAGAGCGGCTTCGACGGCGCCCAGGTGCAGAGCGTCGGTGGCAGTACCGACCTGCTGATCCGCCTGGCGCCGCACGGTGAGCATGCCCCGGGTACCGGCGATTCCGCCGCCGAGGACAAGGCCACCGCGGCGGCCGTGGTCAAGGCGCTGTCCTCGGCCGACAACCAGGCGACGGTGCTGCGCAATGAGTTCGTCGGCCCGCAGATCGGCAAGGATCTGGCGATGAACGGCCTGTACGCCACCATCTTCATGCTGGCCGGCTTCCTGATCTACATCGCCGTCCGCTTTGAATGGAAGTTCGCGGTCACCGCCAGCATCGTGGCCATGTTCGACCTGATCGTGACGGTGGCTTACGTGTCCCTGCTGGGCCGCGAGTTCGACCTGACGGTGCTGGCCGGCCTGCTGTCGGTGATGGGCTTTGCGATCAACGACATCATCGTGGTGTTCGACCGCGTCCGCGAGAACTTCCGCAGCCTGCGCGTGGAGCCGATGGAAGTGCTGAACCGTTCGATCAACCAGACGCTGTCGCGTACGGTGATCACCGCGGTGATGTTCTTCCTGTCCGCACTGGCCCTGTACCTGTACGGTGGCAGCTCGATGGAAGGCCTGGCCGAAACGCACATGATCGGTGCGGTGATCGTGGTCATGTCGTCGATCCTGGTCGCGGTGCCGATGCTCACGATCGGCTTCCTGCGCGTGAGCAAGCAGGATTTGCTGCCGAAGGCCAAGGACATCGAGGCTCTGGCCCGCCGTCCGTAAGCGTTCGCGCTGCACGCAACGCACAGAGAACCCCGCGCAAGCGGGGTTTTTTGTTGGCAGGGCGTGCAGCCCTGCACCTGCCGAGGCAAAGGCAACATCAACAGCGGGCATTCTGCGGGATGGCGGGGCGGTGTCGGAGTGCGGGGACGCCGTGAACCCGTCCATGGGGGCTTGGCAGCCGCATCCATGCGGCTGACACCCCGCACTCCGACACCGCCCCACCTTCGACACGTTCACGCGGCTGTCGGTAGGTGTCGATCTTGGTCGACACATCTGTCAGATTTCGAATGAATTCAATCGTGTCGACCAAGGTCGACACCCACCAGAGCAGAATGCGGTTCCGACAGAACGCGGAAGACTGTCGAAGGCGGGGTGGGTCCGGTTGCGGGGGCGTGAGCGCCATGGATGGCGCGACCGAGCCTACATGGACGTACTTGCGGCGTCCCCCGCAACCGGACCTGCCCCGCCATCCCGCAGATAGCTCGCTTCTGACGTTGACGTTGACGTTGACGTTGACGTTGATTCGGCAGGTGCAGGGTGCAACCCTGCAAAACAAACACCACCCTACGGCAGCGTCGGTTGTGCATTCGGCTCTCGCGCACTACGATCCTGCGGTTCGCGCGCGCAGGCGCGCCCTCCGATTCCTGCTGAGCGCCCTGCGCGCCGCATCTGCCAACCCGAGGTATCCATGGTCATCAAACCGCGCGTCCGCGGCTTCATCTGCGTCACCACCCATCCGACCGGCTGCGACGCCGCCGTCAAGCAGCAGATCGACTACATCCGCGCCCGCCCGCCGATCCAGAACGGTCCCAAGCGCGTGCTGGTGATCGGCGCCTCGACCGGCTACGGCCTGGCCGCCCGCATCACTGCCGCGTTCGGCAGCGGTGCGGCGACCCTGGGCGTGTTCTTCGAGCGTCCCGGCAGCGAGACCAAGCCGGGCACGGCGGGCTGGTACAACTCGGCGGCGTTCCACCGCTATGCCGATGAGGCCGGCCTGTATGCCAAGAGCATCAATGGTGATGCGTTCTCGGATGAAGTGAAGGCGCGCACCATCGAGATGATCAAGGCCGATCTCGGCCAGGTCGACCAGGTCGTCTACAGCCTGGCTGCGCCGCGCCGCAAGCACCCAAAGACCGGTGAAGTGATCAGTTCCACGCTGAAGCCGATCGGTGAGCCGATTACGCTGCGTGGCCTGGATACCGACAAGGAAGTGATCACCGAGACCACTTTGCAGCCGGCGACGCCGGAGGAAATCGCAGGGACCGTCGCAGTGATGGGCGGTGAAGACTGGCAGATGTGGATCGACGCGCTGGCCGATGCCGGCGTGCTGGCCAATGGCTGCACCACCACCGCCTTCACCTACGTTGGCGAAGAAATCACCCAGGCCATCTACTGGAATGGCTCGATCGGCGCTGCCAAGAAGGATCTCGACACCAAGGTGCTGGGCCTGCGCGAGAAGCTGGCGAAGATTGGCGGTGATGCCCGCGTGTCGGTGCTCAAGGCCGTGGTCACCCAGGCGAGCTCGGCCATTCCGACGATGCCGCTGTACCTGTCGCTGCTGTTCAAGGTGATGAAGGAAAAGGGCACCCACGAAGGCTGCATCGAGCAGCTGGACGTGCTCTACGACATTCTCTACGGCGGCAAGGCCGACGGCGTGGCGATCGACCGCCTGCGTCACGATCTGGTCGATGGCGATGGCCATACCGTCGCGCTGGTCGATGAAGAAGGCCGCCTGCGTGCCGACTACAAGGAAATGGCGGCAGACGTGCAGGGCAAGGTGGTTGCGCTGTGGCCGCAGGTGACCAACGAGAACCTGTACGAGATCAGCGACCTGGCCGGCTACAAGGCGGACTTCCTGCGCCTGTTCGGTTTCGGCGTTGAAGGCGTCGACTACGAGGCCGACGTCGATCCGGATGTGAAGATCAACAATCTGGTCGATATGACCTGATCGAAAAGGCCGGCGAAAGCCGGCCTTTTCACATAGGGCGCGCCGCTGTGCTCGCCGGGCATGGCCCGGCGCTAGCAGGCTCGTCGTGCATGGGCCGGCGTTACCCCGGCGCCCCTTGGTAGCGCCGGGCCATGCCCGGCGATGCAGGATCACCCGAAGTCGAAACTCATCGTCGGCAGCGCCGGACCGACGAAGTCGCCCTGCACGTAGTCCACGCCTGCACTGAACAGCAGCGTCATGGAGTTGGCATCGCTGACGAACTCGGCGATGGTGCGGATACCGGCCTCCTGCGCGCGCGCCGTGATCTGGCTGATGCGGTCGATGTTCTCGCGGGTCGCCGCCAGGTCGCTGGTGAATCCACGGTCCAGCTTGAGGAACTGCGGCTGGAAGTGGGCCAGCAGCTGGAACGAATCCAGGCCGGACCCGAACTGTTCCAGGCCGATGCGGCAGCCCAGCGGGGCCACGGCTGCCAGGAACTGCTGGGCGCTGCGCAGGTGGGTGAACACCTTCGCTTCCGGCGCATGCAGCCACAGGCGCTCGCCCGGAACCCCGTGCGCTTTCAGTTCACCACGCAGGGTGGCAATCATCTGCGGGTCGTCGAACGATTCGGGGGTGACCTTCACCAGCATCTGGGTGGCGCTGCCTTCGCGCGCGCGCTGCCCCAGCACCGTGATGGCCTTGGACACCACCCAGCGGTTGATCTCGGCCAGCAGCCCGTGTTCCTCGGCGATGCCAAGGAAAGCGGTGGGACTGAGCAGTTCACCGTTGTGCTCCAGTCGCAGATAGGCTTCATACAGCTCCAGTGGCTCGCCCTGCAGGTTCAGGACCGGCTGGTAATGCAGCTGGAAGCCGTCGCCGTCCAGGGCTTCGCGGATGCGGCCGACCCATCGCTGCACGCGTTCTTCCTCGACCCGATCGACCGCGGCCGGATCGAAGATGCGACAGGTGTTGCCCAGCTCGGCGGCCGCCTGCGTGCACTCGCTGGCACGCGCCAGGACCTGGCCGATACTGGCGATCTTCTCGCCGACCTGGACACCGCCGATGCTCACGGTGACCGTGGCCGAACGCGCGCCGATGCTGAACACATGGGCGGCATATGCCTCACGGATGCGTTCGGCCAGTGCCACGGTCTGCGCATAGGGGCCGGCCTGCAGCACGGCGAAGCTGTGTTCGCCGAAGCGCGCCAGCTGCGCGGCCTCCCCCACGACATCGGCCAGCAGGGAGGCCAGCGCGCCGATGAGGGTATCGGCCGAGGCCAGCCCGATGTCCGGCATCAGCCGCGCATAGTGGTCGGGCTCGACCAGCAGCAGGCCGAACTGGCCCTCGCTGCGGCCAGCCTGGGCGACCGCACTTTCGACCTGCAGCATGAAGGTCGGCCGGTTCAGCAGGCCGGTCACCTGGTCGCGCTGGCGAAGATCCTCGACCTCTCGGGCCAGTTCCGGGTCGAACTCGATCCGGCGGCGGAACACGACCTGCAGGCAGGATTCGCCCTCATAGGTGGCTGCGGTGAACTCCATCGTTGCCGGAAACGCACTGCCATCCTGGTGGCGTGCATCGAGCTGGTACTGCGGTGGTGGCGCTTCGCCGCGGCTGAGGCTCTTCAGCAGTTGCTTGAAGTCATCAACATGCTGGGCGGCCACCATGTCCAGCAGCGAGATGCCCTCGATGTCGTCGAAATGCTCGTAGCCGAACATGTCCAGATAGGCATCGTTGGCGCGGATGTGCATGCCTTCGTGCACATAGGCGATGGGTTCGCGGGAGGAGGCAATCAGCGCGTCGCAACGGCGCTCGGTCTCGCGCATCTGTGCCTCGATGCGGCGCAGCCCGCGGCGCGCCTGCAGGTCGACCCACTGGTCGCGGACCACCGCCAGCAGATGCTCCGGCCGTTGACGGAGGGCAAGGGCGCGGATGCCATGGCTGCTGGCCTGGACCAGCTCATCCTCGTCGATGCGCTCGGCCAGCAGCACCAGCGGAATGTCCTTGCCACTGGCCGCGATGTGCTGGGCCACCAGCGGCAGCGGGATGCCCTGCGAGGGCGAGGCCAGCACCAGATCGATGGCCTGGTTGGCCAGCACCTGCGACAGCTCGGCCGAATCCTGCGGGCGCCAGGGGCGCACGGCGATGCCGCTGTTGCGCAGCGTGCTGACGATGGCTTCCGCATTCTCGCCGCTGTCGTCGACGATCAGCAGGCGGATGGTGATGTCGTTCGCGTTCTGCATGCACTGCTCCCCAATCTGCGGATCTTGATACACGATGCTCGGCGAGCCGTCCATGCGTGCAGGCATCCCGCACCCCGAACGGCGATGCGGTTCACACCACGCTGCCGGCGGCGTGGCCGCTGGCCCAGGCCCACTGGAAGTTGTAGCCGCCAAGCCAGCCGGTGACGTCCAGCACTTCGCCGACGAAATGCAGGCCCGGCACGCGCTTGGATTCCATCGTGGAGGACGAAACGTCGGCGGTGTCCACGCCGCCCAGCGTAACCTCGGCGGTGCGGTAACCTTCGGTGCCACTGGCCACCAGCGGGAACGCACCCAGCAGCTGCGCAGCCTGGCGCAGCTGGGGCTCATCCAGCTGCCGTACCGGGCGGTCCGGCAGCCAGTGTTCGCACAGGCGCTGGGCCAGGCGCTTGGGCAGGACCTCGGCCAGCACCGTGCGCAGTTCGGCGGCTGGCCGCTCCTGTTTCATCCGTCGCAGCCACTGGCCGGCATCCTGGCCGGGCAGCAGATCCAGTTCCAGTGCATCGCCGGGTTGCCAGAAGGAGGAGATCTGCAGGATCGCCGGGCCGCTGACGCCACGATGGGTGAGCAACATGGAATTCTGGAACTGCATGCCGTTGCAGCGCGCCTCGATCGGCAGGGCGACACCGCTCAGGTCGGCCAGGCGCTCCTGGTGCCTGCCACTGAGGGTCAGCGGCACGAGTCCGGCGCGGGTCGGCAGCACGGCATGCCCGAACTGGCGTGCAATCTCGTAGCCGAAGCCGGTTGCGCCCAGGCTGGGGATGGACAGGCCACCTGTGGCGACCACCAGCGAGGCGCAGTGGAACATCCCCTGCGTGGTGTGCACACGGAAGCCATCCGTCCCGTGCTCGATGCGCTCGACGCTGCAGTGGGTACGGATGTGCGCACCCGCTGCCTGGCACTCGTCCACCAGCATCTTCACGATCTGCTTGGACGAAACGTCGCAGAACAGCTGCCCCAGCTCCTTCTCGTGATAGGCGATGGCATGGCGCTCGACCATCTCGATGAAGTGCCAAGGCGTATAGCGGGCCAGCGCCGATTTGCAGAAGTGCGGATTGGCCGACAGGAAGTTGGCCGGGGTGGTGCCGGTGTTGGTGAAGTTGCAGCGGCCACCGCCGGACATCAGGATCTTCTTGCCGATCTTGTTGGCGTGATCGATCACCTGCACCTGGCGGCCGCGCCGGCCGGCGGTGATCGCGGTCATCAGGCCGGCGGCGCCGGCACCGATCACCACGACGTCGCAGCGCGTCGTACTCATGCCTTGGCGCGCTTGCGCCAGGTGGGGATGATGTCGAGCTGGATCTGGTCGTTGAGGATCTGCACCTCGCCGTCCTGGATCAGCACGCTGAAGCGCATGGCACGCTGGATCTGCTGGCCCCACTGCTCGACGAAGGTGCCATCGAGGTCGATCACCGACAGGTTGTCGAAGCGCGCCAGGCCCTTGCCCTGCTTGCCCCACCAGATGTCGGACGCATTGCCGCCGTAGTTGACCACCTGCACCTGGCGGCTGCGGTTGCTGGCCTTGCGGATACGGGATTCATCGGGGTGGCCGAGGTCGATCCACTGCAGGATGTCGCCGGTGTAGTCGTGCTGCCACAGGTCCGGCTCGTCATCCGTACTCAGGCCCCGGCCGAATTCCAGGCGGTCGTCGGCGTTGAGGGCGAAGGTGAGCAGGCGCACCATCAGGCGCTCGTCGGTTTCCGACGGATGCTGGGCCAGGGTCAGGTTGTGGGTCGCGTAGTAGCCGCGATCCATGTCGCTGATCTGCAACTCGGCCTTGCGGATGGTGGCGGTGAGGGCCATGGGGGATCCGTCGACTAAAGAGGACAATGATAGAGGTTTGCTGCAGGGGTGTCCGTGGCCGGGGTGTCTGCCGCGCGTCAACGGTGGCACGCTTGCGGTTCCTGTTGCCGCCGGAGCGGACGCGATGACCCTGCCCAGTCGGCTGCAGCTGCCACCCGGCCATTGGCCGACCCTGCTGGACGGCCTGTGCGCACGCTTTCCGCGCATCGACCGCAGCCAGTGGCAGGACCGGTTCGCGCGCGGACGGGTACAGGATGCGCAGGGCAGGGCGCTGGCGGCGGACCAGCCGTGGCAGGTGGGGCTGGAAATCCTGTATTTCCGCGAGGTCAGCCACGAGCCGCGCATTCCGTTCAACGAGACGATCCTCTACCAGGACGAGCATCTGCTGGTGGTCGACAAGCCGCACTTCCTGCCGGTGACCCCGGCGGGTGCCCATGTCCGCGAAACCCTGCTGGCCCGGCTGGTGGCGCGGACCGGCAACGCGCAGCTGGCACCGCTGCACCGCCTGGACCGGCTCACCGCCGGGCTGGTCCTGTTCTCGCTGCGACCGGAGTCGCGCGATGCCTACCAGCGCCTGTTCCGCGAGCGCCGTATCGACAAGACCTACGAAGCGCTGGCCCCGGCGCTGCCGGCGCTGGACTTCCCGTTCGAGCGCCACAGTCGCATCGGCCCGGCACAACCGTTCTTCCGCATGGGCGAAATGGAGGGCGAGCCGAATGCGAGTACCCGCATCGAGGTGATCGACGCGACAGGTCCGGTCTGGCGCTACCGCCTGCAGCCGAGAACCGGTCGCAAGCACCAGCTGCGCGTGCACATGGCGGCGCTGGGCGCGCCCATCATCGGAGACGACCTGTATCCGCAGCTGCGTCCGGCCGCGACCGGGGCGCAGGCGCCGCTGCAACTGCTGGCGCGGGCGTTGTCCTTCGACGATCCCCTGGATGGGGAACGGCGGGTGTTCAGCAGCCAGCGTCAGCTGGGCCTGGAGCTGGGCCCAGTGGTGGCGTGAGCCGGGCCCCGCCTCATCGCGCCACGCGGATGCTGGCCAGCCAGCGGTCCAGCGCGCTGCCGAACGCCTGGCGGTCGCGCGCATGCAGGGGAGGCGGGCCCCCGGTCTGGACGCCGGCGCCGCGCAGCTCTTCCATGAAATTGCGTACCGACAGGCGCTGGGCGATGGTGTCGGCGGTGAACAGCTCCCCGCGCGGATGCAGGGCCAGCGCGCCTCGTTCGAGCACCAGCGCGGCCAATGGAATGTCCTGGGTGACAACCAGATCGCCGGCGGCGACCCGTTCGACGATGGCGCTGTCAGCCACGTCCAGGCCCTGCGGCACCTGGAGGGAGCGGATCCAGCGCGAGGGCGGGGTGCGGATCCACTGGTTGGCGACCAGGGTCAACTCCAGGCCGACCCGCTCGGCGGCCCGGAACAGGATGTCGCGGATGACAACGGGGCAGGCGTCTGCGTCCACCCAGACGCGGGGGCGGGGCAGTTCAGCCGGGGTTTCAGCTTCAGTCATTTACCCAGTGTAGGGTAGGAAAAACCTGAATGGGTCCCCGGATCCGGGCCCGACCGACTGCCAGCCCTTGCCACGCCTAGCGGGGGCGGGGTGGCGATGAATGCCGGGGCTATCGCTTTTTGGGGAAAACACGCGTATCGTGCGACCCACTGTGTTTGCTAGGGTCACCGTGAATCGTGGCCTGGTGCAGTTGATCTCACGATCCACTCATCGATCCGCTTTACCAACGCCTGCAACTCAGTCTCGGCCCCGATACCCGGTGGCTGCGATTTTTTTCAACATGTGTTTCAGGAGTTAGTAAATATGTCTGAACGTCAGACCGGCACCGTCAAGTGGTTCAACGACGCCAAGGGCTTCGGCTTCATCACCCCGGAAAGCGGCCCGGACCTGTTCGTGCACTTCCGCGCCATCCAGGGCACCGGCTTCAAGACCCTGCAGGAAGGCCAGAAGGTCACCTTCATCGCCGTCCAGGGCCAGAAGGGTATGCAGGCTGACCAGGTGCAGGCGGTCTAATCCGTCTGCTGCCCTCGGGTAGCCAGAACGCCGGAAGCGCAAGCTTCCGGCGTTTTTTTTTTGCGTCGGCGGGAGCAGGCACGGATCGAATCCACAGGCGCATGCGTGCAGGCGCGTTACGATGCTTGCACCCCTCTGGAGTCCTTTCATGCGCATCGTCCATCACCTCGAGAATTCCCGTTCGCTGCGCGTGCTGTGGATGCTGGAGGAGCTGGGGCTGGACTACGAACTGCGCCGTTACCCGCGCGACCCCAGAACGCTGCTGGCACCGCCGGCACTGCGCCAGGTACATCCGTTGGGGAAATCACCGGTGCTGCAGGACGGTGAGCAGGTGCTGGCCGAATCCGGCGCCATTCTTGATTACCTGGCTGACCGCTACGACACGCAGCGGCAGGTGTCGCCGTCGCCGATACCGGCCGAAGGTGCCGAGCGCATGGCCTATCGCTACTGGCTGCACTACGCCGAAGGCTCGGCGATGCCGCCGCTGCTGCTGACGCTGGTGATGAGCCGCATCCGCAACGCGCCGGTGCCGTTCTTCGTGCGCCCGATTGCCCGCAGCATTGCCGACAAGGCCGAGCAGAGCTTCGTCGGCCCGCAGCGCCGCCTGCACCTGGACTGGATGGAGCGCCGCCTGGCCGAGAGCCCGTGGTTCGCGGGTGAGCGTTTCACCGCGGCCGATATCCAGATGAGCTTCCCGATCCAGGCCGCAGCGGCGCGCGGAGGCGGACTGGACGACAAGCCGGCGCTGCGCGCGTTTCTCCAGCGCATCGGTGAACGCCCGGCCTACCAGCGCGCTGAAGCGCACGGCGGATCGCTGCAGGCGCTGCGCGGCGATTGAGGTCGGCGGCGTCCATCCCCATGTCAGGGCCATGGACAGCCCCTTCCCGCGATTCGACAACCGTCTGCTGACCGTCCTGCCGGGCGACCCGGAAGCCGGGCCCCGTCGGCGTGAAGTCCGAGAGGCGGCCTGGTCGTCGGTGATGCCGACGCCGGTCGCCGCGCCGACCCTGCTGGCCTGGTCGCCGGAGGTCGCCGCTCTGCTCGGCATCGATGTGGCTGAAGTGTCGAGCGGCACGTTTGCCCAGGTATTCGCTGGCAACGCGTTGTATCCGGGCATGCAGCCGTGGGCCGCCAACTACGGCGGGCACCAGTTCGGTCACTGGGCGGGCCAGCTTGGCGATGGGCGGGCGATCTCGCTGGGCGAGCTGGTTGCGCCGGATGGCCGGCACTGGGAACTGCAGCTGAAGGGGGCAGGCCCGACCCCGTACTCCCGTGGCGCCGACGGTCGCGCGGTGCTGCGCTCGTCGATCCGTGAATTCCTGTGCAGTGAGGCCATGCACCACCTCGGTGTACCGACCACGCGTGCGCTGTCGCTGGTCGGTACCGGCGAGCACGTGGTGCGCGACATGTTCTATGACGGCCGTCCGCGAGCCGAGCCCGGCGCGATCGTATGCCGTGTGTCGCCCTCGTTCCTGCGTTTCGGTTCGTTCGAACTGCCGGCCTCGCGCGGTGAGACGTCACTGCTGCAGCAACTGGTGGATGCCTGCATCGCCCGTGATTTCCCCGAACTGGCAGGGCAGGGTGAGGCGCTGTACGGTGACTGGTTCGCGCAGATCGCGGTGCGCACCGCCGAGATGATCGCGCACTGGATGCGTGTCGGTTTCGTGCATGGGGTAATGAACACCGACAACCTCTCCGTGCTTGGCCTCACTCTCGACTATGGCCCCTATGGCTGGGTCGAGGACTTCGATCCGGACTGGACCCCGAACACGACTGACGCACAGGGCCGTCGCTACCGCTTCGGAACGCAGCCGCAGGTGGCGTACTGGAATCTGGGGCGGCTTGCGCAGGCGCTGTCGCCCTTGTTTGCCGACGTCGCGCCGTTGCAGGCGGGCCTTGCTGCCTATCAGGCCACCTTTGCCGCCTGCACGCGTCGCGATGCGGCGGCCAAGCTTGGCCTGGCAGCTGCCGATGATGCCGATCTGCAGCTCTACCAGCGCTGGCAGCAGCTGCTGCAGGACGGTGGCATGGACATGACCCTGTCCTGGCGCGCCTTGATGCGGATCGATCCGGCATCGCCCGATCCGGCGGCACTGGCTGAGGTCTACTACGACCGGGAGCGGCAGGAGGCCGTGCAGGTGCCGCTGCGGCAGTGGCTGCAGGACTACGCCGCGCGATTGCGGGCGGATCCTCTTCCGGCCGCCGAGCGCCTGGCGAAGATGGGCGCGGCCAATCCGCTGTACGTGCTGCGCAACTGGTTGGCGCAGGAAGCGATCGACCGTGCGGAACAAGGGGACATGGGCGGCGTACACGCCTTGCAGGATGTGCTGCGCGATCCGTACACCCAACGCGCCGGACGTGAGCATTTCGCCAGCAGGCGCCCGGCCTGGGCCGACGACCGCGCCGGCTGCTCGATGCTGTCCTGCAGTTCCTGAGCGGTGCTACGGCGCAGCCGTGCGCTTCGCCTGGCAAGTGCCAGTGCAGCCTTCCCTACAACGATGGTCGTACCCATTCAGTGCGATATTCGCACGCGTAGTCGATTACCGCACTTGAATGGTGCAGTGCGATAAACCTAATTTCACTTCCGCAGATTCAAAGCAGTCCAAGCGATCCACCCCTGGCGGGGCGAGGGCAGCACCCGACCCGGTGCTGAAGCCAGGTGCAGGGGAAGACCGCAGGATTTCCCTTCACCTGTGCGGAGTGATCGCATGCGTCGTCGCTTGTCCGTTGTTTCTCTGTTCCTGCTCGCCCAGTTGCCGACGCTGGCGTTGGCCTACCAGGCCGAACCGCCGCGCGGGCCCCTGCAGGTGCTGCGCGTGGACCGCTACGCCGACGACACCCGTCCCGGCTCCCTGCGCTGGGCGATCACCACCGCCAACACCGCGCCGGGCCGCTATCGCATCGAGATCGACGCGGTGGGTACCGCGCCCCATGTGATCAAGCCGACCTCGCCGCTGCCGGAGATCAAGGGGCCGGTGCAGATCATCGGCACGTCCTGGGGCCGCGATGGCCAGTACATCGCCATCGACGGTTCGGCCTACGTCACCGGCACCGGCACCGACGCCTGTCCGGGCGCCGAACCGGGCCAGTCGGGCACCAACGTGCGCACCACCACGCTGCCGGGGCTGGTCCTGCGGGATACCCAGGGCGTTGAACTGGCCGGTCTGGAGATCCGCAATTTCTGCATCGGTGTGCTGGTCAACCGCTCCAGCCACAACGAGATCCACGACAACCGCATCGTCGCCAACAAGGGCGGCGCCGGCATCATGCTCACCGGGGACGACGGCACAGGGCAGTCCACTGCCACCACCACCGTGCACAACCGCATCGTGCGCAATGAATTCCTCGACAACGGCGATGGACTTGAGCTGACCCGTGGCGCGGCCTGGAACCTGGTGGCCGACAACCTGTTCCAGTCCACCCAGGCCAACCCGGAACCGTCGCAGGGCATCGAAATCCTCTGGGGCAACGACAACAGCGTGGTACACAACCGCTTCGTCGATTACTCCGATGGCCTGCAGATCAACTGGGGCAACCGCAACTACATCGCCGCCAACACCTTCACCGGCAATTCGCTGGGCCTGAGCATCACCGGCAGCGGCAACGTGGTCGATGGCAACATCATCACCGGCAATGGCATCGGCATCGGCGTGCGCCCGCAGCCGGTCAGTGCGCCGAACCGCTTCACCGCCAACCGCATCTTCGGCAACGGCCTGCCGATCGAGCGCTGCGAGGCCGGCGGCGCCTGCGTGAAGGGCCAACCGCGCGGCGCCATCGTGTTCGGCGTGCCAGGCCTGGAACACGCCAGCTTCGTCGGTTCACGTGGTCGTGGTGTCGACAATGATCCGTCCAAGCGTGCGCGCATCTGCTCCGCTGCCGGCCAGACCGACTGCCAGCCGCTGCCGAACCTGGGCCAGGCGGCGCCGCAGCTGACTGGCGTGCAGGGCAAGGGTACGCAGCGCCAGTTGATCGGTCGTTTCCAGGGTACGCCCGGCAGCCGTTACCAGGTCGAAGTGTTCGGCAACCGCGCCGCCAGCAGCAGCGAGGCCGAGTGGGTGCTGGGCAGCGTGCAGGCGCGCACCGATGCGCAGGGGCAGGGCCGTTTCACCTTCCCGCTCGGCGCCGCGGCAGATGCTGCGGCTGCCGGCAGCCTGACCGCCACGGTCACCTCGGCGCAGGGCGCCACCTCCCCCCTGAGCGCGCCGCTGTCGCTGCGCTGATCATCTCCACGAGACCGCGATCATGAATCTTGCGAAACCCGTTTCCCTGGCCGTCCTGGCCACCGCGCTGCTGCCCTGCATCGCCAGCGCGCAGTCGAGCAACCGCTACGAAGGCAGGACCCTCACTGGCGACTGGGGCGGCACCCGCACCGATCTGTTCGAGCGTGGCATCGCCTTCCGCGGCGACTACGTGGGTGAAGCCATGGGTGTGGTCGATGGCGGCTACGGCGAAACCGGTGCGCGCTATGCGCAGCAGGTGCGCGTTGGCGTGGACCTGGACATGGGCACGCTGGCCGGCTGGAACGGCGGTGCCTTCCACTTCACCCTCAACGACCGTCGCGGCCGCAGCACCTCGGTGGACTTCGTCGGCAACCGCTTCCCCATCCAGGAAGCGTACGGCGGCCAGTACACGCGGCTGACCGAACTGAGCTACGACCAGACCTTCAACGCGGGGCAGTCGTACTACAAGCTGGGCTATTACGCGATGGGCAACCAGTTCGGCCTGCACAGCCTGCTGACCCACTTCGTCAATGCGGCGTTCTGCGCGCACCCGCTGGCGATGTCGGGCAACAGCGGCTGGTACAACTACCCCGTGGCACGCTGGGGCGGTGAGTTCGCCCAGCAGGTCAGCCCGGCCGTCAACGTTCGCACCGGCTGGTTCCAGGTGAATCCGAACCTGGGTGGCAACATCGAACGCAACGCGTTCCGTCCGCTCGCTTCCGGTACCACCGGTTCGCTGTTCCCGGTGGAAGTGACCTGGACCCCGGCCAAGGGCAGCCGCTATGCGGGCGTCTACAAGTTCGGCGGTTACTACGACACCTCACGCGTGGACAAGCGCGGTCTGGATGCTTCGCCGACGACCGGGCGCCACGGCGCCTACGTGCTCGCCGAGCAGCGTCTGACCCGGGAATCGGCCGATTCCAGCCGCGGCCTGACTGCGTTCGCGCAGTACATGGTGTCCGACACCGACACCGCGCAGATCAAACGCTGGTATGCGCTGGGCGGGGTTTACCAGGGCATTGGCTCGCGCGCCCAGGACAGCATCGCGCTGGGCTACGTAGGCGCCGACATCAACAACCGGCTGGTCGATGCGCGCCGGGCCACGCTGGCCGCCGGTGGCGTGCCTGGCGATTCGCCGCTGTACAACCTCAGCCAGGCCGAGGAGCTGTTCGAACTGTCCTACAGCGTCCAGGTAAACCCGTGGCTGATGATCCGCCCGGATGTGCAGTACATCGTCAACCCGGGCACGTTCAACTACAGCGGTACCGACAACGCCTGGGCCGTGGGCGTACAGGCCAAGGTGACCTTCTGATGGCCATGCGCTCCTTCCATGCTCTGGTGACCGCCATGAAGCTTCCGCTCGCTCCGGTTGTGCTGGCCGGTGCACTGTGCGCCGGCCCGGCGCTGGCCCTGGCCGCACCGCCGCCGGCGGTACTGCAGGTCGGCCAGTTGCGTATCGGCGAGGGGCATCCCCGCACCATCGTGCCGATCACTGGCGCCACCGCTGACGTGGCCCTGCAGCAGGCGGCGGCCATCGCTGCCAGCAAGGCCACCGACATCGCCGAGTGGCGCATCGACTACCTGGACATCGCCACCGATGGCAAGGCGCTGGTCGCGCTGGGCAAGCGCATCCAGGCCACGCTGGGCGGCAAGCCGGTCATCGTGACGTTCCGCACCAAGGCCGAGGGCGGCGCCAAGCCGATCAGCGATGCCGACTACGGCGCGCTCTACGCCACGCTGCTGCGCGGCGGCGTGGCCCAGCTGATCGACGTGGAGATGTTCCGTGATCCGAAGGTGGTGCAGGCGCTGGTGGCGCAGGCGCACAAGGCCGGCGTGAAGGTGGTGATGTCCAACCATGACTTCCACGCAACGCCGCCCCGCGATGAGATCGTCGCGCGCCTGCTCAGGCAGCAGGCGCTGGGTGCGGACGTGCTGAAGATCGCGGTGATGCCGCGCGACGCAGGCGACGTGCTGGCCCTGCTCGATGCCACCTGGCAGGTGCGCCAGCAGAGCGACAGGCCGCTGCTGACCATGTCGATGGGGGGCACCGGTGTGGTCTCGCGCCTGGCTGGTGAAACCTTCGGCCAGGCGCTCACCTTCGGCATGATCGGCACCCCGTCGGCACCGGGCCAGGTCGAAGTCGATCGCCTGCAGGACGTCCTGCAGGTCATCCATGCATCCAGCCAGGCCGGTCACTGAGACCTTCCCCGCCGGACGTTCCACCGCATCACGCTGTTGCAGGAAACCGCCCCATGAGCCACGCCGCCCCCGCACCCTCGCTTGTCCTGGAACGGATGAGTCCCTTCCAGTGGACCGCCATCGCCATCTGCGTGCTGTTGAACATGCTCGATGGCTTCGATGTGATGGTCATGGCCTTTACCGCGCCGCATGTGTCGGCGGACTGGGAGCTGTCGGGCAAGGTGCTGGGGATGATGCTCAGCGCCGGCCTGGTCGGCATGGCGCTGGGCTCGTTCCTGCTGGCGCCGCTGGCCGATCGCTGGGGCCGGCGGCCGATGATCGTGTGCTGCCTGCTGATCCTGACCAGCGGCATGGCGCTGTCGGCGCTGGCTGCCAACGCCTGGCAGCTGGGCGCGCTGCGCGTGTACACCGGCATCGGCATCGGCGGCATGCTGGCCGGCGTGGGCGTGATCACCGCCGAGTACGCCAATGCCAAGTGGCGCAGTACGGCGGTCGCGCTGCAGGCCACCGGCTATCCGATAGGCGCCACCGCCGGCGGTCTGCTGGCGGCGTGGATGCTGGAACACTGGTCCTGGCACAGCGTGTTCCTGATCGGCGCCGCGGCGTCGCTGGTGTGCATTCCGCTGGTGCTCAGGTGCCTGCCCGAATCGCTGGATTTCCTGGTTGCGCGTCGCCCGGCCGATGCGCTGCCGCGCCTGAACGCACTGCTCTCGCGCATGCGCATGCCGCAGCTGCAGGCGCTGCCGCCGGCGCCGCTGCGTGATGGCCAGCGGCAGGGCTATGCGGCGCTGTTCGTGGGTGACCTGCGGCGCGTCGCGCTGCTGATCGCGTTGGCCTTCTTCCTGCACATGTTCGCCTTCTACTTCGTGCTGAGCTGGACGCCGAAGCTGCTGGTCTCTGCCGGTGTCTCCGCCCAGCAGGGCATCACCGGAGGCGTGCTGTTGAACCTGGGCGGCATCGTCGGCGGAAGCCTGTTCGGCTGGCTGGCCTCGCGCTGGTCGCTGTCGAAGCTGACCGCCGGTGCGCTGCTGCTGGCGATGGTGTCGATGCTGGGCTTTGCCGCCTTCAACACGCAGCTGGGCATGGCGTTCCCGTTGGCGTTCGTGATCGGTGCAGCACTGTTCGCCGCGATGGCGGGCCTGTATGCCGCGGCGCCGGTGGTGTTCGCCGCGCAAGTGCGGACCACCGGTCTGGGCTGGGCCATCGGCATCGGCCGCGTCGGTGCGATCCTCTCGCCGCTCACGGTGGGTGTGCTGGTGGATGGCCACTGGCGGCCCTCCGCGTTGTATGTGCTGTGCGCGCTGCCGCTGCTGCTGGCGGCCTGGGCGTGCCTGGGTCTGCGCGTGGGCGTGGGCCGGAACCAGCGTTGAACCGCGAGGGAGTCGTTGACTCAATGTGCGATTATCGAATCATGAGTGCGAATATCGCATTGACCGGACGGAGTGCCATGGCGACCATGTCGAGGCCGTGTTTTCCCTTCGCAGTGGCTCTGAAGCGAGGCGGTGATGACCGCTGGCGCGCAGGGCAAGGAGCAATGCAGTGATCGACAAGACCGTGGCCAGCGTGGAAGCAGCGGTGGCCGATATCCATGATGGCGCCACCGTGATGATCGGCGGCTTTGGCACGGCGGGCATGCCCGACGAGCTGATCGACGCGCTCATCGCACAGGGTGCGCGCGAGCTGTGCATCATCAACAACAACGCCGGCAACGGCGATACCGGCCTGGCCGCGCTGATCAGGCACAAGCGCGTGCGTCGCATCGTCTGCTCGTTTCCGCGCCAGGCCGATTCGCAGCATTTCGACGCCGCCTACCGCGCCGGTGAGATCGAACTGGAGCTGGTGCCGCAGGGTAATCTGGCCGCGCGCATCCACGCGGCGGGTTCCGGCCTGGGGGCGATCTTCACCCCGACCGGCTACGGCACCGAGCTGGCGCAGGGCAAGGAGACGCGTGAAATCGACGGGCGTCACTTCGTGCTTGAGTACCCACTGCACGCTGATTTCGCGCTGATCAAGGCCGACCGCGGCGACCGTTGGGGCAACCTGGTGTACCGCAAGACCGCACGCAACTTCGGCCCGCTGATGGCGATGGCCGCGCGCTGCGCCATCGTGCAGGTGCGTGAGGTGGTGCCGCTGGGTGAACTGGACCCGGAGGCCGTGGTGACCCCGGGCATCTTCGTGCAGCGTGTGGTGCCGGTGGCCGCAGCGGGGGTGCAGGCATGAACAAGCTCAGCCGCGAACAGATGGCCGCGCGCGTGGCGCGTGACATTCCCGAAGGTGCCTACGTCAACCTGGGCATTGGCCTGCCGACCACGGTGGCCAATTTCCTGCCGGCCGACAAGGAGATCTTCCTGCAGTCGGAGAATGGCCTGCTGGGCATGGGACCGGCGCCGGCGCCTGGCCGGGAGGATCCGGATCTGATCAATGCCGGCAAGCAGCCGGTCACCCTGCTGACCGGGGGCTGCTATTTCCACCATGCCGATTCGTTCGCGATGATGCGTGGCGGCCACCTCGATATCTGCGTGCTGGGTGCCTTCCAGGTCTCGGTGCAGGGCGACCTCGCCAACTGGAGCACCGGGGCCCCCGATGCGATTCCGGCCGTAGGCGGCGCGATGGACCTGGCCATCGGTGCCAAGCAGGTGTTCGTGATGATGGACCTGTTCACCAAGAAGGGCGAGAGCAAGCTGGTGACCGAGTGCAGCTACCCGTTGACCGGGCTGCGCTGCGTGTCGCGCGTGTACACCGATGTGGCGGTGTTCGATCTGGGGGCTGATGGCGCGACCGTGCTGGAGATGGTGGAAGGGATGGATATCGGACAACTGCGTGAACTGACCGGCCTGCCGCTGGCACTGGCCGAGGGAGCCTGAGATGAGCCTGCACGAGACCTACATCGTCGATGGCATCCGTACCCCGATCGGTCGCTATGGTGGTGCGCTGTCCGGCGTGCGCGCCGACGACCTCGGCGCGATTCCGCTGAAGGCACTGCTGGCGCGCCACCCGCAGCTGGATCCGGCGCTGGTCGAGGACGTCTACCTCGGCTGTGCCAACCAGGCCGGCGAAGACAACCGGAACGTTGCGCGCATGAGCCTGCTGCTGGCCGGCCTGCCGGTGACGGTGCCGGGCAGCACGATCAACCGCCTGTGCGGGTCGGGCCTGGATGCGATCGGCACGGTGGCCCGTGGGATCGCCACGGGCGAGCTGGGTCTGGCCATTGCCGGTGGTGTCGAGTCGATGTCACGCGCGCCATTCGTGATGGGCAAGGCGACCTCGCCGTTCGCCCGCGACCAGCAGATTGAAGACACCACCATGGGCTGGCGCTTCATCAACTCCCGCCTGCGCGAGCTGCATGGCGTGGAGACCATGGGCCAGACCGCCGAGAACGTGGCCGAGCGCTACGCCATCAGCCGCGAGGACCAGGATGCGTTCGCGCTGCGCAGCCAGCAACGCACCGCCGCCGCGCAGGCGGGTGGATTCTTCGATGGCGAAATCGAGGCGGTGGAGGTGCCGGGCCGCAGGCGCGGCGAGACCGTGACTGTCGACCGCGATGAACACCCGCGCGGCGATACCACCGCAGACGCTCTGGCCGGACTGAAGCCACTGTTCCGGCAACCCGGAACGGTGACCGCAGGCAATGCCTCGGGCATCAATGATGGTGCCGCGGCGTTGCTGCTGGCGTCCGGTGCGCAGGTCAAGGCGCAGGGCCTCACCCCGCGCGCACGCATTCTCGGCTTTGCCAGCGCCGGCGTGGAGCCGGCAATCATGGGCATGGGCCCGGTGCCGGCCAGCCAGAAGCTGATGACGCGCCTGGGCTTGTCCATCGCCGATTTCGATGCCATTGAGCTGAACGAAGCGTTCGCCTCGCAGAGCCTGGCCTGCATGCGCCAGCTGGGCCTGGCCGATGATGCCGCGCACGTGAACCCCAACGGCGGCGCCATCGCACTGGGGCACCCGCTGGGCATGAGCGGTGCGCGCCTGGCCCTGACCCTGCTGCGCCAGCTGGAAGCCACCGGGGGCCGGCGTGGCCTGGCCACGATGTGCATCGGCGTGGGGCAGGGTGTAGCCCTGGCCATTGAGCGCGTGTGAGCCCCAACGAACCCATGATCTGCACGACAGCCGCGGCCTGCGGGCCGCTCGCCAACAGGAGTACGCCATGAGCGATCCCACTCAACTGCGCGGCTACCGCACGCCGTATCCCGGCAGCCAGCCGCCGCGCATCCACCTGCCGTATGCCTCCACCGCGCTGCGTGGCCCGGGTACCGATCCGATCGCCATCCCGGTGACGCTCTCGGAAGTGACCGGCCCGAGCATCAACCGCATCACCCTGGGTGAGCACGCCGCGGACCTGACCGCAGGTTTCCCCGGCCAGCCGCAGGGCGAGCGCATCATCGTCAGCGGCCGCGTGCTGGACGAGAATGGCCGCCCGGTGCGCAACACCGTGGTCGAGGTATGGCAGTGCAACGCTGCTGGCCGTTACCTGCACAAGGGTGACCAGCACGATGCACCGCTGGATCCCAACTTCAAGGGTACGGGCCAGGTGCTGACCGACAGCGAAGGCCGTTACCGCTTCACCACCATCAAGCCCGGCGCCTACCCGTGGCGTAACCACTACAACGCCTGGCGCCCGGCGCACATCCATTTCTCCCTGCATGGCGATGGCATCGGCCAGCGGCTGGTCACGCAGATGTACTTCCCCAACGACCCACTGCTGGCGTTCGATCCCATCTACAACTGCGTGGACGATGCCAACGCGCGCGAGCGCATGGTGTCCTCGTTCGATTGGGAAACCACTACCAACGAATTCGCGCTGGGTTACCGCTTCGACATCGTGCTGCGCGGTCGCAAGATGACCGTCTGGGAGTAAGACCATGAGTTTCCAATCCACTCCGTGGCAGACCGTCGGCCCGTACTACCGCCTGGGCCTGGAACCGCTGTACCGCACCGACATCGCCCCGGCCGCCGCGCAGGGCGAACGCGTGCACGTGCAGGGCCAGGTGTTCGATGGCAATGGCGTGCCGGTGTCCGATGCCGTGCTGGAAATCTGGCAGGCCGACGCACAGGGCATCTATGCCCATGGCGAAGACCCGCGCCGCGACGACCACGACCCGGCCTTCGATGGCTGGGGCCGCGTGCCGACCGATGAGCAGGGGCGGTTTGCCTTCAGCACCGTCAAGCCGGGCCGCGTGCCGGGCCTGCGCGGCGAGCCGCAGGCACCGCACCTGATCGTGCTGGTGTTCATGCGTGGCCTGCTGCAGGCTGTGCGGGGTCGCATCTACTTCAGCGACGAGACCAGCAATGGCGAGGACGGCATCCTCGCGCTGGTACCGCCCGAGCGCCGTCACACGCTGGTTGCGCAGGCGCAGGGCAAGGGTCTGTACCGGTGGGACGTGCACATGCAGGGCCCGGATGAGACGGTCTTCTTCGCCTACTGATCGCGGCGCGCGCGACGCGCCTTCCGGCCACTCCACGCCCGCACGCAGCGGGCGCGGGTAAGCTGTGGCCACCCAGGATGGACTGCACCGATGAGCCTCTCCCCAACGCTGCTGGGCGGTCTGTTCGGCGATTCTGCCGTCGACGCCGTGTTCAGTGATCAAGCGCGCCTGCAGGCGATGCTGGACGTCGAGCGCGCGCTGGCACGCGCGCAGGTGCGGTGCGGGGTGATTCCCGCCACTGCACTGGCCCCGATCGAAGCGGCCTGCCGCGCCGATCTGTATGCGCTGCCGGCGCTGTCGGCCGCCACCGCGCAGGCCGGCAACCCGGCCATTCCATTGGTCAAGGCGCTCACTGCGCAGGTCAAGGCGAATGATGCCGAAGCCGCGCGCTGGGTGCACTGGGGCGCCACCAGCCAGGACATCATCGACACCGGCGCCGTGTTGCAGCTGCGCACGGCGGTCGGTCAGGTGCAGGCGCGACTGCAGGTGCTGTGCACGGCGTTGGCGCGGCTGGCCGAGGCCGAGCGCGGCACCGGTCTGCCGGGACGCACGCTGCTGCAGCAGGCCGTGCCGGTAACCTTCGGGTTGAAGGCCGCCGGTTGGCTTGATGCCCTGCAGCGCAGCCAGCGGCGCCTGGATGCGCTGGCCGAAGACACTCTGGTGCTGCAGTTCGGTGGCGCCGCGGGCACGCTGGCCTCGCTGCAGACGCGCGGGTTGGACGTGGCCGAGGCCCTGGCTGCCGAGTTGCAGTTGCCGCTGCCGGCGCTGCCCTGGCACACCGCACGTGATCGTATCGCCGAACTGGGCAGCGTGTTCGCGCTGCTGACCGGCAGCCTCGGCAAGATCGCCAGCGATATCGTGCTGCTGATGCAGTCCGAGGTGGCGGAGGCCTTCGAGCCGGCCGGGGAGGGCAAGGGGGGCTCCTCGGCGATGCCGCACAAGCGCAATCCGGTGGGCTGCGTGGCGGCCATCGCCGCCGCCACGCGCGTGCCGGGCCTGCTGTCCACGTTGTTCAGCGCCATGCCGCAGCCGCACGAGCGCGCGGCCGGGCAGTGGCATGCCGAATGGGAGACCGTGCCGGAGATCGTCCGCCTGTGTGCGGGCAGCCTGGCCCAGGTTGAGATGGTGGTGCAGGGCCTGCAACTGGATCGCGCACGCATGCGCCAGCATCTGGACAGCCATGGCGGCCTGCTCTACGCCGAGGCCGTGGCGGTCACCCTGGGCGAGCGTATCGGCAAGTCGGCCGCGCACGCCCTGGTGGAGCAGGCCGCGAAGCAGGCGCTGGCGCAATCGCAGCATCTTCGCAACGTGCTGGCGCAGACGCCGGAGGTCACCGCGCAGCTTTCCGCTGCACAACTGGATGCCCTGTTCGCTGCCGACAGCTGGCGCGGCATGGCCGATACCTGGATCGACCGCGTGCTCGCGCGCGGCTGATCCCACGTTCACCGCTGGAGCACGCATGCCCTTCCTCGACCTTCCGCAGCACCGCCTGCATTACCAGACCGAGGGCCGTGCAGACGCGCCATGGCTGACGTTCTGCAATTCGCTCGGTACCGACCTGGGCATGTGGCAGCCGCAGGTGGATGCGCTGGCCTCGCAGTATCGAATCCTGCGTTATGACCGTCGGGGCCACGGCCAGTCCAGCGCTCCGCCGGGCTTGTACACCGTGGCCGAACTGGGCGCCGACGTGCTGGCGCTGTGGGATCACGTGGGCGTCGAGCGCAGCCATTTCTGCGGTCTTTCGATCGGTGGTCTGACCGGGCAGTGGCTGGGCGTGCATGCGGGCAACCGGCTGCGCACGCTCACCGTGGCCGCCACCGCGGCGAAGATCGGCACGCTGGAGAGCTGGCAGGCGCGTATGGCCCAGGTCCAGCACGATGGCTTGTTGCCCCTCGTGGATGGCACCCGCGAACGCTGGTTCACCGCTGCCTTCGCACAGACCCATGCCAGCCAGGTGGAAGAGATCCTGCAGGTATTCCTGGCGACCCGCGTCGACGGTTACGTCGGCTGCTGCAACGCTGTGGCAACGGCCGACTTCCGCGATGTGCTGGGCCGCATCGGCGTGCCGCTGCTGGCCATTGCCGGTGATGATGATCCGGTGTGCGTGCCGACCGATCTGCAGGCAATCGTCGAGGGCGTGGCCCATGGCCACTACGCCGCTGTCCCGGGCCGCCACATCTGCAACCTGGAGTCGCCGCAGGCATTCACTTCCGCACTGGCTGCGCATCTTTCCGCGCAGCACTGACCCCCGCATAACAGGTAGACCACGATGGACGAACAGGAACGCTACGAAGCTGGCCTTGCGGTGCGCCGCCAGGTGCTGGGCGAGGCACACGTTGAACGCTCGCTGCAGGCGCGCACCGATTTCACCACCGAATTCCAGGACTTCATCACCCGCACAGCGTGGGGCACGGTGTGGACGCGTGAGGGGCTGCCGCGGCATACGCGCTCGCTGCTGACCATCGTGATGATGGTGGCGCTGGGCCACGACGAGGAGTTCAAGCTGCACATCCGTGCCGCCCGCAACAACGGCGTCACGCCGGAGCAGATCAAGGAAGTGCTGCTGCAGGCTGCGATCTACTGTGGCGTGCCTGCGGCCAACCACGCCTTCGCGCTGGCTAAGCCGATTCTGGAAGAGCAGGCCGCCGAGGGCTGATGCCGGTTCCGCCGGGCGTGGCCCGGCGCCACCTGGCCGCGTTGTGGTAGCGCCGGGCCATGCCCGGCGAGCGCAGCGGCCCACGATGACGCCGGGCCATGCCCGTCGGCGTGCCTCAATTCAACAACGTGCCCAATCGCTGCGCCGCTTCACGCAGGCGCGGCAGCAGCTGGGTCTGCATCACGCCCAGACCGATCCGGCCCGCCTGGGTGCCGATGTTCAACGCACCAATCACGTCACCGCTGCGCGAACGCACAGGCACTGCGATCGAGCGCAGGCCGATCTCCAGTTCCTGGTCGACCAGGGACACACCTTCGCGGCGCACCTTCTCCAGCGTGTCCAGGAAATCATCCATGCGGGTGATGGTGCGCTCGGTGCGCGGCCGCAGCGGATTGCGTTCCAGATAGCCTTCCAGCGTGTCGCGCGGCAACGCCGCGAGCAACACGCGGCCCATCGATGTGCAGTAGGCAGGCAGACGGCTGCCCGCGCGCAGTCCAATCGACATGATGCGTACGGTTTCCGCACGTGCCACGTACAGGATGTCGTCGCCGTCCAGCACGCCCAGCGAGCAGGATTCATGCACGTCGTCGCGCAGGGCATCGAGCACCGGCTGCGCTGCGGCGGTCATCGACGACGACGCCACATAGGCACCGCCCATGCCCAGCACGCGCGGCAGCAGCACGTAGCCACGGCCCTGTTCGCCGACATAGCCCAGCTTTTCCAGCGTATACAGCACGCGCCGCACCGCGGCACGCGAGATGCCGGTATCGGTGCTGATCTGTGACATGGTCACTTCGCGCGGGTGCTGCGAGAACACGCTCAGCACGGCCAGACCGCGACCGAGCGATGTCATGAAGTCCGGATCGCCCTGGTTGTCCTGGATCTGCTGCATCAGCTCATGGGCCAGGCCACGGTCCTGCGGCGGAGCAGGTGCGCGCTTGGGGCGACGGCTGGGAGGATCGGCGGCAGGCATGGCAGCAGCTTTCATCGGGTTCGACCTTGCATGGTAAGCGCTCGCACCAGCAACCGGTACCCGGGTAGCGCCGCCCGGCAGGCGACGCTACGCGGCAGGGTTCACCTGCGCTCGGGCAGCGCGTAGGCAATCACGTAATCGCCGCGGTCCGGCGACTGGCGGGCGCCACCGGCGGAGATCACCACGTACTGACGGCCCGTCTTCGGCGAGACATAGGTCATCGGTGTGCCCTGGCTGCCCACCGGCATGCGTGCTTTCCACAGCTCATCGCCGGTACGGCTGTCGTAAGCACGCAGGTAGTAATCCTGCGTGCCCGCGAAGAACAGCAGGCCTGACTGGGTGGCCAGCGAACCGCCCAGGGTCGGCATGCCGATCGGGATCGACAGGCCCATCTTGATGCCCATCGGACCGGTGTCCTTCACCGTGCCCACCGGTACCTGCCAGACCAGTTTGCGGGTCGCCAGGTTGATCGCCGACATCGTGCCGAACGGGGGCTTCTGGCAGGGAATGCCAAGCTTGGACAGGAAGCGGTCGCGCAGCGAACCATAGGGCGTGCCGGTCTGCGAGGCCGCGCCCATTTCCACGCCGCCGTCGCCGCTGCTCATCTGCGCGCGCGGAATCAGCTTGGTCCACAGGCCCAGGCGCATGTCATTGACGAACAGATAGCCCGTGGTCGGGTCGACCGAGGCGCTGCCCCAGTTCATGCCGCCCAGCGAACCCGGCCATTGCAGCGCCAGGTCTTCGCCCGGTGGCGTGTACATGCCGTCGTAGCGGAACTGCTTGAACTGGATGCGGCACAGCATCTGGTCGATCGGGGTGGCTCCCCACATGTCCGACTCGGTCAGCGTTTCCGCGCCGATCTGCGGCAGGCCCACCGACAGCGGCTGGGTGGCGGCGTAGCGCTCGCCCTCGGCGTTGCCCTGCGGCGCCGGAATGTCGCGCACTTCGCTGATCGGCACGCCGGTCTGCCGGTTGAGCATGAAGATCTGCCCGGCCTTGGTGACCTGCAGCAGCGCCGGCAATGTGCCGCCCTTGCCGTCGGGTACATCGATCAGGGTCGGCTGCGCGGGCAGATCGTAGTCCCACAGATCGTGGTGTACGGTCTGGTACACCCAGCGTTCCTTGCCGGTGGCGACGTCGAGCGCGACCACGGCAGAGCTGTACTTGTCGTCCTGCGGCGTGCGTTCGCCGGCCCACTGGTCCGGCGTGGTGTTGCCGGTGGGCAGGTAGACCAGGCCCAGTTGCGGGTCGTAGGCCATCGACGTCCACACATTCGGCGTCGCACGGGTGTAGTGGATCGACGGATCCAGCGGCACGTCCGGGGTCTCCTTTGAAAGATCCCAGATCCAGACCAGCTCACCGGTGCGCACGTTGTACGCACGCACCACGCCGGACGGTTCACCCACTTCGATGTTGTCGGCCACCCGGCCGCCGACCACGATCAGCTCGCCCGCCACCAGCGGCGCGGCGGTGAGGGTGTAGAAACCGGGCTTGATCTCGCCCATGCCGACCTTCAGGTCGACCACCCCGTTGCTGCCAAAGTCCGGGCAAAGGGCACCGGTGTTCGCATCCAGCGCGAACAGGCGGGCGTCGATGGAGGTCATCAGGATGCGCTTCCCGCACAGCGCCGGGCCGGTGCTCGCCACGTCAGTGGCCGGCACTGGTGCCGGTGCAGCCGTCGTCGCGGCGGCCGGTGCGGTAGTCGCATCGAAATAGCCCAGGCCCCGGCAACGCTGCCAGTTCGGTGCGGTGGCCTTGGGATCGAAGGCCCAGCGCTGCTTGCCCGAATCGGCATCAACGGCGATCACCTGGTTGTGCGGGGTGCACAGGTACAGGGTGTCGCCGATCTGCAGCGGGGTGTTCTGGTCTTCGGCGCCGAAGCCGTTGCTTTCCGGTACATCGCCGGTACGCGCGGTCCAGGCCACCTGTAGCTCTTTCACATTGGCCGGGGTGATCTGGTCCAGTGCGGCAAAGCGGGTACCGGCGGTGGTATTGCCCCAGTGCATCCAGTCGCGCTGTTCAGCGCCCTTGGCCACGGGCACTACGGGGGGTGTGGTGCCCTGCGCCGCCTGCACGGGACGCGGCTGGAACGCTGCGAATGCAGTACCCAGCAGACCCACCAGCAGCACTGCAGCCACGCCATAGGCGCCGCGACCGGACACCTGGCCGCGGCTGCGGCGCAGCACCGGCCAGGCCAAGGCGACCAGCAGGGCGAGCACGGCGGGCATCACCAGGCGCGAAACCAGCGGCCAGAAATTCCAGCCGGCATCCACCAGCGCCCACAGCAGCGTGGCCACGAACGCCAGGCCGTACAGCAGCGCACCGTTCGGCCGGCGCATCACCAGCAGCACGCCGGCCACGGCAGACGCTACACCCATCAGCAGGAAGTACCAGCTGCCCCCCAGCTGCACCAGGCGTACGCCGCCGACCAGCAGAGCCAGGCCGAACAGCGTCACCAGGATGCCGAGCAGGATCACCAGCACACGGCACACGGCCGGAACCTTCGTCGTCTCGTCCACGTTGCATGAACCTCATTGCAGGAACCCGCGCGAAGGCGGGGAAGCCCCGCGCGCGCCAGGCGTGGCGGGGGCCGACGGCATCCAGGGCGGCTGCGGGCCGTGACGGCGTGCAGGCGTCGATCTGCTTATGACGCAAGGCGGGTGAATGACCGATCACGGCGATTATCGCACGCGTGTGCGATTTTTGCGTGATGCTGTGGCGCCATTGATGGAACGCAGCGGCGCGAAGATGCCGGGAACGGGCAGCGTACGGACGAACCGGTTACCCTATGCCGCCATACAAGCTGGTAGCTGCAATGACCGACGCCACCGTGGCCGTCCCCGCGTGGGCCTCGCGCCTGCGCGACATCGCCGATTTCCCCAAGCCCGGCATCCTGTTCAAGGACATCATGCCGCTGCTCGCGCACGGCGAGGACTTCCGTGATGCCATCCGCGCGATGGCCGACCGCTGGCGCGACCAGAAGCTGGACGCGGTGGTGGGTATCGAATCGCGTGGTTTCATCCTGGGCGCCGCGATGGCACTGGAACTGGGCGTCGGCTTCGTGCCGGTGCGCAAGCCGGGCAAGCTGCCCGGCCAGGTGCTGCGCGAGGAATACACACTGGAGTACCGCAGCGACTGCATCGAAGTGCATGCCGATGCGCTGGCGGCCGGCGCGCGCGTGGCGATCATCGATGACGTGCTGGCGACCGGCGGCACGCTGGTGGCCGCATTGTCGCTGGTGCGCCGGCTGGGCGTGGACGTGGTCGGTGCTGGCGTCCTGGTCGAGCTGGATGGCCTGGGTGGCCGCGCCCGTTGGCAGGCGGACCTGCCGCTGCACACCGAGCTGGTGTTCTGAGACTGTCGCCGGGCATGGCCCGGCGCTACCGGATCTGGAACTGCCGCCGGGCATGGCCCGGCGCTACCTGTCGCTGGGCCTTACATCATCCGTACGCGGAAGCGGCGGCCCTTGATCTTGCCGGCCTCCAGTTTCGCCACGGCCTTGCTGGCCTGCTCGCGCGCAATCGCCACGTAGGAGCGGGTCGGGAAGATCGCGATCTTGCCGATGAACTTGCCCGACAGGCCGGCGTCGCCGGTCAAGGCGCCGAGGATGTCGCCCGGGCGCAGCTTGTCTGTCTTGCCACCGTCGATGCGCAGGGTGCGCATCGCTGCCTGCGGCAACTCGGCGGGGCGTGACGTCGCCAGCGGCGTTTTCTGCCAGTCCAGCGAGCGCCCCATCTGTGCTTCGATCGCTTCGGCGCGGGTCTTTTCGCGGCCCGCCACCAGGCTGATGGCCAGGCCGCTGGCGCCGGCACGGCCGGTACGTCCAACGCGGTGCTGGTAGCTTTCGACATCGGTCGGCAGCTCGTAGTTGATCACCGCCGCCAGCTCTTCCACGTCCAGACCGCGCGCGGCGACGTCGCTGGCGACCAGCACGTTGCAGCTGCGGTTGGCCAGGAGCAGCAGCACTTCCTCACGGTCACGCTGCTCCATGTCACCGTGCAGGGCCAGCGCCGAGAAGCCGAACTGCTGCAGCGAATGGGCGACCTCATCCACGTCCTTGCGGGTATTGCAGAACACCACTGCCGATTCGGGCGTGTACTTGAGCAACAGGCCGGCCAGCGCCTTCTGCCGATGGGCCGGCTCGACCTCGCAGAACAGGTGGCGGATGGCTGGCGCCTGGTCAGCGCCTTCCACGGTGACTTCAACGGCATCGCGCAGCAGGTCACGGGCAATGGCACGGATGCTGTCGGGGAAGGTGGCCGAGAACAGCAGGCTCTGCCGGTCCTTGTGGGTGCGTCCGGCGATTTCGCGGATGGGCTCTTCAAAGCCCATGTCGAGCATGCGATCGGCTTCGTCCAGCACCAGCGTGCGCACCGCGCCAAGATTCAGCGCGCGCTTGCGTGCCAGCTCCTGCACGCGGCCAGGGGTGCCGACCACCACGTGCGGGTCGTGGCCTTCCAGCGAGGCGAGCTGCGGTCCCAGCGGTACGCCGCCGACCAGCAGCAGCAGCTTCAGGTTGGGGATGCCGGTGGCCAGCTTGCGGATCTGCTTGCCGACCTGGTCGGCCAGTTCGCGGGTCGGGCACAGCACCAGCGCCTGTACGCGGATCAGGCTCGGATCGATCGCCTGCAGCAGCCCCAGGCCAAACGCAGCGGTCTTGCCGCTGCCGGTCGGAGCCTGCGCGATCACGTCGCGGCCATCGAGGATGGCGGGCAGGCTCTGGGCCTGCACAGGGGTCAGGGTGGTGTAGCCGAGGGCATCCAGGCCGGGCTGCAGGGCCGGGCTCAGCGGCAGGGTCGAGAAATCAGTCATGGCGCATTGTACCTGCGCGCGCGGCCGTCACCGTCTCCCGGGGCAGCGGCCGTATCGGCAGACCTGCGCTCAGTGCAGCATCGCCAGCACCCCCTGGTGGATCGCCAGGCCACCGAACAGCAGCCAGGCGAACAGGAGCAGCGCCAGCAGCAGCGGCTTCAGGCCCGCCTGGCGCAGCGCGGAGACATGGGTGGTCACGCCCAGCGCCGCCATCGCCATCGCCAGCAGCACCGTGTCCAGCTGCACCAGCGCTGCGTGAAGTCCGGCGGGCAGCAGCTGCAGCGAGTTCATGCCGGCCACGGCGACGAAACCGAACGCGAACCACGGCACAACGATGCGGGCCTTGCTGCCCTCGGACGTTGCCCTGCTGCCGCGTGCCAGCCAGAGCGACAGCACGACCAGGAAGGGCGCAAGCAGCATCACCCGAACCATCTTGGTGATGACGGCGGTATCGGCAGCCGCCTCACCCACGGCACGGCCGGCAGCCACCACCTGCGCCACTTCGTGCACGGTCGCCCCGGTGAACAGGCCGTACTGCCGCGCGTCCATCGCCAGCCAGCCGTGCGACTGCAGCAACGCATACAGCGCCGGATACAGGAACATGGCAAGCGTACCGAACACCACCACGGTCGATACCGCCACCGTTACCTGTGCCGCACGACCACGCACCACCGGCTCGGCCGCCATCACTGCCGCCGCGCCACAGATGGCACTGCCGGCGCCGATCAGCATCGCCGCCTCACGCTCCATCCTGAACACGCGCGTGCCCAGCCAACAGGCCAGGCCAAATGTGCTGGCGACCACCAGCACGTCCATCAGCACGCCGGCGATGCCGACATGGCCGATGTCCTGGAACGTCAGGCGCAGGCCATACAGCACAATGCCGGCACGCAGCAGCCAGTGCTTGGCGAAGCCGATGCCTGCCGCGCTGCGCGGCGCCAGCCGCGGGTAGAGGGTATTGCCGACCGCGATACCGGCGACGATCGCCACGGTCAGCGCGCTCAGGCCATGCGCCTGCAGCCATGGCAGGTCCGCCAGATGAAGCGATGCCGCAGCGAGCAGGCCCGCCAGCAGCAGCCCGGGCAGGCGCGGCTGCCAGCGCTGCCGCAGAACGGGCAGGGACCAGGTGGAGGGGGCGGAGGTGCTCATCGCGGGACCGGTGTGGGGAACGATGAAAAGCGTGCGCCTGCGCCAATGACCTGTAAAACGAATAATATAAGTAAAATCTACCTGCTTTATGGGTAAAGGCCGTGCGCCTGACTCTGCGCCAGCTACAGGTCTTCGTCGCCATTGCCGACCACGGAAGCACATCCGCGGCCGGCGAGGCCATCGCGCTCTCGCAGTCGGCCAGCAGTGCCGCCCTGCAGGAGCTGGAAGCGCACTTCGGCACGCCCCTGTTCGACCGTGTCGGTCGCCGCCTGGTGCTGAACGGCCATGGCCGCGCGCTGCTGGAACCGGCCCGCGCGCTGCTGGTCAATGCCGTTGATCTCGAGCGCCAGCTCGCTGCCGGCGGGGACCCCGCGCAGGGGGCACCGTTGCGGCTGGTGCTGGCGGCCAGCACCACCATCGGCAACTACCTGCTGCCGGCGCGCATCGCCGACCTGTTGCGGCAGGCGCCACAGGCGGAAGTCGATCTGCGCATCGACAATAGCGCCGGCGTGGTCGCCGCCGTCCAGCGGCTGGATGTGGATGCCGGCCTGATCGAGGGGCCATGCCACGAGCGGGGTTTGCAGGTGACCGCGTGGCAGCAGGATCCGCTGGTGATCGTTGCCGCCGCCGACGCGGCGGCGCGCTGGTCGCTGGAGGATCTGCGCGCGGCGCGCTGGCTGCTGCGCGAACCCGGGTCCGGCACCCGCGAGGCCGTGGAGCAGGCGCTTCTGCCGCATCTGCGCGGCTTCGCGCAGACCCTGCAGCTGGGCAATACCGAGGCGATCAAGCAAGCCGCGATCGCCGGCCTCGGCTTGGCCTGCCTGTCACGTCACGCATTGGAGGAGCCGCTGGCACTGGGTCGCCTGCGTGTGCTGGATACACCGCTACCCGCGCTGCAGCGCACGCTGTGGCTGGTGCGCCACCCCGGCAAGCAATGGTTGCCGGGTCTGCAGGCGTTGCTGGGGGAGGTGGGCTGATCGATCTCCGGGAGCAGCCCGGCCGGCGCCCCAACCCGTACAATATCCGGATGCCTCTGATTACTCTGCAGAACGTCGACTTCAGCGTCGGCGGCCCGTTGTTGCTGGAAAAAGCCGAACTGTCGATCGAGCCGGGTGAACGCATCGCCCTGATCGGCCGCAACGGCGCCGGCAAATCCACCCTGCTCAAGCTGCTGTCCGGCGACCACAAGCCCGATGATGGCGAAGTACGCGTCCAGCAGGGCGTCCGTGTGACCCGCCTGGAACAGGAAGTGCCGCACGGCGCGGCCGGCTCGGTGTTCGACGTGGTGGCCGCTGGCCTGGGTGAGCTGGGCCAGTGGCTGGCCGAGTTCCACCACCTCAGCCATGCCGACGAGTTCGACGGCGATGCGCTCGGCCGGGTGCAGGCCAAGATCGACGCGGCCAATGGCTGGGGTCTGGACCAGCGCGTGGCCGAGACACTGACCAAGCTCGACCTGGATGGCGATGCGGAGTTCGCGCGCCTGTCCGGTGGCATGAAGCGCCGCGTCCTGTTGGGCCGCGCGCTGGTCTCCAGCCCGGACCTGCTGCTGCTGGACGAGCCGACCAACCACCTGGACATCGAAGCCATCGACTGGCTGGAAGCATTCCTGAAGGGCTGGAGCGGCAGCGTGGTGTTCGTCACCCATGACCGCCGCTTCCTGCGTGCGCTGGCCACCCGCATCGTCGAGATCGATCGCGGCCAGGTCACCAGCTGGCCCGGCGACTGGGCCAACTACGAACGCCGCCGCGAAGAGCGCCTCAACGCGCAGGCGCAGGAGAACGCGCGCTTCGACAAGCTGCTGGCACAGGAAGAAGTGTGGATCCGGCAGGGCATCAAGGCGCGCCGCACCCGCGATGAAGGTCGCGTGCGCCGGCTGAAAGCGATGCGCACCGAACGGTCGCAGCGACGCGAGCTGAGCGGCAATGTCCGGATGGAAGCGGCACAGGGCGTGAGCTCCGGCAAGAAGGTCATCGACGTGAAGGACATTTCGTTCGCGTTCGGCGACCGCACCATGGTCCGCGACTTCACCACCACCATCCTGCGCGGCGACCGGATCGGCCTGATCGGCCCCAACGGCAGCGGCAAGACCACCCTGTTGAAGCTGCTGCTGGGTGAACTGCAGCCGCAGAAGGGCGAGGTCAACGCCGGCACCAACCTGCAGGTGGCCTATTTCGACCAGTATCGTGCCGTGTTGCGCGAAGACTGGAGCGCCATCGAGAACGTGGCCGAAGGCCGTGATTTCCTCGAGTTCAACGGCAAGCGCAAGCACGTGCATGCCTATCTGCAGGACTTCATGTTCACGCCCGAGCGCGCGCGCGCGCCGATCACCCGGCTGTCCGGTGGGGAGCGCAACCGCCTGCTGTTGGCCAAGCTGTTCGCGCAGCCGTCCAACCTGCTGGTGATGGACGAACCCACCAACGACCTGGACGTGGAAACGCTTGAGCTGCTGGAAGAGCTGCTCGGCGAGTACACCGGCACGCTGCTGCTGGTCAGCCACGATCGTGATTTCATCGACAACGTGGTGACGTCCACGCTGGTGATGGAGGGCGACGGCGTGATCGGCGAGTACGTTGGAGGCTATACCGACTGGCAGCGCTACGCGGCCAGTACCGCAGCGGCAGCAGTGCCCGCCGCAGCCAGGCCGGCGGCAGCGGCTGCGCCTGTGGCTGCCGCGGAACCTGCCGCGGCCAAGCGCAAGCTCAGCTACAAGGAAGCGCGCGAACTGGAGCAGCTGCCGAAGACGATCGAGAAGCTGGAAGGTGACGTCGAAGGCCTCACCTCAGCGATGAATGATCCCTCGTTCTACACCCGCAGCAGCGCCGAGGTGACGGCACACACGCAGCAGCTGGCCAAGGTGCAGGCCGAACTGGACGCCGCGTACGCGCGCTGGGAAGAGCTGGAAGGCTGATCGTTGACCGACGCTGACGGTGCAAGGGTAGCGCGGGGCCATGCCCCGCGGGCGCACAGCGCGGGCTTCTGGCGTTCCGCCGGGCATGGCCCGGCGCCAGGGATGCAAGGGCGCCACGGCGCCCTGATCCTATTTGACCCCGTGCAGATCCCGCAGCTGGCTTGGCCGGCTGCCGAAGTACGCCGCCAGGTCGGCGATGTCCTGATCGCTCAGGTCCGTCGCCTGCGGCGTCATCAACGCGTGCTGGCGGTCGCCGGAACGGTAGGCCTGCAGCGCATGCGCGAGGTAATCACCGTACTGCCCACCCAGTTTCGGGTAGGTCGGATCGATCGGGGCGTTGCCGTCGGCACCATGGCAATCGATGCAGCTCTGGTTGGTGGCCTTGCCCTTCACCTTGGCCCGGGCTTCACCGGCAGCCTCACGGCCGGTGGGCAGGCCTGCCGACGATGAAGAGCCGTGCTCGCCGCTGGCATGGCCCGGATCGGCGGCGGATTTCTCGCTGTTCTCCACCTGTGACTGCGAGCAGGCCGCCAGCAGCAGGGCGACGGACAGGGCGATGGCATGACGCAGTGGATGCGCGGCTTTCGACATGGGCGGGCCTTACTTGACGGTGGACAGGTAAACAGAGAGATCGGCGATCTCCTGTTCGCTGAAACTCATCGACTGGGCCTGCATCGTCGGATGCCGGCGCTTGCCCTGGCGGTACTCGGTCAGGGCCTGGGTCAGGTACTGCTGGGTCTGGCCACCGATCTTCGGTACCCGGTAACTCGGGTAGGCGTTCTTGTAACCGGTGATGCCATGGCACCCCTGGCAGGTGTAGGCCAGCACCCGGCCATTGTCGTAATTGCCGGCAGGTGCGGCGGCGGCAGCAGCGGCGGGTGCCGGGGCTGGGGCGGGTGCTGCGGTCGTGGTAGCTGGAGCGGGCTGTGCGGCGGCCCCGAGGGGCAGGAGGACGGCCAGAGCGAGACAAGCGGCGAGCGGCTGCGGGCGCATGATGTCGTTTCCGGGGATTCGGGTCTGGTCGTTCCGGCGTGGGGTACGGAACGACCCGAGTATAGCCTCAGGTTTCATCTAGCTGAAATGGGGGTGGGCCGACCAGCGGCGTGAAGACACCATGACCTTTGGGATATGGTGTTGCCGTGAAGTGGTGCATTACTTTGCTACCACACCTGCCCACGCATCCTCCAGGGACCTGACGATGTCGCACCCAATCTTCCTGCATGGCCGCCGCAGCGGACTCTGCGCCGCCGCCCTGCTGATCTCCACCACGCTGATGCTGGGCGGTTGCGCCGCGGGCCCCAACAGCGAGGCCAAGGCCGCCGAAACCAAGGATGAGAAAAAAGTCGAGTCCGTGCCGGTCGAGGTCGCGGTGGCCAGCCGCCGCGCGGTGGCGGCCAGCTACACCGGCACCGCCGCGCTGGAGCCGCGCGCCGAGTCGCAGGTGGTTGCCAAGACCTCTGGCGTGGCGCTGGCGGTGCTGGTCGAGGAAGGCCAGCGGGTCAGCGCGGGGCAGCCGCTGGTACGGCTCGATCCGGACCGCGCACGCCTGGCGGTTGCCCAGAGCGAGGCACAGATGCGCAAGCTCGAGAACAACTACCAGCGCGCACAGAAGCTGGTCGGCCAGCAGATGGTCAGTGCCGCCGACGTCGACCAGCTGCGCTTCGATCTGGAAAACGTGCGCGCGCAGTATCGCCTGGCCACGCTGGAGCTGTCGTACACCACGGTGGTCGCACCGATCTCCGGCGTGATCGCCTCGCGCTCGATCAAGACCGGCAACTTCGTGCAGATCAACACGCCGATCTTCCGCATCGTCGACAACTCGCGCCTGGAAGCCACCCTCAACGTTCCCGAACGCGAGCTGGCAACGCTGCGTGCCGGCCAGCCGGTGACCCTGTCGGCGGATGCACTGCCGGGCCAGAGCTTCACCGGCATCGTTGATCGCATCGCACCGGTGGTGGATTCGGGCAGCGGCACGTTCCGTGTTGTCAGTGCCTTCGACGGCACTGCCCATTCCCTGCAGCCGGGCATGTTCGGCCGGATCCGCATCGATTACGACCAGCGTGCCGACGCCCTGGTCGTGCCGCGCCTGGCGCTGCTCGACGATGGTGAGCCGGCGGTGTTCCGTGTGCGCGACGGCAAGGTCGCACGCGTTCCGGTCAAGCTGGGTTACGCCGAGGGGCCATGGGTGGAGATCCGTGATGGCCTGGCGGCCGGAGACCAGGTGGTCACCGCAGGCAAGGTCGCGCTGCGCGACGGCACCGCCGTGCAGGTGATCGCTGATCCGAAGGCGAAGACGGCGACGGCCTCGGCCAAGCCGGCAGACAAGGCCGGGAGCCGGCAATGAGCCATCCTGACCACGACCACGGTGCTTCGCCCCACGGCGAAAGCGCCGCCGCCGGCATGCGCGGCGGCCTGGTGGAGTTCGCTACCCGCCGCCGCGTCACCATTGCCATGTGCACGGTCACCCTGCTGCTGTTCGGCCTGATTGCGCTGGGCAGCCTCAAGGTCAACCTGCTGCCGGACCTGAGCTACCCGACGCTGACGGTACGCACCGAATACACCGGTGCGGCACCGACCGAGATCGAAACCCTGATCACCCAGCCGGTGGAAGAAGCCGTGGGCGTGGTCAAGAACCTGCGCAAGCTGAAGTCGGTCTCGCGCACCGGCCAGAGCGATGTGGTGCTGGAGTTCGCCTGGGGCACCAACATGGACCAGGCCAGCCTGGAAGTGCGCGACAAGATGGAAGCGCTGAACCTGCCGCTGGAGGCGAAAGCCCCGGTGCTGCTGCGCTTCAATCCGTCCACCGAGCCGATCATGCGCCTGGTGCTGTCCAGCAAGGTGGCCCCGTCCAGCGATGCCGACGCCATCCGCGAGCTGACCATCCTGCGCCGCTACGCCGACGAGGATCTGAAGAAGAAGCTGGAACCGGTCACCGGCGTGGCGGCGGTCAAGGTCGGCGGCGGCCTGGAGGACGAGATCCAGGTCGACATCGACCAGCAGAAGCTCGCGCAGCTGAATCTGCCGATCGATACCGTCATCAAGCGCCTGAAGGACGAGAACATCAACATCTCCGGCGGTCGGCTGGAAGAGGGCTCGCAGCGCTTCCTGGTGCGTACCGTCAACCAGTTCGCCGACCTGGAGGAGATCCGCAACCTGCTGGTCACCACCCAGGCGTCCAATGGCAGTGCGGCGGACTCCGCGCTGCAGCAGATGTTCAACATTGCCGCCTCCACCGGTTCCGCTGCGGCCATCGCCGCAGCCTCGGCCGCACAGAGCGCATCGTCCGGCGGTGGCTCCAGCGTGGTCGCCAATGGCGTTCCTGTCCGGTTGAAGGACGTGGCCACCGTACGCCAGGGCTACAAGGAGCGTGAAGCGATCATCCGCCTCGGCGGCAAGGAATCGGTCGAGCTGGCGATCTACAAGGAAGGCGACGCCAACACCGTCGCCACCGCCGAAGCGCTGCGCAAGCGCCTGGAGCAGATCAAGGGCACGTTCCCCGGCGATGCCGAACTGACCACCATCGAGGACCAGTCGCGCTTCATCGAGCATGCGATCAGCGACGTCAAGAAGGATGCGGTGATCGGCGGCCTGCTGGCGATCCTGATCATCTTCCTGTTCCTCCGCGATGGCTGGAGCACGTTCGTCATCAGCCTGTCGCTGCCGGTGTCGATCATCGCCACGTTCTTCTTCATGGGCCAACTGGGTCTCAGCCTGAACGTCATGTCGCTGGGCGGCCTGGCGCTGGCGACGGGCCTGGTGGTGGACGATTCGATCGTGGTGCTGGAGAGCATCGCCAAGGCGCGCGAGCGGGGGCTGGGCATCCTGCAGGCCGCGATCGAAGGCACCCGCGAAGTGAGCATGGCGGTGGTCGCCTCCACCCTGACCACCATCGCAGTGTTCCTGCCACTGGTGTTCGTCGACGGTATCGCCGGCCAGCTGTTCCGCGACCAGGCGCTGACCGTGGCGATCGCCATCGCCATTTCGCTGCTGGTATCGATGACGCTGATTCCGATGCTCAGTTCGCTGAAGGGGCGGCCGCCGCTGGCGTTCCCCGAAGAGCCCGCCAGCGAGGCGTGGCAGCCGCAGCGTCGCTGGCAGAAGCCCGTTGCAGCCGGCCGTCGTGGCTTCGTCGCTGCGGTGCGCTGGACCTTCTATGCGCTGGCCTGGCTGGTGGTGCGTGCCTGCCGCGGCGTTGCCGCCGTGATCGGTCCGGTCATGCGCAAGGCCAGCGATATCGCGATGAAGCCCTATGCGGGGGCCGAACGTGGCTACCTGCGGCTGTTGCCGAGCGCGCTGGCGCACCCCGGCAAGGTGCTGGGCCTGGCCGCGCTGGCGTTTGCAGCCACCATGGCGCTGGTGCCGATGCTGGGCGCCGACCTCATCCCGCAGCTGGCGCAGGACCGCTTCGAGATGACCGTCAAGCTGCCGGCCGGCACGCCGCTGAAGCAGACCGATGCACTGGTCCGCGAACTGCAGCTTGCGCACGGCAAGGGCGAGGGCGTGGCCTCGCTGTACGGCGTCAGTGGCAGCGGTACCCGGCTGGACGCAAGCCCGACCGAGAGCGGTGAGAACATCGGCAAGCTGACCGTGGTGATGGAAGGCGGTGGGGATGCGCGCACCGAAGCGGCCATCACCGAGCGCCTGCGTGGCACCATGGCCGGGCACCCCGGCGCGCAGGTCGACTTCGCGCGGCCGGCACTGTTCAGTTTCTCCACGCCGCTGGAAATCGAACTGCGTGGTCAGGACATGGCCACGCTGGAGCAGGCCGGCCAGCGGCTGGCTGCCCTGCTGCGCGGCAATGCGCACTACGCCGACGTGAAGTCGACGGTGGAGGAGGGCTTCCCGGAGATCCAGATCCGCTTCGACCAGGAGCGCGCCGGTGCACTGGGCCTGACCACCCGCCAGATCGCCGACGTCGTGGTGAAGAAGGTGCGCGGCGATGTGGCCACCCGCTACAGCTTCCGCGACCGCAAGATCGACGTGCTGGTACGGGCACAGGAAGGCGACCGGGCCAGCGTGGAGAGCATCCGCCGCTTGATCGTCAACCCGGGCAGTACCCGTCCGGTCACCCTGGACGCCGTGGCCGACGTGATGGCCACCACCGGTCCGAGCGAGATCCACCGTGCCGATCAGACCCGCGTCGCGGTGGTCTCGGCCAACCTGCGTGACATCGATCTGGGCGCGGCCATGCGCGAAGTGCAGCAGATGGTCGCCGAACAGCCGCTTGGTGCGGGCGTCGGCCTGCATATCGGCGGCCAGGGCGAGGAACTGGCGCAGGCGGCAACGTCGCTGATCTTCGCCTTCGGACTGGCGATTTTCCTGGTCTACCTGGTGATGGCGTCGCAGTTCGAATCGCTGCTGCATCCGTTCGTGATCCTGTTCACCATCCCGCTGGCGCTGGTCGGCGCGATCCTGGCGCTGATGCTGACCGGCAAGCCGATCTCGGTGGTGGTGTTCATCGGCCTGATCCTGCTGGTGGGACTGGTCACCAAGAACGCGATCATCCTGATCGACAAGGTCAATCAGCTGCGCGAGGCCGGCGTGGCCAAGCACGAGGCGCTGGTGGAAGGCGCGCGCTCGCGCCTGCGTCCGATCATCATGACCACCCTGTGCACGCTGTTCGGCTTCCTGCCACTGGCGGTGGCGATGGGCGAGGGCGCTGAAGTACGTGCGCCGATGGCGATCACCGTGATCGGCGGCCTGCTGGTCTCCACCCTGCTGACCCTGCTGGTGATCCCGGTGGTCTACGACCTGATGGATCGCCGCGGCGACGCTTACTACCGCGAACGCGGCCGCAAGCACGCCGGCGACGGACTGCGAATCGCAGAAGGTGGCCGCGTCGGCGGCGAGGAGCCGGCATGAGTGTCGCCGAGTTCTCCATCCGCCGTCCGGTCACCACCATCATGTGCTTCGTATCGCTGGTGGTGATCGGCCTGATCGCTTCATTCCGGCTGCCACTGGAGGCTCTGCCGGACATCTCCGCGCCGTTCCTGTTCGTGCAGATTCCGTACACGGGCTCGACACCGGAAGAAGTGGAGCGGACCATCATCCGGCCGGTGGAAGAGTCATTGGCAACGATGACCGGGATCAAGCGCATGCGCTCCTCGGCCACGTCCGAAGCGGCGCTGATCTTCATCGAGTTCAGCGACTGGGACCGTGACATCGCCATCGCCGCTTCCGACGCGCGCGAACGTATCGATGCGATCCGCAGCGACCTGCCTGACGACCTGCAGCGCTACAACGTGTTCAAGTGGTCCAGCAGCGACCAGCCGGTGCTGAAGGTGCGCCTGGCCAGCACCACCGACCTGACGACCGCCTATGACATGCTCGACCGCGAGTTCAAGCGGCGCATCGAGCGCATTCCGGGCGTTGCGCGCGTGGACATCACCGGTGCACCGCCGAATGAAGTCGAGATCGCGATCGATCCCAACCGGCTCAACGCGCACGGGCTGAGCATCAACGAGCTGAGCGAACGGTTGCGCACGCTGAACTTTTCGATCTCGGCCGGGCAGATCGATGACAACGGCCAGCGTGTGCGCGTGCAACCGGTCGGCGAGATCACCGACCTGCAGGAACTGCGCGATCTGGTGATCAACGCCAAGGGCCTGCGGCTGGGTGACATCGCCGATGTGCGGCTGAAGCCGGCGCGGATGAACTATGGCCGCCGCCTGGATGGCAACCCGGCAGTGGGCCTGGATATCTTCAAGGAGCGCAGCGCCAATCTGGTCGACGTCTCGCGCGCGGCGCTGGCCGAAGTCGAAGCGATCCGCGCACAGGCCTCGATGCGCGATGTGCAGATCAAGGTCATCGACAACCAGGGCAAGGCGGTGACCTCCTCGCTGCTGGAGCTGGCCGAAGCCGGTGCGGTGGGCCTGATCCTGTCGGTGACGGTGCTGTTCTTCTTCCTGCGCCACTGGCCGTCCACGCTGATGGTGACGCTGGCCATCCCGATCTGCTTCACCATCACCCTGGGCTTCATGTACTTCGTCGGGGTGACGCTGAACATCCTGACCATGATGGGCCTGCTGCTGGCGGTGGGCATGCTGGTGGACAACGCCGTGGTGGTGGTGGAGAGCATCTACCAGGAGCGCGAGCGCATGCCGGGACAGCCACGGCTGGCCTCGATCATCGGCACCCGCAACGTCGCCATCGCGCTCAGCGCCGGCACCCTGTGCCATTGCATCGTGTTCGTGCCGAACCTGTTCGGCGAGACCAACAACATCAGCATCTTCATGGCACAGATCGCGATCACCATTTCGGTATCGCTGCTGGCGTCCTGGCTGGTGGCGGTCAGCCTGATTCCGATGCTGTCCGCGCGCATGGCCACGCCCAAGCTCGTGCACTCGCAGACCGGCCTGATCGCGCGCCTGCAGCGGCGCTACGCGCAGGTGCTGGACTGGTCGCTGCACCATCGTGGCTGGAGCCTGCTGGGCATCGTGCTGGTGGTGGCCGTCAGCCTGGTGCCGATGAAACTGACCAAGGTGGACATGTTCGGTGGTGAAGGTGGCAAGGACATCTTCATCGGCTACATGTGGAAGGGTGCCTACACCTACCGGCAGATGTCCGAGGAAGTGGCTCGGGTGGAGAACTGGATCGACGAGAACCGTGAGCGCCTGCACGTCAAGCAGGTGTACTCCTGGTACAGCGAGCAGGAAGGCAGCTCGACGGTCGTCACCCTGGACGAGAAGTACGCCAAGGACATCAAGTCACTGCAGGAGGAGCTGCGCAAGGGCCTGCCGAAGTCCGCGCGTACCGACTACTTCGTCGGCAACCAGGGCGGTGATGGTGGTGGCGGCAACCAGGGCGTGCAGGTGCAGTTGATCGGCGATTCCAGCAGCATGCTGCAGGAAATCGGCCAGGAAGTGCTGCCCCTGCTGGCCCAGCGTGCGGAGCTGCGCGACGTGCGCATCGACAATGGCGAGAAGGGCGGTGAACTCAAGGTGCGAGTCGATCGCGAGCGTGCCGCCGCCTTCGGCTTCAACGCCGAGCAGGTGGCCAGCTTTGTCGGCCTGGCATTGCGCGGCGCACCGATGCGTGAGTTCCGGAGAGGCGACAACGAGGTTCCGGTCTGGGTGCGCTTCGCCGGAGCCGAGCAGAGCAGTCCGGAGGACCTGGCCGGCTTCAGCGTGCGTACCGGCGACGGCCGCAGCGTGCCGCTGCTGAGTCTGGTCAGCGTCGATATCGGTTCGTCCGCCACCCAGATCGGCCGAACCAACCGGCAGACCACGCTGACGATCAAGGCCAACCTGGCCGAGAAGATCACCGCACCGGACGGACGCAAGGCGATCGAGGCCGTACTCAAGCCGATGAGCTTCCCGGCCGGCTATGGCTACACCTTCGATGGCGGCGACTATGGCAACGATGACGAGGCGATGCAGCAGATGGTGTTCAACCTGCTCATCGCGTTGGTGATGATCTACGTGGTGATGGCGGCGGTGTTCGAATCGCTGCTGTTCCCGGCGGCGATCATGAGCGGCGTGCTGTTCTCGATCTTTGGCGTGTTCTGGCTGTTCTGGATCACCGGCACCTCGTTCGGAATCATGTCCTTCATCGGCATCCTGGTGCTGATGGGCGTGGTGGTGAACAACGGCATCGTGATGATCGAGCACATCAACAACCTCCGGCGCAGCGGCATGGGGCGTACCCAGGCCCTGGTGGAGGGCTCACGCGAGCGCCTGCGCCCGATCATGATGACCATGGGAACGGCGATCCTGGCGATGGTGCCGATTTCGCTGACCAACACGCAGATGTTCGGCGACGGCCCGGAGTACGCGCCGATGGCCCGTGCCATCGCCGGTGGACTGGCGTTCTCGACCGTGGTCAGCCTGCTGTTCCTGCCGACGATCTACGCGGTGCTGGACGACCTGCGCAATGCCGTGACGCGGCTGATCCGCCGCGCGCGCGGCCTGGAAAAGGTGGCGGCAACGGCCGCCTAGCGTCGAGCTTGCCCGACTACGGGGAACGACAACGTGTTGTGGTGTGGGGAGGCCGGTCGTAGTGGGGCGGCCTCCCTTTTTTTTCGCCGGGCATGGCCCGGCGCTACCATCACCGCCACACGGTATCGCCGGGCCATGCCCGGCGGGGCGTTGCAATCAACCTGCGACCTTGCCCCACACCTGGAAGCCGGTCAGCCACAGGCCGAGCATGCTGCCGAGATTGGTCAGCATGAACGTCAGCACCACGCGGGTGACCCGATTGCGGTACCAGCCCTTCAACGACTGTGCATCGTCGCGCAGCTGCAGGAAATCCTGGTACGCCGGCTTGCGCAGGCGTGCCTCGACCAGCGCCGAGAACGCGCCGGTGGGAATGCTGAGCCGGAACGGCTTGAACGGGGCGACCACGATCGCCGTGAGAATGCTCAGCGGGTGACTGCCGGCCAGCAGACAGCCGAGGCCGGCCAGGCCGCCGGTGTACATCGCCCAGGTGGCCAGCAGTTCGGTGCCCACGCCCAGGCCTCCGCGGTAGAAGCCGACGGCGATGCCGGTGATGACGATGGCAAGGATGCCCAGCGTGAACCACGGGATGTTGCGCTTCTTCGGCACGGCTTCGAGTTCGGCGCGCAACGGTGCCGGTGCATCGGTATCCGTTTCGAGGTATCGCGCCAGGCCTGCCAGATGGCCGGCGCCGACCACCGCCAGGACTTCGCGCTGCCGCGGGTCGTGTTCTTCGCGCAGGCGCGTGGCCATGTAGCGGTCGCGCTCGCCGATGATGGTTTCGTACAGCGCGGGATTCTCGGTCGCGAACTCGCCGAAGCTCGACTCCAGCATGTCGCCCTGCTTGAGCTTCTCGATTTCGTTTTCGCCCACCTCTTCCGATGAGAACAGGCCGGCGCCCAGGCCCGCAACCAGCTTCAGCTTGCCGAAGAAGCCCAGCCGCTGCGAGGCGCGGCGGAAGGTCAGGCCCACCTCGCGGTCGATCAGGTGGACGGGCAGGCCGCGCTCACGCCCCAGTTCGACGGCGCGCTTCAGTTCCGCACCCGGCTCGATGCCGAGCTGTTCGGCCAGACGACGCTGGTAGGCGGAAAGCGCCAGGTTGGCGGCGAACAGGGCAACGCGACCCTTGCGGATCACCTCGACCAGGTCCAGCTTGGCCAACGTGTCCGGATCGCTCAGGGCCTGCAGGCGCTGGGGGTCCAGTTCGACCGCGACGGCATCGAAGCGGCCGCTGTTGATTGCTTTCTCCACCGCCTCGACGCTGGCGTGGGAAACGTGGGCGGTGCCCAGCAGGGTGTAGCGCACGCCGTCGCGTTCAACGACGCGCACCGGCTGGCCGGCGAACAGATCGTCGCCGGTCTCGGGAAGGATTTCTGTCATGGAGTCATTCATTGGAAGGTGCGGTGTCGGCGCCGTCGCCGAGCGCGCGTTGCATCTGCACGGTGTCCAGCCAGCGGCCGTGCTTGCGGCCGAGGCCGCGGAACACGCCGACCAGCTCGAAGCCGAAACGCTCGTGCAGCCTGATCGAAGCGGTATTGGTCGGTTCGCCGATCACCGCCACCATCTGCCGGAAGCCACGTGCGACGCATGCGTCGATCAGCGCCTGCAACAGGCCGGTGCCGACGCCCTGGCCTTGGAACCGTGCATCGACATAGACCGAGTTCTCCACGGTCCACTGGTAGGCAATGCGCGTGCGGTAGGTGTTGGCGTAGGCGTAGCCGGCGACCTGGCCGTCGATCTCGGCGACCAGATAGGGAAAACCGCGGTCGATGATGTCGCGCATGCGGCGCAGCATCTCGGCCTGGTCCGGTATGTCGTACTCGTACGTGTTGACGAAGTCGGTCACTTCGACCGCGTAGATCGCGGTGATCGCGGCGATGTCGGCCGGGCCGGCATCACGGATGAGGACGGCCATGCGCGGCTCCGGTTCAGTCGATGTAGCGCTTGAGCAGATCGCCGTAGGCATCGATGCGGCGATCGCGCAGGAACGGCCAGATGCGGCGCACGTGCTCGCTGCGCTGCAGGTCGACGTCGCATACCAGCACAGCGGCATCGGTGCCGGCTTCGGCCAGGAACTCGCCCTGCGGGCCGAGCACGTGGCTGTTGCCCCAGAACTGGATGCCCGACGCGCCCAGCGGCGAGGCCTCATGGCCGACGCGGTTGCAGCTCAGCACCGGCAGGCCGTTGGCGACGGCATGGCCACGGTGGCTCAGTACCCAGGCATCGCGCTGGCGGGTCTTCTCGTCCTGCACGTCGTCCGGGTCCCAGCCGATCGCAGTCGGGTACAGCAGCAGCTCGGCGCCGGCAAGCGCCATCAGGCGCGCCGCCTCCGGATACCACTGGTCCCAGCACACCAGCACGCCCAGGCGGCCCACCGAGGTGTCGATCGGGGTGAAGCCGATGTCGCCCGGGGTGAAGTAGAACTTCTCGTAGAAACCCGGATCGTCCGGGATGTGCATCTTGCGGTACTTGCCGAGCAGGGTGCCGTCCTTCTCGAACACCACCGCGGTGTTGTGGTACAGGCCGGCGGCGCGGCGCTCGAACAGCGAACCGACCAGCACCACGCCATGCTTCTTCGCCAGCGCACCCAGGCGCTCGGTGCTCGGGCCCGGGATCGGTTCGGCCAGATCGAACTCGTCAACCGACTCGTGCTGGCAGAAGTAGGGGCCGTTGTGCAGTTCCTGCAGCAGCACCAGCTTGGCGCCCTGCGCTGCCGCTTCGGCCACGCGTGCCTCGATCACCGCCAGATTGGCGGCGGCATCGCCGTGGTTGCGCTCCTGGATCAGGGCGACGGTAAGCGGGCTGCGCGAGTTCATGCGGGTGTTCCTGCGGGGGAAAACCCGCATGTTAGCGCGTATGCGATGCCGCAGCGTGTCGGCCGCTGAACAGGTGCACGCAGCCGGTATCGCCGGGCCATGCCCGGCGTACGAACCGAATGCCGCTGTGCTCGCCGGGCGTGGCCCGGCGCTACCGCATCGTGCTACGCCTTCAGCAGGCCTTCCGGCAGCTGCATGGTGATGCAGTGCAGGCTGCCGTTCTGCCAGATCAGCGAGCGGCAGGGCACCTGGACGATCTCGCGGCCCGGATGGGCCTTGGCCAGCACGTCGCGGGCCAGATCGTCGGCCGGATCACCGTACGCCGGCATCAGCACCGCGCCGTTGACGATCAGGTAGTTGGCGTACGAGGCCGCCAGGCGGCGGCCTTCGTCGATCACCGGCTGTGCCCACGGCAGCGGGAACAGGCGGTATGGCTGACCGTCACGGGTGCGCAGCGCAGCCAGTTCCCTGCCCATCGCCTGCAGCTCGGCGTAGTGCGAGTCGTTCTCGTCGTCGCAGGCCTGGTAGACGATGCTGTCCGCCGAGGCGAAGCGGGCGAGGGTATCGATGTGGGCATCGGTATCGTCGCCTTCCAGGTAGCCGTGGTCGAGCCACAGCACGCGCTCCTGCTGCAGCCAGTCGGCGAGGTCGGTGCTCAGGCTGGCGCGGTCACGATCCGGGTGGCGTTCGTGCAGGCACTTCCAGGTGGTCAGCAGGGTGCCTTCACCGTCGGTTTCGATGGCGCCGCCTTCCAGCGCGAACGGGATGCTGCGCACCGGCGCGTCGTTGAAAACGCCGGCCTGGTCGAGCGCGCCCACCAGCTGATCGTCGAGGGTGGCATCGAACTTGCCGCCCCAGCCGGTGAAGCGGAAGTCCAGCAGCTGGAAACCGCCGTCGGCACGGCGCAGGGTGATCGGGCCCGAGTCGCGCAGCCAGGTGTCGTCGTAGGCCGCCGTGGTGAAGTGCACCCTGTCCATGTCGATGCGGTTGGAGCGCAGCCGCATTTCGGCATAGGTCTCCACATCGTCATCGGCCACGCAGATCAGCACCGGCTGGAAGCGGGTGATCGCTGCAACCAGTGCGATATAGGTTTCCTCCACCTGTCCCAGGCGGTCGGCCCAGTCGGTATCGGCGGTGGGCCAGGCAATCAGGACGCCGCTCTGGGCTTCCCACTCGGCAGGAAAACGAAGGGTCTGGTTCATGGTCTCGCTACACAGGCCCGCCCGGGGCGGGTACAAGGGGTCAACGGATCGGCGGTTTCGGGCCGATTTCGTTCGGGTCCGCCTGGTTGGCCACCACATCGATCACTTTCTGCTTCTCGAAGTAGACAGTGAACTGTGGGTACACCCAGCGGTTGATGGTCGGCCATTGCCGCTTCTGCCCGCCGCGCGGCTGCAGCTGCTCGCTGGGCGCACCGAACTGGCTCTGCACCTGCTGCATGGACTGGCCACGAAGGGGCAGGGCGCCGGCCGGCTTCTCTCGGGCGCGGTCGACAAGCAGAGTGTCGGCCAGGGCCGGCGTGGCGGCGGCCAGAGTGGCCAGCACGGCCAGGGTGGACAGGTAACGCTTCATCTCGATCTACTCCCCAGTGGTCAAGAAAGGCGATTACAGCAAAATCGGCAGGAAAAAGCCGCATAAACAAAAAACCGCCCGAAGGCGGCTTTTTGCATCGGGTCGGTCCCGCGCGGGACCAGCCGCAGCCATGAAGGCTGTTGGGCTCAGCGCTGACGCGCCTTGAAACGCGGGTTCGACTTGCAGATCACGAAGATCTTGCCACGGCGACGGACGACCTTGCAGTCACGGTGACGGGCCTTCGCCGACTTCAGGGAGGACAGGACTTTCATGGCATACCTCGGCGTAAACAGTAGTTGTTCGGGTGGAGCGTGGCCGCGATATGCGAAAGACAATCGGCAGTTGACGCTCGTTCAAGCCCGCCATTCTACCGGGCTTTTCCTCATGGTTTCAAGTGGTTGCACAAAAGATCCGTCGCGGGGTGTCCGGCAGGGGCTAGAATGCCCCCTTCACACGTACTGGGACCCCCATGAATCCACTCGCTCCCGTCCTGACCATCGACGGCCCATCAGGGGCCGGCAAGGGTACCATCAGCCGCATCGTGGCGCGCCGGATGGGCTGGCATTACCTGGATTCAGGCGCCCTGTACCGGGCGGTGGGCGTGGCCGCCAGCTGGGCCGACATCGATACCTCCGACGCCTCGGCACTGGTGCGGTGCACGTTCGATACCCATGTTCAGTTTGTTGAACAGGGTGACGCGATGCGGGTCCTGGTCAATGGCAGCGATGCCACCGACGAACTGCGGCTGGAGACCACCGGCGCGCTGGCGTCGGCCATCGCGGCCATTCCCGAAGTCCGGGCGGCCCTGAAGGAGCGGCAGCGCGCATTCAGGGAGCTGCCGGGCCTGGTCGCGGACGGTCGCGACATGGGTACGGTGATCTTCCCGGATGCCCCCTACAAGGTGTTCCTGACCGCCAGTGCCGAAGAGCGCGCCGAGCGCCGGCATAAGCAGTTGAAAGACAAGGGGGTTTCTGTTAACTTTGATGACCTCCTGCGCGAGATCATGGCCCGCGACGCCCGTGATGCTCAGCGTACCGTGGCGCCCCTGAAGCCGGCAGACGATGCCGTCCTCATCGACACCACAGGCATCGGCATCGCAGATGTCGTTGCCCGAGTGATGGATCTGCTTCCGGTTCCGGCTGCCTGATCCGTTCGCGCGGGAGCACTGCCAGCCGCATCGGTGGTGGTCGCGCAATAGCAGTGCTGTACAAGCTCCGTCGCGCAATGATGCGTGGCGGTTTTCCTACTTCACACACGACCTGCTTTTCCGGGGTCGACCAACAGGCGGGCGGTCGCCCATCCCCGAAGGGACGCCACCGACCCATGTGTCCAACAGAGTAAATCTAATGACCGAATCATTTGCCGAACTGTTTGAAGCCAGCCAGGCCAATCTGGCCAAGCTGAAGCCGGGCGCCATCGTCAGCGGTACCGTTGTTGAAGTCCGCGGCGACGTCGTGGTGATCAACGCTGGCCTGAAGTCCGAAGGCATCGTGCCGATCGAACAGTTCCGTAACGACGCTGGCGAGATCGATGTCGCCGAAGGCGATATCGTCAAGGTCGCCCTCGACTCCATCGAGAACGGCTTCGGCGAAACCGTCCTGTCGCGCGAGAAGGCCAAGCGCGCGATGGTGTGGGACGAGCTGGAAGAAGCGTTGGAAAAGAACGAAACCATCACCGGCCGCATCAGTGGCAAGGTCAAGGGTGGTTTCACCGTGGACATCAAGGATGTCCGCGCCTTCCTGCCGGGTTCCCTGGTCGATGTGCGCCCGGTGCGCGATCCGGCCTACCTGGAAGGCAAGGAGCTGGAATTCAAGCTCATCAAGCTGGACCGCAAGCGTAACAACGTCGTGGTCTCGCGCCGCGCTGTCGTCGAAAGCGAGCACTCGGAAGAGCGCGAGCAGCTGATGGACAAGCTGCAGGAAGGCGCGATCCTGAAGGGTGTCGTCAAGAACCTGACCGACTACGGCGCGTTCGTGGACCTGGGCGGTATCGACGGCCTGCTGCACATCACCGACATGGCATGGAAGCGCGTGCGCCATCCGTCCGAAGTCGTGAACGTCGGCGACGAGCTGGACGTGCGCGTGCTGAAGTTCGACCGCGAGCGCAACCGCGTTTCGCTTGGCCTGAAGCAGCTGGGCGAAGATCCGTGGGACAACATCGCCCGTCGTTACCCGGCCAACAGCCGCGTCTTCGGCAAGGTCTCCAACGTCACCGATTACGGCGCGTTCGTCGAGATCGAGCCGGGCGTCGAAGGCCTGGTGCACGTCTCCGAGATGGATTGGACCAACAAGAACGTCAACCCGTCCAAGGTCGTGCAGGTCGGTGACGAAGTCGAAGTGATGGTGCTGGACGTCGACGAAGAGCGTCGCCGCATCTCGCTGGGCATGAAGCAGGTTGCCGCCAATCCGTGGGAAACCTTCGCTGCCACCCACAAGAAGGGTGACAAGGTGTCCGGCCAGATCAAGTCGATCACCGACTTCGGCATCTTCATCGGCCTGGACGGCGGCATCGATGGCCTGGTCCACCTGTCCGACATCAGCTGGAACACCACCGGCGAAGACGTCGTTCGCAACTTCAAGAAGGGCGATACCCTGGACGCCGTCGTCCTGGCCGTCGACCCGGAGCGCGAGCGCATCTCCCTGGGCGTGAAGCAGCTGGAGCAGGATCCGTTCGGCCAGTACATGGCGGCCAATCCGAAGGGCTCCAAGGTCGAAGGCGTGGTGAAGGAAGTCGACGCCAAGGGCGCCGTGATCGAACTGGCCGACGGCATCGAAGGCTACGTTTCGGCTCGCGACATCGCCAACGAGCGCGTTGACGACGCCACCCAGCACCTGAAGGTCGGCGACAAGGTCGAAGCCAAGTTCGTGGGCATGGACCGCAAGGGCCGTACCCTGCAGCTGTCGATCAAGGCCAAGGACGACGCGGAAATGCGCGAAGTGCTGGAGGAATACCAGTCCGCTTCGGGTGGCACCACCCAGCTCGGCGCGCTGCTGCGTGCCCAGCTGAACGGTAGCAAGTCCGAGTAATCGGGCCCGTTGTTCGTTGTTTCCTGGACGGCCCGGGCACTGCCCGGGCCGTTTCAGGCTGAAATGCCCCTGATGTGAGCCGGTGATGACCAAATCCGAACTGATCGAAATCCTTGCGCGCCGTCAGGCGCACCTGAAGGCCGATGATGTCGATCTGGCGGTGAAGTCGTTGCTGGAAATGATGGGCGGTTCCCTCTCTGTCGGGGATCGCATCGAAATCCGCGGTTTTGGCAGCTTCTCGCTGCACTACCGCCCGCCGCGCCTGGGTCGCAACCCCAAGACCGGCGAATCGGTTGCCCTGCCGGGCAAGCACGTTCCCCATTTCAAGCCGGGCAAGGAACTGCGCGAGCGGGTCAGCAGCGTGCTGCCGCTGGACGCCGATCCCGCCTGAGCGTCCCGTCGCGCCACCGCGTGCGAATCCAGCCGCGAGTCGGATAAGCTACGGTCTCCCGCCCCTGGAGCTGTCGCATGAAGGTCTTTCGTCTGCTGGTCCTGCTGGCGGTGCTGATCCTTGGATTGATCATCGGTGCGGTCAACATGACCGCGATGTCGATCAACCTGCTGTTCACCGAGCTGCATACCTCCGTCGGCGTGGCATTGATCGCCGCCCTGCTGGTGGGCGTGGTGGTCGGCGCCGGCCTGGTGCTGGTGAGCGTGGTCGTTCCGCTCTACAGCCAGCTGCGCCGCGCCAACAAGTCCGCTGCCGCGTCGCCGGCACCGGTCGCTTCCCCCCAATCTTTTGACGGACGTTGATCGAAGATGGATTTCGTCACCGAGTGGTTCTGGTTTTTCCTGTTCGTGCCGCTGGCCGCCCTGGCCGGCTGGGTGATCGGACGGCGTGGCGGTCAGCGCCACGGTGACAACCAGGTCAGCCGACTGTCCAGCACCTACTTCCGTGGCCTGAACTACCTGCTCAACGAGCAGCCGGACAAGGCCATCGAGCTGTTCCTGCACATTGCCGAGCTCGACAAGGAAACCTTCGAGACCCAGGTCGCGCTGGGTCATCTGTTCCGTCGCCGCGGCGAAGTGGACCGCGCCATCCGCCTGCACCAGGGCCTGGTCAACCGCAACGATCTGAGCGATGCGCAGCGCGTGCAGGCGCTGCTGGCGCTGGGCGAGGACTACATGAAGTCCGGCCTGCTGGACCGCGCCGAAACCGTGTTCACCGAGCTGGCCCAGCTGGACCAGCGTGCGCCGCAGGCGCTCAAGCACCTGATCGGGATCTACCAGGCCGAGCGTGACTGGGAGAAGGCGATCGACAACGCCACCCGCTTCGAGGATGTCACCGGCGAGCCGATGGGCAAGCTGATCGGGCAGTTCGAGTGCGAGCTGGCCGAACGCTTCCGTGGCGCCGGCAAGCTGGAAGAGGCGAGGGCGGCCATTGCCCGTGCCTACCAGGCCGATGCGATGTCGGTGCGCGCCGGCATCATCGAAGGACGCCTGGAGAGCGATGCCGGCAATCCCGAAGCGGCGGTGCGAGCCTTCGAGCGTGCTGCGCGCAATGACCCGGAGTATCTGCCGGAACTGCTGCCAGCGCTGATGCAGAACTACCGCAAGGTCGGCGACCTGGGCGGCGCCCGCGCCTTCCTTTCGGAAATGACCGAGCACTACCGCGGTATCGCGCCGGTGCTGGCGCTGACCCGGCTGATGGAGGAACAGGAAGGTGTCGCCCCTGCGCGCGCCTATCTGGGCCGCCAGCTCAAGGACCGCCCTTCGGTGCGCGGCGAATCGGCGTTGATCGACCTGACCCTCGCCGAAGGTGCCGATTCCACCGCCACCCTGCACGATCTCAAGCACATCACCGACCAGCTGCTGGTGCGCAATCCGGCGTACCGCTGCACACGCTGCGGCTTCGGCGCGCGCACCCACCACTGGCAGTGCCCGAGCTGCAAGGAATGGGGTACGGTCAAGCCGCTGCTGAACTACGCGGTGCTCTGAATCATGCCCTGGCTCGTGATGGGCGCGCTGCTGGCGTTGGCCCTGCTGAGCGCCGCCCTGACCTGGGCGGCGCGCGGCTACGCGCTGCGCCGGCAGCTGATGGACCACCCCGGGGAACGCCGCAGCCATAGCGTCGCCACGCCACGCGGCGGCGGCATCGCCATCGTCATCAGCCTGCTGGCCACCGCAGCCGTGGCCACGTGGGCGTGGCCGCAGGCCATGCCGAGCCTGCTGGTCGCCGCTGCCGGCCTGCTGCTGGTCGCGGGCATCGGCTGGTGGGACGACCATCGCCCGCTGCCGGCCATGCGCAGGCTGCTTGTTCATTTCATTGCTGCCGGCCTGCTGGCCGGGCTGGTGAAGATCCACGGCGGCAGCTGGCTGCTGGCCCTGCTGGTGCTGTTCTTCACCGCCTCGTTGATCAACATCTGGAACTTCATGGATGGCATCAACGGCATTGCCAGCAGCCAGGCCATCGTGGTCGCGCTGGGGTTCGCTCCGGTGCTGCCCTGGCCGTGGTCATTGCTGGCCATCGCCCTCGGGCTGGCCTGCGTGGGTTTCCTGCCCTTCAACTTTCCGCGCGCACGCATCTTCCTCGGGGATGTCGGCAGCGGAGCGCTGGGCTACGCGGTGGCGGCCGTCGTGGCCGTGGCCAGCCTGCGCACGGACATCAACTGGATCCTCCTGCTGGTGCCGCTGTCACCGTTCCTCGTGGACGCGGGCTTCACACTGCTGGCGCGCATCATTTCCGGACAACGCTGGATGGAACCCCACACCCAGCACGTCTATCAGCGCGCTGTGCAGGCAGGAGCCAGCCACGCCCTGGTGACAGGGATGTACTTTGTTTTGGGCCTATTCAGCATTACAGTGTTCAATGTCAGTTCGAATCTGCAGCCGAGGTGGGAGGCTGTCGTGGCAATTGCTTGGTTCATCACGCTGAGCATGCTGTGGCTCCTCCTGCGCAATGGAATGCGCCTCCGACAAGGAACTCCTTGAAATATGTCTTCACCCTGGCGGGATAGAATCCTCGGCCTGTTGCCGCGTACGGCCATTGTCTGCCACGACCTGTTCATGGTCTGGGCATGCTGGCAGCTGCTCCACGCCGGTCGTTACTCGATCCTGCCGGACGCGCCTGCGCTGCCGTTGTGGAATGTCGATACCACCCTGGTCCTGCTGCTGCAGGGACTGGTGTTCTGGCGCGTCGGCCTGTATCGCGGCCTGTGGCGGTTTGCCAGCGTCAGCGACCTGTTGAACATCTTCAAAGCCAGCTTCATCGGCATGGTCGCCATCGTCCTGGTGCTGATGTGGAAGCGCTTCAACGGCGTGCCGATGTCGGTGCTGGTGATCTATCCCTTCGCGCTGTCGGCCCTGCTGGGTGCCCCGCGCCTGCTGTATCGCGCATGGAAGGACTACCAGGCGCTGCAGTCCGATTCGAGCGCGCGCCGGGTGCTGATCCTGGGTGCCGGCCAGGCCGCCGAAACGCTGGTCCGCGATCTGCGCCGTTCCGGCAATTTCGAGCCGGTCGGCCTGCTCGATGACGCCCCGCACCTGCGCGGCGCGAAACTGCAGGGCCTGCCGATCCTGGGCACGCTGGACGATGCGCCGGCCGTGGCCCGCGAAACCGCAGCCAAGCTGCTGGTCATCGCCATTCCGTCGCTGGATGCCGCCGGCATGCAGCGCGTGGTCGCCATCTGCGAGAGCACCGGGGTTCCGTTCCGCACCGTGCCCAAGCTCAGTGACATCCTGCAGGGGCAGTCGCTGCCGGGCCAGCTGAAGGAAGTGGCGATCGAGGATCTGCTGGGCCGCAAGCCGATCATGCCGGACTGGAACCTGATCCGTGGCTGGCTGGGCGGGCGCACTGTGATGGTGACCGGCGCCGGTGGTTCGATCGGTTCAGAACTCTGCCGCCAGTGCGCGCGCCACGGTGCAGGCCGCATCGTCCTGCTGGAGATCAGCGAACTGCTGCTGTTGACCATCGAAGGCGAACTGCGCCGCAGTTTTCCCGACATCGAGATCGAAGCCGTGCTGGGTGACTGCGGTGACCCCGCAGTGATCCGCCATGCGCTGTCGCTGCACCCGGTCGATACGGCCTTCCATGCTGCCGCCTACAAGCATGTGCCGGTACTGGAACGGCAGCTGCGCGAGGCGGTGCGCAACAACATCCTGGCCACGGAGAACGTCGCCCGTGCCTGCCTGGAGGCACACGTCGAGCACTTCGTGTTCATCTCCACCGACAAGGCGGTCGATCCGGTCAATGCGCTGGGTGCCAGCAAGCGCTACGCCGAGATGATCTGCCAGAGCCTGGACCAGAAGTCCACGCATACCCGCTTCGTCACCGTGCGCTTCGGCAACGTGCTGGCGTCGGCGGGCAGCGTCGTGCCGTTGTTCCGCGAGCAGATCCTCAAGGGCGGGCCGGTCACGGTCACCGACCCGGAGGTCAGCCGCTATTTCATGACGATCCCCGAGGCCTGCCAGCTCATCCTGCAGGCGGCCGCCTCGGCGTCGCATGGCGCCATCTACACGCTCGACATGGGTGAGCCGGTGCCGATCCGGGTGCTGGCCGAGCAGATGATCCGGCTGGCCGGCAAGCAGCCGTACAAGGATATTCCGATCATCTACACCGGGCTGCGCCCGGGTGAGAAGCTGCACGAGACGCTGTTCTATTCCGACGAGGACTATCGTTCGACCGCGCACCCCAAGATCCTCGAAGCCGGCGTGCGCGCGTTCTCGCGTGACATGGTGCTCGGCAACGTTCCGAAGCTGCGCGAAGCGATCAGCAGCTACGACATCGACACCATCCAGGAGATCCTGTTCGCGACGATGCCGGAGTTTTCTCCAATCGAACAGGATGCTTACATCTCATCCGCTAAAGTCGTGCCGTTTCCGACACGCGAGGCCAACAGGCACTAATGAGCAAGCGAATTCGTAAAGCAGTTTTTCCCGTGGCAGGGCTCGGGACGCGCTTCCTGCCGGCGACCAAGACGGTGCCGAAAGAAATGCTGCCGATCATCGATCGTCCGCTTATCCAGTACGCTGTTGATGAGGCCATAGAAGCCGGCTGTGACACGCTGGTGTTCATCACCAACCGCTACAAGCACGCGGTCGCCGACTATTTCGACAAGGCGTATGAGCTGGAACAGAAGCTCGAGCGCGCCGGCAAGCAGGAGCAGCTGGAGATGATCCGCCACGTGCTGCCCAACGGCGTGCGTGCGGTCTTCGTGACGCAGGCCGAAGCGTTGGGTCTGGGCCACGCGGTGCTGTGTGCCAAGGCCGTGATCGGTGACGAGCCGTTCGCCGTGCTGCTGCCGGACGATCTGATCTGGAACCGCGGCGACGGTGCGTTGAAGCAGATGGCCGATCTCAATGAGGCCAGCGGTGCCAGCGTGATCGCCGTCGAGGACGTGCCGCACGACAAGACCGCCAGTTACGGCATCGTGGCCACCGAGGCCTTCGATGGCCGCAAGGGCCGTATCTCGCAGATCGTGGAGAAGCCGAAGCCGGAGGACGCCCCCAGCGATCTGGCGGTGGTCGGCCGCTATGTGCTGAGCCCGAAGATCTTCGATCTGCTGGAGCAGACCGGCAGTGGTGCCGGTGGCGAGATCCAGCTGACCGATGCGATCGCGCAGCTGCTGAAGACCGAGCAGGTCGATGCCTACCGTTTCGAGGGCACGCGTTTCGACTGCGGCACGCACCTGGGGCTGGTCGAGGCGACGATCCGCTTCGCGCTGGACAACCCGAAGCTGGCGGGCCCGGCGCGCGAGAAGCTGGCGGCGATGCTGGCGGAGTAAGGTTTATCAAGCGCTCCGTTCGCGGCGCCTTGATTGATACGTGGTGAGCGGTACGGGTGGGCCTTTGCAGGACACGCCGTAAACCCATCCAGGGGGGCTCGATGGCGCCTTGCTCGTGTACGCTGTCCTGCGCACACGGCAAGACCGGGGTTGGGCGTCCTGCCCAACCCGCCCGAGGCATGCCTCGGGCCCATGGCGCCAACGGTTTTGGAGAGTGCCATCCGCCCCCTCTCGACAGTTTCCTGCGGGCGCGGACGGGAAGGGCGGAATCAAAGACAAGAGCAAAAGCAAAAAGGCAGCCATCGGCTGCCTTTTTGCTTGTTGGGGTCAGATCCCTTTGCGCAGCAAAGGGATCTGACCCCAGCTCCTGCTCATCCCTCCGCCGCGCGGAATGTTGGGTGGCACGGGTGGGTGAGGCTGGCCGGGACTGTCAGCGGCATGGATGCCGCTGCCAAGCCCCCAAGGACGGGTTTACGGCGTGTCCCGGGCAGTCTCACCTACCCGGGCCCTGCAGCAGACCGACATCCCACCGGCAACGCTTTGAACCTTACAGCGCCTCGAAAATACCCGCCGCGCCCATGCCGGTGCCGATGCACATCGTCACCATGCCGTACTTCTGCTGGCGACGACGCAGCCCGTGCAGCAGGGTCGCGGTACGGATCGCACCGGTGGCACCCAGCGGGTGGCCCAGGGCGATCGCACCACCCAGCGGGTTCACCTTGTCCGGGTCCAGGCCGCAGTCACGGATCACCGCCAGCGACTGCGCGGCGAAGGCTTCATTGAGCTCGATCCAGTCCAGCTGATCCTGGTTCAGGCCAGCCTGCTTGAGTGCCTTCGGGATCGCGGCGATCGGGCCGATGCCCATCACTTCCGGGCGCACGCCGGCCACCGAGAAGCTGACGAAGCGCGCCAGCGGGGTCAGGCCGTAGTCCTTGATCGCCTGTTCCGACGCCAGCAGCACGGCACCGGCGCCGTCGCTCATCTGCGACGAGTTGCCGGCAGTGACGGTGCCACCGAACTGGCCATTGCGGAATACCGGGCGCAGCTTGGCCAGGCCTTCGGCCGAGGAATCCGGGCGCGGGCCTTCGTCGGTATCGGCAACCTTGTTGCGGGTGATGATGCGCTGGCCATCGGCCAGGTCCGGCAGGTGCGAGACGATCTCATACGGGCTGATCTCGTCCTTGAACTCGCCCTTCTGGATCGCAGCCATCGCCTTCTGGTGCGAGGCCAGGGCGAAGGCATCCTGCTCTTCGCGCGAGACCTTCCACTCTTCGGCCACCTTCTCGGCGGTGATGCCCATGCCGTAGGCGATGGCGACATGGTCGTTGTCGAACACGCTCGGTGCCATCGCGATCTTGTTGCCCATCATCGGCACCATCGACATGGACTCGGTGCCGCCGGCCAGCATCAGGTCGGCGTTGCCCAGGCGGATCGCATCGGCGGCCTGCGCAACGGCCTGCAGGCCGGAGGAGCAGAAGCGATTGACGGTCTGCGCCGCGATGGTGTTCGGCAGGCCGGCCAGCAGCACGCCGATGCGCGCCACGTTCATGCCCTGCTCGGCTTCCGGCATCGCGCAGCCGATGATCGCATCATCGATGCGGTTGACGTCCACGCCCGGCGCCTGCGCGACAACGCTGCGCAGCACGTGGGCAAGCATGTCGTCGGGGCGGGTATTGCGGAACATGCCCTTGGGCGCCTTGCCCACCGGGGTACGGGTGGCGGCGACGATGTAGGCGTCCTGGATTTGCTTGGTCATTGCAGTGATCTCTCGAATAGGTTTTGTAGAGTCGAGCCATGCTCGACTGCCACAGCAGGTGATGCCGGCCCGGGGCCGGCATCCGCCATCAATCAGTTGCGCAGCGGCTTGCCGGTCTTGAGCATGTGCGCGATGCGGGCCTGGGTCTTTTCCTGCTGGGCCAGTTCGACGAAGTGCTTGCGCTCCAGGGTCAGCAGCCACTCTTCATCGACCAGGGTGCCGCGATCGACCTTGCCGCCGCACAGCACGGTGGCGATGCGCTCTGCAATCTCGTAGTCGTACGGGCTGATGAAGCGACCTTCCAGCATGTTGACCAGCATCATCTTGAAGGTGGCGATGCCGACGTCGCCGGCCACCTGGATGCGGCGTGCCGGCAGCGGCGGACGGTAGCCGGCTTCGGCCAACGCGCGGGCTTCGGCCTTGGCGATGTACAGCGCCTCGTAGCTGTTGAACACCACCTTGTCGGTGCTGCGCAGCAGACCCAGCTCCTTGGCATTGACCGCCGAGTTGGACACCTTGGCCATGGCCACGGTCTCGAAGGTCTTCTTCAGTTCGGCAAACACGTCGCCGCCGGGGCCGGCCGCCTGCGAGGCGCGCACGGCCAGTTCCTTCAGGCCGCCACCGGCTGGCAGCAGGCCGACGCCGGCTTCCACCAGGCCGATATAGCTTTCCAGGAAGGCCACGGTCTTGGCGCTGTGCATCTGGAACTCGCAGCCACCGCCCAGGGCCAGGCCGCGCACGGCAGCCACCACCGGCACCAGCGAGTACTTGATGCGCTGGCTGGTGCGCTGGAAGTTGGCGACCATCTGCTCGAACTGGTCGACCTTGCCGGCCTGCAGCAGGCCCAGGGCGCCGGCCAGATCGGCACCGGCGGAGAACGGTTCCTTCTGCTGCCAGATCACCAGGCCCTGGAAGTCCTTCTCGGCGCGCGAGACGCATTCCTGCAGGCCATCGAGCACCTGGTCGGAGACGGTGTTCATCTTGGTCTTGAAGCTGACCACGGCGATACCGTCGCCGTCGTGCCACATGCGCAGGCCATCGTTCTCGAACACGGTCTCGCCCGGCGCGAACGTTTCGCCCAGCAGCGGATCCGGGAAGCGCTGGCGCTGGTACACCGGCAGCGACGAGCGCGGCAGCTTGGCGTTGCGCGACGGGCTGTAGCTGCCCTCGGCGGCGTGCACGCCGTCGCGGCCATCGAAGACCCAGTCCGGCAGCGGGGCGTTGCTCATGCTCTTGCCGGCGACGATGTCATCGGCGATCCACTGCGCGACCTGCTTCCAGCCCGCGGCCTGCCAGGTCTCGAACGGGCCCAGCGACCAGCCGTAGCCCCAGCGGATCGCGAGATCGACGTCGCGCGCGGTCTCGGCGATGTCGGCCAGGTGGTAGGCGCTGTAGTGGAACAGATCGCGGAAGGTCGCCCACAGGAACTGTGCCTGCGGATGCTGGCTCTCGCGCAGCTTGGCGAACTTCTCGGCCGGGTTCCTGATCTTCAGGATCTCGACCACCTCCGGTGCGGTGCTGCGGTCGGCCGGACGGTAGTCCTGCTTTTCCAGATCGAGCACGACGATGTCCTTGCCGACCTTGCGGAAGATGCCGGCACCGGTCTTCTGGCCCAGCGCGCCCTTGGAAATCAGCGCGTCCAGCCACTTGGGCGACTTGAAGAATTCATGCCACGGGTCGTTCGGCAGGGTGTCGCCCATGGTCTTGATCACGTGCGCCATGGTGTCCAGGCCGACCACGTCGGAGGTGCGGTAGGTCGCCGACTTCGGGCGCCCGACCAGCGGCCCGGTCAGGCCATCGACTTCATCGAAGCCCAGGCCGAACTGCTGGGTGTGGTGGATGGTCGACAGGATCGAGAACACGCCGATGCGGTTGCCGATGAAGTTCGGGGTGTCCTTGGCGTAGACCACGCCCTTGCCCAGGGTGGTGACCAGGAACTCTTCCAGGCCTTCCAGCACGGCGGCATCGGTGGTCGAGGCCGGGATCAGCTCGGCCAGGTGCATGTAGCGCGGCGGATTGAAGAAGTGCACGCCGCAGAAGCGGTGGCGCAGCTGTTCCGGCAGCACGTCGGCCAGCTTGTTGATGCCCAGGCCGGAGGTGTTGGACGCCAGTACGGCGTGATCGGCCACGAACGGAGCGATCTTCTTGTAGAGGTCCTGCTTCCAGTCCATGCGCTCGGCAATGGCCTCGATGATCAGGTCGCAGTCCTTCAGCTGCTCCAGCCCCGACTCGTAGTTGGCCGGGGTGATCGCTTCGGCCAGCGACTTGCTGGCCAGCGGCGCCGGGCTGAGCTTGCCCAGGTTGGCGATTGCCTTCAGCACGATGCCATCGGCCGGACCTTCCTTGGCGGGCAGGTCGAACAGCACGGTGTCGACGCCGGCGTTGGTGAGGTGGGCGGCGATCTGGGCACCCATGACGCCGGCACCCAGCACGGCGGCGCGGCGGACTAGCAGGGAATTGGACATGGTGTAAGGGCCTTTGTTGGTCAGCAGTTACTGGGTGGAATCAGGCGGAGGCGGGCAGGGCGCTGCCGCTGCGTGCGGCGGCGCGGAACCCGGCTTCGGCGAAATGGATGAGCTCGTGGGCTGCCCGGGCACGATGCGCCGCTTCGGTGACACCGGCGGGACGCTTGATCAGCCCGAAATCGGCCATGGCGTAGGTGAGCGAGCCGGCCAGGAAATCCAGCCGCCAGTACAGCTCTTCCTTGCTCAGGTCGGGCACGCACTCGGCGATGGCCTTGCCGAACGCACGCAGCACGTGGCCGTAATGGTCGGACAGGAACTTGCGCAGGTTGTCGTTTTTTTCGGCGTAGGCGCGGGCGATCACGCGGACGAAGGCGCCGCCGCTCTGGCGGTCCTGGGCCAGCGCCAGCGCCGGCTCCACGAAGGCGGCCAGCACCGGGCGCAGTTCACCGGGGTGTTCGCTGCGGGCGCGTTCGAGCTGGGCCATGCGGGCGCCGGTCATCTCGTCCATGCGACGGCGGAACACCTCGTTGACCAGGTTTTCCTTGGAACCGAAGTGGTAGTTGACGGCGGCGATGTTGACGTCGGCCTGGCTGGTGACCTGGCGCAGCGACGTGCCGGCAAAGCCGTGCAGGGCGAACAGCTCCTCCGCGGCACCGAGGATCCGGTCCTTGGTCGAGAAGTGGGCGGGCTTGGCCATCGGGCAGGCGGACCTTAATCAAACGATTGTTTGATACTAGAACCAGACGGAAGCGTATGGCATTTTGCAGTGCAGCAAAACTGCCGGGCCAGTCAGAGGGCATTCACCCCCGGTGCGGGGTCGGATCCCCGAAGGGGCTCCGATCCCTGTCGGGCTGGGGGATGGGGTCAGGGCCCCTGCCGGGGGCCTGACCCCGGCCGGCATGAGGCCTGCCAGCCATGGGCTGGCACTACTTAATGGGATCTCTTACAATTCGCCTACGTTTATCAGGCTAAGCCCGCGTTCCGACGCGGGTTTTTTTCATGTACCCTTCGGGCCATCAGCGGCCCGATTCCATTGGAGACATCCCATGGCGCTGGAGCGCACCCTTTCGATCATCAAGCCGGACGCCGTTGCCAAGAACGTCATCGGCGAAATCTACGCCCGCTTTGAAAAGGCCGGCCTGAAGGTCGTTGCCGCCAAGTACAAGCAGCTGTCGCGCCGTGAAGCCGAAGGCTTCTACGCCGTGCACCGCGAGCGTCCGTTCTTCAACGCCCTGGTCGAGTTCATGATCTCCGGCCCGGTGATGATCCAGGCCCTGGAAGGCGAGAACGCCGTGCTGGCCCACCGCGACCTGCTGGGCGCCACCAATCCGAAGGAAGCCGCGCCGGGCACCATCCGCGCCGACTTCGCTGAATCCATCGATGCCAATGCCGCCCACGGCTCGGACTCGGTCGAGAATGCCGCGATCGAAATCGCCTACTTCTTCGCCGCGACCGAAGTCGTCTCGCGCTGAGAGTGATGCCGTGAACGAGGTCGTACAGACACCCGCCATCCAGCCGCTGCCGAAGTCGGCACCCACGGCCGGCAAGCAGAACCTGCTCGACCTCGATCGCGCGGGCCTGGAGACGTTTTTCGTCGAGGTTCTCGGCGAGAAGAAGTTCCGTGCCCACCAGGTGATGAAGTGGATCCACCACCGCTACGTCACCGATTTCGATGAGATGACCGATCTCGGCAAGGTCCTGCGCGCCAAGCTGCAGGATCATGCCGAGGTCGTCGTTCCCAACATCGTGTTCGACAAGCCCTCCGCCGACGGCACCCACAAGTGGCTGCTGGCGATGGGCGTGGATGGCAAGAACGCCATCGAGACCGTGTACATCCCGGACAAGACCCGCGGCACGCTGTGCGTGTCCTCGCAGGTCGGCTGCGGGCTGAACTGCACGTTCTGCTCCACCGCCACCCAGGGCTTCAACCGCAACCTGACCACCGCCGAGATCATCGGCCAGGTGTGGGTGGCTGCGCGCCACCTGGGCAACGTGCCGCACCAGATGCGCCGTCTCACCAACGTGGTGATGATGGGCATGGGCGAGCCGCTGATGAATTTCGACAACGTCGTGCGTGCCATGAGCGTGATGCGCGACGATCTGGGCTATGGCCTGGCGAACAAGCGCGTGACGCTGTCCACGTCCGGCCTGGTGCCGCAGATCGACCGCCTGTCCAGCGAGAGTGATGTCTCCCTGGCGGTGTCGCTGCACGCACCGAACGACGAGCTGCGCGAGACGCTGGTGCCGCTCAACAAGAAGTACCCGATCGCCGAGCTGATGGCCTCGTGCGCGCGCTACCTGCGCGCCAACAAGCGTCGCGAGTCGGTGACCTTCGAATACACCCTGATGAAGGGCATCAACGACCAGCCCGAGCATGCCCGGCAGCTGGCCCGGCTGATGCGCCAGTTCGACAACGCGGTGCAGGCCAAGGACTCGGGCAAGGTCAACCTGATCCCGTTCAATCCGTTCCCGGGTACCCGTTACGAGCGTTCCGAGGAAGCCGACATCCGCGCGTTCCAGAAGATCCTGCTCGACAGCAATGTGCTGACGATGGTCCGCCGCACGCGCGGCGATGACATCGACGCCGCCTGTGGCCAGCTCAAGGGCCAGGTGATGGACCGCACCCGGCGCCAGGCGGAGTTCAACAAGACGCTGCAGGCGGGGAAGGGGAGCGATGCGGCCGCCTGACCGCTTCCGGCTGGCGCTGCTTGCGGGCGTGCTGGCCATGGCGGTCGGTGCCTGCTCCTCCACGCCCAAGGGCCGGCTCGGTCCCAGCGAAGCGCCGGTCTATTCGGTGCGTGACCCGGACGGCGTGCGTCGCCAGGTGCGCGTGAACGACCTGCTGGTGCTGGCCTCCCGCGACATGCAGCTGGGCAATCTGGACGGTGCCGAGAGCAAGGCCCGACAGGCGCTGAAGCTGCAGCCCGACGAGCCTGACGCACTGGTCCTGCTGGCCGGCATCGATGACCGCCGCGGCCGCACCCGGCAGGCGGGCGAGGGCTTCCGCAGGGCCGCAGAGCTGGCCCCGCAGCGCGGTGACGTACTCAACAACTATGGCGCCTGGCTGTGCCAGCAGGGGCAGGCCGCCGAGTCGCTGGTGTGGTTCGATCGTGCGCTGCAGGCGCCGGGCTATGCCACGCCCGCCGAGGCGCAGGCCAACGCGGGGGGCTGTGCGCTCGACGCGGGGCAGCCCGAACGGGCCGAGCGCGACCTGCGTGCCGCACTCGCGGTGGCTCCGGCCAACCCGGTCGCCCTGGAGGCGATGGCCCAGCTGAGCTTCCGCCAGGGCCGCTACATGGAGGCCCGGGCCTTCGCCGAGCGCAGGATTTCGGCTGCACCCGCAACACGTTCCGTGTTACAACTTGCGTCTCAAATCGAGGCGCGGCTGGGCGATCACGCAGCATCCGATCGCTATCTGCAGCGGATTCGACAGGAATTTCCGCAGGATGCGGGCTCCTAACTCCAGGGTTGATGCATTGTGATTGATGACCAGACTGTGAGCGCTCTCGAGACTGCGGCCGGCTGTGGCACCCGCCTTCGCCAGGCCCGCGAGGCGGCCGGACTGACCCTTGACGACGTCGGACAGCGGCTGCGCATGCCGGTCCAGGTGGTCAGGTCGCTGGAAGAAGAACAGTGGCAGAAGCTCGGTGCGCCGGTGTTCGTCCGCGGCCAGCTGCGCAGCTATGCGCGCCTGCTGAATGTGGATGTGAGCGAACTGCTGGAGCAGGCCCAGGTGGGCCCGGTGGTCCCGCCGACCCTGGTCAGCCATACCCATACCCCGCGTGCGCGCCGGATCGCCGAGAACCTCGGCCGGCGCGTGCTGTATGTCGGCATCACCGCGGTGCTGGCCGTGCCGGTGTGGTTCGCCACGCGCGGCCATTTCGATGGCGGCACGCCGTCGCCGAACACCGCCTCGCTGGACGTGATCCCGGCGACCGTGCCGGTCACCCCCGCCGCCGACGGCGCCGAGCCGGTGGCATCGACGGAGACCTCGGTGGCGTCCACCGCCAAGCCGGCCGCGACCCCGTACGTCGCCTCGCTGGCGCCGGTCCCGCGTCCGGCCGCCACTGCGGCGGGTGCCGGCACCACGCTGGAGATGCAGTTCAACGGAGACAGCTGGGTCGACATCGGCGGCCCCGATGGCAGCACGGTCGAGAAGGCGCTGATCCGGTCGGGCGAGAGCCGCAGTTTCACCCCGGGCCAGGTGACCCGGGTCACTCTGGGCAACGCCTCGGCGGTCCAGGTTCAGCAGAACGGCGCTATCGTCGATCTGGCGCCCTACCAGCGAGCCAACGTGGCACGCTTTCAGGTATCCTCTGAAGGCTCCGTGGTCCCGGTTTCGCACTGAGGCGCGGTTTCACCACCTTCGATAATCCCAATGGTCCCTCCCGATGGGCGGGGCGAGAGTACGCATGGCGATCGACGATCTGCTCGACGAGCACGAACAAAGTGAACGCGTCCGCAGCTGGCTGCGGAAGAATGGCGCCAGCATCATCGGTGGCGTGGCCATCGCCATCGGCGCCATCGCCGGCTGGCAGTGGTGGCAGACGCAGCAGGGCGGCAAGCTGGCCTCGGCCAATGTCGAGTACCAGAAGGCACTGGTGGGTCTGCAGCAGAACAAGCTCGACGACGCCGCCAAGGCGGTGAAGGCGCTCGAAGCCGGTCCCTCCAGCATCTACGGCGACCTCGCGGCGCTGCAGCTGGCCAAGGCCCAGGTCGACGCCGGCAAGAACGAAGAAGCCCTGGCGACGCTGCGCAGCGTGAAGGTCGAAGGTGACCTGCAGCGCGTGGTCGACCAGCGCGTGGCCCGCCTGCTGGTCGCTACCGGCAAGGCCGACGAGGCCATCTCCCTGCTGGGCAGCGCCACCGACAGCGGCAGCCTGGAGATCCACGGCGATGCGCTGATGGCCCAGGGCAAGCGCGATGCCGCCCGCGAACAGTACGAGAAGGCGTTGAAGACGCTGGACGTGGCGGCGCCCCAGCGGCGCCTGCTGGAAACCAAGGTTATGGACGCCGGCGGCACCGTCGCCGCCCCTGCGGAGTCGGTTTGATGAGTCAGAAGGTCATGATCACCCGCGTCGCCACCGTGCTGCTGCTCGGCGTGGCGCTGTCCGGCTGCAGCACCATGAAGGGCTGGTTCGCCGGCAAGGACGCGGAAGCGAAGAAGGCGCAGGAGCCGGCCGAACTGGTCAAGTTCGAGCCGACCCTGAAGGTCAACAAGGCCTGGTCGGTCAATCTGGGCAAGGGTGAGCGTCGCATCGGCGTGCGCCAGGGCCCGGCGGTGGCCAACGGTCACGTGTTCGCTGCGGCGATCACCGGGGGCGTGCACGCCATCGACCTGCAGACCGGCAAGAAGGTCTGGACCTGGGAGCCGAAGAAGGAAAAGAAGAAGGACAAGCTGCGCCTGTCCGGTGGCCCGGGTGTTGGCGAGAACCTCGTCGTGATCGGCACGCTCGACGGCCAGGTCATCGCGCTGGACATCAATGACGGCAGCGAGAAGTGGCGCGCCCGCGTGCCCGGCGAAGTGATCGCCGCGCCGGCGGTGGCCCAGGGCATGGTGTTCGTGCGCAGCAACGACGGCCGCATCACCGCCTTCGACGTGGGCAACGGCACCCAGCGCTGGTTCAACCCGAGCGAACTGCCGGCGCTGACCGTGCGTGGCAATGCGCCGGTGGTGACCGGTCCGGGCGTGCTGTTCATCGGCAGGGATGACGGCGCCATCGCCGCGCTGGCCATGCAGGATGGCCGCACCCTGTGGGAACAGAACGTGGGCAGCGCTGAAGGGCGCACCGAGCTGGAGCGCATGGCCGACATCGACGGTGCGCCGGTGCTCGATGGCAACACGCTGTTCGTGAGCAGCTTCAAGAACCAGACGATGGCCATCGAAGGCCCGACCGGTCGCCCGCTGTGGGCGCGCGACCACGGCGGTGCCGGTGGCGTGGCGGTCTCGTCGGGCAATGTGTTCGTCACCGACAACAAGGGTGGCGTGTTTGGCCTGGACAAGGCCAGTGGCGCGGCGATGTGGTCGCAGACCGGGCTCGCCCGGCGCCTGCTGACCGGCCCGGCACTGCACGGCGACTACGTGGTGGTCGGCGACTACAAGGGATACGTGCACTGGCTGCAGACGTCCGATGGCGCGATGGCGGCGCGGGCCAAGAGCGGCGGTGAAGCTCTGCTGGCCCAGCCGATCGTCGTCGACGGGGTGCTGCTGGTGCAGAACGTGGATGGCAAGCTGACCGCCTTCCGGTTGGCAAATTAATACGGAGTAATCGCGATGCTGCCTTTGGTCGCCCTGGTTGGACGGCCGAATGTCGGCAAGTCGACCATTTTCAATGCGTTGACTCGCACCCGTGACGCCCTGGTCCATGACCAGCCCGGCGTCACCCGTGATCGCAACTACGGCGTCTGCCGCCTCGACGAGGACAATCATTTCCTCGTCGTGGACACCGGCGGTATCGCCGGGGAAGACGAGGGCCTGGCGGGCGCTACCACGCGTCAGGCCCGGGCCGCTGCCGCCGAAGCCGACCTGATCCTGTTCGTCGTCGATGCCCGCGAGGGCACGTCGGCGCTGGATGACGAGATCCTGTCGTGGCTGCGCAAGCTGTCGCGTCCGACTCTGCTGCTCATCAACAAGATCGACGGCACCGACGAGATGGCCGTGCGCTCGGAATTCGCGCGCTACGGCTTCAGCGAGATGCTGACGGTTTCGGCCGCGCATCGTCAGGGCCTGGACGATCTGCTCGATGAAGTGATCCAGCGCCTGCCGGAAGAGGGCAGTGGCGAAGAGCTGGACAACGATCCGAACCGTGTGCGCATCGCCTTTGTCGGCCGCCCCAACGTGGGCAAGTCGACCCTGGTCAACCGCATCCTCGGCGAGGAGCGCATGATCGCCTCCGACGTGCCCGGCACCACCCGCGATTCGATCGCGGTGGACCTGGAACGCGATGGCCGCGAATACCGCCTGATCGACACCGCCGGCCTGCGTCGCCGCTCGCGGGTGGACGAGGTGGTCGAGAAGTTCTCGGTGGTCAAGACCATGCAGTCCATCGAGCAGTGCCAGGTGGCCGTGCTCATGCTGGACGCCACCGAAGGCGTGACCGACCAGGACGCCACCGTGCTGGGGGCCGTGCTCGACGCCGGCCGCGCCCTGGTGATCGCCATCAACAAGTGGGATGGCCTGACCGAGTACCAGCGCGAGCAGGCCGAAACCATGCTGTCGCTGAAGCTGGGCTTCGTGCCGTGGGCGGAATCGGTACGCATCTCGGCCAAGCATGGCTCGGGCCTGCGTGAGCTGTTCCGTGCGGTGCACCGCGCCCACGAATCGGCGAACAAGACGTTCACCACCAGCGAAGTGAACAAGGCGCTGGAAGTGGCCTACGAGACCAACCCGCCGCCGACCATCCGCGGCCACGTCTCCAAGCTGCGTTACGTGCACCCGGCCGGCGCCAACCCGCCCACCTTCATCGTGCATGGCACGCGCCTGAAGGAGCTGCAGGAGTCTTACAAGCGCTACCTGGAGAACTTCTTCCGCAAGCGCTTCAAGCTGATCGGCACGCCGGTGGTGTTCCTGTTCCGCGAAGGTGCCAACCCGTACGAGGGCAAGAAGAACGTGCTGACCGAACGGCAGATCAAGGCCAAGCGGCGCTTGATGAAACACGTCAAGGGCAAGTAACCGGAAAGGCGGCCGCAGGGCCGCCTTTTTCTTTTGACGGGGAATGGGGTCAGATCCCTTTTCCTTCGGAACAGGGATCTGACCCCTGGGACGCTCGGCGGGCAGGGCCTGCGCGATAATGGCGCCATGAGCATCCGAGAGCTTTCCCCCGCGCAGGCGCATGACCGCCTGGCCCATGGCGCCGTGCTGATCGACGTGCGGGAGGCGCACGAGCGCGCCGGTGGCATGGCCGAAGGCGCCCGCGGTGTGGCCAGGGCGGAACTGCAGGCCGACCCGGCCGCGCACCTGCCACGCCCGGAACAGGAAATCCTGCTGATCTGCCAGACCGGCAAGCGTTCGGCCGACGCCGCGCAGGCCCTGCTCGACGCCGGCTACGCGAACGTGGCGTCGGTCGCCGGGGGCACCGTGGCCTGGCGCGAGCAGGCGCTGCCGCTGGTGCAGCCCGTGGCCAGCGCTGCCGACCGCGATTTCTTCGATCGCTACTCGCGCCACCTGCTGCTGCCGCAGGTGGGTGAGGCGGGCCAGCGTCGCCTGCAGCAGTCGCGTGTGCTGGTGCTGGGCGCGGGCGGGCTGGGCGCACCGGCCGGCTTCTACCTGGCCGCGGCCGGTGTCGGGCACCTGCGCTTCGCCGACCACGACCGGGTCGAACGCAGCAACCTGCACCGCCAGATCGTGCATACCGAAGCCAGTGTCGGCCAGCTCAAGGTCGACTCCGCACGTGAGCGGCTGCTGGCGCTGAATCCCGCCATCGACATTGAAGCCGTGCCGCAGCGGGTCACCTCCGACAACGTCGACGCGCTGCTGGACGGGGTGGACGTGGTGCTGGATGGCTCGGACAACTTCCCGCTGCGCTACCTGCTCAACGATGCCTGCATCAAGCACCGGCTGCCGCTGGTGTATGCGGCGATCGAGCGCTTCGACGGCCAGGTGAGCGTGTTCGACGCCGGCCGCCAGCGCGGCGTCGCGCCCTGCTACCGCTGCCTGTTCCCGGAGCCGCCGCCGCCGGAGTTCGCGCCGAACTGTTCCGAGGCCGGCGTGCTGGGCGTGCTGCCAGGGTTGGCCGGCGTGCTGCAGGCCACCGAGGTGTTGAAACTGCTGCTGGGCATCGGCGAGCCCCTGGTGGGGCGTCTGCTGCGTTTCGATGCACTGGGCATGCGCTTCCGCGAAACCGGCATCGGCCCGGACCCGCAATGCCCGGTCTGCGCGCCGGGCGTGCCGTTCCCGGGCTATATCGATTACGCCGCCTTCTGCTGGGGCAGGTGATCGCGGTAGCGCCGGGCCATGCCCGGCGAGCGCAGCGGCACGGGCAGGCACATCCGCCGGGCATGGCCCGGCGCTACCGTTGATCCTGGCATCGGCTCCGGTCTGCGCGCCGGGCGTGCCGTTCCCGGGATACATCGATTACGCCGCCTTCTGCCGGGGCGGGTGATCGCGGTAGCGCCGGGCCACGCCCGGCGAGCGCAGCGGGGCCGGCACGCATATCCGCCGGGCATGGCCCGGCGCTACCGTTGATCGTTTCAGAATGATGTGTGGGGTGGCTGTCGGCATCGTTCCACCTCCAAGACAATCCGGCGCAACATGCGTGCTATTGCCGTCATCCACATTGCTCTATCGTGGTGAGCGATTCTGGATTCCGGGGAAAGCACCGCATGGCGGTAGAAGCAGCGACCAGCGAGCTGGTCAAGGTGGTTGCCCTGCTGGGCGCGGCGGTGGTGATGGTGCCCTTGTTCCGGCGGCTGGGCCTGGGGTCGGTGCTGGGCTACTTCGCCGCCGGCCTGGCGATCGGACCGTTCGGGCTGGGCTGGTTCTCGGATCCGCAGGCCATCCTGCATACCGCCGAACTCGGCGTGGTGATGTTCCTGTTCGTGATCGGCCTGGAGATGCGGCCCTCGCACCTGTGGAGCCTGCGCAAGGAAATCTTCGGGCTCGGCACGCTGCAGATCGTCACCTGCGCGCTGGTGCTGACCAGCATCGCCAAGCTGTTCGGCTTCCCGTGGCAGGTGGCCTTCATCGGTGCTACCGGCTTCGTGCTGACCTCCACCGCCGTGGTGATGCAGCTGCTGGCCGAGCGCGGTGATATCGCGCTGCCTTCGGGGCAGAAGATCGTCTCCATCCTGCTGTTCGAAGACCTGCTGATCGTGCCACTGCTGGCCCTGGTGGCGTGGATGGCGCCCAGCGCGGGCAGCGCCGATGGCGAGGGCTCGCGCTGGCTGTCGGTGGCGATCGGTGTCGGTGCCATCGTCGGCCTGGTGCTGGTCGGCCGCTTCCTGCTCAACCCGCTGTTCCGCCTGCTGGCCGAATCGAAGGCACGCGAGGTGATGACCGCCGCCGCGTTGCTGGTGGTGCTGGGCGCGGCACTGCTGATGCAGCTGTCCGGCCTGTCGATGGCGATGGGCGCGTTCCTGGCCGGCGTGCTGCTGAGCGAATCGACCTTCCGCCACCAGATTGAAGCCGATATCGAACCGTTCCGCGGCATCCTGCTCGGCCTGTTCTTCCTCAGCGTCGGCATGGCGCTGGACCTGGGCGTGGTGGCCTCGCACTGGCAGCTGATCGCAGGCCTGGTGCTGGCGCTGATGGCGGCCAAGGCACTGTGCATCTATGTCGTTGCGCGTCTGATGGGCAGTGACCACGCGCAGGCGCTGGACCGTGGCGTGCTGATGGCGCAGGGCGGCGAGTTCGCCTTCGTGCTGTTCTCCGCAGCGGCGGCCGCTGGCGTGATCGACGTGGACATCAATGCCAACTTCACCGCCGTGGTGGTGCTGTCGATGGCGCTGACCCCGCTGGTGGTGCTGGTCTACAAGCGCGTGGCGCCGAAGCCGACGGTGAACCTGGAGGGCGTGGACGAGGCCGACGGCCTGTCCGGCAGCGTGCTGCTGATCGGCTTCGGCCGCTTCGGCCAGGTGGCCAGCCAGTCGCTGCTGGCGCGCGACGTGGACGTGACCATCATCGACAACGATGTGGAGATGATCCAGAGCGCGGCGCGGTTCGGCTTCAAGATCTATTACGGCGACGGCACCCGCCTGGACGTGCTGCATGCTTCCGGCGCGGCGACCGCGCGCGCGATCGCGGTGTGCGTGGACAAGGCCGACGCCGCCGACCGCATCGTCGAGCTGGTCGCGCACGAATTCCCGCAGGCCAAACTGATGGTGCGCTCGTTCGACCGCGAGCACTCGCTGCGGCTGATCCATGCCGGCGTCGATTTCCAGATCCGCGAGACCTTTGAATCGGCCGTGCTGTTCGGTCAGGCCGCGCTGGTGGAGCTGGGCGCCGACGAGGACGACGCGATCGAGATCGCCGAACAGATCCGTCGCCGCGACGCCGAGCGTTTCGAGCTGGAAATCGCCGGCGGCGGCCTGAACGCCGGCGCCAAGATGGTGTTTGGCAACTCCGGCCAGGGCGTACCGACGCCGACCCCGTTCACCGCGCCGAAGCGGGCAAGCAAGACCTTGAACCCGCAGGACGTGCCCGAAGAGGAAGAATGAGGGATGCGACCCGTAACGTCACCCGGGGTCAGCGTTCCAAGGTAGCGCCGGGCCATGCCCGGCGAGCGCAGCGGCCGCATTGGCGGTGGGCGAGGGGGCCTGAATCGGGGACAATAGCCTCCCCACCGCCGCCGCCCCCGCATTCGATGAACGATTCCGCCGCCCCGCATCCTGCCCGCATCCTCGATGGCCGCCGCATCGCTGAAGACCTGCTCGACAGCCTGAAGGTGCGCGTCGACGCCCGCATCGCGGCCGGTGGCAGCCGTCCGGGCCTGGCCGTGGTGCTGGTGGGCGGCGACCCGGCCTCGACCGTATACGTGCGCAACAAGCGCCGTGCCGCCGAGAAGGTCGGCATCGAAGCACACGATTACGACCTGCCGGCCGGCACCACCGAGGCCGAACTGCTGGACCTGATCGACCAGCTCAATGCCGATCCGAAGATCAACGGCATCCTGATCCAGCTGCCGCTGCCGGGCATCCCCGATGCGCGCCGGCTGATCCAGCGCATCGACCCGCGCAAGGATGTCGATGGCTTCCACCCGGAAAACGTCGGCCATCTGGCCCTGCGCGAGTTCGGCCTGCGCCCGTGCACCCCGCGCGGCATCACCACGCTGCTGGGCCACACCGACCAGCCGGTGCGCGGCCGCAACGCCACCATCGTCGGTGTCAGCAACCACGTCGGCCGCCCGATGGGCCTGGAACTGCTGATTGCCGGCTGCACCGTCACCAGCTGCCACAAGTTCACCCCCAAGGACGTGCTGGAACAGGCCGTGCGCAACGCCGACATCCTGGTGGTGGCGGTGGGCCGCCCGGGCATCGTGCCGGGCGAGTGGGTGAAGCCGGGCGCGGTGGTGATCGACGTCGGCATCAACCGTCTGGACGATGGTCGGCTGGTGGGCGACGTCGGCTTCGACGCGGCGGCGCAGCGGGCGAGCTGGATCACCCCGGTGCCGGGCGGTGTCGGCCCGATGACCGTGGCCACGTTGATGCAGAACACCCTGGAAGCGGCGGAAGCGCTGAGCTGATCGCAGCGAGCGGCTGTTGGTGGGTGCCAACCGTCGTCGGCCTGCCTGTGGTGGGTGCCAACCTTGGTTGGCACGCTTCATCCGGCGTCTGGACCCCAGATGGGGTGGAGGCCTCTCTGTTTGTGCCAACCAAGGTTGGCACCTACCAGGAGCCGGTCGTCGGCCTGCCTGTGGTGGGTGCCAACCGTCGTCGGTCGCCTGTGTGGGTGCCAACCTTGGTTGGCACGCTTCGTCCGGTGCCTGGACCCCAGATGGGGTGAAGGCCTCTCCCTGTTTGTGCCAACCAAGGTTGGCACCCACCAAAGCGGTGGCCGGCCCCCTGAATGGACCGCCGCCCGCGCGACACTGCGTCGCATCCACCCCCTGCCACGCGGCGCGAAAACAAGGTAAAATGTCGCGCTTCCCCACATCTCGGGTATGCCGATGCTGCGCATCCAGGCTGAAGCACTCACTTACGACGACGTCTCGCTCGTCCCCGCCCACTCGACCATCCTGCCCAAGGACGTCAACCTCGAAACGCGGTTGACCCGAGACCTGAAGCTCAAGCTTCCGATTCTGTCCGCCGCGATGGACACCGTCACCGAAGCCCGCCTGGCCATCGCCATGGCCCAGCTCGGCGGCATGGGCATCATCCACAAGAATCTCAGCCTGGAACAGCAGGCCGCGGAAGTGGCCAAGGTGAAGAAGTTCGAGGCCGGTGTCATCCGCGACCCGATCACCGTCGGCCCGGAAACCACCATCCGTGACGTGCTGGCCCTGACCCAGGCGCACAACATCTCCGGCGTGCCGGTGGTGGGCAGCGACGGCCTGCTGGCCGGCATCGTGACCCACCGCGACATGCGCTTCGAGACGGAGCTGGACGATCCGGTCCGCCACATCATGACCAAGAAGGATCGCCTGATCACGGTCAAGGAAGGCGCCGCGTCCGACGAAGTGCTGCAGCTGCTGCACCGCAACCGCATCGAGAAGGTGCTGGTGGTCAATGACTCGTTCGAACTGCGTGGCCTGATCACCGTCAAGGACATCCAGAAGAACACCGACTTCCCCAACGCTGCCAAGGATCTGTCGACCCGCCTGCTGGTCGGCGCCGCCGTCGGCGTGGGTGGCGATACCGATCGCCGCGTGGAAGCGCTGGTCGCTGCCGGCGTGGACGTGATCGTGGTCGATACCGCGCATGGCCACTCGCAGGGCGTGCTGGACCGCGTCAGCTGGGTCAAGAAGAACTTCCCGCAGGTGCAGGTCATCGGCGGCAACATCTGCACCGGCGAAGCCGCACTGGCGCTGCTGGACAGCGGCGCGGACGCGGTGAAGGTCGGCATCGGCCCGGGCTCGATCTGCACCACCCGCGTTGTCGCCGGCGTCGGCGTGCCGCAGGTCACCGCCATCGACCTGGTGGCCGAAGCGCTGCAGGACCGCATCCCGCTGATCGCCGACGGTGGCATCCGCTACTCGGGCGACATCGGCAAGGCGCTGGCCGCCGGTGCCTCGACCATCATGGTCGGTGGCCTGCTGGCCGGTACCGAGGAATCGCCGGGCGAGACCGAGCTGTACCAGGGCCGTTCGTACAAGAGCTACCGCGGCATGGGCTCGCTGGCTGCGATGGAGAAGGGGTCCAAGGACCGTTACTTCCAGGACGCCGCCACCGCCGACAAGCTGGTGCCGGAAGGCATCGAAGGCCGCGTGCCGTACCGCGGCCCGGTGGGCGGCATCATCCACCAGCTGATGGGCGGCCTGCGCGCCACCATGGGCTACGTGGGCTGCGCCACCATCGACGAGATGCGCAGCAAGCCCAAGTTTGTGAAGATCAGCGGCGCCGGCCAGCGTGAGAGCCACGTCCACGACGTGACCATCACCAAAGAGCCGCCGAACTACCGCGCCTGATGCGCTTGCGAACTGCTCTTGCGATTACGGGCAGCCTGCTGATGGCAGGCTGTTCGTTGTCCGAACCGCCGCCGCGCTCCGGGTCTCCGGGCGCGGCGGTTTCGCAATTGCAGCACGTGCAGGCGTGCCAGAACGCGTTCTCGCTGCCGAAGGGCTGGCAGGTGCAGGCCGCCGGCGAACAGCGCTGGCTGCTGAAAGGCACCGGCGAGCGCCCGTTGCAGGTCATCCTGCGGTGCGTTACCGATCTGGGTGACAGGCTTGAAGATCCTGTGGTCACCGCCGAGTTGGGGCCGCTGGAGCCGAAACGGATGAGCGTGCAGTCCGCGTTCTGGGGCAACGCCGTGGATTCCGGTTACCCGATGCACGCCTTTCAACGGCGCATCGTGCCCGGCACCGAAGTGCAGGAAATCGCCGAACTGCCGCGCGCCGACCGCGCCAACCCCAACGCACCGCACGGCCTGCTGATGCTGCGCTGGGACGAGGAAGACCCCTCACATATTCAACAACGCGAGGCGTTCATCGCCACGCTGACGCAGAGCCTTGAAGCGCCGGGCGCTGCGAAAAACACCACTGGAACGGCACCATGACCAACATCCATAACGACAAGATCCTGATTCTCGATTTCGGCGCGCAGTACACGCAGCTGATTGCCCGCCGCATCCGCGAGCTGGGTGTCTACTGCGAAATCTGGGCGTGGGACCACAACCCGGCCGAGATCTCCGGCTTCGGCGCCAAGGGCATCATCCTGTCCGGTGGCCCGGAATCGACCACGCTGCCGGGCGCCCCGGCCGCACCGCAGGAAGTGTTCGACAGCGGCCTGCCGATCTTCGGCATCTGCTACGGCATGCAGACCCTGGCCGCCCAGCTGGGCGGTGCCACCGAAGCCGCTGACCAGCGCGAGTTCGGCCACGCCGAAGTGAACGTCATCAACTCCGATGCGCTGTTCAAGGGCCTGAGCGACCACGGCGGCGAGCCGAAGCTGAATGTCTGGATGAGCCACGGCGACCACGTCTCCGTTGCGCCGCCGGGCTTCACCATCACCGCCACCACCGACCGCATTCCGGTGGCCGCCATGGCCAACGAAGAAAAGCGCTGGTACGGCGTGCAGTTCCACCCGGAAGTGACCCACACCCTGCAGGGCCAGGCGCTGCTGCGCCGCTTCGTGGTGGACGTGTGCGGCTGCCAGACCCTGTGGACCGCTGCCAACATCATCGACGACCAGATCGCCCGTGTGCGCGAACAGGTGGGCGATGACGAGGTGATCCTGGGCCTGTCCGGCGGCGTCGATTCGTCCGTAGTGGCTGCGCTGCTGCACAAGGCCATCGGCGAGAAGCTGACCTGCGTGTTCGTGGATACCGGCCTGCTGCGCTGGCAGGAAGGCGACCAGGTGATGGCGATGTTCGCCGAGCACATGGGCGTGAAGGTCGTGCGCGTGAATGCCGCCGACCGTTACTTCAAGGCGCTGGAAGGCGTGAGCGACCCGGAAGCCAAGCGCAAGATCATCGGCAACCTGTTCGTTGAGATCTTCGACGAAGAGTCGAACAAGCTGAGCAACGCCAAGTGGCTGGCGCAGGGCACCATCTACCCGGACGTGATCGAGTCGGCCGGCAGCAAGACCGGCAAGGCGCATGTGATCAAGAGCCACCACAACGTGGGCGGCCTGCCGGAGCACATGAAGCTGGGCCTGGTGGAGCCGCTGCGCGAGCTGTTCAAGGACGAAGTGCGCCGCCTGGGCGTTGAACTGGGCCTGCCGCGCACCATGGTCTACCGTCATCCGTTCCCGGGCCCGGGCCTGGGCGTGCGCATTCTGGGCGAGGTAAAGCCGGAATACGCCGAACTGCTGGCCAAGGCCGATGCTATCTTCATTGATGAGCTGCGCAAGGCCGACTTGTACGACAAGACCAGCCAGGCGTTTGCCGTGTTCCTGCCGGTGAAGTCGGTGGGCGTGGTGGGCGATGCGCGGGCTTATGAGTGGGTGATTGCGCTGCGGGCCGTGGAGACGATCGACTTCATGACGGCGCACTGGGCGCATCTGCCGTATGAGTTCCTGGGGACGGTGAGCAACCGGATCATCAATGAGTTGCGGGGGGTGTCGCGGGTGGTTTATGACATCTCGGGGAAGCCGCCAGCGACTATTGAGTGGGAATGAGTTGAAAGAACGAGGGCGCCGGGAGGCGCCCTTTTTGCTTCTGAGGTGCACTGGTGAATGGCGCACCTTTGATGGCGGGACTGCCGTTGATCCTTGCCGGTCAGCCATGCCTGCCACTCGCGAACGGGCCTTGGTTCAGGATATGGGGGTCTATTGCCGCTAACTGGCAATTTGCGTGGGAACGACATCATTCAATGGCTATGATTCTTAGGTTGGCTAGGATTACATTTCCATTCACTCGCTCGCCCCCCGAGTATCTGGCCGCGCTTCTCCGGACGGCAACAGTCAAGTTTCCCGTTTGTTGACCTTTCTACTGCTTTACTACTTGGACTATGCCGTTGGCTGCTACATCAGTTTGGAGCGCATGTTCCAGGGGGGGGGCAAGGAGGGCTAATATGAGATGTTGGACGCCAGCTCGCAGGGTTGGCGTCAGGGGCTGTTGGGACTGCGCGACGTCAAACCTTGGCTCGATTAACCCCGGGGGGCGTTGCTGCTTCCCTGCCGTGAGTTCGAGGAGCGTGTTGGCGCCATCGAGCTGGGCGTGGCAGCAAAGACGACCGGGTGCGGACAGGCGTTCTGGGGCGCATCCTGCCGTTCTCGATTTTTGAAATTGGAGTGGCCTGCCCGAGCGCGAGCTGCGACATGATGAGGCTGGTGCTGTGAGCGATGAAATCATAGTGGTTGATCGAGTCGACTTGCTAGGGGTGAGGAGCGAAATGAATCAAGCAAGCTTAAGGGGAGCACGATGGAACTGATCGACAACATCAGCCGTTTCCTGGGTGACGATCTCAAGCAGACTCTCAAGCCCGGTGCACGTCTGAAGATCGCGGCCTCGTGCTTTTCGATGTATGCCTTTGAGGCGCTGAAAGCTGAGTTGGAAAAGATCGACGAGCTGAACTTCATTTTCACCTCGCCGACCTTTGTGGCTAATGACGTCGCCGACCAGATTCGCAAGGAGCGGCGGGAGTTCCACATTCCCAAGCTCGAACGGGAACGCAGCCTCTACGGTAGCGAGTTTGAAATACAGCTTCGCAACAAACTCACCCAGCGGGCGGTGGCCAAGGAGTGTGCCGACTGGATGCGGCGCAAGGCCACGTTCCGCAGCAACCGCACCAAAGCGCCTATGCAGCAGTTCGCCTGTGTGCAGGCTGGCGTTATGGAAACTGCGTACATGCCGCTGCACGGCTTCACTGCTATCGATCTCGGCTACCAGCAAGGCAATGCGGTGTCCAACCTTGTCAACAAAATGGACGAGACCCTCTTTTCTGCCACTTACCTCAGTCTGTTCGACCAGATTTGGAACGACTCCGAAAAACTGGAGGACGTGACTGAGCAGATCTGCGAGCACATCGCCTCGGTCTATCAGGAGAATTCGCCCGAGAGCATCTACTTCCTGATGCTCTACAACATCTTCAACGAGTTCCTCGACGACATCGACGGAGACGTGTTGCCCAACGATCGCACGGGCTACCAGGACACGCTGATCTGGAACAAGCTCTTCAACTACCAGAGGGATGCGGCCACCGGCATCATCAACAAGCTGGAAACTTACAGTGGTTGCATCCTGGCCGACAGCGTCGGTCTCGGCAAGACCTTCACTGCGCTGGCCGTGATCAAGTACTACGAGTTGCGGAACAAATCCGTGTTGGTACTTTGCCCCAAGAAGCTGGCTGACAACTGGCTCAACTACAACCGCAACCTCAAGACCAACATCTTCGCCCGCGACCGGTTCAGCTACGACGTGCTGTGCCATACGGATCTTTCGCGCACCAGCGGCGAATCCTTCGGCACACCGCTCAATCGCATCAACTGGGGCAACTACGATCTGGTCGTCATCGACGAGTCGCACAACTTCCGTAATAACGACGCCTACAAGGACAAGGAAACACGCTACCAGAAGCTGATGCGCAAGGTCATTCAGGAAGGGGTGAAGACCAAGGTGCTGATGCTGTCGGCTACACCAGTCAATAACCGCTTCAACGACCTGCGCAACCAGCTTGCACTGGCCTACGAAGGCGACTCGGAAAGCCTCAGCAAGAAACTACGCACCAGCAAGTCGGTGGAAGAGGTTTTTCGCAATGCCCAGGCAGTCTTCAACACCTGGTCAAAGCTGCCGCCGGAAGAGCGTACCGCGCGAGCAATTCTTGATTCGCTGGATTTCGACTTCTTCGAGCTGCTCGACAGCGTCACCATTGCACGCTCGCGCAAGCACATCCAGACCTTCTACGACACCAAGGACATCGGCCAGTTTCCCGAGCGCCGCATGCCGCTGTCGTTCCACTGCCGCCTGACCGAGCGGTCAGATGTGCTGGGTTTCAATGAGATCTTCGAGCAACTTTCCCTGCTCAAGCTGGCCGTGTATGCGCCCATCAGCTACATCCTGCCCAGTCGTCTGAAGAAATACGAGGAAATCTACGACACTAAGGTCGGCGGCAAGGGCACGCTGCGTCAGGCTGACCGTGAAAAGAGCTTGCAGGCCCTGATGACGGTCAACCTGCTCAAGCGTCTCGAAAGCTCGGTACAGTCATTCCGAATCACCCTGCAATCGCTGCGCGCCAACAACGAAGCGACGCTGGCTAAAATTGCCGTGTTCAACCAATCCGGTGGCGCGGCGACAGTGGGTGACCTTACGGGGATGCTGGAGGGGCTGGATGCCGAGGACGATGACCTGCCAATGCCCAGTGACGAGGGCGGCGAGATCGGCGGAAAGATCAAGATCAGCCTCGCCGACATGGACTTGCCATCCTGGGAGCACGAACTCAAGGTTGACTTGCAGGTCATCGACGCTCTGCTGGCCTCGATGAACAAGATCACCCCGCAAGACGATGCCAAATTGCAGCACCTCAAGGCGCAACTGCTCGGCAAGATCGACAACCCCATCAACCCCGGGAACAGGAAGGTGCTGATCTTCACCGCCTTTGCCGACACCGCCGATTACCTGTACGCCCATCTTGCGCCGGAGCTACTGGCCAGGCACGCCATCCACGCCGCCAAGGTCACCGGCAAGGGCGCGCCGCAGTCCACCATCAAGAGCGGCACACACAAGCGCAGCTACGACTTCCAGGAACTGCTTACCCTGTTCTCCCCTCGTTCGAAAGAGAAGGCCGTGGTGCTGCCGAACGAGCCGCACGAAGTCGATCTGCTCATCGGCACCGACTGCATTTCCGAAGGCCAGAACCTGCAGGACTGCGACTACCTGATCAATTACGACATTCACTGGAACCCGGTGCGCATCATCCAGCGCTTTGGTCGGGTGGATCGCATCGGTTCGCCCAACAGCAGCATCCAGCTGGTCAACTACTGGCCCGACATTTCGCTCGACGAATACATCAACCTCAAGGAGCGCGTTGAGAGCCGGATGATGATCGCCGACGTTACCGCCACCGGCGACGACAACGTGCTGTCCGCGCAAGCCAATGACGTGTCGTACCGCAAGGAGCAACTGCGCCGCTTGCAGGAAGACGTCATTGAGCTAGAGGATTTGAAGACCGGTGTCTCCATCACCGATCTTGGCCTAAATGACTTCCGCATGGACTTGCTCAACTATGTCAAGGCCCACGGAGAACTGAGCAACGTGCCCAACGGGATGCACGCCGTCGTGCCCGCCCAACCTGAAATGGGCTTGCGCCCAGGGGTGATCTTCACGCTGCGCAACCTCGATTTAGGCATCAACCTCAACCAGCACAATCGCCTGCACCCGTACTGCCTCGTCTACATCAACCGCGAAGGCGAGATCATTCACGACCATACCGAGGTCAAGCGCCTGCTCGATCTGGCGCGCACATGCTGCAAGGGGCAGGACAAACCCATCGTGGACGTGTACCAGCGCTTCAATCAGGAAACCGCCGATGGCCGCAGGATGCAGCCCTACTCCGACCTGCTGGGCAAGGCCATCCGCTCGATGATCGAGGTCCAGGAAGAAAAGGATCTGGACAGCCTGTTCACCGGCGGCAAGACCACGGCGCTAACGGGCACCATCTCCGGGCTGGACGACTTTGAACTCATCAGCTTCCTCGTGATTCAGGAGGCCGGATGAGCGCGCTGATCGCCTACCCCAAGCAGGCCGCCTTCGGGCGTGTTCTGCCCAAGAACAAGATCTACGAATACAGCGGAGCCAACACCCGACTCAAAGACCTGTTCGTCAAACAGGTGGAGCAGATCATCTGGCAGTACAAGCTGGCCCCCGAAACGCTGCATCTGCCCGCACGCCATGACGTACCCGAAATCCAGATTTTCAGCATCCAGCTCAAAACGCAGGAACTGCACGCCGATGTGCTGCGCTGCCTCGACGGGGCTATCCCGTTCCCCATTGTGTTCGAGCTGACTTTCGACGGCAAAACGCAGGTGGTCGCCGCCTACAAGCGCCCGAGCGAAGCCGATACCAGCCGCTGGGTGCCCTCGGACTACTTTGCATCGGACTGGCTGCCAACGGATAGCGAACGCACCGCGATGCCTGTGGCCTTGCATCTGGGCGGCCTGTACGAGCAAGTGTTGCGCCGCCTGATCCCACTGTCAGCTCGGCCACAGGAAACACTGGCCGAGCTGGTGGCGCGCGTCGAACAGGCGCAAGCCAAGCAGCGCGAATTGGATAAGACCACGGCGCGGCTGGGCAAGGAAAAGCAGTTCAATCGCAAGGTGGAGATCAATGCCGAACTGCGGAAGCTGAGAACTGAACTGAACGGGTTAAAGTAACCAAGAATTGAGAGTCATGCCTTTGACACGACAAGCGTGGCTCTGGGAAAGGAGAAAGATCATGGCCACAGCCAAGCTGCTTAGACAACTTATTAAAACTGGAACTGAAGGCAATCAGGATGCCTTCAAGCGTGTTTCCGAACAGTTGATTCAGGAGGAGCGCACCAAGAATCACCATTTGCTGGCGAATGACCTGGAGAGAATTCTCTACGGTCGCCGTAATGCTGGTGGGTCAGCCAACTCGTTGCTGAGTGATCGCATACCTAAAGATAAAGAGCGCAACCTGCCTCTCTTACAGATCAAAGAGGCAGTCCGGCGCATGGAAGACGTCGTCTTGTCGGATGAAAATACGTCTTTGCTGAATGAGTTGCTGCAAGAACACCATCGAGCGGACGCGCTGCAAAGCTATGGTCTGTATCCCGCAGATCGCCTGTTGTTTTGTGGCCCACCCGGATGCGGGAAAACGTTAACGGCTGAGGTACTGGCCAGTGAGTTGGGCTTGCCGCTGGCTATAGTCCGTATTGATAGCGTAGTGTCTTCTCTTCTTGGGGAAACGGCAGCCAATCTGAGGCAAGTCTTTGACTTTATAGCCACCGTGCCGATGGTTGTATTGTTCGACGAGTTCGATGCGTTGGCCAAGGAGCGTGCCGATACTGCCGAGCATGGCGAATTGAAGCGCGTGGTGAATGCCTTCCTCCAAATGCTGGATGCTTATGAAGGTAAAAGCATCCTAGTTTCCGCCACCAACCATGAGCGTATTCTCGATGCCGCCATCTGGCGCCGTTTTGATGAGGTATTGGTCTTTGAATCGCCCAATCTGGAGCAGTTGCGACGGCTGTTGACCATCAAGCTGCGTGGATTACGCCGTGAATTCGAGATTGAGGACGCTCGCATTACGAGCCTGTTCAAAGGTATGAGTCATGCTGATGTGGAGCGCGTTCTGCGTCGGGCAGCCAAAGATATGGTGTTGACAGGAAAAGAATTTCTCAGTGAACGGCATCTGCAATCCGCCATTCGTCGTGAAGATGCCCGCAGGGCACGTATACAAGGGAGCTAAGTCGTCATGGAGGAGAACTTTCCGCATCTGAACATACAACGAGAAGCACCAGTCAATGAAAAGCGCTCTGGAACCTACATGCCGCCGCCACCGCCAGCGGATGTTCGTGGGCATGGGCGCGGACTGCTGACCAAGTTGGTCAATGCCAAAGAAGAAGCAAGTGAAGATGTAGGTGGCTTTGATGAGCGCAAGCTTTTCCGCTTTACGGTGCAGAAAGGATTCAACCCGGATGACCTGAGAAAGATTTCCACCGAAATCGAGTTTGTCAGCCAGGAAGAAGAAACCGTCGTTATCGGCTTCGCCACCAATGCCGCATTGGCGCAGTTTGAAGCTCGCCTTGCCAGTATGGCGGCGGGTGAACAGGTTACCAATAAAGAAGTGATCTATGCCCTGCAAAGCGTGGATGGCTGGAGTGCTGAAAATCGAAAAGGCTGGGCGCTGAAGCAGCAAGGCTTCCCGGATCGGGATGAGTTCATGCTGGATGTTGAGCTATGGCCGCTGGAAGACAGTCATCAGGCGAGGCAGCAAGCCTGGCAAGCGTTTGAAAGCTGGCTGGCAGAACAAGGTATCGAGAAGTTGGATCAGATCAAGAAGCCAGAGCTGACACTTTACCGCGTGCGCGGCACAGCCGTACATGCGGACAAGCTGCTTCATCATCGGGATGTCCGATCCATTGACTTGCCGCCCAACTTTGCGCTGGAGCGATCGGTCGTCTTTCAGAGTATTCATAAGATTCCTGATATCCAAGCTCCTTCAGCGCAAGCGCCGGGCGTGGTAGTGCTTGATAGTGGCATTGCCGACGGCCACCCTCTGCTGAAAGCCGCTGTCGGCGAGGCCAAGAGTTTCTTGCCGAGTGAAGGGCCACACGATGAAAATGGGCACGGCACGCATGTTGCCGGCTTGGCGCTTTACGGCGACTTTGAAAAACATCTGCGTGCCGGCACTTTTGTGCCAACTTTGCGCTTGTACAGCGGCCGGATTCTCGACAAACATAATGAGAACACCACGGGATTTGTGGAGAATCAGATAGAAGAAGCCGTTCGCTATTTTGTAAAGGAGCATGGTTGTAAAGTGTTCAACCTGTCTTTCGGGGATGCCAACAAGCCCTACCTGGGCGGACATCTGAAAGGCTTGTCGGTGACGTTGGATACTCTATCGCGGGAATTGGGTGTGCTGTTTGTGGTGTCCTCTGGAAATCATCGAATCAATGAAGATTCTCCCGATGGTTTGGAATGGCGTGATCAGTATCCAGGCTATCTTCTGAGTGATGCCTGGCGACTCATCGAACCAGCACCGGCATTGAATGTGCTGACGGTTGGTAGTCTGGCGCGCCACAACCAAACCTTCAACAGCCAGTACCATTCTGCGGACCCTGCAGAACTACCGATTGCACAGCCGGACCAGCCATCGCCATTCACTCGTAGCGGCCATTCTGTCGATGGCGCTATCAAGCCGGAGCTGATGGCGTATGGTGGAAATTGGGCAATCAATACACGGGCCAACTACGCATTACTGGACAGAACCGCTGGATTGGGTGTGGTATCAACCAGTTACCAGTTTGCGGGCGGTCATCCTTTTATGGTGGATGTTGGCACCAGCATGGCTGCCCCCCAAGTAGCGCATCTGGCCGCCTCTGTGCTTCATGAACACCCAGATGCCACTGCCAACTTCGTGCGTGCCCAACTCTGCTTGAATGCTGTGCTGCCAGATGCCAGCCAACAACTGGTGGATCAGCATAAGGCACTTAAACGTGCATGTGGTTATGGGCAGGTGGATGAAGCCGCCCTGCATCGCTCGCTGGAAAGCGCCGTCACGCTGATTACGGATGGCAAGATCGAGAACAAGCGGCATCATTTCTACGAAATACCCATTCCGCCGGAATTTACCAGCGGAGGCAAAAAACGCCTACGGGAAATCGCCGTTGCGCTGGCCTATATGCCGCCTGTGCGCTCAACGCGCATCAAGTACCGTGCTACACGTATTGACTTCAGGCTGGTCGCCGCTCGTGACCTTGAACATGTCACGACCATGTTTAACAAGGCGACTAAAAAGGAAGATTACCAAAGCATCCAGGAACTGGCAGGCGCAACCGTCGGCCAGGTGGCTCGTAGCAAAGGGACTGTTCAGGCCGATTTTTGGTGGTTCAAACAGTTCCAGAAAGATTCGGCATTACGAACAAAAAAGCTGTTTGTGGTGGTCACGCGCAATGACTTTCCGTGGGGGGAGAGCCTGTGCGACAGCGAAGAAGGTTATTCGCTTTTGGTCAGCCTACGTGACAAGGAGAATCTTTTGGCTAAACTCTATACCCAGGTGAAAGCACGGCTCGATGCCAGGGTTCCGCTCTTGCGTGTCCGTAACTAAACTCCGTTGGCCCGCACATAGAGCAAAAAAATTCAAGAGGCTGTTATTCGTGGATAAGTTAAAAATGCACTCGCCCAACCTGACCGAAGACAACATCGCGCGCATCCGCGACTTGTTTCCCAGCTGCGTGACCGAGGCGCGAGGCGAGGACGGTAGTGTGAAGCTGGCGGTGGATTTCGACCAGTTGCGGCAGGAGCTTTCGGTTTCGTTGGTGGAGGGGCCACAGGAGCGGTATCACCTGAACTGGCCGGGCAAGCGCGAGGCGCTGCTCATGGCCAATGCGCCGATTGCAAAGACCCTGCGCCCGGTGCGCAGCGAGAGCGTGGACTTCGATACCACGAAGAACCTGTTCATCGAAGGCGACAACCTAGATGCGTTGAAGCTGTTGCAGGAGACGTATTTAGGAAAAGTGAAGATGATTTACATCGACCCGCCGTACAACACAGGAAGTGATTTCATTTACGAGGATGATTTTTCCGAAGATGCGGTGGGCTATTTGCGCCGCTCCAATCAGGTGGACGAGGGAGGTAATCGCCTCATCGCTAATGCTGCAACGAATGGTCGGTTTCACTCTGATTGGCTGACAATGATCTATCCTCGACTGAAATTGGCGAGGAATCTGCTTGCCGAGGATGGGGTTATCTTTGTTTCAATCGACGACAATGAGTCTGCGAATCTCAAGCACCTTTTGGATGAGGTGTTTGGTGAAGGAAATTTCATCGACACAATTGCAGTTGAGATGTCGACGACATCTGGTCCCAAGACGGTTAATGCCCAGCAGGGCACAATTGTGAAGAATGTGGAATTCGTTCATGTATATAGAAAATCGGTTGAGTTTGACGAGAGGCCCCATAAGCCACTCTTGGATGGTATTGATGCCTACGATACTCATTATTCAATTTGGCTAAATGATGATGGGACTCTGGGTAGCCTCGCGGAGCAACTACTTTCGGATAGCCGGGTTGGCGAGGATATCCGCCGTTATGGGCTTGTAGAGCGGGGAAGATTTAGTCTCAAGAACATCGACAAACTGTTGGCCGTCTCAGAAGCGGTAAGAACCTTTATTTCTGAAAATCTCAGAAGAATTGCGAGCGTCGATAGACCTCCTGTTTCAGCTGCAGGAAAGGTAATTCAACCGGGTCTATGGGAGCCATTTGAAACAGATCATCGCACTTATTTTCTCACTACACTTGAGAATGGCACGCTCAGGGCCTTAATTCCTCTTGCATTGAATTATCGTATGTCAGATGACTACCGGCCGCGATTCGGAAGAACTGTTATTCGCGGAGATCTTTGGAAGGGCTTTCATCAAGACATGGGGAATGTTGCTAAAGAGGGTGGCATTGCATTCGCGAATGGCAAGAAGCCAGTTCGCTTGATAAAGCAATTGATGAAGTGGGCAGATAACAATAGGGGCGGGATTGTTCTTGATCTATTCGCAGGTTCGGGTACTACAGCTCAAGCCGTGATGGAGGCGAATGCCGAAGACGAGGGAAACCGCCGCTTTATTATGGTGCAATTTGCTGAAACGCCAGATCCTAAGTCAGATGCTGCAAAAGAAGGGTATGCATCGATCGCCGAGCTATCTCGCGAACGTATACGTAAGGCCGGGATATCCATTCTTTCGAACTTGAAATTTCCAGAAAGAGGTGTCGACGTTGGCTTTCGTTCCTTGAAGATCGAAACATCAAATATGGCTGATATCCATTATGTTCCCGATGGAGTTCGCCAGGTTGACCTGATCTACGCTGTCGACAACATCAAGCCTGACCGCACGGCGGAAGACCTGCTGTTCCAGGTGATGCTGGACTGGGGCGTTGACCTCGCCCTGCCCATCGAGAAGAGGTCCATCCAGGGCAAGGATGTATTCTTCGTGGATGGCGGTGCACTGGCCGCCTGCTTCGACGCGCATGGCGGCGTGGACGAAGACTTCGTCAAGGAACTGGCCACGCACAAGCCGCTGCGCGTGGTGTTCCGCGATGCGGGGTTCAAAGACAGCGCCGTTAAGATCAACGTGGAGCAGATCTTCAAGCTCTTGTCGCCATCCACCGAAGTGAAGAGTATTTGAGGGGACTGCGATGAAGCTGAAGTTCAAAACGCAGGCCTACCAGACTGCCGCCGTACAGGCCGTGGTGGACTGTTTCAATGGGCAGGTGCCGCAGCACGGCGGCATTCGCTATCGTCTTGATCCCGGCAGCCGCAAGGCGGCACCGGCCAGCCCGCAAGGTGCGCTGGCGCTGGAGGCCGCGCCAGAGGCAGCGGCAGAGCAGGAGGCGGCTTTCCGCAACGCCGACCTCACCCTGTCGGAGCTGGTTCTGCTGGACAACGTCCACGCCGTGCAACGAGCCCAGAACCTGCCGCTGTCTGATGCGCTGGTCAAAACCAAGGTGGCCAAGGTCAATCTCGACATCGAGATGGAGACCGGCACTGGCAAGACTTACTGCTACATCAAGACCATCTTCGAGCTGAACAAGCTGTACGGCTGGAGCAAGTTCATCATCGTGGTGCCCAGTATCGCCATCCGCGAGGGCGTGGCCAAGTCGCTGGCGATTACCGCTGAACATTTCCTGGAGAGCTATCAGAAGAAGGCACGTTTCTTCATCTACAACTCCAAGCAACTGCACCACTTGGAGAGCTTCTCGTCGGACGCGGGCATCAATGTGATGGTCATCAACGTGCAGGCCTTCAATGCCACTGGCAAAGACAATCGCCGCATCTACGAGGAACTGGACGACTTCCAGTCCCGCCGCCCCATCGACGTTATCAGCGCCAACCGCCCGGTCCTGATACTGGATGAGCCGCAGAAGATGGAAGGCAAGAAAACGCTGGATTCCCTGGAAGCGTTCAAGGCACTGATGGTGCTGCGCTATTCGGCCACCCACAAGACCACCCACAACAAGATTCACCGCCTCGATGCGCTGGACGCCTACAATCAGAAGCTGGTGAAGAAAATCGCCGTGCGCGGCATCGCGGTGAAGGGACTGGCGGGCACGGCAGGCTATCTGTACCTGCAATCCATCGAAATTTCGAGCAAGAAGCCGCCCGAGGCGCGCGTCGAGTTCGAGCAGAAGCTGGCGGGCGGCAACATCAAGCGCGTGGTGAGAAAGCTCGGCAAGGGCGACAACCTGTTCGATCTGTCGGGCGGGCTGGATCAATACCGCGACTACGTGGTGGCAGACATCAACGCCAACACCGACACCCTGAGCTTTACCAATGGCGTTGAGCTGACGGTCGGCGACGCCACTGGCGACGTAACCGAGGCTGCGCTGCGCCGCATCCAGATTCGGGAAGCCATCAAGGCGCACTTCGACAAGGAACAGGCGCTGTTCCAGCAAGATGTGAAGGTGCTGACCCTGTTCTTCATCGATGAGGTGGCCAAGTACCGCGACTACGCGCAGGCGGACGAAAAAGGCGAATACGCCCGCATCTTTGAAGAGGAGTACACGCAGTACCTGAACGAGATGCTCGACCTGAACGAGACGGCCTACGTCAAGTATCTGAAGGGCATTTCGGCGGACAAGACCCACAGCGGATACTTCTCCGTCGACAAGAAGAGCAAGCGCGACGTTGATCCGAGCATTGCAAAGACGGGTGAAAACAAAGGTCTGTCGGACGATGTGGATGCCTACGACCTGATCTTGAAGGACAAGGAGCGCTTGTTGTCGCTTGCCGAGCCGGTGCGTTTCATTTTTTCGCACTCGGCCCTGCGTGAAGGCTGGGACAACCCGAATGTGTTCGTGATCTGCTTCTTGAAGCATCCCGACTACAACAACGAGGTCACACGTCGACAAGAGGTGGGGCGTGGCTTGCGGCTGTCCGTCAACCAGACAGGCGACCGGATGGATCATCCGGCAACCGTGCACGACGTGAACGTGCTGACCGTGGTCGCCAGCGAGAGCTTCAAGGACTTTGTGGTCGCGCTGCAGAAGGACATCAGCGATTCTCTGTCGGAACGTCCACGCGTGGCAAACGAGGAATATTTCACTGGCAAGGTGCTGAAAACGGCGGCCGGCGACGTACCGGTTACGCCGCAACTGGCGAAGCAAATCTACCGTTATCTGGTTAAGAACGACTACACAGACGATTCAGACCGGATCGCGGGTGCGTATCACGATGCCAAGAAGGCAGGAACGCTGGCCGATCTGCCAGACGAACTGAAGCCGCACGCGGCGCAGGTGTACCAGCTTATCGACAGTGTGTTCAGTGCTAGCCAATTGCCTGACATCGACGACGACCGCAAACCCAAGAAGAACCCGCTCAACGCCAACTTCGACAAACAGGAGTTCAAGGCGCTGTGGAACCGCATCAATCGCAAGGCGGCCTACAGTGTCGATTTCGACTCGGACGAGTTGGTGCAAAAGGTGGTCAAGGAGTTGGACGCAGCTCTGCGCGTGACCCCGCTGCAATACACCATCCAGGCCGGCGAACAGATCGACCAGGTGACTGACGAGGTGCTGAAGCGTGGAGATGGTTTCAAAGTTTCCGAGACAAAGACCGAATACAATAATCAGTCGATCCATTCAGCGGTCAGGTACGACCTGATCGGCAAGCTAGCCGAAGGTACTCAATTGACTCGTCGCATGGTGGCGGAAATCCTCAAGGGTATTAACGTCGCGGTTTTTGCACAGTTCAAGACCAACCCGGAAAGTTTTATCGCCGAGGCCACGCGACTCATCAACGAACAAAAGGCCACGGTCATCATCGAACACCTGGCCTACGATCCCGTCGAGGACAAGTTCGACCTCGACATTTTTACCGCCGGGCAGACCAAGCAGGACTTCAGCAAGGCCGGTGACAAGCTTCAGCGACACATCTACGACTATGTGCTGACGGATTCGAAGGTAGAGCGGGAGTTCGTGAAAGAGCTGGACACAGCAAGTGAAGTGGTGGTCTATGCCAAATTGCCACGCGGTTTCCTAATCCCCACACCCGTGGGCGACTACAACCCGGATTGGGCGATCAGCTTCAAGGAAGGCGTTGTTAAGCACGTCTATTTTGTGGCGGAGACCAAGGGCTCCATGTCGTCGATGGACCTGCGTGAGATCGAAAAGACCAAGATCCAGTGCGCCCGCAAGTTCTTCGATGAGATGAACCGCCGCTACGCCCCGGAGAACGTCAAGTACGACGTTGTGGACAGTTTCAGCAAGCTGATGGAGGTGGTGAAGTAGCGGATGCCAGGTCGTTCATCGTCCGAGATGAATGATGGTGATTTACGACCGTACTTGCCCAAGCTCTCGGCGGATGATTTGTCGTGCTGCGTTATCCTGGGTGCGGAGGGCATCGCTCAGCGCTCTGACGGGTGGTCCTCCTGCCGCTGGTGCAGACCACCCAGTCAGAGCTTCATAGCGGCATTGCGCGTACTGATGAGGAAGGCTATGCAAGGGCTGCTCAAGCGTGAGCGGATCTACAGGGAAACAAGCCACCCCGCACTGGGTGCAGCACGAGCGGAGGTGTTTGACCACCTCGTGCGACCCCACAATTCAAGAATGCGGCGAGGGTCACTAGGTAAGATCAGAATTTCGCAGCTCTCTTACAACCGTCCGTGATAGCTGGCTAGAACTCCCATTGCCCGGACACAGAAATCGGACACTCTCAGCTGCACAAGGAAGGCTATGCCGAGCCAAGATTCATCAAGCCAATCACTCCGGCCTAACCTCCCGACAAGCCCACTCAAGCAACCCCCGGCAAGCCAGAAACAACCCATCCACCACCCCTTCATCCAAATGCCGCTCCGGGTCAGCAGCCACCCGGCAGCGATCCGCGGCGTGCAGCACCTCCAGCACGGTCAGCGCCCCCACCATCGCGCGCTCGCTCCTCGCGAGGCTGACTCGCCGTCCAGGCGACACATCGTTCTCCGGCCAAGGCAACCCGTCAGCGCCTTCGCAGCGGCGGATGCGCTTGAGGATGCCGATCAGGGAGTTGAGGTCGGGCGGTGGGGTGTCGTCGTTGATGGGCTCAACGGATGTATACGAGGAGAAGTTCTCGGAATCGTTCATGGCGTCGGTTTCCTGGCTGTGCTTGACAGCGCCACCGCGTAAACGGGGTGGCGGACGATGCGTGGCTGCAAACCGGATGAAGCGACGTCATAGACCGGCGGGCTCGAAGACCCCCACGCACCGCCCGCCATAAAGGCCGACGGATTGCCCGCCGGCACCGACTAGGGCCGGTGCCGACGGGCAAGCGCAAACAACAGACGTCGCATTCTTCGGGTTTGCAGACCCGGCCACCCGTTGTCGGTGGCGCGCCATGGTGTTTACGCCGTCGCTCCGAATGCCAATAGAAATTCCCGAAGAAATCGCAGGAATCGAGAGCGATGAACTATTGTGGCACGCACCATTAGTGCAGCACGCGACATCGCCAGACGCATTCGCGCAGTCGGGCTGCTGATTGCGAATCAAACTGGCGTAATCGCCCGCGCCACAAGCGAATAGCGCGACAGCCTTCTTAACACCCTTGTCGTCTCAAAATCGGATGGCGACGCTGGCAGATCACCCGCGCACCTCAAGAATCGGTTCAATCACGACACCGCCAGCAGGCAGCGCTCTTCAACGAACACCATCCTCAACCGCGCCCGCATTCCCCACCAGCAACTCGATCATCGCCCGCGCCGCCGCCGACTGCCGCCGATGCGGCGCATAGATCACCGAGAACGGCCGTGACCGGCCCCGCAGCTGCGGCAGCACTTCCACCAGCTGCCCGCGCCGCAACCGCTCGCGCACGATGAACTCGTAGCTCTGGCAGATGCCGATGCCCTGTTCGGCCAGCGACACCACACCCAGCACATCGTCGGAGGTCTCGATGGACGAACGCGGCAGCCAGTCCACGTCGCGCCCCTCGTCGCGGAAGATCCACGGCGCCAGCCGCCCGGTGCGCGGCATCACGAAGGGCAGGCACAGGTGCTGTTGCAGGTCGTCCAGCGTCTGCGGCGTGCCACGGCGTTGCAGGTAGCCCGGCGCGGCCACCAGCAGCAGCGGCGCGTCTTCCAGTTTGCGTGCCACCAGCCCGCTGTCCGGCAACTGGCCCAGGCGGATGGCCAGGTCGAAGCCTTCGGCCACCAGGTCCACATTGCGGTTGGTGATGTTCAGTTCCACCTGCACCTGCGGGTACTGCTGCGCAAAGCGCGCCAGCACGGGCGGCAGCCGGTAGTGGCCATAGGTGGTCGGCACGCTCAGGCGCACGCGGCCTGCCAGCGCGCCGTCTTGGCCCTGTACGTCGCGCTCGGCGTCGTCCAGCAGGCCAAAGGCGGTGCGCACCTGTTCCCGATAGAGCCGCCCGGCGTCGGTCAGGCCCACGCGGCGGGTGGTCCGTTGCAGCAGCTGCCGGCCCAGACGCGCTTCCAGGCGGGTGACCGCGCGGCTCAATACCGACGGCGTGGTGGACAGCGCCACCGCGCCCGCCGTGAACGAGCCGTGCTCCACCACCGCCAGGAACACCTCCACATCGCCCAGGTAGTCGAACTTGCGGCTCATTTGGCTCTCCGGGGAACAGATGTTTTGCGATGGCGCCAATTTATCGCCGCTGGGGCGATGAATAAAGTGTCGGCCATTCCCCGAACAGGAGTTCCCCCATGAACCTGATGACCCGATTGGCCGCAGCGCTGGCCCTGACTCTGGCCGCCAGCGGTGCCCACGCCGCCAACGTACTGGTGGTGCTGTCCGACGAAAACCACCTGGACCTGAAGGACGGCAAGGTGCTGTCCACCGGCTTCTATCTCAATGAGCTGATGCAGCCGGTCAAGCTGCTGCTGGACGCCGGCCACGAGGTGACCTTCGCCACGCCGCAGGGGCGGGCGCCGACGGTGGATGCGTCCTCGGTGACGCCCGCGTACTTCGGCAACGATGCCGCGCAGCTGACGCTGCACAAGGACCTGCTGGAGAAACTGGCGCTGACCTCGCCGACGGCCTCGCCGGTGGTCAGCCTGGCGCGCATCGAGCAGCAGGGTTACGCGCGCTTCGATGCCGTCTACATTCCCGGCGGCCACGCGCCGATGCAGGACCTGCTGAAGAGCCCGGCGCTGGGCCGGCTGCTGGCCGACTTCCACCAGCGCAGCAAGACCACCGCGCTGGTCTGCCACGGGCCGATCGCGCTGCTGTCCACACTGCCGGATGCAGCGGGTTTTGTGGCAAAGCTGGACGCGGGTGCGACGCCGGCCACGCCGAAGTGGATCTACAGCGGCTACCGGATGACGGTGATCAGCAACCAGGAAGAAGAACAGGCCAAGCCGCTGCTGGGCGGCGGCGAGATGAAGTTCTACCCGCAGACCGCGTTGCAGCGGGCGGGTGCGACGTTCAGCAGCAACACCACGCCGTGGACCGGCCATGTGGTGGTGGACCGCGAGCTGATTACCGGGCAGAACCCGGCCTCGGCGCTGGAAGTGGGGCAGCGGCTGCTTGAACGGTTGAAGTGAGCCGGTTGATTGGGCGTGTGATGGCCGGCGTGGCACCATGGCGGATTGGCCTCGCGCATTCTGGCGAGGCCGTTTCCAAGGGAAGCCCTCGACACGACATGCGTACGTCATTCTTCATTCTTTCCGCCTTGTGCCTGGGCCTGCTGTCCGGGTGCGCCAGCGGCCCGGAGCAGCACACCTCAAGCCGCGAGATCACCGGTGCCTTCGTGGCCGACGATGGCCAGCTGTACCTGCTGCCGCGCTACGACGAACCGATGCGCTTCGACGCGGCGCCGTTCCGTGACTACCGCGCCTTGATGGACAGCCCGCTGCGCGAGGCGGTGGCGTGCGCGCAGATGTACTTCCACGAGGATTGGCGCGACCCGGCCAACAAGGCCAAGGTGCATGGCAGCTACGCGCTGCTGCTGCGGCCGGAGCAGGTGACGCCGCAACACGCAGCGCAGTTCAGGCTGGAACGGATTGACGTTACACCGCGCGAAGCCAAGGTGGTCGATGAGCGCGCGCGCTATTACCTGCCGCTGGAGCGGAGCCGTTATTCGCTGGCCTTTGATCGCGCCTGCGACCTTTCAAAGAAGGGTGGCAGCTATTACAGCGCGTTGTTCGAGGGCGATGGCGAACGCGTGCAGTTGCCGGACGCCGCGGCGCTGGCGGAGAAGGCGACGCTGGCACAGCCGATCAACGCGCGCGCCGAGCGCATCTTGCCGCAGAGGGAGGACGCTCCGGGCGCGGGGTCAGCGGCGGGCAAGGTGCTGGGCGCCGCTTTGATTCCTGTGGCGGTTCCGGTGTTTGTGTTGAGCCTGCCGTTTCTGGGGCCGGATCACTGGAAGTGATGGGGCGATGGGGTAGGGCCGTCCACACATGGTGCGGATCTACTGGCACCTCGGCCTGCCCCCTGCCACACAGCTGGCCTGCCAGTGCTGCCAGGCCTCGGCATCGATACTGGCCTTCAGTGCAATGGCCTGCAGCTCCGCCCAGTCTTTCGGTGAAGGCGCGGCCAGCAGCCCGCGCATGAAGGCCTGCATCTTCGCCTCACCCACCTGCTTTTCCAGCGAAAGTAGCAGCAACGGACCATAGACGTAGCGATACATCTCGCCCAGGTCCGAGTGGCCATCGACGGCATCAAGCGCCGGCAGCGGCGTATCGAGCGCATCGACGGTGGCCTGCAACCTTGCAACATAGTGGTCCGCCGCAGCGTCACCACTGATCTGACGCAGCGCCTTGATCGACAGGAATTCGGCGCTGGATTCCAGCAGCACCCAGTAGTACGGCCCCTGCGGGCGGTTGAGCGTGCCGAAGTAGTAATGGCCCATTTCGTGCGCGATGTACTGCACGCGCCGTTCGGCCTGTTCACCGCCGGCCAGCAGCGAATCGGCCACGTTGCCGATGCTGCCGCTCATGGCGATGGTCGGCCAGGTGGCAAAGCCCCATTCGCTGCCGTCGCGGTCGCGCTCGGCCTGGTTGAGCGTGACCATGCGCAGGAAGGTGGGGCGGTCGGCCAGCGGCACGCCCATGTAGCGCGCGTGCACGTCGGCCACCTGCTGCACGACGCGGGACAGCGCGTCGACCTTGGGCGTGGGCAGGCTCTCGTTGAGGAGGGTGACCTGCGCGGTGTGGGTGATCGGGCCGCTGCCACCGAACAGCAGGATGGGCCGCGCGTTGTCGCTGCGAAAGCGGCCCTGCGTGCCTTCGATGGCGGGGCTGCCATTGAGGTACAGGAAGCGGCAGCCGCGGCAGTCCACCTGCAGGTCGTAGCGGCTTTCGCTGCCGCGCACGCGGGCCTTGGGGTCGAACGCCTGAGGCAGCCATGCAGACTGCTCGGTAAAACGGGCGCTGTCGCCGTTGAAGGCCATCATGCCTTTGAAGTCGCCCATGGCATCGTGCTTCGGGTACAGCGGGAACGCGCCCACGTACTGCACGCAGAGCGTGGCCGTGGGCTCGGCCAGAGTGTAGACGCGCGCCTCGCCATCCACGCCCGGGTCGTACCAGCCATCGAATCCGACCGGCTTGCCCTCGTCATCGGTGACCCGTGCGACGTTCAGACCGGCATTGAGCACGAAGTGGCCCTGTGCGTCGGCGGGGCGATTGGACAGGCATGCATCGCCCTCCACGCGGCCACTGGCGATATCCAGGCGCACACTGCCAGTGGTGAGCGGCGTTGCCAGCTGCTCGGGCGATGCGGCTTGGCTGAGGGAAGGAGCGAGCAGTGCGGCGAGGGCCGCCGGCAGCAGGGCCTTGCTGGGGTTCATCGAGCCATCCTTGGGTGGATGGCGCCGACTATAGAGCCAATATGAATTCCTGCCGAGAGGGGCGCATCCACGCGTGGCGTGCAGTTGCGGAGCTACACTGGCCCCCTGCACGTGATGGAAGCTCGCCCATGTTGAACGGAAAGGTCGCGGTGGTCACCGGTTCCACCAGTGGTATTGGCCTTGGCATCGCCACGGCGTTGGCGCGACAGGGCGCCGACATCGTGCTGAACGGCTTCGGCGATGCGGCGCAGATCGAGAGCCTCCGTGCCAACCTCGAAGCGGAGTTCGGTGTGCGCGTGGCGCATGACGGCGCCGATCTGTCCCGGGGCGAGGCCGTACGGAACATGATCGCCAACGCCGTCGCGAGGATGGGCCGCATCGACATCCTGGTGAACAACGCGGGCATCCAGCACACCGCATTGATCGAGGAATTTCCCGTAGAGAAGTGGGACGCGATCCTGGCGCTGAATCTCTCGGCGGTGTTCCATGCCACGGCGGCGGCCTTGCCCTACATGAAGCAGCAGGGCGCCGGCCGCATCATCAACATCGCCTCGGCGCATGGGCTGGTGGGCTCGGTGAACAAGTCGGCCTATGTGGCGGCCAAGCACGGCGTGGTGGGGTTCACCAAGGTGACCGCGCTGGAGAATGCGGGCACCGGCATTACCGCCAATGCAATCTGCCCGGGCTGGGTGCGAACGGCGCTGGTCGAGCAGCAGATCACCGCGTTGGCCGAGCGCGAGGGCATCGACCAAGAGTCCGCCGCGCGTGCGCTGCTGGCTGAAAAGCAGCCCTCGTTGCAGTTTGTCACCCCCGAGCAGCTGGGGCAGACCGTGGTCTTTCTGGCTTCGGACGCCGCGGCGCAGATGACCGGCACGGCGCTGCCGGTGGACGGGGGCTGGACCGCGCGCTAGCGGGCCGGCGCCGCAAGCCGCGCCCGCAGCGCGTCCCAGTCGGCCACGAAACAGCCCTCGCGCCCGCGATTGCACTCGGTGATCCACGCATCCAGTGATTCGCTGCGCGCCCGGTGGGCGCTGACATCCCCCAGCACGGCAAAACGCAGGCGGTAGTTCACCAGCATCTGCACCCATTGCCCGGCCACGCCCGAACGCAGATCGAAGAAGTCCGGCGAGAGGCGCTGCGCGGGAACCACGATCCACTCGGCATCGTGACCCAGCGCGTCGCCGACGAGGTCGCGCAGGCCGCTGGCATCCAGCACGGGGCCTTGGTCATGGACGCGCAGGAGGGTGGTGTCGCCGATCTTTTCCAGGTGCGGGTGCATGGGGGGGGGGAGGTGTGCGTTGAGCGGGGTGGGGGAGGGAGCGAGCTAGGGGGGCCCCTGTTGCGGACGTTTTGGGTCGATCAGGCCGGCTGCTCGCTCATGGTGACGTGTTCGCCCTTCACTGGAGACGCATTCTGCCGCATGTGAGAGGTGGTTGTGTTTACACGATTCCAGAATTCTCCTTGTGGCTCATCCACTTGCGGGATTGCAGGTAGATCGCCGCCGTTTCGCGCCTGGAAGTCCTGTCATCGGCTTCGGTAGCTTCGCGCAGCTGGCTGGAAAGGTCGGTGCCTGCTTCGTGTGGAACTGATATGGGTCGATTGATTGTGGTCGTCGGGGATGCAACCAGTGGCGGAGGGCGCGTTATCACGGGCTCTGCGTTTACTGATATCAACGGGCACGCCGTAGCACGTATGTCCGACCGCGCGACATGCCCCAAGCATCAGGGCATCTTTCCGATCGTGACCGGGGACGATTCCTGGATTGTGGATGGGCAGCCGGTTGCGCGCGACGGCGATCGGCTGGCCTGCGGATGCAGCCTGTTGGCGGGCGCCCAGCAGACGGCCCACATCGCGGCTGCTGGTGCGTTGGCACCTGCCACGTCGGAAGGGGATGCCACGGCTCCCGCGCCACCGCCCGACGAGTTCACGGTGCACTCGACCCCAAAGGAGCCGGTCTGCCGGGAATGCCTTCTGGCGGCGGCAAGGAGCGGTGCCGCTTACCTGCGGAGATGAATATGGAATACGCCATTGTTGACGCCGCTGCGTCCCCGCAGATTGCCAATGTTCTGGGGGGTTATGCCACATCGGGCATTGCGTGGCCGCTCTTTGAACATCAGCCTGAAGCCAGCAGCGCCGATGTTGGGCCTTGGCTGATCCAGTTGAATGGCGATGGATGGGTGCGCCGATGGCTGCTGAATCTTGAGGCGCGTCCGGGACGGGTGTGCTGGGTGACCAGTGACGAGCCGGTTGGCGCCGTCATCGAGCATCTTCAAGCCCGCCTGGAAGTACGGCTGTCAGATGGAGGCTTGGCGCTGTTCCGGTTCTGGGATGGACGCGCCTTGTATCGTGTGTGGACCGTCATGACGCGTGAACAGAAGAGAGCGTTCATGGCGCCATTCCTCCGGTGGTCAGTCTGGCTGCAGGGGCAGCAGTGGCAGCTGGATCGCGACGTTGTGGAGAAAAGCTGATGCTGACGTTCAGTGCCAGGCAGGAGGCGTTGCTGCGCTTGCCTGATCTGTTCGATTTCCTCCCCAAGCTTGCTGGCGAGATTCGTCGTGACATGCCCGAACGGGTCCTTGGCATGGATGACGCCGCACTTCTTGCGGAAACCGATCGCTGTTATGCCTACGCGGCCTACGAGTTGGGCATCACCCACCTTCCGGTGCTCGTTGCCTGGACGAAAACGGATGTCGGCAGTGGTGGTGAGCTTCATCGCAATGCTGAAGTGGATATCGCGATTCGCCACGCGGAGCATCCGAGCACCAAGGCGGCTGATGTGCTCGGCGCCTTGGCCGCCTTGCATCGGTGGCCGAAGGGAGAGGAGTGATGGTTGCGGTTCCTGTTCGTTGGGGCATAGGCAAGCTGGCCGAGAGAGCCGCTGCGGCGGCGGCAGCGGCAGCCGCGGCCACCGCGGCGAACGACGCCGTCAAGGACAAGCCAGACGTCCGAAGTCGAGAAGCAGACTGCTCTGATGTGCCAGACCACAGCGAGTGCAATCAGTGCTTGCTGGGGAATGGGCGAGTGGGGCAGCCGCCGACGCCGAGATACATAACCTTGAGCACACGCATCAACTATGACTACCAGCTACAGATCGCCAACATGTTTGCCGGTCCGGAGCGGTTTGGCTATGTACGCCGAGGCGATAGTGCTGACCAGATCGTGAGCATTGGCGTAGAAGTCGTAAAGGGGTTCTTTGGCAAGGGCGGAGAGTACACCACCCTTGAATGGCTATACGGAGGTACCTCGTTTGATGGCTTCTGGCGAGATCGGTGTACCGTGGTTGAAGCGAAGGCCAACTTTGAAAAATTCTTCGACGAATATGGCCGTGATGCAACGCCATTTACGTTTGCCGTAACTGAGTCCTGGCTCAAAAGTTACAGAGTGCAATCCGCGCTCGTCGCCCCTGCAATGCCTAGAGGGAAGCTTGAGTGGCACTTCATGGACGTCGTCGCTTTCATTGCTGGAATTGAAGCCGGGATTCCAACTGAGAGTGCGCGCCATACCCCTTACGTGCTGGGTGCCATTTGAGATGATCGTTACCTTGACCGTGAAGTTCGTCCCACAGAGGCTGTCTCTCTCAGAGGCATACGCCTATTCGGCTGCATTGATCGAGAATCTTGGAGAGCTCACGCCTGATTTCCGGCAATGGTGGGGCATGCCGAAAGGGCCGAAGGACCATTTCGTGTCATTCGTAGAGCGATCGAGGATCATCGCCCGAATGGAAGCGGACGATGCCGAGTTTCCAGAGCTTCGGCATGCCGGCGCTCCCGGCCTGCTGTTGACGAACGCGGGAGATGAGGCGAGCTGGAGGGCGCGCGGACGGGTTGGGCTGGCGATCTCTCCAAGCTTTGGCTCGATTCGGATCAGCATCAGCGATGTGGAGGTGGTCTTCGAGCGGCCATCGCGCGTGCTGTGGACGATTCTGGATGCGATGTCCAAGCGGCCCGATGTGTGTTTGATACAGACGAACGTGAAACAGCGTGTGGGTGCTGATCTACTGCTTTACAGCCTGCATCGAGCACCGTTTCCCCATCGTGAGTTCCTGGGCTGGATGGGATATGTGGATGAGGCGCTCACCCGTGATCAGGTTCCTGCTGCGGCAAAGCTTGAGCGACGGGGCAACGGAACACTCATCCTCGCCACCGACGTACTCGATCTTGCCGACCCGCATGCCGTGCAACAGGCCAACCAGGTCGAGATGAGCCTGGTGGATCTCGGGCTGCTTCCGGTCATCGACCCGGCGTTGAAGTGACTGCGGCCAGACACCTCACCCGTCAGCTCGGCTTGGCAAACACGTCCAGACCCTTGCCGGTCTCCAGCAACGATTTCAGGCTGGACAGCACGATCGGCCAGCCCTGGCGGATGCCGGTATCCATGCCGCTGCCGGGTTCCAGATCGTCGTGGGTGACGGTCAGCCGCACCATGTCCTGGTAGGGCACGATCTCGAAGGTGACGCGGCTGTAGCTGTCCGGGTTGTCGGCCTGCGAGGCCGCGGCCCAGGTGATGACCAGTCGCGAGGGTGGGGTGCTTTCCACCACTTCGCCGACCAGCTCGACCGAGCGCGTTTCATTGGCGCGCACATGCTGCCAGCGCGAGCCGGGTTTCCAGTCCGACACGTTCTCGTGGCCCCAGTAGCGGCGGGCGATCTCGGGCCGGGTGATGGCCTCGAACACCTTCTGTGGCGTGGAAGCGATGTAGATCACGTGGATGAAGCGGGTGGACGCTGCGGACATCGTCATTCTCCTTCCAGTTCTCGTTTCAGGTCATGCAGCAGGCTCAGGCGCTGCTGCTCGAACTTGCGTACCCAGCGCTCGTAGACGTCATGCAGCGGCACCGGGTTGATGAAGTGCAGCTTCTCGCGGCCACGGCGCACCGTGCTGATGAGGTTGGCGTCTTCCAGCAGGCCCAGGTGCTGGGTGACCGATTGCCGGGCCATGTCCAGGTGTTCGCACAGCTGGCCCAACGTCTGGCCGTTGTCTGCGCAGAGCAGGTCCAGCAGCGTCCTGCGCGTGGGGTCGGCCAGGGCCTTGAACACCTTGTCTGCATCCATGGCGGACAGAATAGGCAGGTAAATGCCTGCATGTCAACCGCCGTCGGTGGATCGGCTTATGGCCTCCCACTGGTCGATGCGGCTGGACATGGCCTGCAGCTTGTCACGCACACGTTGCACGGCATCGCTGCCCAGCAGCAGGTGGCTGGGCGGTGCGTCGCTGTCGATGATGCTCAGCATGGCCTGCGCCGCCTTTTCCGGATCGCCCAGCTGATGGCCGCTCTTGGCCTCGCGCGTACTGCGGATGGGGTCGAACAAGGCGTCGTAATCTTCAATACTGCGCGGTGCACGCACCATCGAACGGCCGGCCCAATCGGTGCGGAACGATCCCGGCCCAACGGCCGTGACGTGGATGCCGAACGCGGCCACTTCCTGGCCCAGCACCTCGCTGATGCCCTCCAGTGCGAACTTGCTGCCGCAGTACCAGGCGATGCCGGGCAGGGTGATGAAGCCGCCCATCGAGGTGATGTTGAGGATGTGGCCACGGCGGCGCGCGCGCATGTGCGGCAGTACGGCCTTGATGAGCGCGGCGGGGCCGAACACGTTGACCTCGAACTGGTGGCGCAGTTCGTCCAGCGTGGATTCCTCGAGGATGCCTTCGTGGCCATAGCCGGCGTTGTTGACCAGCACGTCGATGGCGCCGATGCCGTTTTCGATGGCATCGACCAGCGCGTCGATGGAGGCGTGGTCGGTGACGTCCAGCAGGCGGCCGAACGCGCGGCCGGGGGCGAGGGATTCAAACGCCTGGCGGGCCGGTTCGTTGCGCACGGTACCGACCACGCGGTGGCCGGCCTGCAGGGCCTGTTCGGCGAGGGCGCGGCCGAAGCCGCTGCTGACGCCGGTGATGAGCAGCAGACGGGAGGGGGACATGGTGATGGCCTCATGGAAAGCGGGCTTGCACAGTAGTGCTTGTGGGGGATGCCCTACAGGCCTAAGCTTCGGCCGATCTTGCCTATTCCTCTGAGGTGTGCGGTGCGGTCTGGCGATGATCCGGTGCAGCAGGATGCGCAGGCGCGCATGGTGGGGCTGCTGCAGGCGTTGGCGCCGGAGGAGGGCTACACGCTCACCGCCGTGCCGGGCGTACGCCTGCTGCGCTCGAACCGGCCGCTGGCGCGCACGCCGGTGCTGTACGACCCGGGCATCGTGATCGTCTGCCAGGGCGTCAAGCGCGGCTACCTGGGCGGGCAGGTCTACCAGTACGACGCGCAGCACTACCTGGCGGTGTCGGTGCCGGTGCCGTTCACCATGGAAACCGACGCGTCGGCGGAGGCGCCGTTGCTGGCGATCTACCTGCACCTGGACCTGCAACTGGCGGCGGAGCTGTTGCTTGCGCTGGACGCGCATGAGGCGCCGGGGCAGACACACGCGCGCAGCATGATGGCCAGCCCGATGGACCCGCCGATGCAGGCCACGGTGATACGGCTGCTGCATGCGCTGGGCGACACGCGGGAAGCGGCAGTGCTGGGCCCGGCGCTGGTGCGCGAGGTGTACTTCCGCGTGCTGACCGGCGCGCAGGGCGCTGCGATGCGTGAGGCGCTGGCCATGCGCGGCCGTTTTGGCAGCATCGGCCGGGCGTTGCGGCAGATCCATGTGGCCTATGCCACGGCGCTGGACGTGGCACGCCTGGCGGCGGAGGCGGGGATGAGCGTGGCGACCTTCCACGATCACTTCCGTGACATCACCGGCACTTCGCCCATGCAGTACGTGAAGTCCACGCGCCTGCACCAGGCGCGGTTGCTGATGCTGCGCCAGGGGATGACCGCCGAGGCGGCGTCGCTGGCGGTGGGGTATGCCAGCCCGTCGCAGTTCAACCGGGAGTTCAAGCGTCTGTTCGGCCTGCCGCCGGCGGCGGAAGTGGCGCGGATGCGGCGCAGCTTCGCGGTGCCGCCCGCGCCAGCCGGTGCGCTGTATGTGTCCTCTCACTGAACGGCGCGGGTCGGCCCGTTGACAGGCCTGTCTACCTACTAGTAGGTTTACGCCCATGAAAGAGTCGCTGTCCCCGAAGGCGCTGGAGATCCTGGCGCAGGCCCGTTCCCTGCTGGAAGCCGGTGGTTACAACGGTTTCAGCTACGCGGACGTGTCCGCGCGGGTGAACATCAGCAAGGCCAGCATCCATCACCACTTCCCCAGCAAGGCCGATCTGGTGCGCACGGTGGTGGTGCTGTACCGGGCCGAGGCGCGCGAGGGACTGGCGCTGCTGGACCGGCAGCTGGGTGATCCGCTGCTGGAGCTCAACGCCTATGTCGATTACTGGTCCAGCTGCATTGCCGGCGGAACGGCGTCGTTCTGCATCTGCGCGATGCTGGCCGCGGAAGCACCGATGATCCCGGTGGAGATTGCCGAGGAGGTGCGCGGCCACTTCGAGGACCTGACCGAGTGGCTGACCCGCACCCTGCAGAAGGGCGCTGCGCAGGGGCAGCTGCGCCTGCAGGGCCCGGCGGACGACGAAGCCAAGGCGTTCATGGCGTCCGTGCATGGTGCGATGCTGGCGGCGCGGGGGTTTGGCGATGCGGCCACCTTCGCGGCCCTGGCGCGGCTGGCGATCGCGCGGGTGAGCGCCTCCTGAGAACTGTATGCGGAAGGCCTGCGGCAACGCGGGTCTTCTTTTTGTCCACCATGCCTACCTACTAGTAGGTTTGTTTAATCCCAACGGAGCACTCCCATGCCACACCCGCTGTCCGCCCTCGGCGTCATCCACACTGCCGTCAGCCTGCTTCCCATCGTGGCCGGTCTCTATGGCTTCGTCCGCCACCGCGCCATCGATCCGGCCACGCGTGCCGGCAAGCTCTACCTGCTGGGCCTGGTGCTGTCGGTGGCAACCTCGTTCACCGTGTCCAGCACGGGCGGACTCAATCCCGGCCACGCCTTTGGCGTGATCGTGCTGCTGGTTGCTTTCGGCGGCGTGCTGGCCGCGCGCCTGCGCTTCCTGGGGCGGGCGGCGCGGTATCTGTCCACCTTCGCGTTGTCGTTCAGCTTCCTGCTGTCGCTGGTGCCGGGCGTGAATGAAACGCTGACCCGCATCCCGGTGGCACATCCGATTGCGGCCGCGCCGATGGCTCCGGTCGTGCTGCAGACCTTGCTGGGGTGTTTCGTGGTGTTCGTGCTCGGTTTCATCGCACAGTGCTGGCGGATGCGTGGCCGCCGCTGAGAACAGGCGCCGCGGCGACGCTGCTCAGTCTGCCAGCGGCGGCGGCGCGTCTTCGCCATAGGTGGCGTAGGCGCTGCCGCAGGTGGCCACCGCAGCGGCCGCCGCGGGCAGGCCAGTAGCGCGGATGCCGCGCCGCGTATCGCGGTCGAATGTTTCCGCGTAGCGTTCGGCGGCCAGCGCGTCATCAGGCAGCACATACAGCAGCACGCGCTGCAGGGTTGACTGGCCCTCCATGGGCTGCGGCGTGCGGAACGCCGGTACCTGCACGCGGGCGCTGTGCCAGCGCATCGGCTCGCTGCTGGTCTGCCAGCGGACCTGCAGGGGCTGATCGAGCGGAAGCAGCGCGGCGCCGTCCGGGTAGCCGTAGGCGGTGCAGTCCGCGGGCGGCGTCGGGATGTTGGCGATGGCGCCGTCTCCGATGTCCAGCGTGAGGCCATTGACCTCCATCCGCACGATGGGCGCGCCGCCGTAGTTGTGGACCTTGAACAGCACCAGGCCTTCGAAGCGGCTGCGCTGCAGATCTTCTGCGGTAGCGCCGCTGAGGCGTGCGAGCGCGGGCGCGACCTCCACATGATCGCGGTAGTGGTAATAGAGGTGCACCAGTTCCGGCGTGCCCGGGCGTCTCCATGCCGCGTTGAAGGGCGCAAGGTCCGGATAGGGGCGGCGCAGCAGGGGCACGTCGGTGACGGCACGATCTCCAGAGGGCGTGGCGTAGCGGTAGTGGTCCACCGAGCGCTTCAAGCGCCCGTCTTCATACGGGAATGCCCTGTCTGCATCGGACTGCGCGTTGGGGTAGCGGTGGAAGGCGATGAAACGTTCGGGCGTGTCGCCCTGCATGGGCAGGTCCGGGCCAGCGCCGGAGCCGGTGGATGCATACGGCGAGGTGTCCAGCCACAGCGGTTGCCCGCTGAGATTGACGTGCAGTTCCGCGATGGCGGCACGCGAGCCGCCGGCGAAGCTGTCCCAGGTGTTCTGCAGGGAGTGCCACAGCGGAACGATGAGCATGGCCGCAGCGGTGGGCACGAACATCACCGCGTGCACGCGGCCGGGCACCTGGCCACGGTCCCGTACCATGTAGCGCAGCCACGCCAGCAGAAGCACCAGCAGCAACGGCACACCCACCCAGATCGCAAGGGTGGCCAGCGCCACGACGCCCCAGCCCAGATTGGGGGTGGCCACGGCGATGAGCGAGAGGGTGGCGATGAACGCTGCCAGCACCAGCGACACGCCGATCCCGAAGCGGTAGTTCCTGTAAGGGCGCTCAGTCATCACCGTTCCATCGGCCTGCGGGACATGGCGATATCTTGCCGGTCCGATGGCGGAGTGGAAAGGCGGACGTTGCCGCAGGCCTACCCTCAGCAGCCGACCAGTCGATCGGCTGCGATGCCCTGCCGATGCAGGCTGCGGTACTCGGTGGGGCTGGCATCGACCAGCCCGCGGAAATGGCGGCGGAACGATTCCTGCGACCCGAACCCGGCCTGGTCGGCGACCCAGTGCAGGGGGCGGTCGGTGGTTTCCAGCAGCTCGCGGGCGAAAGCCACCCGCTCGCGGATCAGCCAGTCGATGGGTGACAGGCCGGTGGCGTCGAGGAACTGCCGTTGCAGGGTGCGTTGGCTCAACGCGGCCTGTTCGGCCAGGCTGCCCAGCGAGTGCGGTTCGCGCAGGTTGCGCCGCATCCATTCCATCAGCTTGGCCAGGCGTGTCGGCTCGCCGCTGGGAATGGCACGGCTGACGCGCTGGCTGCGTCCGGCATCACGCCAGGGCGCCAGCACCAGGCGCTCGGCAACGAGGTTGGCCACGCGTGCGCCGTAATCCTTGCGCACCATGTGCAGCATCATGTCCATGCCGGTGGCCGAACCGGCCGAGGTGATGATGCTGCCGGCGTCGACGTAGAGCACGTCGTCGCGCACGCCGATGCGGGGGAACTGCTGCGCAAGCGTTTCGGTGAGCCGCCAGTGGGTGGTGGCCTGACGGCCATCGAGCAGGCCGGCCCAGGCCAGCACGAAGGCGCCCGAGCAGATCGAGGCGATGCGGGCGCCGCGCGTGTGGGCGCGGACGAGCGCATCAAGCAACGCCTGCGGCGGGCGTTCACTGGGTTCGCGCCAACCGGGAATGACGATGATGTCCGCATCGTCCACCGCGTTGAGATCATGCGGCAACTGCACCTGCGTATTGCCGAGCATGCGCAGTGCACCGGGTTCGCCCGCGCACAGCTGCGTGCGGTACCACGCCACGCCCAGTTCCGGACGCACCGGTGCGAACAGGCCCACCGCACAACCGAACTCGAACAAGCCCTGGCCGTGGCAGGCCACGATGGCGACGGTCAGCGCGGCGGGATCGGCAGCGTGGATGGGCATGGCCTGATGCTACCGGTGATGGTGCATGCCGCCGCGTGGCATGCGGTCATGAGGTGATGCCTGCGGGATATATGGCGGCTGGGGTCGGATCCATTTCCTTCGAAAGGGATCCGACCCCATGCAAGTGCGCTGCCTAACGTCATTACCAGCGGTCATGTGGGTGGCCGGATGTTACGGCTGGGTGACGCGATCACGCCTGTCGTGGCGGGTGAACAGGCCCTTGAATGGAACCGTGTTTCCGGCCCACCCCACGAGCCCCCATGCCTGCCGCCTACGCCCCTGTCCTGAGTCCTCTTGCTGTGTTGATCGCCGCCGCCCTGGTTGCGGCCCCCGTGCATGCGGCAGACGCCGATGCGCAGCCGGCAACCACAGCGGCTGCCGCCAACGTCGCTGCATCCACCCTGGACGCAGTGGTGGTGACCGGCTCGCGCACCAGCACGCGCACGGTCAAGAACAGCTCCACGCCCATCGACGTGATCTCCGCCGAGGATCTTGCTGCGACCGGGCAGGCCAACCTGCTCGAAGCGCTGCAGCGCAGCCTGCCGTCGCTGAGCCAGATCGGTGGCTACCAGAGCGACCAGGAGAGCCTGATCCGCGGCTATCAGCTGCGCAATCTTTCACCGGGCTACACGCTGGTGCTGGTCAACGGCAAGCGCCGCAACGCCAGTGCGTATGTGAGCGGTGCCAATGGCGGCGGCTTTCCTGGCCACGCCTGGGCGGATCTGGCGCTGATTCCGGTGTCGGCCATCGACCACGTGGAAGTGCTGCGCGACGGTGCCTCCGCCATCTACGGCTCGGACGCGATCACCGGTGTGGTCAACGTCATCCTGAAATCGCAGGCACAGGGCGGTGAGGTGTCGGTGGAGAGCGGGCAGAGCATCGATGGCGACGGTACGCGTACCAGCGTGCGCGCCAACGTCGGCCTGCCCTGGGGCGAGGACGGCTTCGTCAATCTCTCGGGCGAGACCACGCGCCAGCACCACGCGATCCGGACGCGACGCTACATCGATGGCTATCTGAGCTATCCGGCGATCGATGCCAATGGCAACCGGGTCGCGCTGCGGCCGAACAACCGCCTGCCGGCCGGTGCGACGCCGGACCCTGCCGAGGCCACGCGCGATGCCGAAGCCAACACCATCCTCAGCTCACCGTCGTATGCGCTGAAGGCGTTTGCGGTGAACGTGGGCCATGGCCTGGGTGAGAGCGCGCAGTTCTACGCCAACGCCACTGCCAGTGACCGCACCGCGCAGGCGATCCAGAACTTCCGCCTGCCGGCCACGATCTTCACCACGTACCGGACACCGGGGGTGCTGAGCGTGTTTCCCGACGGCTTCCTGCCGGTGCTGGAGACCAAGGAGAAGCAGTACACCGGCACCGCCGGCGTGAAGGGGCAGGTGGCCGGCTGGGACTACGACGCCAGCCTGACCGGCAACCGCAGCACGGTGCGCACCTACACCCGCAACTCGGTGAACTACTCGCTGCCGTACCCGGGCTCGCCCACCGACTTCTATGACGGCAAGCTGGATTACCAGCAGGGCATTGCCAACCTGGACCTGCGTCGGGGCTTTGACGTAGCGGCCTTTGCCTCACCCCTGGAAGTGAGTGCCGGTGCCGAGTACCAGCACGAGCGCTACGAGCGCGGGGCAGGGCAGTGGGAGTCGTACACCGGATTCGGTGCCGCTGCGTTTGTCGGCTACTCCACCGCCGACGCGGTGAAGGCCACGCGCAACAGCAAGGCGGTGTACGTGGGGGCGGCGACCAACGTCACCTCGCGCTGGTACCTGGATGCGGCCGCGCGCTGGGAAGACCATTCGGACTTCGGCAGTGTCTCGACCGGACGCTTGACCAGCCGCTTCGACATCACCGACGCACTGGGCGTGCGTGCGACGGTCAGCAACGGCTTCCACGCGCCAAGCCTGGGCGCGCAGTTCTACCAGGCCACGGGCAGCTGCCCGTGCGGTACGACGCTGGTGGCGCAGGTGTCCTCGCCCGCTGCGGTGGCACTGGGTGCCACCCCGCTGAAACCGGAGAAGGCCACCAACTACAGCATCGGCGTGACCTGGGACCCGAGCCCGGCCTTCCACCTGGCCGTGGATGCCTACCAGATCGACATCCGCGGCCAGCTTGGCCAGTCCAGCCAGATCGGCTACAACGCGCAGGATCCGGCGCGCATCACCGACAACAGCGGCACCGTATTGACCTCCGCGCAGAAGAACACGATCGATGCGCTGCTGGGTTCGGCCGGCATCAGCATCCTGCCGGGCGACGCGTTCTATGCCAGCTACTTCACCAACGTGGGCGACACCCGCACGCGCGGCGTGGAGCTGACGCTGGAGGCGAACCAGGACACATCGTGGGGCAAGCTGCGCTGGAGCTACGCCGCCAACGTCGGACGCACCACGATCCGCAGCGTCAGCGCCATTCCTGCGGCGCTGCAGGGGCTGCCCAACATCAACCTGCTGACGAAGTCCGGCGAGTACGCGTTGCGCTTCCGTACGCCCAGCTACACCCAGGTGGCCGGACTGGGCTGGCAGAACGGACGCTGGCGCTCGAATGTGGACGTTACCTACTACGGGTCGATCAAGCGCCTCAACAACGGCGTGGAGTACAGGCAGCCACCGGTGCTGGTGACCAACCTGTCCGGCGGTGTGGAGCTGGGCGCGGGCTGGAGTGCGGCGCTGGGCATCAACAACGTGTTCGACAAGCGCACCCGCAAGGTGCCGGAGTACGCGCGCAGCGCCACCGACGTGGCCAGCATCGAGACCACCTGGGACAGCGGTGACGTGCTCAGCAGGATCGGCGCGTTCTGGTACGGGCGGGTCAATTACCGGTTCTGAGGTTCAGGCATGGCGTCGCCGGGCAGCGTCCGGCGTTACCGAGGAGAGTGGCATGTCATCTGGGTTGAAGATTGTTGCGTTGATCGGTTCGCCAACGGCATCGGCGAATTCGCGCACGCTGTTGCTGGTACGGCACCTGCTGGAGGCGCTGCAGCAGCGCCTGCATGCCAGCGTGACACTGGTGGAGCTGGCGCCGATTGCGCGCGCGCTGGGGCAGACGCTGTCGCGCAGCGAGGCCGAGCCCGCGGTGGAACAGGCGCTGGCCACCCTCGAGGACGCCGAGCTGCTGGTGGTGGCCGCACCGGTCCATCGTGGCTCGTACCCGGGGTTGTTCAAGCACCTGGTGGACTTCATCGACCTCGAGGCGCTGGTGGACACCCCTGTGCTGCTGGCGGCCACCGGGGGCAGCGAGCGGCATGCGCTGGTGATCGACCATCAGCTGCGACCTTTGTTCAGCTTCCTGCAGGCGCATACGTTGCCCATCGGCGTGTACGCCACACCAGCCGATTTCGATGGCGAGCAGATCAACAGCGCGGCGTTGCAGGCGCGCATCCAGTTGGCTGCCGAGCGCGCTGCCGGGCATCTGCTGCCGCATGCCGCCAGCGGGCCGGCGCCCCTGCGCCGCATCGCCTGAGCTGCCCATAACGGCCAGCAGTCTGCTTATTGCCAACCTGCATCTGCGTGGCCGGATCCGACCGGCGATTGTCGCCAGCAGGTACGGGCGCGGCGCACAGCTTCTCTAGCATCGATAGCGAAACGGCACTTCATTGCCGGCCCAGACGAGGACGAACCCGTGGCTGCAGCTGCCTCCCCCAAACCCATCCTGTTCCTGCTTGATCGCGAGTTCGTCGACGGCCAGTTGCCGGGCCAGCGCTTCTTCTGCCGGCACAGCCTGCTGCTGGAAGGCGCGCTGTCCAGCATCGACGGCCTGGATGCACAGCTGGACGTGCGCCGCATCGGCTTCGCGCGGCCACGCCGCGAGGTGATCGCGGCGGTGGGCGAGCAGGACCAGTCGCTGCCGAAGCTGGTGCTGCCGCAGGGCGTGCGCAGCGAACACGCCAACGGTGCCTACCAGGACCGGCAGTACGTGACCGGTGCCGAGCCGATCCTGGCCGCACTCAATGGCCTGCTTGGCATTCCTGTGGCCCACCCCTGAGCGAGGACGCGGACATGAGCTACCTCATCAGCGTGCTGGACAAGAGCCCGGTGGCCGAAGGCGCAGGCGCCGAGCAGGCGCTGCGCAACAGCCTGCAGCTGGCCCAGCGTGCCGAACAGCTGGGCTACCACCGCTACTGGTTTGCCGAGCATCACGCGGCACCGACCCTGGCCAGTCCGGCGCCGGAGGTGCTGGCGGCATGGGTGCTGGCACAGACCCGGCGCATCCGCATCGGCAGCGGTGGCGTGATGCTGCGCCACTATGCGCCGTACAAGGTGGCCGAGAACTTCAACCTGCTGGCGGCGCTGGCGCCCGGACGCGTCGACCTGGGGGTGGGCAAGGCACCCGGTGGCCTGCCGGCGTCCACCGCAGCGCTGGCCGCGGGGCGACCGGCCTTCGCCGATTTCGATCAGCAGCTGCGCGATCTGGAAGGATTCCTGTCCGGCTCGCTGGCCGAAGATCATGCGCATGCCAATGCGCAGGCGCGGCCGGTGCCGCAGGTGGCGGCCGAGCGTTTCCTGCTGGGCGCCAGCCCGCAGAGCGCACGGCAGGCGGCGGAGCTGGGCTGGCGCTTCGTCTATGCCGCCCATTTCGACGGCGACCCGAAGCACATCGAAGCGGCGTTCGAGGCCTATCGCGCCGTATCCACGCAGCCGCCGTTGCTGGCCACCGTCGCTTTCGCGGCGCCCACCAGCGAAGCGGCGGCGCGCCATGTCGGCGCATTGCGTGTCTACAAGCTGCACCTCGGCCCGGGGCAGACGGTGAACCTGCCCAGCCCGGACGCCGCGGCCGAGTATGCCCGCCAGGTCGGCGTGACCGACTTCCGTATCGAAGAGACGCGGCCCAGCGTGCTGTCGGGCGACGCGCAGCAGGTGCGCGGGGAACTGGACGCACTGCACCGCCGCTTCGGCGTGGGCGAATTCATCCTCGACGCGCCGGTGGCCGACCTCGACGCACGCCTGGCATCCCTTGAACTGCTGTCGCCCGCGCCACGCGCGGCGGTGGCCTGACCTGCAGGAGCGATACCCATGAGCAAGACACCGCGCCCCATCCCGTTCGGCATCATGCTGCAGGGACCGGGCAGCCACATGCATGCGTGGAAGCATCCGTCCAACCCGGCCGATGCCAGCGTGAACCTGGACTTCTACATCGACATCGCGCGCACGGCCGAAGACAACGGCATCGCGTTCGGCTTCGTTGCCGATGGGCTGTACATCAACGAGAAATCGATCCCGCACTTCCTCAACCGCTTCGAGCCGATCTCGCTGTTGTCCGCGCTGGCCACGGCGACGAAGAAGATCGGCCTGGCCGGCACGCTGTCCACCTCCTACAGCGATCCGTTCACCGTGGCCCGGCAGTTCGCCTCGCTGGACCTGATCAGCGGTGGGCGCGCCGGCTGGAACGTGGTGACCTCGCCGCTGGAAGGATCAGGCCGCAACTACGGCCGCCCGCATCCGGAACATGCGCTGCGCTACCAGATCGCCGACGAGTACCTGGAGGTGGTGCAGGGCCTGTGGGATTCATGGGACGACGATGCCTTCATCCGCGACCGCGAACAGGGCACCTTCTTCGCCACCGACAAGTTCCGCCGCCTCGACCACAAGGGCCGCTTCTTCCAGGTCGAAGGCCCACTGAACATCCAGCGCTCCGCGCAGGGGCAGCCGGTGATCTTCCAGGCGGGCTCGTCCGACGACGGCATCGCGCTGGCCGGCAAGTATGCCGATGCGGTATTCACCCACTCGCCCTCGCTGGAAGAAACCCGTGCCTTCACCCAGAAGGTGAAGAACTCGGCCATCGCCCACGGGCGCAGCGGCAATGACGTGAAGATCTTTCCGGGCATCGGGCCGATTGTCGGCCACACCGCCGAGGAGGCCGAAGCCAAGTACCAGGCGATTGCCGCACTCGCGGGCCTGGACGATGCGCTGGCCTACCTCGGGCGCTTCTTCGACCATCACGATTTCACCCAGTACGATCCCGACGCGCCGTTCCCCGAGCTGGGCGAGATCGGCAGCAATTCGTTCCGCTCCACCACCGATCGGATCAAGCAGGATGCCCGCGAGCAGGGCTTGAGCCTGCGCCAGGTCGCGTCGCAGGCGGTGAGCCCGCGGCCCAACTTCATCGGTACACCCGAGCACGTGGCCGACGAGTTGATCCGCTGGTTCGAGGCGGGCGCCAGCGATGGCTTCATTCTGGGGTTCGCGGCGCAGCGCGAGGGGCTGGACGATTTCGTGACCCTGGTACTGCCGATCCTGCAGGCGCGCGGGTATCACCAGCGCGAGCTGGAAGGGAAGACGCTGCGCGACCACCTGGGCCTGCCGTACAAGGCCAGCCGTCATTCGACGGCCGCCGAACCGGCGCGGAAGGTGGGGTGAGGCGATGAACGTACTGCGCCGGGCATCGTTGACTGTGGCGCCCACCGGGCCGACGGGCGTGCTGCCTGAAATAGCCGCACGCGCCGATGAGGCCATCGCCATCCGCCACGACCTGCATCGACACCCGGAGCTCGCCTTCGAGGAGCATCGCACCAGCGCACGCGTAGCCGAACTCCTGCAGCAGTGGGGCTATACGGTGACCACGGGCGTCGGTGGAACCGGTGTGGTCGGAACGCTGCAGCGGGGTCAGGGCAGCCGCCGGCTCGGGCTGCGCGCCGACATCGATGCGCTGCCGATCCAGGAGGCGTCCGGGCTGCCTTATGCCAGCCAGAACGAAGGACGGATGCATGCCTGCGGTCACGATGGACACACCGCGATCCTACTATCGGCGGCGCATTACCTGGCCCGGCACGGGCGCATCGATGGCACCCTGCAACTGGTGTTCCAGCCGGCGGAAGAAACCGGCTCCGGTGCGTCAAGGATGCTCGCCGACGGTCTGTTCGAGCGCTTTCCGGTGGATGCGATCTACGGACTGCACAACTGGCCGGGTGTGCCGGTGGGGCACTTCGGCTTCGTCGACGGACCGGCGATGGCATCGGTGGACTGGGCACGGTTGAGGGTGATCGGCAAGGGCGGGCATGGTGCGGAACCACAGGGAAGCGTGGATCCCATCCTCGCCGCCGCGCACATCGTCACCGCACTGCAGAGTGTGGTGTCGCGCAATGTGGACCCGCGGCAGATGGGCGTGGTGACGGTCGGTTCGATCCACGGTGGGCAGGCGGCCAACGTGATTCCCGACGTGGTGGAGCTGACGCTGACCGTACGCGCCTATCTGCCCGACGTTCGCGACACGCTGCGCCGCCGCGTGACCGAGCTTGCCGAGCAGACCGCCGCCGCGTTCGGGGCGCGCGCCGAGATCGAGTTCCCGCGTGGCTTCCCGAGCGTGATCAACCATCCGCAGCAGACCGCCTATATCCGTGAGGTGGCGCTGCAGGGATTCGGCGCAGGGCAGGTGCTGGATGCCTTCGCGCCGCGCACCGCCAGCGAGGACTTCGCCTTCCTGCTGCAGGCCCGGCCCGGAAGCTTCGTGTTCGTCGGCAACGGTGACAGTGCATCGCTGCACAGCCCGCGCTACGTGTTCAACGATGCGGTCATCGCCCCCGCCGCCAGCCTCTGGGCGCGGCTGGCCGAACACTATCTGGTGGAGGACGCAGCATGAGTACGGCACCGTTCGAGGAGCGCTTCCTCTACACCTCGGTGGACGATCCACTGGCGCGGCCGCTGTTCGATGGTCTCGAACAGGAGTACGACAGTCGCTATGCCGATGTGCGGCGACGCATCGGTGGCAGTGCGCGCGAGGAGTTGCAACGCTACCCGGCGCAGGCATTCGCTGCGCCGGTGGGAGCATTCGTGCTGCTGCTGCGTGAGGGTGTGGCCATTTCCGGCGGCGCGTTCATGCCTCACCGCGACCCGGATACGGCCGAGTTCAAGCGCATCTGGACACTGCCTGGCCTGCGCCGCCAGGGCATCGCCCGGCGGGTGCTGCAGGAGCTTGAAGACCAGGCCGCACGCCAGGGCTATCGCCGCGTGTACCTGACCACCGGCTTCCGCCAGCCTGAGGCGGTCGGCCTGTACCTGAGCCATGGCTACACCGCACTGTTCGATCTGTCTGCCGACCCGGAATCGATCGCCCATCTGCCGTTCGAGAAGCAGCTGCGGGCACCGGCGCGTCCGCCGGCATCAAGCACTGCCGCCGTGCAGGGAGTCCACGCATGAGTACGCCGTCCACCGCGATCGAGGGTCTGGCCGCGCGTCCGGCACCGGCATTGAAGATCGTGCCGGCGCGGCATCCGCTGCAGGTGTTCGGCACGGTCCTGGCGCTGGCGTTGATCCTGATCGGGCTGCAGTCGGTACTCGGCAATCCACGTTGGGGCTGGGGCACCTTCGCCGAGTGGTTCTTCGCCCGCCCGGTGCTGGAAGGGCTGGGTCGCACGCTGTTGCTGACCGCGCTCGGCACCGGCCTGGGCTTCGCGCTGGGCACGCTGCTGGCGCTGGCACGGGTATCCGGCTCGCCGTTGCTGTCGGCGGTATCGTGGGGCTACGTCTGGTTGTTCCGTTCGATTCCACTGCTGGTGCTGTTGCTGCTGCTGAACAATCTGGGCTATCTGTACAGCACGATCGAACTGGGCATTCCGTTCACCGGCATCAGCCTGTTCTCGTATCCCACCACCCAGCTGATCGGTGTGTTCACGGCTGCGGTGCTGGGCCTGACACTGAACCAGGCGGCGTTCTCGGCCGAGGTGATCCGCGGTGGCATCCTCTCGGTCGATCACGGCCAGTATGAAGCAGCGGCCGCGCTGGGCCTGCCGCGCGGCCGCCAGGTGCGGCGCATCATCCTGCCGCAGGCGATGCGCTCGATCCTGCCGGCCGCCTTCAACGATGTGATCGGCCTGGCCAAGAGCACGTCGGTGGTCTACGTGCTGGCGTTGCCGGAGCTGTTCTACACCGTGCAGGTGATCTACCGCCGCAACCTGGAGGTGGTGCCACTGCTGATGGTGGCCACGGTCTGGTACCTGGTGATCCTGACCGTGCTGTCGCTGCTGCAGCGGCGCGTGGAGCAGCGCTTCGCGCGTGGCCAGCTGCAGCGTGAGCGCAGCGTGTCGCGGGTATCCTCGCCCGCGCCGCGTGCGGGATCGCCGGCTGCGGTGCGGCCGCGCATCGCGAGCGCGGCCGAGGCCGGACAGGGAGCGCCGATATCGCTGCACGGTGTCGGCAAGGCGTTCGACGGGCAGCCGGTACTGGAGGACATCACCCTGGAACTGCGCGGCGGCAGCGTAACGGTGCTGATCGGCCCGTCCGGTGCCGGCAAGTCGACCCTGCTGCGGCTGATCAACCACCTGGAGCGCGCCGACACCGGCTTCGTCAGCGTCGGTGGCCAGCTGATCGGCTATCGCCGTGACGGCGACACCCTGTACGAGCTGCCGGAGCGCGAGATCCGCCGCCGTCGTGCCGAGGTGGGCATGGTGTTCCAGGGCTTCAACCTGTTCCCGCACCTGACCGCGCTGGAGAACATCATCGAGGCGCCGATGGCGGTGCGCGGTGTGCCGCGTACGCAGGCCGAACAGCAGGCGCGCGTGCTGCTGGAGCGCGTCGGTCTGGCGGACAGGGCCGATGCGTTCCCGCGCCAGCTGTCAGGTGGCCAGCAGCAGCGCATCGCCATCGCCCGTGCACTGGCCCTGCAGCCGAAGGTGCTGCTGTTCGATGAGCCGACGTCGGCGCTGGACCCGGAACTGGTGGCCGAAGTGCTCAGCGTGATCGAAGAGCTCGCCCGTTCCGGCACCACGCTGGTGATCGTCACCCACGAACTCGGCTTCGCCCGCCGCGTTGCCGACCACGTGGTGATGATGGACCAGGGCCGGGTGATCGAGCAGGGCACGCCCGAGGCCATATTTGAACACCCGCGCCAGCAGCGCACCGCCGATTTTCTCGCCAAGACCCTCTGATCCGGATGTGACCCCCATGAGTCCTGCAACGTCTCGTCGTCCCTCGCGCAGCACCCTGCTGGTCATCGCTGTGCTGGTCATCGGCATTGCCGGCATCGTCTATTCCCGTGCACGGCAGGGACCGGAGGCCGTGCCCGCAGCGACCAGCAGCCTGGCCGGTGCCGGCGCGCCAGCGCTGCGGGGGACCGTGGATCCGAAAGCGCAGGCGCTGGTTCCGGCGGACTTCCGCTTCGTGACGCCGGGCACGTTGACCGTCGCGACGCATCCCGGTCAGTTGCCGCTGGCCGACTATGGCGCCGACAGCAAGGAAGTGATCGGCATCGAGCCGGACATCGCACGGCTGGTGGCCGATGCGCTGGGCCTGAAGCTGGTGGTGGTGCCGGTCGCCTGGGCCGACTGGCCGCTGGGACTGGAGTCGGGCAAGTACGACGCAGTGCTGTCCAACGTAACCGTGACCGAAGAGCGCAAGAAGAAGTTCGACTTCTCCAGCTACCGTTATGACCTGCTCGGCATCTATACGCGCACCGACGGGCCCATCCAGAAGATCGAGAAGCCGGCCGATGTCGCTGGCCTGAAGGTGGTGGTCGGTGCCAGCACCAGCCAGGACCAGATCCTGCGGCAGTGGGATGCACAGAACATCGCGGCCGGGCTGGAGCCGGTGCAATACCAGTACTTCGATGATTCGGTGGTCGGCCGCCTGGCCGTGATCACCGGCCGGGCCGATGTGTCGTTCGAACCCAACGCTACCGGCGCGTACTCCGCGCGCGATGGCAAGGTGCGGCGCGTTGGCCTGTTTCCGGGCGGTTGGCCGAACGCTGCTGCGATCTCGGTCACCACGCGGAAGGGCAGCGGCCTGGCCGATGCGGTGACCCAGGCGCTCAATACCCAGATCGGCAGCGGCACCTACGCACAGGCACTGGCGCGCTGGAACGTGACCGAGGAAGCCGTGCCGCAGTCGCAGACCAACCCGCCGGGCTTGCCGGATCTCTGACGCCGGGCATGCCCCGGCACCAAGGCTGCTTCTGTAGAGCCGAGCCATGCTCGGCCGCTCTACCAACGCGCCTCCAGCGTCCTGAACGGCTTCGCCAACCGCACACCCTCGGCATCGAAGTCGGAAACGCTACGGCCGTCCACGCGCACCTGCTTCGGTGCCGTGCGCGCGGGCCACCAGACCTTGACGGCCGTGGCGCTGCGCAGCCCTTCGCCGAGCGTCACGGTCAGCGTACCGTCGCGTTGCTGTGCCTGCATCCGCAGCGTGCCGTACGCCGTCGGCAGGCGCTCCACCGCAAGGCCATCGCCGGCCAGCCAGGAGGGCGGCGTGCCCGGCAGCAGTGACAGGGCATCGTCGTCCTCGCGCATCAGCATCCCGAACAGGGTGCGGCCGTATTCGGCACCGATCCAGGTGTGCGGCATGTCGCCCAGGTAGCGCGGAAAACGCAGCCGTGAGTGCACGACTTCGGCCAGCACCTGCCATTGCAGCGGGCGACGGTCGCGCAGCAGGCCCTGCAGCAGTTCGTCGGCCGCTGCGGGCTGGCCCAGATGCACATAGCTCAGGACGTTGCGGATTTCATAAGGGGTGTACGCATACAGCGCACCGGGCCGGTTGCGCTTGCGGACGTCGTCAAGATAGCGGGCAAAGGTGGTGCGCAGCGCATCAGCCGGCAGCACGCTCTGCGCATCGGTGGGATCCAGCGCGATGGAGACGCCGGTCGGGTCGCCATCGCCAAGATCGGCGGAGGAGGGAATGAAATCGATGCCCTTCCACGCCATCGTCGCGCGGATCGAAGCGTGAAGTGCGTCATACAGCGCCTTGTACTGCCCGCGTGCCCAGGTGGCGGTGGCGTGGTCGCCGAGTGATTCAGCCAGCCATGCGCCGTCATGCCAGCCCTTCAGGCCCCAGTAGTCGTCCCAGTAGCTGTGGGTGGGAGAGGGATAGCCCTCGTGGCTGATCGACGGTGCCAGGATGCCGGCAAAGCGTTCCGGCGCCGGTTGATCGGCCTTGTAACCGGGTACCAGCGTGCGCTCACGCAGTTCCTGCAGGAAGCGCAGCGCGGCCTTCACTTTCGGCAGGTACGCACGCACGGACTCAGGGCCACCGTCGAGGCGCGCGACATCGGCCACCAACGCGACGTACTGCCCCTGGCTGTCGTACTCGATGTCCGATCCGAAGCCGGTGTTGACGCTGCCATCGTCATTGAGGATCGGCGACACCAGGCCGTTGGCATGTACCCCGTGTTCGCTGTACCACGCCAGGTAGTCGCGCGCGACCTTGGCTTCGCCCATCCGCAGCAGTACCGCCGAGGTGGCCATGCCGTCGCGGATGAAGGAGCGGTTGTAGTTGCGTGGGCCGGGTTGCATGGCCGGGCCGGTCTGGTTGATCAGCATGTACGCGGCCTGGGCACGCAGCATGTCGACCAGCGACGGATCGGGCAGGCGCAGGCCGACCTGGCCCAATCGTGCCTGCCAGTCCGCAGAGGCTTCGGCGGCCAGCGTCTCGAAGCCGGCATCGGCATCGCCTGGCAGGTGCGCGAGGTCCAGTGCCGGTGGCTCCGGAAGTACACCCTTGGCGTCGGCCGCCGCCGTACCCAGCGGGAAGGCGACGACCACGGATTGGCTGGCGCCGGGCGCCAGTGTGATCCGGTAGTCCAGCGCCGCCGCCGCCAGCCCACGCGCATCGGTGGCCTGGCGTGCGCCGGGCAACCGGCCCGAAGCGATGGCGGAGGTGATCTCGGTTTCGCCGTTCGGGCCGAACGGTGCCGCGCCGGAGGCGCTGACCGCCGACAGCGAGTACAGCAGGGTACGACCATTGACGCGCACGCTCTGGCCGTCGATGGCCACGTCGCGGATCGGCGACAGGCCACCGTTCTGCCACGGCGGGTTCATCTGCATCGGCCGCACCACCAGGCTCAGCGTGCCCTCGACCGGCGTGGTACCGGTATTGCGCAGTCGATGCCGGAGGAAGGTGACGGGCTGGCCGTCGCGCTCGATCGCGAACGCTTCGCTGCGCAGTTCCAGACCGGGTTGCGGCGACCAGGCGGCCGAGGGCATCGGCTTCCAGCCGTCGCGCAGGGCATGCTGCACGGCCTGTTCCGCGGCACCGGCGGCACGCCCATCGGCATTGCGCCAGATCGGCTGCACCAGCGGTGCGCCCTTGAATGCCTCGATGTTGCCGTATTCGTCGAAGATCGACTTCTGCCGTCCGGCATGCACGCCCACGGCCGTCCAGTACGTCTGCTGCATCTGCAACGACGCCGGGAACAAGCCACGCTGCGCGCCGCTGGCGGCGATCTGGTACTGCTTCATCGGCGTCATCACGGCCTTTGGGCCGAGCAGGCGCAGGCGCGTGACCTGTGGCGAGGGCCCGTCGACGATGAGCCGCAGAGCACGCACATCGTGCACCGTATCGCTGGCCAACCAACTCTGGGCATGGCTGGCGGCCTGCGTGTCCTGCGCCAGCGGCTGCCAGCGCCCCTGCGCATCCTGGGCCTGCAGGCGTGCGACGCCACGCTGGCCCGCCCACTCCACCGCCAGGCCGGTGCCCGGCTGAGCACGCGGCAGGGTGATTTCAAGCACATGGCTGCCCTTGCCATCGGTAGGGAGGGCGACGCCGCTACCGCCTTGCCACAACGCGGCTGCCTGTGCGCTGTCGAGTCCGTGCACGCGTGCACTGAGCGTGGCGTCCAAGGGTTCCATCTCGAAGATGGAGACCCCCCAGTCCGACGTGCGCTGGGGACTGGCCAGCCTCAGATAGCGCGCCTGGCGCGGTTCGAAATACAGCGTCTCCACATCGCCCAGCGAGTCGGCCATGGTGTAGGCGGTCTGCCACTGCCGGCCGTCCATCGAGGTCTGCAGCATGTAGCCCTCGGGATTGGAGACATCCCAGGTCAGGCGCGCGCCCCCGAGCAGGGCAGGCGCGCCCAGATCGATCTGGAACCAGTGTCCGGGGCTGAAGGCGCCGCCGGTGACCGTCTTCGGGTCGTTGTCGATCAGATGGCCGATGGCCATCGCCGGGACCTGCTGTGATGAGCTGCTGGCCTGCCACTGGCTGCGCGGTGGCAGTGTCTGCGCCTGCGCGGCGGAGGCCATCACGGCCAGCGGCAGCAGAGCGCGCGCGACGTAGCGCAGGCATGCCCAGGAGGGGCGGAAGCGATCAGCACGCAGCGTCATGTCGACAGCCTTGGAGGTTCGGCCAGGATCGGGCAGGCGCTACGCTAGCAGGGGGTGTAATCGTTTACATGACGCGCTGCAATAGGGGAGAGTGCGGACGCGTGGCGCGACGCCCTGCAAGGCGTCGCGACAGCCATCGTCCGCAACGTCACTGCCTGCACGAACCGGCGCCCCGTGACAGCAGCGCCCAGGCAAGCTCAGCGCAGCGCCACCTGTTCCCACCAGCGCGTGCCTGCCTGCGGCGCCTGCATGTCCAGCGCCTCGCCCATCATCGGCGTGGCGATCGGCACATCGTGCGCGGCTGCCAGCGCGGTGATGCGCTCGAAGGGCTGTTGCCAGTCATGCAGGGCCAGGTCAAAGGTGCCGTTGTGGATCGGCAGCAGCCACTTGCCGCGCAGGTCCAGGTGGGCCTGCAGCGTCTGCTCCGGCTGCATGTGCACGAATGCCCAGCGCGGATCGTATGCGCCGGTTTCGATCATGGTCAGATCGAACGGGCCGTACTTCTCGCCGATGGCCTTGAAGCCATCGAAGTAGCCGGTGTCACCACTGAAGAAGATGCGGAAGTCGCCGTCCTGGATGACCCACGAGGCCCACAGGCTGCGGTCGCTGTCGCCCAGGCCGCGGCCGGAGAAGTGCTGGCCGGGTGTGGCGGTCAGGCGCAGGCCATCGGCTTCGGTCGATTGCCACCAGTCCAGCTGTTCGACCTTGTCCGCGTCCGCGCCCCAGGCGATCAACTGATCACCCACACCCAGCGGCGCGATGAAGCGCGTGGTCTTGCCCGCCAGCTGCATCACCGCAGCGTGATCCAGGTGGTCGTAATGGTTGTGCGAGAGGATCACGCCGGCGATCGGCGGCAGCTGTTCGATGCTGATCGGCGGGGCGTGGAAGCGCGCAGGGCCCATCCACTGCACCGGTGACGCCCGTTCGGAGAAGACCGGGTCGGTCAACCAGTACTGGCCGCGCAGCTTCAGCAGGATCGTCGAGTGCCCCAGCCGGAACAGGCTGCGATCCGGCGCGGCTTCCAGCGCGGCACGATCCAGCGCCTGCACCGGTATGGCGCCCGCGGGTACGGTCCCCTTCGGCTTGTTGAACAGGAAGGTCCACCAGATCTCCAGCCCGTTGCGCAGGCCCATCGCCGGCCGCGGCAGTACGTTGTGGAACTTGCCCTCGCGGTATTGCGGGGAGTCGGGGAAGTCGGGGAGGGACCAGGACTTGCAGAAGGTGTAGGCGGTCACGGCGAGGATTCCAAGCAGGAGGACAAGGAGCAGGCGCTTCATGGGTGACGTCCGCAGGGTACACTGCACAGTGTAGTTTCCTGCTGCGGAAAAGTATACTCATCGGTGTAAAATGGGGGTATCCGTTCAGTTATCTGGTGTCGCCATGTCCCGTCCGCCGCAGCGCCTGACCGACCGCAAACGCGAGGCCATCGTGCGCGCGGCGGTGGAGGAATTCCGCACGGCCGGCTATGAAGCCACCAGCATGGACCGGATCGCGGCAGCGGCCGGTGTATCCAAACGCACGGTCTACAACCACTTCCCCAGCAAGGAAGAACTGTTCTCGCTGATTCTGGAGGAACTCTGGGAACGCAGCATGGCCGGCGTCGAGCTGCCCTACCGTGCGGAGCAGCCACTGGAGCCGCAGCTGCTCGCGTTGCTGGAGCAGAAGCTGGAACTGCTGGGTGATGCCAATTTCATCGACCTGGCCCGCGTTGCCATGGCGGAGATCATCCATTCACCCGAACGTGCGCAGGCAATCGTCTGTCGCATGGGCGAGAAGGAGAGTGGGGAAAGCGCCTGGATCCGTGCAGCGATCGCCGATGGCCGGCTGCGTGCGGTCGATCCCGAATTCGCCGCCCATCAGCTGCATGGACTGGTGAAGAGTTTCGCCTTCTGGCCGCAGGTAACGATGGGGCAGGCGCCGCTGGGGGCCGACGAGCGCGCGCGGGTGGCGGCATCGGCGGTCGCCATGTTCCTGGGCCACTACGCGCGCTGACGCCGTGGCAACCGCGTCGGCATGGCTCGCCCGGCCCGCAAGCACAGTGCTGTGACGGACATGTCTGTGCCGTCGATGCGCCATCTGCGATAGTGACGTCGGGTATCAATGCACGATTGCTTCCATGTCATCCGCTTCGGCGCGCCATATCGGCGAAGTCCTGCAACAGTCCTATGGCATCACCACCGCCGCCGTGGTGCCTCGCCCGGTTGGCGCAGACGCCAATGCCAGCGTTTACCGCATCGACGCGCGACGCGGTCAGTGGTGGTTGAAATGCCGCACCTACCAGGTGCAACCGGCGGTCTGGGACACGCTGCATTGGCTGCGGGGCACCCTGGGCATCGAGGAGATCGTGGCGCCCTGGCCGGCATTGACCGGCGGCGCGTCGGTCCAGCGCTGGGGCCTGCAGTTCACGCTGTTTCCCTACATCGAGGGCCAGTCCGGTTTCGAGGCGCCGCTCAGCCATGCGCAGTGGCTGCGCCTGGGCAACGTGCTGCGCCGGCTGCATGACGCTGAGGTGCCCGAATCGCTGCAACGCGCGCTGCCGACCCTGCGCCTTGAAGCGGATGCGTTGACCACCGTTGGGCGCTGGCTGCAGCCGGGCGATGCCTTGCCGGTCGCGCAGGATCGGTTGGGCAGCGCGTTCCTGGCCGTCTGGGAGCTGCGCCGCGAACGCATTGCCGAGGTCCACCGCCGCGCGTCGGAACTGCACGATGAACTGCGCGACGAACGGCCGCCGCTGCGGTTGTGCCATACCGACCTGCATGCGGGAAACCTGCTGATGGGTAACGAGGGCAACCTGCACCTGATTGATTGGGATGGCCTGTCCCTGGCGCCGCGCGAGCGGGATCTGATGTTCCCCGGCGCGGCGGTGGGTGGACGCTGGGGGCGCGAACGTCCGCTCGGTTTCGTGGAAGGGTATGGCCCGGACCTGGGGGACCCACGCTGGATCGCCTGGTACCGGCATTGGCGGATCCTGCAGGACCTGATCGAGTTCGAACAGGTGCTGCTGGGGGGCGACGCGCTGGAGCGCTCGCCGCAGCTGCGCCGTCAGTCGCTGCACTACCTGGGCGAACAGTTCGCGCCGGGCAATGTGTTCGACGCAGCCGAACGCGCGTATCGCGCGCTGGATGCGTCGCCGCTGCAGCGTTGACGGTGGATCATTCGGCGGGCTTGGCCGCCGCTGACGCCGCCGCCGTCGCCGCCCGCCGCGACAGCACGGCCTCGCGGTGGGCGATGTAAGCGTTGGCGGCCAGAATGATGCCCGCACCGACGATGGTCCAGCGGTCCACGGTCTCGTTGAACAGCAGCCACCCGCACAGGGTCACCAGCGGCAGCTGCAGGAAGCTGATCGGCGTCAGCGCCGACACTTCTCCCAGGCGCAGCGCGCGCGTCCACAGCAGCTGGCCGACCGTGCCCATCACGCCGGTGACCAGCAGCCACAGCCAGGCCACGCCACTGGGCCAGACCCAGACAAACACTGCCGGAACCAGCGAAAGCGGCACCCAGAAGACGTAGGTATAGAGCACTACGGTATCGGCGCTGTCCACGCGGGTGAGCTGCTTGATCTGGATGGCCACCAGTGAACTCAGCACCGCAGCGGCGACGGCGACCAGGCTGCCAGCGGTGAAGCCGGTGGTGCCCGGCCGCACGATCACCAGCACACCGATGAAACCGACCACCACTGCGGCCCAGCGGCGCACACGCACGGTTTCGCCCAACCACAGCACGGCGGCGATGGTGACGAACAATGGTGTGGAGTACGAGAGCGATACCGCCTGCGCCAGTGGCAGATGGCCCAACGCCCAGAACGCACACAGCATCGAACCCAGGCCGATTGCACTACGCACGAAATAGCGTGGCAGCTGCTGGGTCTTCAGCGGCGCATGGCCCGGCCGCAGCAGCATCGGCAGCAGTGCCAGCAGGCCGAACGCGTTGCGGAAGAAGGCGACCTCCTGGGTCGGTACGTAACGGGTGGCGTAACGGATCGCCACCGCCATCATGCCGAACGCCAGGGTGCTGCCGAGCATCAGCAGCGCCGCCCGCATCGGGGTGGCGCCGGTGGAAAGGGCGGGGGTGTTCACCACTGTGCGCCGAGCAGGCGGGGCTCCGGTTCGATTGGTACGCCGAATTTCTCCAGCACCGACGCGGAAATGCGCCGCGCCAGCGCAAGCAGCTCGGCCCCGGTGGCGTTGCCATGGTTGACCAGGACCAGCGCATGGCTGGCAGCAACGCCTGCATCGCCCTCACGGAAGCCCTTCCAGCCGCAGGCCTCGATCATCCACGCTGCGGAGACCTTGCGCCGGTCCTCACGATCGGCCGGGAACACCGGCAGGTCCGGGAAATGCTGCAGCAGCACGTCGACCTGCTCCAGGGGCAGGACCGGATTCTTGAAGAAACTGCCGGCATTGCCCAGCACCTCCGGATCGGGCAGCTTGCGGCGGCGGATCGCGATGACTGCGTTGGCCACGTCCACGGCACTGGGCAGCTCCACGCCCTGCGCCTGCAGTTCTTCGCGGATGCCGGCATAGTCCATGCGCAGGTCGTGCAGCAAGGGCAGCTTCAGCTCGATGGCGGTGATCAGGTAGCGGTCTGCCTGCTGCTTGAACACGCTGTCGCGGTAGGCGAAGCCACACTGTTCGTTGTCCAGCCGCACCCAGGCCTGCTCGTGGCAGTCCCAGGCTTCCACTGCCTGGATGAACTCGCCGACCTGTGCGCCATAGGCGCCGATGTTCTGGATCGGCGCTGCACCGGCCGTGCCTGGAATCAGGGCCAGGTTCTCCAACCCGGACAGGCCTTCCTGCAGCGACCACATCACCAGGCCGTGCCAGGGCACGCCGGCACCGGCGCGGATCACCGCATGATCGGCGCGATGCTCCAGGAAACTGATGTCGCGGTTGCCGAACACCAGCACGGTGCCAGGCAGATCGTCGGCGATCAGCACATTGCTGCCGCTGCCCAGCACCAGCAGCGGTCCGCCGGAAACCTCCGGCAGCGCCAGCACGTCCGGCAACAGCGATGCGTCATGCAGCTCCAGCAGCTGCGCGGCATTGGCACGCACGTGGAAGGTGTTCAGCGCCTGCAGCGGCGCGTTCCGGGTCAGTGTCCAGCGCAGCGGTGCGGCGGTGTCGAGTCCATCCATGGGGGGGCTCACAGCGGCGCCACCGCGCCACGGCTGGGCGCTTCGCGGCGGCGGCGGATCGCCTCCACGCATTCCGATACCAGCGCCGGCCCGCGGAAGATCAGGCCGCTGTAGCACTGCACCAGCGAGGCGCCCGCCGCCATCTTGGCCACTGCGTCGGCGCCGGACAGGATGCCGCCGACACCGACCAGCGGCACCGACTCGGGCAGGCGCGAGCGCAGCCGCCGCAGGACCAGGGTGGACTGTTCCAGGACCGGGGCACCGGACAGACCGCCGGCTTCGTTCGCCAGCGGATCGCCGGTCACCTTGCTGTGGTCGACCGTGGTGTTGGTTGCGATCACGCCGTCCACCTGCAGCTCGCCGAGCACGCGCGCAGCAGCGTCGATGTCGCGCTCGCTGAGGTCGGGCGCCACCTTCACCAGCATCGGTACGCGCCGGCCGTGCCGCGCGGCCAGGTCTTCCTGGCGGTCACGCAACTGGCTGACCAGCTGGCGCAGTGCGGTCTCCTCCTGCAGCTCGCGCAGGCCGGCGGTGTTGGGCGAGGAGATGTTGACGGTGATGTAGTCAGCCAGCGGGTACACCTTGTCGAGGCAGGCCACATAGTCGTCGACGGCCTGCTCGTTGGGAGTGTCCTTGTTCTTGCCGATGTTGATGCCGAGCAGGCCGCGACGGTTGCGCGCGCGCTCGACATTGCGCACCAGTGCATCCACGCCGGCGTTGTTGAAGCCCATGCGGTTGATGATGGCGTTGTGCGCCGGCAGCCGGAACAGCCGCGGCGTCGGGTTGCCCGCCTGTGGCCGCGGCGTGATCGTGCCGATCTCGACGAAGCCGAAACCCAGCGCGAACAGCGCATCGATGTGCTCGCCATTCTTGTCCAGGCCGGCCGCCAGGCCGACCGGATTGGGGAATGTCAGCCCGAACACGGTGCTCGGCAGCGGCGCGATGCGTGCGGCCAGCAGCGGCGTGGTGCCGGTGCGGTAGGCCACGTCCAATGCGGACAGGCCGAGGCCGTGGGCGCGCTCGGCGTCGAGCGAGAACAGGAAGGGGCGGGCAAGCGAATACATGCGTCGGTTCAGTCCAGCGTGCCGAGGAAGGCTCGGGTTCGATATTCAAAGGCGACCTGGCCGTTGACCGCGTGGGCCGCGAACAGATCCTGCAGTGCCGCCAGCATCGGCGCATGGCGCGGATGCCCGGGCTGTGGCGCATAGGAGGACGACAGCAGGCGGCCGCGCAGGGCGTCCAGATCCAGATGCTGCACGTTCGGCAGTTCCACCTGGCCGCGCAACCCGGCACCAAACCATGCCTGCATCGTGGCGTCATCCTGGTAGCGTTCGGCCACGGCGGAATAGTCCGTGCCGTAATCGAGCAGCAGCTGCTCATAGCCGACCAGGAACGGGCTGGCATCGAGCAGGCGTGAGTTCCAGTAGATCAGCGCCAGTCCGCCGGGGCGCAGGATGCGCTGCCATTCGACACGGACGGCGTCGGTGTCGAACCAGTGGAAGGCCTGCGCGGCACTGACCAGATCGACGCTGTGCTCTGCCAGGCCGGTGGCCTCGGCACGCCCATCGACGGCCTGGAACAACGGATATGCAGCCAGCCAGCCTTCGGCGGCGGCGCGCATGGCGGCGTTGGGTTCGACCGCGACCACAGGATGGCCGGTGTCGAGGAACAGACGGCTGGAAATGCCGGTACCGGCGCCGATGTCGGCCACCCGTGCATCGTGGTCGACGCCCATCGGTCCATGCAGCCATTCCATCAACGCCGGCGGGTAGTCAGGCCGGTAACGGACATAATCGGCGACGCGGCTGCTGAAGCGTTCGGTGCTGTCGGAGGAGGTCATGGCGTTCAGTTCGACAGTGCGGCGAGCCAGGCCAGGCCACCGAAGAAGAGGATGAAGGCCAGGACTGCCGCCAGGGCGGCTGCCACCATCACCCAGCCCAGCACCAGCCCGGTGACGGCCAGGCCATCGCCTTCGAGTTCATGCGGGCGGCGGCGGATCTCGGCGCGGGCCATGTGGCCGGTGACGATGGCGACGATGCTGGCCACGAAGGGCAGGACAGTCCAGGCGGCAATGCCCATGACCAGGCTGACCACGGCCAGGGCGCTTGTCTGTCGGGGTGCCACGCTCATCGGGTCCTCCTTGCAGTACGCACATGATAGTGCCTCCGTCCGGGCAATCCCATGGGCAGTGCCCGGCCCGAGCGGTTCAGCCCATCAGTACCTGGCCACCATCGACGTTCAGCACGTGACCGGTGATCCAGCGCGCCAGCGGCGAGCACAGGAACAGCGCGGCATCGGCAATCTCGCGTGGCTGGCCGAAGCGGCCGAACGGAATTCTTGCCAGGGTGCCGTGATACAGCGCCGGGTCGCTGGTTTTGCGCCGGTCCCACAGACCGTCGGCAAACTCGATGGAGCCCGGGGCGATGGCGTTGACCCGGATCCGGTCCGGTGCCAGTGCCAGCGCCTGCGACGTGGTGTAGTGCGAAAGAGCGGCCTTGGCAGCCGCATAGGGAGCGCCCCCCGGCCGGGGTTGCTGCGCGGCGATCGAGGAGAGATTGAGGATGCAGGCGTCGCTCGATTCGCGCAGCCAGGGCAGGGCGAGCCGCGAGGCCCGCACCGCGGCCATCAGGTCGACCTGCAGGCTTGCGGCCCAGCCGTCTTCATCGTCTGCCATGCCGTAACCGGTGGCATTGTTGACCAGCACGTCGACGCCGCCCAGGGACGCTGCGGCCGCATGCAGCCAGGCGTCGATCTGGCCGGGGTCGGCCAGGTCGGCGGCAAAGGCGTGCAGTGATGCCCCCTGGGCCACTGCGTCGGCCAGCAGGGCGTCGAGCCCCGCCTGACCTCGTGCGCAGACCGAGACATGGGCGCCGGCCGCAGCGAAGGCCAGGGCCATCTCGAGGCCGATGCCTTTGCTGCCGCCGGCAACCAGCACCCGGCGGCCGCTGAAGTCGAGGATTGGAGCCCCCGTCGGGGCCCCACTCTCGGCGACGTCCGGGCCGGGATGCATCACAGGTCGAACTTGATGCCCTGGGCCAGCGGCAGCGAATCGGAGTAGTTGATGGTGTTGGTCTGCCGACGCATGTAGACCTTCCATGCGTCCGAGCCCGACTCGCGGCCACCACCGGTGTCCTTCTCGCCACCGAACGCGCCACCGATCTCCGCACCGGAGGTGCCGATGTTGATGTTGGCGATGCCGCAATCCGAGCCCGCAGCCGACAGGAAGCGTTCGGCGGTCTTCAGATTCTGGGTGAAGATCGACGAGGACAGGCCCTGCGGTACCCCGTTCTGCATGTCGATGGCTTCGTCGATGCTGTCGTAGGGCATCACGTACAGGATCGGCGCGAAGGTCTCGTGCTGGACCACGGCATCACTGTTCTTCAGGCCGCTGACAATGGCCGGCAGCACGAAGTTGCCGGCGCGGTCGATGCGGGTGCCGCCGGTCTCGATGGTGCCGCCGGCGGCCTTGGCCTGGGCAATGGCGTCGAGGAACTGCTGCACGGCACCTTCGCTGTTCAGCGGACCCATCAGGTTGACGGCATCGGTCGGGTCGCCGATCTTGCCTTCCACCTGCTTGTACGCCTTGACCAGCGTGGCCAGCACGTCGGCGTAGATCGAGCGGTGCACGATCAGGCGGCGGGTGGTGGTGCAGCGCTGGCCGGCCGTACCGACGGCGCCGAACACGATCCCCGGCACAGCCAGCTTCAGGTCGGCGGTCTCGTCGAGGATGATGGCATTGTTGCCACCCAGTTCCAGCAGGCAGCGGCCCAGGCGGCGCGCCACCTTTTCATTGACGGTGCGGCCGACCTGGGTGGAGCCGGTGAAGCTGATCAGCGGCACGCGACGATCATCAACCAGCTTTTCCGACAGTGCGGTGCCGGCATCGTTGACCAGGTAGAAGATGTCCGGGAAGCCGGCTTCGCGCAGCGCGTCGTTGCAGATCTTCATCGAGGCGATGGCGGTCAGCGGCGTCTTGTTGGACGGCTTCCAGATGCACACGTCGCCGCAGATCGCCGCCAGGAATGCATTCCAGCTCCACACCGCGACCGGGAAGTTGAAGGCTGAAATGATGCCGACCAGGCCCAGCGGGTGGTACTGCTCGTACATGCGGTGGCCGGGGCGCTCCGAGTGCATCGTGTAGCCATACAGCATGCGGCTCTGGCCGACGGCGAAGTCGGCGATGTCGATCATCTCCTGCACCTCGCCATCGCCTTCCGGCTTGCTCTTGCCCATCTCCAGGGCAACCAGCGAGCCCAGCGCGTCCTTGTGCCTGCGCAGCGCCTCGCCGCACAGGCGCACGGCTTCGCCACGGCGCGGGGCAGGGGTGGTGCGCCACTGCTTGAACGCTTCCTGGGCGCGGGCGATCACCGTTTCGTATTCAGTCTCGGTGGTCGCACGCACCTGTGCGATCGGCTCGCCCGTGGTCGGGTTGACCGGGGTGATCAGCTCACCGCTGGCAGCGCTCGACCACTCCCCGTTACCCAGGTACGTGCCAGCGTTGATCGCGTCCAGGCCAAGGGACTTGAGCAGCTCGGAAGACATGCAGACTCCTGTGTTTCGTTACGTTGTTTGGCGTCATCGCGGGCGGGTGGGGGGCGATGAACAGAACCGCCGATGGTAGCAGAGGGCGATGAGCGGCCTTGGTGCAGTGCAGGGTGCCAGGGCTGGCGGACGTGCTGGGACGGGACGTCCCGGCGGCGCCAATCGGGTTGATCCTTCGGAGCGTGATGGGATGATTCCGTGCATCAAACGTCAATTTCTGGACGCTGTCGGACGCAGTGCGAATCATTTTGACGCATTTTGAAATATTAAAAAATAGGAATAGTTCTAATGACTTAGGGTGGGTCGGGCGGGTGAATGGGCGCACGACGGGCTGCCGCTTCCTACCAATTGCCTTTCACATCATCCACAATCACGTTCGACTTATTGACGCAATTCCGTCTGTTCGCACTGGCTTGGGGAGGCCTAGTATGCGACAGCCATCACATTGTAGTGCTGGATCGGAACACAGCTTGGAGAAGTGCAGTGCTACATGGATCGGTAGATGACCTCCCCGCAGAGCGTGCCGACGCCGGCCGCCGCCGGGTCGAAGCCCGGGCGGCCCTGGAACTGGGGCTTCGCCTCGGAGATCTGTTGCTCCTGCCCGGCATGGCTGCATTGGCCCACGTCGTGTGCTACGGGACGGCGGCGCCCGACCAGTCCCAGCGCATCGTCTTCGGTGCGGTGATTCTCAGCGCCATCGTCTGCTTCTCCATCGCACCGGTCTACCGCAACTGGCGCCTGCGTGGCCTGCTGGCCGACCTCTGGCTGCTGCTGCTGGCCTGGTCCGGAAGCTTCGCCCTGTTCTCCCTGTATGCCGTGCTGGTGGGGCTGGCCGATGCCGTTCCGTCGCGCTGGCTGGTGGGCTGGTACATCGGCGGTCTGGCCTCGATGGTCGGCCTGCGCGTACTGCTGCGTGTCCAGCTGCACCGGTTGCGTTCGCGGGGACTGGATCACGAGCGGATCCTGCTGGTCGGCCTCCGGGCGCCGGCGCTCAGGCTGCATCGCCTGCTGCGCGGCAAGCCGGAGATGGGCAAGGAAGTGATCGGCTACTTCACCAGCAAGGGCGACATTGCCACCCGGCGTGGCGGCGATGCCCCGCAGCGCCTGGGCGCACTGGATGATGTGCCGCGCTACCTGGATGCGCACCGGGGGGAGTTCGACCAGGTCTGGGTGTCCCTGCCGCTGGGAGATACCGCGCCCATCCGTGACATGCTCAAGCAGATCGAGCGGTTCCCGGTGCCGATTCGCCTGATTCCCGATACCACGGGCCTGGGAGCACTGAACCCGGGCGTGCACCAGGTGGGCGATGTGCCGATGATCGGCGTGCGCCAGGGCCTGGTGGACCACAATTTCCGCCTGTTCAAGCGCATCGAGGACATCCTCGTGGCCGGCGTGGCGGTCGTCCTGCTGGCGCCGCTGTTCGTGGTGCTGGCGATCGGCGTGAAGCTCAGTTCACCTGGCCCGATCCTGTTCCGCCAGCGCCGCCACGGCCTGGGCGGGAAGGAGTTCTGGATGCTGAAGTTCCGCTCCATGCGCGTGCATGAGGAAGGGACGGGGCAGATTACGCAGGCGACCCGGGGCGACCCGCGGGTGACCCGGTTCGGTGCCTTCCTGCGGCGCAGCAGCCTGGATGAGCTGCCCCAGTTCTTCAACGTGCTGGGCGGCAGCATGTCGGTGGTGGGCCCCCGTCCGCATGCGATCCAGCACAACAATCACTATGAACGGGTGATCGAACGCTACATGCACCGCCATTACGTCAAGCCGGGCATCACGGGCTGGGCGCAGGTGCACGGGCTGCGGGGCGAGACGCCGGAACTGCGGTCGATGAAGAAGCGCGTGCAGTACGACATCGACTACATCCGTCGCTGGAGCCCGGTGCTTGATGTGCGAATCATCATGCTGACGGCGTTCAAGGTTCTTGGTCAGAAGTCGGCCTATTGACAGTCGGACGCTGGAACTGAGACGTAATTCCATGAATTTCATGGCTATTTTCTCGCCAACAGCGGTGCTGTAGGGTACTCTGTGCAGCTGTCAGTGCTCCGTCTGCTCGGCGGGTGGGCCTGCGTGGAATGCCACAGGATCCAGGTCAGTGTTCAATAACGTACTTTTTGTTTGCGTCGGCAATATCTGCCGCAGTCCCTCGGCTGAAGTAATGCTTCGGCAGGCAGTGCAGGGTAGAGGCATCCAGGTGTCTTCCGCAGGTCTGGGGGCGCTCGTCGGACATGGCATCGACGCAACTGCCCAAGCGCTGCTGGCGGAGCAGGGCATGGATGGGCTGGATCACCGCGCACGCCAGATCGATGATGCCATCCTTGGGGCGGCCGATCTGGTGTTGGCCATGGAGCGCAAGCACATTCACCGCATCACCGAGATTGCGCCGCAGGCGTCGGGCAAGACCTTCCTGCTGGGCAAATGGCAGCAGGATCGGGAAATCCCCGATCCCTATCGCCAGCAGCGTCCTGCTTTCGAGCATGTCTACAGATTGATGGCCGAGGGCATCGAAAGCTGGGTCCGATACCTGTAGGTCCTCAGCGGGTGAACGTGCAGCAGGGCGGTCTTTGGCCGCCCTGCTGCGTTCCGGCAGGTCAATCGTCGATCGAGCGGATGTTGTCGTAGAAGAATCGCTCGTCGCGATCGCCGGTGATGCTGTACAGCGAATACTTGCGGCTGAGCATCGCGCCACCGTCGCGGATCAGGGGATTCCAGTTGAACGCGGCTCGTCCGCGTGTCGACCGTGGCAGGAATCCGTCCAGCGGGACGCTTATGTAGATTCCCTTGTCGAAGCTGCCTTCGCCGAAATCGCGTGCGGAAACGTTGGTCTTCGTTGCATAGGCTCCCATCGTGACGCCATTGTCGAAGACGCGGGCGACATCCAGGGTTGCGCCCTTGTCGCCCGCCAGATACTGGCCGACGGACAGCGAGCCCACGATGCGCTCGCGGGCGTCGAAACTGTAGTAGAAGGTGGCGTGCCCGGTCGTGACCTTGTAGTCGCGCAGATCCCAGCGCTGATCGAAGCCGCGTTGCTGCACGCGATTCAGGTTCGCGCTGACGGCCCATCGCTCACCGCCAGGACGATACAGCAGTTCACCGCCTACGCCGGCATACATCCACTCCAGGTAACCCGCGTACGCGATGCCATAGAGATCGCGGCCCAGACGTCCAGCCACATTGAACTGCAGATTTGGCAGCACCACATCCGAGTCCACCATGTACCTGCGCAGATCGGTGCGCACGCGCGGGAGTCGACTTGGGGCGTTGTACTTGAACTTGTCGTAATTGTTGATCAGATTGGCGCTGACGGTTCCTGTGAGCCACATGTTGGGGCGTACGAACAGGCTTCCGGAATAATTGGCGGCAATCTGGTAAAGGATGAAACCATCCGGGCCACCGAGATTCTGTCGGTAGCCGATGTTGAAGCCGCCGCCATAGGGGCGTGTCCTGGGTTCATACAACGTCTGGCGAGTGACGTCGTCGGGAGACTGCACCTCGGTGCTGCGACGTAGCACGTCCTCGCTGACCCGACCATCCAGATAGCCCACGAGGGCACTGCGGGCGACGGACGTGTCCACGATGGGCATTCCCAGTCGTGTTGTCCGCAGCGTGAACCACTCGTACTCGTCGCCCGTCGCATTGGCCAGGATGCGACCGGCTCGGCCCAAGCCCTTGGCGGCGTGGAGGTATCGGTTCTGGTAGCCGTCCACGTAGAGCTCATCGCCGCGACGGGAGATGCGCTCGACCCGGAAGCCCGCGTTCTGGGTGAGGTCGGCGCTGATGGCAGCCCAGTCCGGGCCGCCTTCTGCTGTCGTGGCGCCGGCGTCGGGCGCTGCGGTCGCCGCAACCGCGGATGCCTGCGGGTCGCGAGGCACGATCCGTTGCGGCGGAGGATCGAAAGGCTTGGGCGCAGACACTGCATGGCCGGGATTGCCGCGCCAGGTCAGCGAGAACATCGCCGCGTCACCGCGTTCCCACGCGGCGGTGAGTTCCACGTTGCGGTTGGGGACATAGACCAGCCCCACGTTGATGGGGGTGCGCTGTTCCAGGTTGTTCCCGCGCGGCTCGCGGCGGTAGTCGTTGCCGTCGTACTCGACCTTGACCAACAGGGAATCCAGCGGCGTCTGATAGCTGATGCCGCCAAAGATGCCGACCGGTCCCTTGAACATGTTGCTGAGTCCAAAGCGACCGGCGTTGTTGATGTCACTGCTGGCAACGGGGCGTCGATTCTTGAATCTGTCATCGATGGCGCCCAGCGGATTGGCGAAATCGCCACGGTTTCCGATGTAGCCGGTGGCCAGGCCGATCGAGGCATCAATGGGGCCAAGATTCTTGTTGGCAACCAGATATTCGCTGGAGAAGAAGCCGGTGCCACCTAGATCGCGTACACCGAAGGCCACTTCCGGCAACCATCGCGACTCCTGCCAGAGCCGCAGCTTGAAGTCGATCGATTTGTCCTTGTAGTTCTGGTTTCCCGCAATGCTCGGGCCATAGCGGATGTTGGACACGTTGATGTAGCGGAACGTGCTCTCAAGCCAGGGGAACGGCTGCAGCGTTAGGTTGTAGCGACTGTACGGGGAGTTGTGAGAGGCCGTGAAGCTGAGGTCGCCGTCGGATGCCATGCGTGCCGTCGGTGTCTGCAGGAGGCCGATGCCACCCCATTCGTTGGCGGTCGGCGGAGGGGCGTCCTGCGCCTGCAACGCGGCACTCAGTGACAGGGCAAGCGCGGTCAGCGCAAAGCGGGCTGGGCGCGGCACGCGTGCACGCTGGGGAATGTCGGTCATTACGGGCTGACAGGCTGGGTGGCGATGAAGGTGGCAAGATCGTTGTTGAATGCCGGGTCGATGGATTTCAGCACCGATTCGCGCAACGGAACATAGATCGAACCGCCAGGGGCGACCGCCTGGGGATCCGCGCGGTTCCAGAGTGCAATGCCCTGTTGCTGAACCCGGCCATCGGGTTGCACGATGTAGAGCGAGTCGGGATCGGCGGCCGCGCTGGGTGGGCAGTCACGCAGATAGTCCCGCGCATCGCGCTGCGGGGAATGGTGGACAGTGCAGCTGGTTCGGACCGCGCCGAGGACCGTGATGTGATCAGGTCGGACGGGAATGCGGAGTACATCGCCGGCCATGAGCACCGGATTGCTCTGCGGCTGCACCTGCATCAGGCGTGGCGAGATCACCGTCGGTACACGTCCGGTTGCAGCGTGCGCCTGTACCCATTGCTGGATGGCCGCCGCGGTTTCGACGACGGCCGGATCCGCGTTGAGCTGAAGCTGCGTCAGGCCATGCAGGATTCCGGCACGCAGTCGGACCTGTTCAACGAGCGCCTGGCGGCGAAGATAGCTGCTGCCGAGCAGATAGGCGTCGGCCGCAGGCTGGGCCTGGACAACCGCATCGGCCAGTCGCCGCTCCGGCTGGATGGCCTGGTCACCGGGATGGGCGACCGCACCCTCGACGCGCACGACCGACGGCGCCTGCGCCCAGCACAGTGACGGTAGCGCCGACAGCATCAGGCAGAGAATTCGAGTGTTCATGCCTGTCATCCCTTCGGGGCACGGTAGGGCTTGAGCTGGGTGAGTTCCACGACGTACCCGGGGGCAAGATGCTGCCGGCTCTTCCAGATGAATCCGGTCGCCGGGTCCGCCCAGTAGATGTTCTGCGCGTCCATTCCGCCGCCCTGGAGATGCTCGACGAATCGCTGCAGGGTGCGGGTGCGGCCGAGAATCCTGACCTCCTCGGTGGCGCCGGGTGTCAGCGTGCCGGTGACGACAACGCCGAGCTGATACGACGACATCCAGTCGTATTGGCGTTGCACCTGTGCCGGTCCGCTTAACGACGTCAGGCGGTCGAAGGGGGACGCGCCGATGATCCGCGTCTGCAACTGACGTCCCAGCCCGCTTGAGCCCAGCAGCACGCCGTTGCCGTCCAGCTCGATCACGGCATGCGTGCCGGCGTACCACTGCTGCCGGCCACCATCAACGTAGCCAAGAACGGCCACCGCGGTCAGGTCCCGTGTCTCGACCAGCACCTGCGGGAAGCGATTTGCCGCCACGGAATCGGGGCTGACCTCAACGGGCTTGTGCAGCAACAGGCGGAAGCTGTCCGCCGTTGCCCGGCTGCCGGTGGTGCAACCGGCAAGCACGAGCGCCACGGCGATCAACGCCATGCGCAATAGACAGGCTGAAGTGCGTCGGCATGAACGCACCGAGGCTGCTTCCGTGCGCGCCATGTCAGTTGTCCCTGACTTCGGTTCCGGTGCGCGCGGCCGTGTAGAGGATATTGGTGAAGGGCAGCAGCTGGTTGACGAAGCGGTTCCAGCGGCTCACACCTGCGGCGCCGACAAACACCACGTCTCCGGGCTGCAGCTTGAACTGGCTGCCGACGGCAAATGCTGTCGGTGAGCGTGCTTCCAGCTGATAGATCACCGAAGGCTCCTGCTGCAGATCGGTGCTGCCGCGGATGACGTACACCGCATTGCCATTGGCCGTCTGCTGCAGCAGCCCGCGTGCACGACCGAGCGCCTGGTTCAATGTGACGTCGCCAGTCCGGAAGCTGTACGCGCCTGGCAGGTTGACCTCGCCAACGACGAAGATCTCCTTGCGATCCAGATATGGGATGAAGATCGAATCGCCGTCTTTGAGGAACAGTTGGCGTCCACCATGTTCCTTGGCCAGACTTTCCAGATTGATGGTGTAGCTCACTCCGTCACGGCTGAACTGGATGCCGGAAAGATCCGCCTGGGCTGCGTTCAGCCCGGCCTGACTGATGGCATCGGTCAGGGTAAGCGGCGAGGTACCCAATGCGACTGGCGAGGAGCGCTCGGCCGCGCCGGTGACCCACACCCGCTGGCTGCCATAGGTAAGGACCGACACGTCCACCTGCGGGGATTCGACATACTGCGCGAGGCGCCGGCTGATTTCCTCGCGGATCTCAACCGGGGTCTTGCCCGCCGCCTTGACCTTGCCGATGTAGGGGTAGAACAGTGCGCCGTCGCTCTGCACCAGACGACCCGCAAGCGTGCCTTGTTGCTGCGGGCCGGCGGGTACGGTGAGCTCAGGATGATCCCAGACCGTGACGTACAGGATGTCCCCGACGCCGACCTGGTAGGGGGAGGGCTGGTAATTGAAAAGTTCCGCAGGAAGCGTCTGTTCGTTGCGGGCTGCCGCCTCCTGGGCGATCAGCTTGGAGGTGATGGTGATGATTTCCAGTCGGCCATCGTCGCTGCTCTGCGAAGTGACATCACTTCGACGCAGGTGCTGACCCGGCGCGAACGCGCAGCCGGAAATGGCCAGCACAGTGAGTGCAGCGGCGAAAATACGGATAGGCTTCATGTTCATGTGTTGAGTTTCCGACAGGCATAAAAAACCCCCGCCGTGCACTGCCCGGCGAGGGCTTGCTCAAACAGCGGGATGTATCAGCCGCCGGTGCCGCCGGTGCCACCCGTGCCGCCGGTGCCACCCGTACCGCCAGTGCCTGGGCCGCCCGGACCCGGGCCGCCGGGTTCGCCGCCACCATTGTCGTTGCTGCCGCTGCTGCTGTCGCCACCGATGCTGTAAGCCACAGCTGCGGCTGCAATGCCGACTACGGTGGTGCCGAAAATGGCAGCGTTCGAATAGCCAGCGGCTTCAGCGCCCGCGGTCACTTCGGCAGCCGGGGTCTCGGCGTCAGTGGTTGCCTGCGCGTCCTGCGCGAAGGCCATCATCGGGGAGGCGGAGAATGCCGCCAGGGCCAGAACGGCGATCGTCTTCTTGAACATGGGAGAGGCACCTACTCCGTTAGGGAAAATTTCACCGCAATCTTGCGGCCGAAGGCCCGCAGTGTCAAGCGCGGGGTTCAGTTGCCGAGGTCATGCCGCTCATGCGTGCTGCTTCGTCCCGACAGCAGCTTGGCGGCGTCCTTGATGATGTCGTGTGTCCGAAGATCAGACATGATCGCCGGAACCGCCAGCCCCATCAGACCGGCCAGCAACAGCACCCGGACTTTCGGCCGCGAGGGGGTGACCGATGTCCCCAGCACCGCGCAGCTTGCAGCCAGGCCCAGACCCAGGCCGGAGATGACCTCCGATGTCGAATGCGCCTGAATAGGCAGTCGCGAATACCCGATTGCACCGGCCAGCAGAGAGCCTGCAGCGAACCAGCGAAGGTCCCTGCGTTCGCCAGTGCTCACCGTCAGCCATAGAGCCACCGGGTACACCACGCTGGACATGGCGGCGTGCCCGGAAATGCCGGTGAAGTCCAGGCATCGGATGCCGATCCCCCAACCCATGAATGCGAGCTTCGACGCCACTGTCAGCCCAGCGGTCACGACGATGGCGACGGCCCAGCGTCGTCTCAAGGACGATTCGCTTCGCGGCAATGCCAGCAGCAGCACCATGGCCATGGGCAGCAGCCAGCGGCTGTCGCCCAAATTGGAGAGGAAAAGCCAGAACTCGGACATCCGGTGGGACTGATGTGGGGGCGGCCAGCATACCCGCCGCCGATGGCGCGGCGATCATCGGTGGCTTGGTCCATTCAGCTGGACGCGGTATGCTTTACTGCTTGCGCAAGGCCCCGTAGCTCAGCTGGATAGAGCGTCCCCCTCCTAAGGGGAAGGTCGCCCGTTCGAATCGGGCCGGGGTCACCATCGGTCAATTGCCCGCAGATGATCAGGCGGGTGCCGCTTCTGCTTGCGGCGTGCTGTCGTCGCTGCGGCGTGCTTGCCACCCGCCACAGTGCGTTGGAAAAGGGCGTGCGGCGGCCTTGCCTGCCTTCCGCCAAGCCCACCTAGGGGCGATCCAGGTCCTCTGGCAATAGGCCAGCGAGTGCGAGTATTCGATCGTGCCTGATCTGCTGCACCCAGTGGCCCCAGGCATCCGCCGCCGTCAAGACATCGATCGAGCCGCAGGCGGGACACCTCAGTTGCACACCCCCGTGCACATCGGTGAGCCCGCACCCATGCGACATCCGTGATTCGTCCCCACATGACTTGCACTTGGCCTGCACGGAATCCAGCCGTTCGATGGTGGCATCCAGGCGCAGCAAAGGACGGATCCGCAGGATCCGGAATGCAACAGGAGTGGTCATGTGTCTTGCCGGTCAGGGGCTGGACACGGAGGCGAGGAATTTCGCGCCGAAGAGAAGCCGAATGCAGTGACCATACAGCATGAACTGTTAAGACTCTCGTTCTTGACAGCCCTTATTTCGTTCTGGTGAGGGCCGAGGGTTCGCGAGAGGGGCGGGGAGCCTGAACATCCAGTCAGGTAAGCAAGCCGTTTTCACACAAGGCTAACTGCTCAGCGCCCAGTTTCACTGCAGCGTGACGGGTCGGCAGGGGGACTCGTGGCAGGCCTTGAGCCTGCCGTGCGCAGCGCTTCCCCCATGACCAGCAGGATCCGAATGAATCGCAATGCCGTGACGTCCGTTGGCGTCGGACCGGGCGCCGTCCCCCTGTGCTGCCGGGTGGGCCATGCCGTCTTCCCTGGACGCGCACGCCGCCCCGCCTTCCCGATCATCCCCCCGGCGGCCGGGTGATGGGGCGTTTCCAGTACGCCTTCCGCAAGGCGCGGGGCTGGCAGGCCTCCCTGGTCGCCGCCGCGTGGGCAGCGCTGCGCTATACCGTCAGCGGGGATACCGGCTACTTCCGTTCCCACGGCGGCTGGCGAAGATCACGGATCAGCCGGAAACCGGGCGAGGCCGACTCTCTGGATGACTGAGTCCGCGGGTGATTCTTGCCGGAAACGCATAGCAGTCTGCGGGCTGCATGGGTTTGCCGGGCCTACAGTGGCCCCCAATGCCGGGAGGGGTACCCGGCCACCTGCACGCCTTCGGTCCAGACGGGAGTCGCCATGCACCTGCTGATCGCCCTTGGCAAAGTGGCCGCGGTGTTCGCCTGCGTGCTCGGAATTCTTGAAATCTGCAGCCGGGTTCACCGTCGGCGCAGGGGCCGCAGCAGGCGTGCGGACAGGGAAAAACTCCCCTGACGCACTTGGCGAGGCTCAGTCCTGCCTGAGCAGCTCCACCAGTTGCCGCAGCCGATAGGGTTTGGGCAGGAACTCGACCTGTTCAGGCAGGGGAGGCAGCTGCGAACGCGCATAGCCGGAGGAGAGGATCATGCGGGCGTGCGGCTGGTCGCGCGCGACGTGTTCGCTCAGTTCAATGCCGGACATGCCATTGGGCATGCTGACGTCGCTGAACACCACGTCGAAGCGGGTATCGCCGCGCAGCAGGGCCACTGCTTCATGACCGTCGGCCGTGGTCGCCACATCGATGCCGAAATCGCGCAGGGCCAGCCCTATCATTTCGCGCAGGTCGGTCTGGTCCTCCACCATCAGCACGCGGATCGGATCATCGGTCATGGGGCGGGTTCCTCTAGTGCGGGTAACAGCAGGCTGACTGTGGTGCCGACGCCTGGCGTGGTGGAGACATCGACGAAGCCGCCGCTCTGGGTGGTGAATCCGAACACCTGGCTCAGGCCCAGTCCGCTGCCTTTGCCGATGTCCTTGGTGGTGAAGAAAGGCTCTGTCGCGCGTTCCGCCACATCGACGGGCATGCCACGCCCCTGGTCACGCACGCTCACCGTCACGTATCGGCGCTGCTGGCCAGCCTCTCCATCCGGATCAAGGCGATGCTCCAGTGCGGTGGCGATCAGCACGTGGCCACCATCGGCCGTGGCTTCAACAGCGTTCGCGACCAGGTTCGCCACGGCGGTCTGCAGCTGCAGCGCGTCGGTGCACACCGGCGGCAGATCGTGAGCCAGTTCCGTACCCAGCAGTGTACCCGAGGCATGCGCGCGCCGCAGGCCCGGCAACGACTCGACGATCAGTTCGTTGACGTCCACCGGTTCACGGATCAGGGTCTGCCCGGTGCTGAAGGCAAGCAACTGGCGGGTCAACAATGCGCCGCGGTCGGTCGCCGTCTGTGCAGTAGAAAGCAGTTCGTGGGCCCGCGGATCACTGCCCACGCGCAGCGCCAGCAGATCCAATGCGTTGCCGATGGTGGTCAACAGATTGTTGAATTCATGCGAGAGCCCACGACTCAGCCGGCCGACCGTCTCGAACTGCTGGGTCTGCCGGAGTGCACGCTGTGCGTCACGCAGCAGGCGCTGCGCCTGCCATTGTTCGGTGATGTCGCGGGTAATCTTGACGTAGCCGAGCAGTTCGCCGTTCTCCAGCACCGGCTCGATCACGATGCTGGCGCGGAACGAGGCGCCGTCGCGACGGACCCGCCAGCCTTCGGCGGAGCAATGACCCTGCTGCGCGGCCAGCCGGAGCAGCCGCTGCGGCTCGCCGGCGTCGCGGTCTGCTGGCAGGTAGAAGCGTCCGAAGTGGGTGCCGATGACCTCGTCGGCTGCATACCCCTTGATGCGTTCGGCCCCGGGGTTCCAGCTGCAGACGATGCCCTCGGGATCGAGCAGATACAGCGCATGGTCCCGCACGCTGTCTATCAGCAGGCGCAGCTGTTGGGAAGTGTCCGTCAGAGCGGACCTCGTAGAAGCGGGTGCGTCCACGTGGAAATGAGCATTACCCCTGTGAGGGCCGGAAAGCTAGGCACTGCAGTGTGAAGGATGTGTGCAGGGATTGCCCGTGCCATTGGTCGTATGCGGCTGAATACGACACGGGGTACCATCACGCACTTCTTTGCCTTCTGGAATCGCCCCGTATGCGTCCCGGTGCAACCTCGCGCGACCGCTGGATATGGATGACTGCCGCCGCATTGCTGGCCGCAACCATCGCGTTGGAACTTGTCGTGCCTCTGGGTTATGCGGTGTGGCTGGCCTACTTCCTGGCCGTTGGCGTGACGGTGTTCCAGCGGAGTGCGCGCGCACCGTTCGTGGTCGCGGTGCTGGCCTGCGCGCTGCTGATGTTGGGCTATCACATTGCCCCGGCAAGCACGAATTCGGCGTTCTCGCTGGTGAATCGCACCATCGGCGGTGCGGCCTTCCTGATGATCGCGCTGATCGTGTCCCGCGCCATCCAGGCGCGCCGGCAGGCCATGCGCGCCCTGTGGCTGCAGGAGGCGGAGAACGCCGTGGCCATGAGCCTGCGGGGAGACCTGGGGCCGGAGCAGATCGCCGAGGCGGCGGCGACCAGCCTGGCCTCGCAGCTGCAGGCCGATGTCGGCGCCGTGTACCGGCTTGAGGGCGGCCGCCTGCAATTGACGGGCGGACTGGCGTTGCCGGCCGGCATGCCGGCGTCGCTGGCACTGCAGGAGGGGCTGGCCGGACAGGTCGCGCGCGACCTGCGCACCCGCCACCTGCAGGGCGATGAGGCCTCGGTACTTGAACTCCAGAGCAGCCTGGGGCGGGTTCCGGTGCGTGAGCGGATCCTTGCACCGATCACCAGTGACGGTGCCGTGGTCGGCATCGTCGAGCTGGGTCGATCCAGCGTCGGCGAACAGCGTGATCTGGACCGCGAACTGCTGGAGCGCTGTGGCGACACCATCGGCATGGCCCTGCGGGCGTCGCTGCTGCGCGCGCAGCTGGTCGTGCTGCTGGAGGAGTCGCAGCGCCAGGGAGAGGAGCTGCAGGCCCAGCAGGAAGAACTGCGCGTGGCCAACGAGGAGCTGGAAGAGCAGAGCCGCAGCCTGCTGCAGTCGCAGACCCATCTGGAACAGCAGCAGGCCGAACTGGAGCAGAGCAACGTACAGCTTGAGGAGCGCACGCACGAGCTGGAGGCGCAGAAGCAGGCCCTGCTGGTTGCGCAGAGCCAGCTGGTGCGCAACAGCAACGAGCTGGCGGCGACGTCGCGCTACAAGTCCGAGTTCCTGGCCAACATGTCGCACGAGCTGCGTACGCCGCTGAACAGCTCGTTGATCCTGGCCAAGCTGCTGGCCGACAACAAGGACGGTACGCTCACCGAAGAGCAGGTGAAGTACGCACGGGCAATCCTGTCGTCGAACAACGATCTGCTGGCGCTGATCAATGACATTCTCGACCTGTCGCGCATCGAAGCCGGGCATGTCGAACTGAGCGATGAAGTGGTCGCGGTCGACAGCGCGCTGCAGCGGCTGCGCGAGACCTTCGATCCGATCGCGCGGCAGAAGGGGCTTGCCCTGGAGATCAGCGCCGATGCGCTGGCGCCGGGTCAGCTGGTGGTGGACAGCCAGCGCCTGCAGCAGATTCTGAAGAACCTTCTGGCCAATGCACTGAAGTTCACCGAGCACGGCAAGGTCAGCCTGCACGTCCGTCCCGGCGGCAGTGGCCGCATCCGCTTCGAGGTCTGTGATACGGGCATCGGCATCGCACGCGAGCAGTTGCAGGTGATCTTCGAGGCTTTCCGCCAGGCTGATGGCAGCACCCGCCGGCGCTATGGCGGCACCGGGTTGGGCCTGTCGATCTCGCGCGACCTGGCTGCCCGCATGGGCGGCGAAATCCAGGTGGACAGCGAACCGGGGCGTGGCAGCTGTTTCGTGCTGGAGCTTCCACTGCAGGGCGCCCCCGTGTCCGCGCCGGAGCCGGGAGCGGAGCCCGCGCGCGTGGCGACTCCGGCAGCGCGTCCAGTGGTTGCACAGATGGCGCCGACTGCACCTGCGCCCCCGCCCGCAGCTGCCACACACGTTCCAGATGATCGTGGCCGGCGGCAGCGCATGGGACGCCTGATCCTGGCGGTGGAGGACGACGTGGCATTCGCCGAAGCGCTGGTGGTGCTGGCGCATGAACTGGACTTCGACTGCGTGGTTGCCGGCACGGCAGAGGAAGCGCTGGCGCTGGCTGCCGAACTACGGCCGAACGGCATCCTGCTCGATATCGGCCTGCCCGACGTGTCAGGTCTGAGTGTGCTGGAGCGTCTGAAGCGCAACCCGGACACGCGGCACATCCCCGTGCACGTGGTCTCGGCGATGGACCGCAGCCAGGTGGCCCGTGAGCTTGGCGCGATCGGCTATGCGATCAAGCCGACCACGCGCGAGCGGCTGGCGGCGGCCATCGAGCAGCTCGAGCAGACCAGCCAACGCGATGTCAGGCGCCTGCTGATCGTCGAGGATGACAGCGAGCTGAGGCGCAACCTGGAGCTGCTGCTGGGGCGTGATCAACTGCAGATCGTCGCCGTCGGCACACTGGCCGCAGCGCTGGAGCAGCTCAGCAGTGTCACGTTCGACTGCATGGTGATGGATCTTTCCCTGCCGGACGGCAGCGGTTACGACCTGCTTGAACACATGGCCGGCAATGATGACGTCGGCTTCCCGCCGGTGATCGTCTACACCGGACGTGCGCTCAGCCGCGAGGAAGAACAACGGCTGCGTCGTTATTCCAAGAGCATCATCATCAAGGGTGCGCGCTCTCCCGAGCGCCTGCTGGACGAGGTCACCCTGTTCCTGCACAGCGTGGAGGCGAGCCTGCCGACCGATCAGCAGCGCCTGCTGCGCGAGGCGCGCCGGCGCGACACCATCCTTGATGGGCGCACCGTACTGCTGGCCGAGGATGATGTGCGCAACATCTTCGCGCTGTCGAGCGTGCTCGAGCCGCTGGGTGTCAACCTCGAGATCGCGCGCAACGGCCAGGAGGCGGTCGATCGGCTGGCGCAGCGCGAGGTGGACCTGGTGCTGATGGACATCATGATGCCGGAGAAGGATGGTCTGACAGCGATGCGCGAGATCCGTGCGCAGCGTCACCTGCAGGATCTCCCGATCATCGCGTTGACCGCGAAAGCCATGCCCGATGACCGCGAGCGTTGCCTGCAGGCCGGCGCCAATGACTACATCGCCAAGCCGATCGATGTCGACAAGCTGGTTTCGCTGTGCCGGGTGTGGTGCTCGCGTCAATGAACGAGCAGGCCTTGTTCGACCTGGAGCTGAAGGTGCTGCTGGAGGCGATCTATCAGCGCTACCACTACGACTTCCGCAGCTACGCGGTGTCGTCGCTGCGACGGCGCATGCGTCAGGCCATGCAGCGCTACGAGTGCGAGAAGCTGTCGGACCTGCAGCATCGCCTGCTCCACGAGCCGGAGCTTTTCACTCAGGCGATGCAGTTCTTCACCGTGCAGGTCTCGGAAATGTTCCGGGACCCGGCATATTTCCGCACCCTGCGCGAGCAGGTGGTGCCGGTGCTGCGCACCTATCCTTCGGTGAAGCTGTGGGTGGCGGGCTGCAGCACGGGCGAGGAGGTGTGGTCGTTGGCGGTGCTGCTGCACGAAGAAGGGCTGCTGGAGCGCAGCATCGTCTATGCCACCGATATCAATCCCGGGTCCCTGGTGACCGCCGAGGCCGGCGCATACCCGATCGATCGCCTGGCGCAGTTCAGCCGCAATTATCTGGCGGCGGGGGGCAGGGCGTCGTTGTCGGACTACTATTCGACGGCGTATGACGGGGCCGTGTTCGACCGTCACCTGCGACGCAACATCATGTTCGCCGACCACAGCCTGGCGACGGACACGGTGTTCTCCGAGGTGCACCTGGTGTCGTGCCGGAATGTGCTGATCTATTTCAACCGGGACCTGCAGGACCGGGCCGTGGGGTTGTTCCGGGAAGCGCTCGTGCATCGTGGCTTTCTCGGCCTGGGCAGCAAGGAGTCGCTGCAGTTCGGTTGCCATCACGACGCGTTCGAGGTGTGTTCGCGCGAACATCGGCTGTACCGGAAGGTCGCCTGATGAATGACGCCGGTCTGCCGGAGGTGATGGTGGTCGGTGCATCCGCTGGCGGGGTCGCTGCCCTGCAGGCCATCGTGCAGGCGCTGCCGGCGGGCCTGTCGGTGCCGGTGCTGGTGGTTCTGCATGTGCCCCGTGACCGCAACAGCCGCATCGTCGAGGTGCTGGCGCCGCATTGCGCGGTGCCGGTGCGCGAGGCGGAGGACAAGCAGCCGATAGAGCGCGGTACGGTGACGTTTGCGCCGCCGGACTATCACCTGCTGGTGGAAGACCGGTCCTCGGTTGCCCTGTCGATCGATCCCCCTGTGCTGTATTCGCGTCCGGCCATCGACCCCCTGTTTGAATCGGCCGCGGCGGTGTTTGGTCCGCGAGTGCTGGCACTGCTGCTGACCGGCGCCAGCAGTGACGGCTCCGAAGGCGTGGCGGCAGTGCGCGAGGCGGGAGGTCGCGCCTGGCTGCAATGCCCCGAAGAGGCCGAAGCTTCCATGATGCCGGCCTCGGCCCTGCAGCATGCCGGCGCCGATGCGGTGCTGCCCCTTGAACTGATGTGTCGCCGCTTGAAGGAGTTGTTTTCATGAACCTGTTGCCACCGGACCCTGCGCAGGCCCAGGCCCCGGTCAACCTGTTGATCGTCGATGACGTTGCACAGAACCTGGTGGCGATGCAGGCACTGCTGCAGCGCGAGGGCGTCAACCTGCTGCTGGCCAGCTCCGGCGCCCAGGCGCTCGAACTGCTGCTCGAGCACGAGGTGGCGCTGGCGCTGCTGGATGTGCACATGCCCGAGATCGACGGCTTCACGCTGGCGGAACTGATGCGGGGCTCGCTGCGCAGCCGCGACGTGCCGATCATCTTCCTCACCGCGTCGCCGGATGATCCGGTGCGCGCGTTCAAGGGATACGAGACCGGCGCGGTGGATTTCCTGCACAAGCCGGTGGCGCCGCAGGTGATCCTCGGAAAGGTCAATGTGTTCATCGAGCTGTACCAGCAGCGGCAGCTGCTGAAGGTGCGCAACGAAGCCCTGGAGCGCGCGCTGAAGTTGAACGAGACCATGGCCGCGGTGCTTACCCACGACCTGCGGACGCCGCTGTCAGCCATCCTGCTCTGCGCGGACAAGCTCAGCCTGGAACTGCCTGCGGGCAATTCCGCTGCACAGCAGACATTGCAGCACCTGGAAGCAAGCACGCTGCGCATGGCACGGATGGTCGAGCAGCTGCTGGACTTCTCGCGCATCCGCAGCGGCGGCCTGCGATTGCAGACCACGACCTGCGACCTCGACGCCCTGGCCCGCGCGGTCATTGCGGAGGCGGGCAGTGCCCACGGACTCGAGCGGATCCGCTTCCAGGCGCAGGGCGATACCGTCCTGCAGGGCGACATGGACCGATTGGGGCAGGTCGCATCGAACCTGATCGGCAACGCACTGACGCATGCCGGCGAAGCACATGTCCAACTGGACGGGCGTGACCCGCAGCGGGTGGTGTTGCGGGTCAGCAATGCCGGCCACATCGACGCGGCGCTGCTGCCGCGGCTGTTCGAGCCCTTCAAGGCCAGCTTCCACCAGAGCAAGGGCCTCGGCCTGGGGCTGTACATCGTCGATCAGTTCGTGCGCGCTCACGGCGGTCGATTGACCGCGCGCAACGACGCGGGGCAGGTTGTGCTGGAGGCGGCACTGCCACGGCGGTGCGGTGGACCGGACATGGCCTGAACCTGAATTCTTCAGCAAGCGGGGCGCAGCCTTATGACGGGCTCATCCGCAACTGCTACCGTGGCTGCATATCTTGCCAGGGAAGCGCTATGCCATTGCGAGCCATCGCCTACGTCAGCCAGGCGCTGCCGGATCTTTCCGCAGATCGCCTGAAGGCGCTGGTGGACGACGCCGCCCGTTTCAACAAGCTGGCTGGCGTGACCGGGGTGCTGCTGCATGATGGCGGGCGCTTCCTGCAGTACATCGAAGGGCCGCCGGATGGCATTGATTCGGTTTATGAGCGCATCCTGCAGGCCGGCAGCCATGTCGACATCGTCGAGCTGGCGCGCAGCCGGCTTGGCCAGCGCCAGTTTCCCTATTGGGCGATGCGTGTCCTGCAGGTGGAGGCGTCCATGCTGCATGGACTCACGGTGGGCGACTGGGCCGGATTCAGCCGTGCGCTGCAGGGCGACCGCGCGGCGCCGACGGCGGTGGACCTGCTCGCCGACATCGTGCAGCCGGCGCTCCACGCCGGCTGAGTCGCGGCAGGGGCGCCGGGCTTCACCGCTGTCTCACCCTGCATGCGCTGAGATTGGATCTCCAGGGCATGGAAGGGGGCAACATGGTACGGATGAAGCACACAGGGGCCGCCCTGCTGGTGGCGGCCCTGGCAGGCGCTGTAATGCCTGCCTTGGCCTGCACACGTGCGGTCTATCTGGGTGACAACGGCGATGTGATCACGGCGCGGTCGATGGACTGGAAGGTCGATGTGGCGACCAACCTGTACGTGTTGCCGCGCGGAATTGCACGGACCGGCGAGGCCGGGCCGAAGTCGTTGGCATGGACTGCACGGTACGGCAGCGTGGTGGCCACCGGCTACGATGTGTCGACCACCGATGGCATGAACGAGAAGGGGCTGGTCGCCAATCTGCTATGGCTGGTGGAATCGGAGTATCCGCAGCAGCGCGGCAGCAAGCCCGGCCTGGCCATTTCATTGTGGGCGCAGTACGTGCTGGATAATTTCGCGACAGTTGCAGAGGCCGTGGCGGCGCTGCAGCGCGAGCCGTACTCCATCGTCACCGACAAGGTGCCCGGCGAGGACCGGCAGGCGACCCTGCATCTCTCTCTGTCCGATGCCAGCGGCGACAGCGCGATCGTGGAATACATCGGTGGCCGTCAGGTCATCCATCATGATCGCCGCTACCAGGTGATGACGAATTCGCCCATCTTCGAGCATCAGCTTGCGCTCAACAGCTACTGGCAGCAGATCGGCGGCACGGTGATGCTGCCGGGCACCAACCGATCGGCCGACCGTTTTGCACGCGCGTCGTTCTACATCAATGCGATTCCCAAGGCGGAAGACCCCGTGGTGGCACTGGCCAGTGTGTTCAGTGTGATCCGCAATGTCTCGGTGCCGTACGGAATCACCACGCCGGGCGAGCCCAACATCTCATCCACGCGCTGGCGCACCGTGGCCGACCACAAGCGACGCCTGTACTTCTTCGAGTCCGCGATGACGCCGAATACGTTCTGGGTGGACCTCAACAGGATCGACTTCGGTGGCAAGGTGCTCAAGCTGGACCTGGGCAAGGACCAGCGCAACACCTTCTCCGGCGATGCGCTGGAGCATTTCGTTCCCAGCGCACCGTTCACCTTCCTCGGTGTCGGGAGCTAGTTCGACGCCTGGGTCGCGGCCGGGTAGACCGCCTGGATCTGGCAGCTGCCGCGGGTATACAGCGGCAGCGGCCCCAGGCCGCGCTCGTCGCCGGGCTCGAACTCCGCACTGAGGATGCGATCGCCGGGATTGCCGCAGATCAGGCCGTTCTGCAGCCCGGACTGGAAGCTGACCTGAGGCGCGCGGTCCAGCTGGCGGCAACTGCCGCCCAGTTCGACGCGGTAGTAGCGGTGGCCGCCATTGCGGCGTGGATTGGTCTCCACCAGCAGTCCCTGCTGATCGGAGGACCAGGCACGGACGTTGCGGGTTGCGAAACAGTAGGAGGGCGATCCGCCGAAGCTGCGGCGCTGCTCGCGTCGCTCGCTGATGGTCACCGCAGGCAGGGTCGCGGTGCTCAGGCGGTCACTGTCACGGGCGACAGTGGCGTAGTCGCGGTTCTGCACTGGACTGACCGCGCTGACCGCGCAGCTGTGCCCGTCCACGACAACGCGTTCGCTGGGGCGGCCGCAGGCCCAGCCTGCCGGCGCTTCCAGCTTCAGGGAGGTGGCCGCACGCACGTTCGGGCAGTCTTCGCTGAAGTCGATCCGATAGGCCTGGCCGGAAGCGGCACGGACGGCGATCGAGCGCGGCGAGGCCTGCTCCACCTCCTGCACGCCCACGGCGTCGAGGCAGTGCGGTGCCGGCGCCCGGCGTTCCTGCCCGCTGGCGGTGACGGAAAGGGACAGGCCGATGCTCGCGGCCAGAGCCAGGGAAACCTGTCGATATGCCATGACCTGCACTCCTTGCTGGATAGACGGCCCGACTATAGCAGTCAATTGCACCGCCGGTGTCAGGCGCGCAGACTTGCCGAATGGGCGCCATTTTCCACCTCCGGCACTATGGCCAGGCCACCGGCCTGGATCGCCACGACTACGCGCAATGGGTGCTGCCACTGCAGGGCGAGCTGCAGTTCGAGCTGGAAGGGCGGGGCGGCCGGCTGGACCTTCTGCAGGGCGCATTCGTGGCCGCCGGCGAGGCGCATGACCAGATGGCGGAGGGTCCGAACGGTTTCGTGATCGTTGATTGCGGTCCGGATGTTCTGGACGACGACACGCAGGAGCACCTGTGCAGGCAGCGGTGGCTGCATCTGCCGCTGGCCCTGCGCCAGGGGCTGGCCGAGGTGCGGCAGGGGCAGCCGCTGCCGTTGCTGCTGCCTGCCTTGCTGAGGGTGTTTGCACCGGCAGGCAGTGGCGCGCGCATGCAGGGGCTGTGCACGGCGGTACAGGCCGACCCGGGGCAGCCCTGGCCGGTCGCGCGCATGGCGGCATTCGTCGGCGTCAGCGAAAGCCGGCTGCATGCGTTGTTCCAGCGCGAATTCGGCTTGAGTCCGCAGGCCTGCGTCAGTGCCTGCCGCCTGCGCTGGGCCAAGCACCAGCTGCGGACCAGTGCGCTGCCGATCAGCGAGATTGCGCTGGCCGCGGGGTATTCCGAACAGAGCGCATTGACCCGAGCGCTGCGCCGGGAGAGCGGCGTAACCCCTGCGGCCTGGCGGCGGGGCAGCCTCTGATCCATGGCGCTGCGGGAACGCCGCCGAGTGCGTCCGGCTCTGCCGGGACAGCAATAGCCTGGGTCAAGAGAGGTCGTCCGGTGGGCGGCTACACTGCGCGGCCTCTTCTCCCCCGAAGAATCCGCAATGCGCAACAATCCGATGGTCCTGGGCATCGCCAATGGCGTAGCCGCGGGCGCGCTGTGGGGCGTGGTGTTCCTGGCCCCCGCCGTGCTGCACACGTTCAATGCCCTGCAGCTGTCTGCCGGCCGTTATCTGGTCTATGGCCTCATCGCCGTGATCCTGCTGCTGCCGCGCTGGATGCGGCTGGCGCCGAGGCTGGGGCGCGCGGAATGGTACGCCCTGCTGTGGCTGAGCCTGGCGGGCAACCTGGTGTACTTCCTGCTGCTGGCCACGGCCGTGCAGTGGGCCGGTGGCGCTGCGGCCTCGCTGATCGTCGGCCTGATTCCGGTCGTGGTGACCCTGGTGGGCGTGCGCGAGCAGGGGGCGGTTCCCCTGAAGCAGCTGTTGCCCGCCTTGGCGCTGTGCGTGCTCGGCGTGGCCCTGGTCGGGTGGGAGGCGCTGATGTCCGAACACCTGGCGACGCCCTGGCGGCAGCGCCTGATCGGCCTGCTGTGTGCCTTCGGTGCACTGTTCTCGTGGGCGTTGTACTCGATCGGCAACAGCCGCTGGCTGGCGCGGCGCCCGGATCTGTCCAGCCATGACTGGTCGTTGCTGACGGGTGTCACCACCGGCGGGTTGTCCCTGCTGCTGGTACCGATGGCCTTCGCCGGGTCCGCCGGCAGCCATACGGCCGCACAATGGGGCGCATTCTGGGCCATCAGCGCAGGTGTCGCGGTCGTGGCGTCGATCGTGGGCAACGCATTCTGGAACCGTGCCAGCCGTCTGCTGCCGCTGACTTTGACCGGGCAGATGATCGTGTTCGAAACCCTGTTCGCGCTGCTGTACGCATTTGCCTGGCAGCAGCGCTGGCCAACCGTGCTGGAGGCACTGGCGATCGTGTTCCTGGTGGCGGGAGTGATGCTGTGCGCGCACGCTCACCGCGCGCCACGCGCGATCGCCGAACATGCCGGCTGAATGGCCATCTCAGAGTCGACGATCGCTGCTTTGTCTCAGTTGCAACCAAATGACGGCACGTTGGCAGATGATCGGCGCAGGGAGTTTTTGCGCTGCAGCACTTGACAGCAGCGGGCTGAACAGTGTTTTCTGTCCGTCATGGTCCTTGATGCCGCCACCGTCAGTCTGATTGCACCCGCTATCGCGGGGCGTCCGACTGCACCGGCCGCCATCACCACCATTACCACCACCACCGTCACCACTGCCCTGGTGCGGCCCGTCGTCTTCGTGTAACTCCCGAAAACCACGGCCCCGCACCATCCAGGTGGCGGGGAAACTCGACACCTGCATGCGACGGGGCCTCCTGCCGAGGTCTGCATGTCTTCCCACGTTCTCCCCCCTCCTGTTGCCCCGGCCGAGCTGGCCGCGCCGTCCACGGTCGTGCACAAGTTCGGCGGCACTTCGGTGGCCGACGCCGAGCGCTACCGCCACGTCGGCAGCCTGCTGCGGGCCCGCCCCGAATCGCAGCAGGTCACCGTTGTCTCGGCCATGAAGGGCGTCACCGATGCGTTGATTGAACTGTCCCAGCTGGCGGCGCGGGGAGACGAGGGGTGGCGCGAGGCCTGGCATGCGTTGCGTGCCCGCCATCGTGGGGCTGCGGTGGCCCTGCTCGGCGAACAGGTGGGCGACACCGTGGAGTGGATCGACGCGCGTTTCGAGCAGCTGTCCGAAGTGCTGGCCGCGCTGACCGTGATCGGGGAGCTGCCGCGTGAAGTGCTTGACCGCGTGCAGGGCCTGGGCGAGGTGTTCTCCGCGCAGCTGCTCGGTACGTACCTGCGCGCATGCGGCGAGGACTGCGCCGTCCTTGATGCACGCGACGTGCTCGTGGTCGGCCACGGCGAGCTGGGCGTGGATGTGGACTGGGAAGCCAGCGCCGACCGTCTGGCGAAATGGCGCCTGCAGCATCCGCAGACGCGCGTGGTCGCCACCGGGTTCGTCGCCCGGGACCGCAACGACCGCATCACCACCCTCGGCCGCAACGGCAGTGACTACTCCGGCGCGATCTTCGCCGCGCTGTTCAATGCCGACGAGCTGCACATCTGGACGGATGTCGATGGTGTGCTGTCGGCCGACCCGCGACTGGTGCCGGAGGCGGTGCAGCTGGAGTCGCTGAGCTACGACGAAGCCTGCGAGCTGGCGTACTTCGGCGCGAAAGTGGTGCACCCGCAGACGATGTCGCCGGCGATCCGGCTGGGGCTGCCGATCTTCATCCGCAACACGTTCCAGCCGGCCCATCCGGGTACGCGCATCAGCGCCGAGCGCTCGCCCCGCGGACCGGTGAAGGGGCTCACGCTGAGTCCCGACCTGGCCCTGCTGAATCTCGAGGGGACCGGCCTGATCGGCGTGCCCGGCACCGCCGAGCGCGTATTCGCAGCGTTGCGCCAGGCGCAGGTGTCGGTGGTGATGATCTCGCAGGGTTCTTCGGAGCACTCGATCTGCTGCGTGGTGCGGGCTGCCGAAGCGGGCCGTGGCCGCGGAGCGTTGCTGCAGGCCTTTGCCCATGAACTGTCGGTTGGCCAGGTGCAGCGCGTGCAGGTCCACGAAGGGGTCAGCGTGCTGGCGGCGGTGGGCGATGGCATGGCGGGCCAGCCCGGTGTGGCTGCGCGCCTGTTCGAGGCGCTCGGCCGGGCGCAGGTCAATATCCTGGCGATCGCCCAGGGTTCCTCCGAGCGCAACATCTCGGTGGCCGTGGACAGCGCTGACGCGACGCGCGCGCTGCGCGCCGCCCACGCCGGATTCTGGTTGTCGCCGCAGACGTTCGCGGTGGGCGTGATCGGGCCGGGCAACGTCGGTGCCGCGCTGCTGGATCAGTTGCTGGCGGCGCGCCCGCAGCTGCTGGCCAAGGCCAATGTCGATCTGCGCCTGCGTGCACTGGCATCGCGTTCGCGGATGCGGCTGGAGGCCGATGGTCTGCATGCCGACTGGCGGCAGGCGCTGCAGGCGGGCGGTGAGGCCAGCGATCTCGACCGCTTCACCGAGCATCTGCTGGCCGCGCACCTGCCGCATGCGGTGGTGATCGACTGCAGTGGCAGCAGCGAGGTCGCCGAGCGCTATGCCGATTGGCTGGCCGCGGGCATCCATGTGGTCACCCCGAACAAACAGGCAGGCGCCGGCCCGCTGTCGCGCTACCAGCGGATCCGTGCGGCGGCGGCGGCCAGCGGCGCGCGCTTCCGCTATGAGGCGACGGTGGGCGCCGGCCTGCCGGTGATCACCACGCTGCGCGACCTGGTCGATACCGGCGACGAGGTGCTGGCCATCGAAGGCATTTTCTCGGGCACGCTGGCCTGGCTGTTCAACCGCTTCGACGGCAGCCAGCCGTTCTCCTCGCTGGTGGCGCAGGCGCGTTCGATGGGCTACACCGAGCCGGATCCCCGCGATGACCTGTCGGGCGTGGATGTCGCGCGCAAGCTGGTGATCCTGGCGCGCGAGGCCGGCCACGCACTCAGTCTTGAACAGGTGCAAGTGGAAAGCCTGGTGCCGGCGCTGCTTCGCGAAGGCAGCGTCGAGGACTTCATGGCCCGCCTGGGCGAGTCTGATGCATCACTGCAGCAACGCCTGCAGGACGCGCGCGAGCGCGGCGCAGTGCTGCGCTATGTGGCCAGGCTTGACGCGGACGGCGCGTCGGTGGGTCTGCACGAGCTGCCGGCGGCACACGCGTTCGCCAACCTGCGCCTGACCGACAACGTGGTGCAGTTCCGCACCCGCCGCTACTGTGACAATCCGCTGGTGGTGCAGGGGCCCGGCGCGGGACCGGAGGTCACGGCTGCAGGCGTGTTTGCCGACCTGCTGCGGGTGGCGGCCGGTGAAGGGGCGCGCCTGTGATCGCACGTGCATTCGCACCGGCATCAGTGGCCAATGTGGCAGTGGGGTTCGACATTCTGGGCCATGCCATCGCCGGTATCGGCGACACGGTCAGCGTGCGCCGCATCGATGAGCCTGTGGTGCGTATCGCGGCGATCCGTGGCAGTGCGGTCGAGCTTCCACTGGAGGCAGCGGGCAACACGGCTGGCGCGGCACTGCTGTCACTGCGCGAGGACCTGGGCCTGGGCTACGGGTTCGAGCTGGAGATCGACAAGGGCATTCCGTTCGGCTCCGGCATGGGTGGCTCAGCAGCATCCTGCGTCGCGGCACTGGTTGCAGCCAACGCGCTGCTGGATGCGCCGCTGCCACGCGCCGCCCTGTATCCGCACGCGCTCGACGGCGAAGCGGTGGCCAGCGGCGGTCGCCATGGCGACAACGTCGGACCCTTGCTGGCGGGCGGGCTGGCGCTGTGCACCGCCGACAGGGTGGTGTCGGTGCCGGTGCCTGCGTGCTGGCACAGCCTGCTGGTGCATCCGCATGCCGTGCTGGAAACGCGCAGGGCACGGCAGGCGCTGCAGGGCAGTTACGCGCTGCGCGAGTTTGTCGCCCAGAGCGCGAATCTGGCCCTGGTCCTCAGCGGCTGCCATCGCGGCGATGCCACGCTGGTGCGCGCCGGCTTGCGCGATGTGCTGATCGAGCCACGACGTGCCGGCCTGATCGCGGGATTCGAGGCAGCGCGTGACGCCGCGCTGTCGGCGGGCGCAATGGGCGCGGGTATTTCCGGTGCCGGTCCCAGCGTGTTCGCCTGGTTCGAAGATGCGGTGCAGGCGCAGGCTGCCGCAGGGCAGGTCCGCGCGGCATTTGCGGCTGCGGGCTTCGACAGTGACGCGTGGGTCTCGCCGTTGGACGCGGCGGGAGCACGACTGTGCTGACTTCTTTCCTCTCACTGGATGCCGATCCCATGCAATTCGTTTCCACCCGCGGCCAGTCGCCGGCCGTCGGCCTGAGTGCCGCCATCGCCGCCGGCCTCGCCCCCGATGGGGGGCTGTATGTGCCCAGCGCCTTGCCTGCGCCGCATCATGTGCAGCAGGGCGAGACCCTCGCCGAAACCGCTGCCGATCTGCTGGCACCCTTCTTCGACGGCGACGCGCTGCAGGAGGCGCTGCCTTCGATCTGCCGTGAGGCGTTCGATTTTCCGGTGCCGTTACGTCCGCTTGGTGGTGGCGACTACGTCCTCGAGCTGTTCCATGGTCCCACTGCGGCCTTCAAGGACATCGGTGCACGTTTCCTGGCAGGCGCGCTGTCGAGGCTGCAGGCGGGCAAGGGACGCGACCTGACGATCGTCGTTGCCACGTCCGGTGATACCGGTGCCGCCGTGGCGGCGGCCTTCCATCGCCAACCGGGCGTGCGCGTGGTGGTGCTGTATCCGGATGGCCGGGTATCGCCGCGCCAGGCGCACCAGCTCGGCTGCTTCGGCGACAACATCCAGGCGCTGCGCGTGGCGGGTTCGTTCGACGACTGCCAGGCCATGGTCAAGCAGGCGCTGGCCGATCGGGCATTGCAGGTGGACGTGCCGCTGAGTTCGGCCAACAGCATCAGCCTGGGGCGTCTTCTGCCACAGATGAGCTACTACGCGCATGCGGCACTGGCCCATCATGGGCAGCATCGGCGCCGGCTCAATCTGGTGGTGCCGACCGGCAACCTGGGCAACGCGATGGCTGCGGTGCTGGCACGCACGCTGGGGGTTCCCATCGGCCAGATCGTGCTGGCCACCAATGCCAATGATGTGCTGCCGAAGTACTTCGAGGGCGGCGCGTATCAGCCACAGGCCAGTGTCGCCACGGTTGCCAATGCGATGGATGTGGGCGCGCCGAGCAACTTCGAGCGCCTGCGGTGGCTGTACGACGGCGACGATGCCGAACTGCGCGCAGCCCTCCGTGCTTTCGCGGTGGATGATGTGACCATCCGCGCCACCATCGCCAGTGCGCACGCCAGTGGGGGCGAGCTGTTCTGCCCGCATACCGCGACGGCAGTGAAGGTGCTGCAGGACCTCCGCGCGGGCGGGGCGAAGGGCGACTGGGCGGTGGTGGCAACCGCGCACCCGGCCAAGTTCGAGGCGGTGGTGGAGCCATTGATCGGCGAAGCAGTGCCGGTGCCTCCGGCGCTGGCGGCGCTGCTGCAGCGTCCCGCGCATGCGGAACCGCTGGCTGCCGACTATGCGGCGCTGCGCGAGGTGCTGCTGCGCTGACGGACAGGTGCCGGGCATGGCGCGGTGTCGTCTGAAGCAAGGGGCAGGGTGGGGCGCCCGGTACCACCGGGCGCAGGTCGTGGCGCGACGCTCAACCCTGGACGTCGCCCGCCAGCTGGCGCAGCCCGTCCTCGTCGAGGATCTCCACGACGTTCAGGTGCGGCAGCGCGATCAGCGCCTGCTGACGCAGCTTGGTGAAGGTGCGGCTGACCGTCTCCATGGTCAGGCCGAGGTGGTCGGCGATGTCGCCGCGCCCCATCGGCAGCGAGACGCGCAGGCCGTCGCCGCCCAGCCGCGCCTCGCGCGCGGCCAGGCGCAGCAGGAAGTCAGCCAGCTTTTCCGCGGGCTGCAGCCGCGCCAGGGCGAGGGCCGCATCCTGCGCAGCGTCCAGCTCCTGGCAGGCGCGTTGCAGCAGCTTGCGCTCCAGGTGCGGATAACGCCCGCGCAGCGCCTTCATCTGCGGCAGCGCGACGCGGCAGACCCGGCTGTCAGCGATCGCCTCGATGTCGTAGCGGTGATGGTCGCTGCCGCTCAGGCCCAGGTAGTCGCCCGGCAGCACGAAGCCATTGATCTGGCGGCGGCCGTCGGCCAACGTCCGCACCAGGCGCAGTGCGCCGGCGGTCAATGTATAGACATGCTGGCGCTCTTCGCCGGTGCGGGCGAGGGTGCTGCCCATCGTCACCGCCTGCGAGACGGTCACCTGTTCAAGTGCCTGCACTTCATCAGGAGACAGCGCCGAACACACCGCCAGGTGGCGGACCGAGCAGTGCAGGCAGTCCAACGTGGAGCAGGACTGCCCGGCGGTGTCGTTGTTGGCGGACGGGGCGCCGGAAGGCCGGGACATGGTGCGTGGGCGTATCGCGGGCGGGGAGGGCCTTATGATACTTCAAGCGGCTGTTCGACCCTGCGTCAGGCGGCCGCGCGCTCCAGGGCGCTAGAATGTCGCCCCCTCCCACGTCCCGTTCCAGCAGGAGTTGCTCCCGTGATCAAGCCCCGTACCCCGCCCGGCACCCTTGAGCTGCTGCCGCGCGAGCAGATTGCGTTCCAGCGCATGCTGGACGTCATCCGCCGCAACTACGAGCGCTTCGGGTTCCTGCCGGTGGAGACGCCGGTGTTCGAGCTGTCCGATGTGCTGCTGACCAAGTCCGGTGGTGAGACCGAGCGCCAGGTGTACTTCGTGCAGTCCACCGGTGCGCTGGCCAATGCCGCCGAGTCGGGTGACCGCTCGCTTCCGGAAATGGCCCTGCGCTTCGACCTGACCGTGCCGCTGGCGCGCTATGTGGCTGAGCATGAGCACGAACTGACATTCCCGTTCCGGCGCTATCAGATGCAGCGGGTGTACCGTGGTGAGCGTGCCCAGCGCGGCCGTTTCCGCGAGTTCTACCAGTGCGACATCGACGTGATCGGCAAGGACAGCCTGAGCGTGCGGTACGACGCCGAAGTGCTGGCGGTGATCCACGCGGTGTTCTCGGAGCTGCGCATCGGAGACTTCAGCATCCAGTTGAACAACCGCAAGCTGATGCGTGGCTTCTTCGAAAGCCTGGGCGTGGCCGAGGGCGAGCGCCAGCTGGCGGTGCTGCGTGAAGTGGACAAGCTGGACAAGCGGGGCGCCGACTACGTGCGCGAGACGCTGGTGGGCGACGGGTTCGGCATTCCGGCCGGACAGGTCGAGAAGATCCTGGCATTCGTGGCCGTGCGTTCGCAGGGGCATGCCGATGCGCTGGCCCAGCTTTCGGCGCTGGAGGACGCTGCGGGGTCCTCGGAAACGCTGCGTGCCGGCGTGGCAGAGCTGCGCGAAGTGCTGCAGCTGGTGCAGGCGCTGGGTGTGCCGGAGAGTGCCTACTGCCTCAACTTCTCCATCGCCCGTGGCCTGGATTACTACACCGGCACCGTCTATGAGACCACGCTGACCGACCACCCGCAGATCGGTTCGATCTGCTCCGGCGGCCGCTATGAAGACCTGGCCAGCCACTACAGCAAGTCGAAGCTGCCCGGCGTCGGCATTTCGATCGGCCTGTCGCGCCTGTTCTGGCAGCTGCGTGAGGCGGGCCTGATCGACGGAATCGAGGCCAGCAGCGTGCAGGCGCTGGTGGCGCTGATGGACGAGCAGGGCATGGCGCAGTCACTGGATATCGCCCGCCGCCTGCGGGCCGGTGGCATCAACACCGAAGTGCAGATGGAGCCGAAGAAGATCGGCAAGCAGTTCCAGTACGCGGCCAAGGCGGGCATCCGCTTCGTGGCGCTCGCCGGCGAGGACGAACTGGCGCGCGGGGTGGTGGCGGTGAAGGATCTGCTCCGCGAGCAGCAGTTCGAGGTATCCCGCGAGGAGCTGGCCAGCACCCTGCAGGTGGAACTGGAACAGTCGAAGGTGATGGTGTGAACTGACATTGCCGTGCCGCCGCTCTCCCGGTGGGGCGGCGCTGACCTGGATGACGCCCGCCTCTGGCGGGCGTTTTTCGTTTCCGGAACCTGAATGCTCGGGTGGAGGCGATGGGGTGGTTTGACGCACTGCGCAAGAATGCGCTAATGTACTAGCGCGCTATTACATTGATGCAAGAGAACCGCCCCGTGAAAGCCCGCCCCGACATCGCCGCCAAAGACCCCCAGGCCGATCTGGAAGCCCTGGCCCAGGCGTTCGCGGCCCTGCGTGAGCCGGAGCAGGTCATGGCTTTCCTGCGTGACCTGTGTACTCCGGCCGAGCTGGAGGCCATGGCCGACCGCTGGAAAGTGGTGCCGCTGCTGCAGCAGGGGGTGCCATACCGCGAGATCCACGAACGCACCGGGGTCAGCGTGACCACCACCGGGCGGGTGGCGCGCTCGCTCGAGCATGGCCATCGAGGCTATGCCGCTGCCATCGACCGTCTGGCCTCGCGCTGATCCGCGCCCCGTACCGAACTTCGAGACCTTCCCATGAGTGCAACCCAGGCAGCCCCGGCACGAGACCGGCTGCGTATCGCCATCCAGAAGAGCGGGCGGCTTGCCGAGCCCGCCCGCAACCTGCTCAGTGCCTGCGGCCTGAGCTGGCGCGAAAGCCGCGACAAGCTGTTCTGCTACGGAGAATCGTTGCCGGTGGACCTGCTGCTGGTGCGCGACGACGACATTCCTGGCCTGATTGCCGACGGTGTCTGCGACCTGGGCATCGTCGGTCGCAACGAACTGGACGAGCAGGCCGCCGCGCGTCGCCAGATCGGCCTGCCGGATGCCTATCAGGCCCTGCGGGGGCTGGGTTTCGGCCAGTGCCGGCTGATGCTGGCGGTGCCGGAGGACTGGCAATGGCAGGGGCCGGCACAGCTGGCCAGCATGCGGATCGCCACCAGCTATCCCGCCATCCTCAAGGCATGGCTGGTTGAGCAGGGCGTGGACGCGCAGGTGGTGGAGCTGTCCGGTTCGGTTGAGATCGCCCCACGGCTGGGCACGGCCGACCTGATCTGCGATCTGGTGTCGAGTGGTGCCACCCTGCGTGCCAACCAGCTTGTGCCGGTGCACAACCTGCTGGACAGCGAGGCGGTGCTGGCCGGTGCGGTGCGCGTGCCCGATGACGCTCGAGCGGGCCTGCGCGCCATGCTGCTGCGCCGTCTCGATGGCGTGGTACAGAAGCAGGACCGCAAGCTGCTGATGTTCCGCGCCAGCGAAGACCGTGTTGATGCCCTGGCCCAGCTGCTGGCCGATGCCGGGCCGCTGGAGCGCCTGCCGGCTGACGGCGGCACGCTGCGGCTGCAGACCATGTGCCCCGGACCACTGAGCTGGCAGCGCATGGAAGAGCTTGAGCGTGCGGGCGCGCAGGGCCTGATGGTGTTGAGCGTGGAGCGGTCGCTGGCATGAATCGTCTGATCTGGTCGCAACTTGATGAGGCTGCGCGCAGCGCGGCACTGACCCGCCCGGTGCAGGCCGTGGCCCAGCAGACGCGCGATGCGGTCGCGACCCTGATCGCGCAGGTGCGCGCGCAGGGCGACGAGGCGCTGCGTGTGATCACCGCACGCTTTGACGGTGTGCAACTGCCGTCTTTTGAAGTGTCTGACGCCGAATTCGCGACTGCCGAAGCGGCGGTGCCAGGCGATCTGCGCCAGGCCATGGTGGAAGCGGCTGGGCGCATCGCGCGCTTCCACAGCGCAGGCATGGGCCAGGGCTATGCGGTGGAGACCGCGCCGGGCGTGGTCTGTGAACGCATGCTGCGGCCGATCGGCCGGGTCGGCCTGTATGTGCCGGCCGGCAGCGCACCGTTGCCGTCCACGGCGTTGATGCTGGGCGTGCCGGCGCAGCTGGCCGGGTGCCCGCAGGTGGTGCTGTGCACACCACCGCGCGCCGACGGCAGCGCCGATCCGGCGGTGCTGGTGGCTGCCCGGCTGACCGGCGTGCAACGCGTTTTCAAGCTGGGCGGCGCGCAGGCGATCGCTGCGATGGCCTATGGCACCGCCAGCGTTCCGGCCTGCGACAAACTGTTCGGGCCCGGCAACAGCTTCGTCACCGAAGCCAAGCAGCAGGTCGCGCAGAACGGTGCAGCGGCGATCGACATGCCTGCAGGGCCGTCGGAAGTTCTGGTGATTGCCGATGCCGGTGCCAATCCGGCGTTTGTGGCTGCCGATCTGCTGTCGCAGGCCGAACACGGCCCCGATTCGCAGGTGCTGCTGCTGACCGATGATGCCGCGATGCTGGCCGCGGTCGAGTCCGAAGTGGAACGCCAGGTCGCGCTGCTGCCGCGGCAGGATATCGCCCGCGAGGCGCTTTCGGCGTCGCGCCTGATCCTGGTCGACACGCTGGCCGATGCCTTCGCGATCAGCAACCGCTACGCCCCTGAGCACCTGATCCTGGCCCTGCGCGAACCACGCGGCTGGCTTGATCGGGTGCAGGCCGCAGGCTCGGTGTTCCTGGGTGATTACACCCCCGAGGCATTGGGCGACTACTGCAGTGGTACCAACCATGTGCTGCCCACCGCAGGCGCCGCACGTGCGTACAGTGGTGTCAGCGTGGCCAGCTTCCAGAACTTCATCAGCGTGCAGAGTGCCAGCGCCGCCGGGTTGGCGGCGATCGGCGGCTGCGCGCGCACCCTTGCCAGCGCCGAAGGGCTGGACGCGCACGAGCGCGCCGTTGCCCTGCGCATGGAGGTGGCTGCATGAATGCCGGGATCGACGAGGTACTGGCGCTGGTGCGCACCGACCTGCAGGCCTTTGCAGGTTACAGCTCGGCGCGCAGTGCGGCAGTGCAGGGCGATGTCTGGCTGAACGCCAACGAATCGGCCTGGGCCAACCCCGCGGACGCCGAGGGCCGCAGCCGGCGCTATCCAGAGCCCCAGCCACAGGCGTTGCGCGATGGACTGGCTTCGCTGTACGGCGTGCAGCCGCAACAGGTGCTGGTTGGGCGTGGCAGCGATGAAGCCATCGACCTGCTGGTGCGTGCGCTGTGCGTGCCGGGGCGCGATGGTGTGCTGGTCACGCCGCCGGTGTTCGGTATGTATGCAGTCTGTGCACGGCTGCAGGGCGCGCCTCTGATCGAGGTGCCCCTGGTCGATGCCGCCGACGGCCTGCACGCCGACCTGGATGCGGTGATCGAATCGGCCAGAGCACGCAATGCGAAGCTGGTGTTTCTGTGCGCGCCCTCCAATCCGGCCGGCAGCGATATCGCCCTGGCCGACATCGAGCGTGTGGCCGAAGCCTTGCGCGGTCGGGCGCTTGTCGTGGTCGATGAAGCCTATGTCGAGTACGCGCAGCGTCCTTCGGCGACCTCCCTGCTTGCCACGCACGCCAATGTGGCAGTGCTGCGTACGCTTTCAAAGGCCCATGCGCTGGCGGCGGCACGGATCGGAACGTTGATCGCCGCAGCGGAACTGATCGCGGTGCTGCGTCGCTGCCAGGCACCGTATCCGGTGCCAACGCCGTGCGCGGAACTGGCGGTGCAGGCGCTGCAGCCGGCGGCGCTGGCACGCACACGCGAGCGCGTGGCCACCGTGATCGCCGAACGCGAGCGCCTGCGCACTGCGCTGCAGGGCCTGCCTGGCGTACGCCAGGTCCATGCGTCCGCAGGCAACTACCTGCTGGTGCGCTTTGCCGATGCCCAGGGCGCGTTCGATGCGTTGCTGGCGGCCGGCGTGGTGGTGCGCGACCAGCGTGCAGCCCCGCAGCTGGAGGATGCGCTGCGGATCAGCATCGGCAGCCCCGAAGAGAATGACCGCGTGCTTGCGGCCCTGTCGGCCCGGAGGGCCGTTGCATGACCCCGATCCTGTTCATCGACCGCGACGGCACCCTCATCGAGGAACCTTCCGACTTCCAGATCGACGCCTACGAGAAGCTGCGCTTCGTGCCGCAGGTGATTCCGGCACTGCTGAAGCTGCGTGATGCCGGCTACCAGTTCGTTATCGTCACCAACCAGGATGGCCTCGGCAGCGAGGGCTATCCGCGCGCCAGCTTCGACGGACCGAACGATCTGATGCTGCAGATCTTCGAAAGCCAGGGCATCGTGTTTCGTGACGTGCTGATCGACTGCAGCTGGCCGCAGGACAATGCCCCGACCCGAAAGCCCGGCATCGGCCTGATGACGGCCTACCTGCAGGACCGCAGCATCGACTGGGCACGCTCGGCGATGGTCGGCGACCGCATCACCGACCTGCAGTTCGCCGACAACCTCAACATCCGTGGCTTCCAGTTGCGCACGGAGCAGTTCGGCGGTGACTGGGACTGGCCGGGCATCGCCCACGCACTGGCCGATGCGCCGCGCACGGCCGTGGTCCAGCGCAACACGAAGGAAACGAAGATACGCGTCGAGCTGGATCTGGATCGCGCCGGTGACGCCAACATCCGCACCGGGTTGCCGTTCTTCGACCACATGCTGGAACAGATCGGCAAGCACGGTGGTTTTGCGCTGGACATCCGCGCCGAGGGCGACCTGCACATCGACGAGCATCACACCATCGAGGACACCGGGCTGGCGCTGGGCCAGGCGCTGCGCGAAGCCTTGGGTGACAAGCGCGGCATCGGCCGCTACGGGTTCACCCTGCCGATGGACGAGACCCTGGCCAGCGCAGCGCTGGACTTCAGTGGCCGGCCCTATTTCGTCTTCGAGGGCGAGTTCAAGCGTGAGCGCGTTGGCGACATGCCGACCGAACTGGTGCCGCATTTCTTCCGCTCGCTGTGCGATGCAGGTGGATTGAATCTCAATCTGCAGGTGCGTGGCGACAATGACCACCACAAGGTGGAGGCCTGTTTCAAGGCGCTGGCCCGCGCGCTGCGCCCGGCACTGGCGCGCCAGGGCACGGCGCTCCCCTCGACCAAGGGGGCTCTGTGAGCGAAGTCGCGTTGATCGATGCCGGCGGCGCCAATCTGGGTTCCGTACGCTATGCGCTGGAACGGCTGGGTGCCAGTGTCCGGCTGGTGCGCGACGCAGAGGGGCTGGCGGGCGCACGGCGGGTGATCCTGCCCGGCGTCGGTGCGGCAGGGCCGGGCATGCAGCGCCTGCACGCGCAGGGACTGGTGGAGCCGTTGCGACGGATCGAGGTGCCGTTGATGGGCATCTGCCTGGGCATGCAGCTGCTGTTCGAGCGCTCGGAAGAAGCCGGCGTGGAAGCGCTCGGCCTGATTCCCGGGGTGGTGCGCAAGCTGGTACCGGCGTGCGGCATCCGCGTGCCGCACATGGGCTGGAACCGCTTGCTGCCACTGCGGTCCTCGCTGCTGCTGCGCGATGTGCCTGATCGTGCAAGCGCCTACTTCGTGCACAGCTATGCGGCGCCATTGAACAGCCACACGGTGGCCGCCTGCGATCACGGCGGCCTGTTCACTGCCGTGGTGGAGCAGGGGCGCTACTTCGGTGCGCAGTTCCATCCCGAACGCTCCGGCGATACCGGATCGCTGATGTTGCGCAACTTCCTCGAGGGCACCGCTGCATGAGTTTCACCGTCTACCCCGCACTGGATATCCGCGAAGGCCGTGTGGTGCGGCTGCGGCAGGGCGATTACGCGCAGGAAACGCACTACGGCGACGATCCCCTGCCGCGCGCGCAGGCATTCGCCGCGCAGGGCGCGCGTTGGATGCACCTGGTCGATCTGGACGCAGCGCGTGCCGGTGGCTACACGCTGGCCCCGCTGCTGGCGGCGGTTCGCACGCAGACGACGTTGCAGGTGCAGACCGGCGGCGGTGTGCGTGGGCGTGATGATGTGGCGCGCATTCTCGATGCGGGCGCGAGCCGGGTGGTGGTAGGGTCGCTGGCAGTGCGCAGGCCCGATGAAGTGGTCGGCTGGCTGCAGGCGTTCGGTGCCGATCACATCACCATCGCGCTGGATGCACGCCAGGACCCTCAGGGCCAGTGGCAGTTGCCGGTGCATGGCTGGACCGAGAACGCGGGCGTGACCCTGGATGACCTTGCGCTGCGGTATGCACGGGCGGGCATGCGCCACCTGTTGTGTACCGATATCGCCCGCGACGGCATGCTGGCCGGGCCGAACATCGGCCTGTACCAGCACCTGGTGTCGCTGCTGCCGGGCGTGCAGGTGCAGGCCTCCGGTGGCATCCGCGATGTGGCCGACGTGGCCGATGCGCGTGCTGCCGGCTGTGGCGGCGCCATCCTTGGCAAGGCGCTGCTGGAACAGCGCATGGACCTGGCGGAGGCGCTGGCATGCTGAGTCGCCGCATCATTCCCTGCCTGGACGTGCGCGAAGGACGGGTGGTCAAGGGGGTGCGCTTCCGTGACCACGTGGACATGGGGGATATCGCCGAGCTGGCGCAGCGTTACCGCGACCAGGGGGCCGATGAGCTGGTGTTCTACGACATCGGCGCCAGCCCCGAGGCGCGTTCGGTCGATGTGGCCTGGGTCGAGCGCATCGCACGGCTGATCGATATCCCGTTCTGCGTAGCCGGTGGCATCGACAGCGTGGAAACCGCACGGCGGGTGCTGTTTGCCGGTGCCGACAAGATCTCGATCAATTCGCCGGCACTGGGCCGTCCCGCACTGATCGACGAGCTGGCTGCCGAGTTCGGCGTGCAGTGCGTGGTGGTCGGCGTCGACTCGGTGCGCGAGGCCGATGGCGAATGGCGGGTGCGCCGCTTCAGCGGCGACCCGGACAAGACCCGAGCGGTACCCATACGGACGCTGGATTGGATCGTCGAGGCACAGCGCCGCGGCGCAGGCGAGATCGTGCTGAACTGCATGGACAGCGATGGGGTGCGCCGCGGCTACGATGTGGCCCAGCTGCAGCAGGCGCGTGCGTTGTGCCAGGTGCCGCTGATCGCGTCGGGCGGTGCGGGCACGATGGAGCATTTCGCCGAGGCCTTCGACCGCGCCGACGTGGATGGTGCGCTGGCCGCCAGCGTGTTCCACAGCGGCGCCATCGCCATTGCAGACCTGAAGCGCTACCTGCGCGAACAGCAGATCGAGGTACGGGATGTCTATTGAGGTGCGACCGTCGCTGGAGGCCCTGCAGGGGCTGGACTGGAGCAAGGGGGACGGCCTGCTGCCCGCGGTGGTGCAGGACGCCGATACCCTGCAGGTGCTGATGCTGGGTTACGTCAGCGCGGAGTCGCTGGCCGCGACGCTTGCCGTCGGGCACATGACCTTCTACAGCCGCAGCAGGCAGCGCCTGTGGACCAAGGGCGAGCAGTCCGGCAACGTGCTGGCGGTGCAGTCCATCAGCGTGGACTGCGATGCCGATACGCTGCTGGTGCTGGCCCGCCCGGCAGGACCGACCTGCCACACCGGTGCGGAGAGCTGCTTCGACCAGGCGCCGAAGGATTTCCTGGGCGGGCTGGGGCAACTGGTGGCCACGCGTGAAGCACAGCGTCCACCCGGCAGTTACACCACCCGCCTGTTCGAGGACGGCATCCGCCGTATCGCGCAGAAGGTGGGCGAGGAGGGCGTGGAAACCGCTCTGGCCGCAGTCGCACAGGATGACGCGGCGCTGCTGGGCGAGGCTTCGGACCTGCTGTACCACCTGCTGGTGCTGCTGCGCGCACGCGGCCTGTCGCTTGACGACGCGCGCCGGGTGCTGGAAACGCGCCATCGTTGATGGCTGCATGTGGCCTGCGGTCCGCACGCGCTTTCGGCGCCGGCGCCGGCCCGGCTGCATCCGCGCGGCAGACAGCCATGGCTCCGCTCTACAATAGGCAGTCCTCTTCTTTGCCGGATTGCCCATGAAATCGCCCGCTGCGTGGCTGTGCTGCCTGTTGCTGACCTCGCCGGCCTGGGCTGCGGATGCGGTTGTCAGCGGCAAGGTCTACCTGGAACGCGACGGCAGGCCCGGCCGTGGTGCGACCGACCCGGGCCTGGCCGGGGTGCAGGTGTCCAACGGCGAGCGCATCGTGAAGACCGCAGCCGATGGCAGCTACAGCCTGCCCGTGCGCGAGGGCCAGACGGTGTTCGTGATCAAGCCGGATGCGTACGCGTTCCCGAAGGCGAGCGACGGGCTGCCGTCGTTCTGGCGTCATTTCCAGCCCAACGGCTCGCCTGCACTGAAGTACGGTGGCATCGCCGCAACCGGCGATGCCACCCGCAACTGGGACTTCGCGCTGCAGACGGATCGTCATGACAACCGGCGTGGTTTCCAGATGCTGGTGTTCACTGATTCACAGACCGCAAGCCTCAAGGACATCGGCTACTACCAGCAGTCCATCGTGGCGCCGCTGGTCGGCCAGACCCGGGCGCGGCTCGGCACGACGCTCGGCGATATCGTCAATGATGACCTGACGCTGTATCCGGCCATCAACAAGGTCACCACGCAGCTGGGCGTGCCGTGGTTCCATGTGCCGGGCAATCACGATCTCGATTTCGATGCCGCCGTTGACGAGCATTCGCTGGACAGCTGGCGCAACGTCTACGGCCCGGACACGTACGCTGTGGAGGAGGGCGGTGCCAGCTTCGTGTTCCTCGATGATGTGGTGTACGACCCGAAGGCGAGGCCGAGCTATGTCGGTGGCCTGCGCGAGGATCAGTTCGCGTTCCTTGCCGCCTACCTCAAGGGTCTGCATCGCGACCGCCTGCTGGTGCTGGGCATGCACATTCCGCTGTTCGATGCAGCGCCGGGTCGCGAGAGCTTCCGGCACGCCGACCGGCAGCGCCTGTTCGACCTGCTGAAGGACTTCCGCAACGTGCTGGTCCTGAGCGGCCACAGCCACACCCAGCAGCATGTCTACCATGGCAAGGCCGAGGGCTGGCACGGCGAAAAGCCCCTGCACGAGTACAACGTCGGTGCCAACTGCGGTGCGTTCTGGTCCGGTGTGAAGGATGCTGCCGGCGTGCCGGACAGCACCATGAGCGACGGCACGCCAAAGGGCTACGCGTTGCTGGATGTGGCTGGCAACGGCAGCTATCGCCTGCAGTATCGCGTGGCCGGCGCGCCAGCCAGCGAACAGATCGGCCTGCATGCGCCGAAGGTGCTGCGCCAGGGCGCGTATCCGGCGTGGGGCGTGTACGCCAACGTGTACATGGGTGAGGACGCGAGCGTGGTCGAGTACCGCGTGGACGGTGGGGCATGGCAGCCGATGAAGCAGGTCCGCCAGCCCGACCCGCGGCTGCTGGTGGAGAATGCGGCGGACGACCTGTCCAGCGTGCTGCGCGGTTACGATCGCTCGCCGGAAGCCACCGCTTCGCCGCATCTGTGGCGCGGCGCGCTGCCCACCCACCTGGCCGTGGGCGACCACAGGATCGACGTGCGTTCGACCCAGCCGGATGGTGCGGTGTTCACCGCCACCACCCGTTATAGTCTGCAGACCGCAGAGCCCTGATCCGCAGGTGCCGCTGCGCGCTGCGTCCCGGCTGCCGCCACCCGGACGCTGCGGACAAGGCCATGGCAGGGTCGGCTGCCGGCGCTGCGCCGCGCTAGGCAAAGCGACCCTGATGCCTGAGAATCGGTGCGATTCAATCGATTCAAGCAGGCCAGAGTGACCATCGCAGCAGTGCCCCCGGTTTCCACCGACTCCTCCCGCGGCGGTCTTCCGCGAAGCCTGGTCGTCGCCGATGTCGGCGGTACCTTTGCCCGCCTGGCGCTGGCTGAAACGCTGCCGGGACAGGCGCCACGGCTGGGCAGTCATCGCACCTACGCGTGTGCCGATCATTCCAGCCTGGCGGCGATTCTGGCCGACTTCACCCGGAGCCTCGCACTGCCGGTGCGGTCGGCGGTGGTCGCCATCGCCGGCCTGCTCGATGGCGATGTGCTGATCAACGCCAATCTGCCGTGGACGGTGTCGTTGTCCGCCACCCGCGCACAGTCCGGTCTGGACGATCTGCAGCTGATCAATGATTTCGAGGCGGTGGCACTGGCCATTCCCTACCTGCAGGCCGACACCCTGGTTCCATTGAACGGCGATGCCGACCCGGCGAAGGCGTTTCCGGCGCTGGTGCTGGGGGCCGGTACCGGTCTGGGCGCGGCGCTGCGCTTCGCCGATGGCGGGCGTCCGGTGCTGCCCAGCGAGATCGGCCACGCTGCCCTGGGGGCCGGCAACGCGCTGGAGCTGGAGGTGCTGGGCAGGCTGCTGCAGCGGTGGCCACATGTGGACAACGAGCGTGTGCTGTCCGGCAGCGGTCTGATGAATCTGTATCCGTGCCTGTGCGAGATGCGTGGCGTCACGCCTGTGTGGTCCAGCACCGAAGCGCTGATCGGCGCCGCACGCAGCGGCGAAGACGCACTTGCAGTGGAGACGCTGCAGGTGTTCTGCGCCTGGTTGGGCAGTCTGGCCGGCGATGCCGCCATCGCCGTGGGCGCCCGCTCGGTGTACCTGGCGGGCGGTATTTCCACCCACGTGCAGGACTTCCTCGCCGACGGCCGCTTCCGCGAGCGCTTCCTCAACAAGGGCGTGCTGGCCGACGTGCTGCGGCAGGTGCCGGTATGGCGGGTCGAACACGGCCAACTGGGCGTGCTGGGCGCCGCCGTCTGGCATGCGGCGCGGTACCCCGTACACGATTGATCGGTGCTGCCGGCATCGGGCCGGCGACACGTTGCAGACTGGGAGGCAACATGGTGGATCGCAGGCAGTTCCTGCAGGCCGGAGCGCTGGCGGCAGGCATGGCCGCCCTGCCGGGCGTACAGGCACGTGTGCAGGGCGGAGCGAAGGTGGTCTCGACCTGGGACTTCGGTGTGCCGGCCAACCAGGCGGCATGGAAGGTCCTGGCGCAGGGCGGCAGTGCCCTGGACGCAGTGGAGGCCGGCGCACGCTGGGCCGAGAGCGAGCTGTGCAATCCCACCGTGGGCCATTGCGGCAATCCGGATCGGGACGGCGTGCTGAGCCTGGACGCGAGCATCATGGACGGCGATGGCCGCTGCGGTGCGGTGGCCGCGCTGGTCGACATCCCGCACCCGGTGTCGGTGGCCCGCAAAGTGATGGAAAACAGCCCGCACGTGTTGCTGGTGGGTGAAGGGGCGCAGCAGTTCGCCGTGCAGCAGGGCTTCGAGCGCAGGCGTCTGCTGACGCCGCAGGCCGAAGCGGCCTGGCGCGAGTGGTTGAAGACCGAGAAGTACCAGCCCCAGATCAACGCCGAGCGACGTGGCCTTCCCGGCAACAGCGACAACCACGACACCATCGGCATGCTGGCGCTGGATGCCCGGGGCCATCTTGCCGGTGCCTGCACCACCAGCGGCATGGCCTGGAAACTGCACGGCCGGGTCGGCGACAGTCCGATCATCGGCGCCGGCCTGTACGTCGACAACGAGGTCGGTGCCGCCACCGCATCGGGCGTGGGCGAAGAGATGATCCGCAATGCGGCCTCGTTCCTGGTGGTCGAGCTGATGCGCCAGGGTCGAACGCCCGCCCAGGCCTGCCGTGAGGCGATCGACCGCGTGGTACGCAAGCGTCCCGAGGCAAGCAGGACCCTGCAGGTGTGCTTCCTGGCCATGAACAAGCAGGGCGAGGTGGGCGCCTATGCGCTGCATCGCGGTTTCGTCTATGCCGTCTGCGATGCGCAGCGCCAGGACGACCTGCGCGATTCACCGTCGATCTACACGAGCACACAGGCGTGAGCACGCGGCTCACCCTGGAGATCGCCAGCAACTCGCTGGCTTCGGCGTTGGCCGCGCAGGCCGGTGGCGCCGACCGCATCGAACTGTTCGACAACCTTGCCGAGGGCGGCACCACACCGTCGTTCGCCAGCATCGCCATGGCCCGCGAACGCCTGTCGATTCCGCTGTTCGTGCTGGTGCGGCCGCGGCCGGGTGATTTCCACTACGACGCCCTGGAGGCCGAGCTGATGCTGCGCGATATCGCACAGTGCCGTGCGCTGGGCTGCGATGGCGTGGTGATCGGTGCGTTGGACCGGCAGGGCGATATCGATCTGCCCCTGTGCCGCGCGCTCATCCAGGCGGCGGGTCCGCTGCAGGTGACGTTCCACCGTGCCTTCGACGCCGCGCGCGACCTTCCGGCGGCGTTGGAGCAGGTGATCGCTCTGGGGTGCCGCCGTGTATTGACGTCCGGCGGACAGGCCAGCGCGGTTGCCGGTGTCGACGTGCTGGAAGGCCTGGTCGCCCGGGCGGCGGGGCGCATCAGCGTGATGGCGGGTGCTGGCCTGAACCCGGCCAACATCGCTGCGGTGGCGCGGCACAGCGGCTGCGTTGAGCTGCACGCGTCGGCCAAGAGCCGCCGGCACTCGGCCATGCAGTTCAACAACCCGGCACTGCGCGGGCTGGACCCGCACTGGGATCAGACCGATGCCGCAATCGTGGCGGGGCTGCGGCGGGCGCTGGACGGCGATCTGTCCTGATACCGGGCGAAGTCGGTTCCGCGCGGGTCTGCCGCTCGCGTGTCATCAGTTCATCTCCGGCCTGCGGCGGCCAACCTGCGCAAGCCACTGATTCATCTACTTTTCAAGCGGGGACGGCAGCGGATCCGCAGCGGCGTGTTGCGTCGCGGAATGCTCTCTCCGGTTCAGCCGTGCTTTAGTTTGGATCGATCCACAGGGGGCGCCGGAACCGGCTTGAACCGACCCGGCACCTGGATCTTCCGTAGTGCCGCGCCACCACCCATCCGTGCGACCACACCCTCCGAGAGCGACCACATGGCTCAGTTCGTCCGCAATCGTCGTCACCTGCTGTCCCAGGCCCTGGTCCTGGCCCTGCTTCCGCTGGCTGCCAATGCACAGGAAACCTCAGGCTCGTCCACCAAGGATCTCGACGCGGTCACCGTCACCGGCTCGCGCATCAAGCGCGCCAGCGTCGAAGGCCCAGCTCCCGTCAACGTGATCACCGCGCAGCAGATCCAGAAGGAAGGCTTTGTCAGCGTGTACGATGCGCTGAAGACATTGACCGAAGCCACCGGCACCGTGGAGGCGGCGTCGCAGTGGGGCTCGCACACGCCCAACGCCAGCGGCCTGAATCTGCGCGGGATGGGCCCCAACCGCTCACTGCTGCTGGTCAATGGCCGTCGCGTGGCCGACTACCCGTTGCCCTATGGCGGGGAGACCAATTTCTCCAACTACGGCAACATTCCCGCCGCTGCGGTGGAGCGCATCGAGGTCCTGACCGGCGGCGCCTCTGCGATCTACGGCTCGGATGCCATTGCAGGCGTGGTCAACGTCATCCTGAAGACCCACTACGACGGCGACGAAGTGCGCGTGCGCGGCGGCACCTCCACTGAAGGTGGTCGCGATACCTGGGATCTGTCGTGGGCGGGTGGCAGGACCGGAGACAACTGGAGCGTGACCTACGCGCTGCAGTACACCAAGCGCGATCCGCTGTTCGGCCGTGACCGGCCGCAGATGGATGATGCCGATGATGCGCCGCGCCCCTCCTGGAACATGGAACAGCGCAAGGTCGGTTTCCGTCCTACCGCCGGCCTGGCCCTGATCGACCCGGGTACCGGCCAGCGACTGGCGCCGCCGACCGGCACCTGCGAGAAGTTCGATGGCGAGTACTACACCGCCGATCGACTGGTCTACAACTACAACACCGATACGATCACCAATACCGGGCAGTTGTGTGGCATGACGGCCGACTATGCCAACTGGCTGCTGACCGGTGGTGCCGAGAATGTGTCCGGCAATCTGTATGCCACGTTCGATTTCGACAGCGACCTGCAGGGCTGGACCAACCTGGCGGTGTACCGGTCGGAGGCGATCTGGGGGACCAATCCGCCCAGCGTGACGCTCATCGATGATGACAACGGGTACTACTGGGATGCCAACCGCAACCGCGCGATCCTGGGCGTGCGCCAGTTCACGCCCAACGAAGTGGGCGGCCTGGACACCCTTCGCAACACCAACCGGGAGCTGTCCTGGGACTGGAGTGCAGGCCTGCGCGGGCGCCTGGCGGACCGCTTCGACTGGAGTGCCACCATCGGCCGTTCCTACTACCGCGTGGAAGAGCGGCAGAATGTAGTGGACGAGCAGAAGTCCTATGACTTCTTCCTCGGCCCGCGCCTGGGTACGACGGCGGATGGTGAAGCGATCTACGCACTGGACGAAGCACGCTGGTGGAACCCGCTCACGCCGGACCAGTACTGGCAGATGGGTACGGTGGCGAAGAACCGTGCGTCTTCCTGGGTCAACCAGGCGTCGGCGGACATCACCGGTGAGTTGTTCCAGGGCTGGGCGGGGCCTGTTTCGTTCGCGGCGGTGGCCGAGGTGGCGCAACAGGGATATCACCTCGCTCCCGACCCTCGCGCCGGCATCGATTTCGACCTGCAGAACGTTGATCGCGGTGGCGGCGAGCGCACGCGCTACTCGGCGGGCGTGGAGTTCAAGATTCCACTGCTGGACAGCGTGATCGCCACCGCGGCGGCACGCTATGACCGTTACGGCAGTTACAAGGCCGACGCCAATGCAGAGGCGCTGGACATCGGCAGCCAGAAGGAGACCACCTGGAATGTCGGTCTGGAATGGCGGCCGGTGGAGTCGCTGCTGGTACGCGGTTCCTACGCCACCAGCTTCCACGCGCCTGACATGCACTACCTGCTGGGGCAGCCCAGCAGTTCCGAGGTGCAGACCTATGACCGCCTGCGTTGCATCGAAAGCGGTGCCTATCTGGTCAACAACTGTGGAGTGGGCAATACCGATGTCTGGTACACGTTCGACGTGAATCGTCGCGGTACTCCGCTGCTGCGCTCGGAAACGGGGGACTCATGGACGGTCGGATTCGTCTGGGATGTGATGTCCAATCTTTCGATCAGTGCCGACTACTGGGCGATCAAGCTGGAGGACATGATCGTCGATGTCGGCGCCGACGAGGTGCTGGCCAGCGAAGCGGGCTGCCGCACGGGACTGAACATCGACGGCACGCCGTGGGCCAATCCGGCCGGTGCCGACTACTGCGCCGGCATCCTCGCGCGCGTGAACCGCGACAGCAATGGCCGCCTGGTGTCGATCGAGCGGGGGCCGTTCAACCTGGCCAGCCGGGAGGTCCGCGGTATCGACCTGACCGCGCGTTACCGGTGGGACAGCGCAGCATGGGGAAGCTTCCAGTTCGGCGTGAACTACACCAACCAGCTGTCGACCAAGGAGCAGCGCTATGCCGCGGATCCGAATCCGCAGCGCCGTGACCGCGACCTGCGCAGCAAGCTGCGAGCGAGCCTGGCCTGGCAGCGCGGTCATTGGAACGCGAACGTGTATGCCGACCGCATCGGCTCGGTGCCGGGCGTGCGTTACCACTGGGGCACCGACCGCCTGGACAATCCCGGCGGCTGCCTGCCGTTCGCCGATGGCTACGTGCCCAGCGACAGTCCTTCGCTGGACTGCCTGGAACCTGCGACGCGCCCCGATGGTTCGCCGAATCCGAATCCGAATGCAGGCCAGCGCACTGCGCGCTACTACGGCCGGGTCGGACCGTTCATCACCTGGAACGTCAACGTGGGCTATCAGGTGACTGAACGTGCCAAGGTCAATGTGTACGTCAACAACGTCTTCAACTCGGCCAGCTGGAACCACAAGGATCCCTACAAGCTGGACTACGATTTCGCGCCGACCCGGCTGCTCGGTGCGGTTGGCCGCGAGTTCGCGCTGGAATACGTGTTCACGTTCTGAGCCCGCGCCATGGATCCACCCTCGACCGGTGGATCCATGCCCCGCGGATGAAGTGAACGCTGGGCCGGCGGACAGGACAGGCTGGATTTGACCTTCCCACGATGGCAAGGTTTAGCCTGTTCCTGTCCAGAAGGAATCCGGGAATCCCGTCATGAGTCTGTCGCACGCCACCACCGCCGCTTCCGTGCCTGATCCGATCAGCCTGCCCATCGAAGGCATGACCTGCGCGAGCTGCGTAGGCCGGGTCGAGGCCGCGCTGGCCAAGGTGGAGGGTGTCGGCAGCGTCTCGGTGAACCTGGCCACGGAACGTGCCGATATCCGTCCGTCGGGGCCGGTGGACCGCGCCGCCTTGATCGAGGCGGTGCACAAGGTCGGCTATGAGGTTGCGGCCACGACCGTGGAGCTGGCCGTGGAGGGCATGACCTGCGCGTCCTGCGTGGGCCGGGTCGAACGCGCACTGCTGGCCGTGCCGGGCGTGAGCGCGGCGAGCGTGAATCTGGCCACCGAGCGTGCCACCGTGCGCGGCGCAGCAGACGTGGAGGCGCTGCTGGCGGCGATCGACAGGGCGGGGTACGGCGCCCGTCTTGTTGATGGCAGCGCGCAGGCCGATGACGGCGGCGAGAAGAAGGACGCCGAGCGTGCTGAACTCAAGCGCGCGCTGATACTGGCCAGCGTGCTGGCCCTGCCGGTGTTCGTACTGGAGATGGGATCGCATCTGATCCCGGGCATGCACCACTGGGTGATGTCGACCATCGGGTTGCAGGCCAGCTGGTATGTGCAGTTCGTGCTGACCACGCTGGTTCTGGTGATTCCCGGCCGGCGCTTCTACCAGAAGGGCATTCCGGCACTGCTGCGTTTGGCACCGGACATGAACTCGCTGGTCGCGGTGGGCACCGCGGCGGCGTTCGGCTACTCGGTGATCGCGACCTTCGCACCGCGGCTGCTGCCGCCCGGCACGGTGAACGTCTATTACGAAGCTGCGGCGGTGATCGTCGCGCTGATCCTGCTGGGCCGCTTTCTCGAGGCGCGTGCCAAGGGCCGTACGTCGGAAGCCATCAAGCGGCTGGTCAAGCTCCAGGCCAAGGTCGCCCACGTAGTACGCGACGGTCGGGTGGTCGACGTCCCGGTGGGCGAGGTGGTCAGTGACGACCTCGTGGAAATACGTCCTGGCGAACGCGTCCCGGTGGATGGCGAGGTGGTCGAGGGGCGCAGCTTCGTCGATGAGTCGATGATCAGCGGTGAGCCGGTTCCGGTTGAAAAGGCATCGGGCGCGGCCGTGGTCGGTGGTACGGTCAACCAGCAGGGAGCACTGACCGTGCGTGCCACGGCGGTAGGTGCGCAGACCGTGCTTGCGCAGATCATCCGCCTGGTTGAACAGGCACAGGGGTCGAAACTGCCGATCCAGGCCGTGGTCGACAGGGTCACGCTGTGGTTCGTGCCTGCGGTGATGCTGGCCGCGTTGGCCACCTTCGTGGCGTGGCTGCTGCTCGGGCCGTCCCCGGCGCTTACCTTCGCCCTGGTCAATGCCGTGGCCGTGCTGATCATTGCGTGCCCCTGTGCGATGGGGCTGGCAACGCCGACCTCGATCATGGTCGGCACCGGGCGGGGCGCGGAGATGGGCGTGCTGTTCCGCAAGGGCGAGGCACTGCAGTTGCTGAAGGATGCGCGGGTGGTGGCGGTGGACAAGACCGGAACCCTGACCGAGGGCCGCCCGCGATTGACCGATCTGGAACTGAGCAACGGTTTTGCGCGAGCGGCGGTGCTGGGCGCGGTCGCGGCCGTTGAATCGCGCTCGGAGCATCCGATCGCACGCGCGATCGTGATGGCCGCCGAGGAGGAGGGCATCTCCGTGCCGGCCCTGCAGGCGTTCGAATCGGTCACCGGCATGGGGGTGCGTGCGATCGTGCAGGGAAGCCGCATTGAAGTCGGGGCCGACCGGTTCATGCGAACGCAGGGCGTTGATATCGATGGCGTTGCCGCGCTGGTGCAGCGTCTGGGAGGTGAAGGAAAGTCGCCGCTGTACGCCGCCTTCGATGGCCGGCTGGCAGCGGTGATCGCAGTGTCCGACCCGATCAGGACGAGCACGCCGGCCGCCATCACCGCACTGCATGAGCTGGGACTGAAGGTGGCGATGATCACCGGCGACAATGCGCGCACCGCACAGGCGATCGCACGCCAGCTGGGCATCGACGAGGTCGTGGCCGAAGTGCTGCCCGAAGGCAAGGTGGAGGCGGTGCGACGCCTCAAGGCTGCGCATGGTCACGTCGCCTTCGTCGGCGACGGCATCAACGATGCGCCGGCGCTGGCGGAGGCGGATGTGGGCCTGGCCATCGGCACCGGTACCGATGTGGCGGTGGAATCGGCCGATGTAGTGCTGATGTCCGGCAGTCTGCTGGGCGTGCCCAATGCCATCGCGCTGTCCAGGGCCACCCTTGGCAACATCCGGCAGAATCTGTTCTGGGCCTTCGCCTACAACACCGCTCTGATTCCGGTGGCCGCCGGCGTGCTGTATCCGGCTTTCGGCATCCTGCTGTCGCCGGTATTCGCCGCCGGTGCGATGGCACTGTCCAGCGTGTTCGTGCTGGGCAATGCACTGCGCCTGCGTCGCTTCCGGGCGCCGATGGCCGACGCCGCCAGCCACTGAAAAGGAGACTGTCTTGAACATCGGTGAGGCCGCGAAGGCATCGAGCGTTTCGGCGAAGATGATCCGCTACTACGAGCAGATCGGGCTGATTCCTGCTGCCGACCGTACGGCATCCGGCTACCGGGCCTATTCGCACGCCGACGTGCATCGACTGCGGTTCATCCGCCGCGCGCGGGACCTGGGATTCTCGGTCGCCGAGATCACGGATCTGCTGGGTCTGTGGAACGATACCTCGCGCCACAGCGCCGACGTCAAGCGCCTGGCCGAGCAGCACATCGATGATCTCGAGCAGCGCATCGACCACATGCGGCAGATGGCCGATACGCTGAAGTCGCTGATCAGCTGCTGTGCGGGCGACGAGCGGCCGGAGTGCCCGATCCTGCAGCGGCTGGAGGAGGGCGAGGAAGGCGCGGAGCCAGTCGCGGCGCGGCGGCGGCAGGCGCGCCGGAGCTGAGCCGCGGGGCGCAGGGGCCTTCGCACCTGCGCGGCGGGAGTGCTGTGGCTCCTTCAGAAGGACGTGAGCATCGCCCGGAGCCGGGCGATCAGGCGGTGCGCGGCGGGAAGCCTGCGTCCTTCACAGCGGCGAAGATCTCCGCTTCGCTGGCCGTGGTCTGCACCTGCACGCGGCCTGTCGGCGGATCGGCGACCACGGTGGCCTGCGGATCAACGCTCTGGATCGCGCGGGTCACGCTGCGCGCGCATCCGCCGCAGGTCATGCCGTCAACATGGAAGTCCATCTGTAGCTCCTTCGGTTCCGGGGAATGCAGCCAGTGTGCACCTTCCAACGATGGCAGGGTCAAGTGAAGCCTCCGCGGTGCCCATGAAAAACGGCAGCCACCTGTACCAGCGTGACTGCCGTGGAGGAATGTCCCCGCGCCAGGCGGGGCGACTGCCTTAGAACTTCCAGGTCGCGCCGAAGTACAGCTGGCGGCCCGCGTAGGTATTGGAGATCAGGCGGGCCTTGGTGTCATTGCCCAGATGCACGCGCTGCTCGGACCTGGTGGCGTTGATCACCGACGCGGTCAGGGTCCACTCCGGGGTGAGGTTGTAGGCCACGTTGAGATCAAGCTGGTCGTACGGCTCGGTGTAGACCGTCATGCCGTTGTTCAGTCCGCCGACCACCTGGCCGCGACGGTTGTACGAGGCGCGGGCAAGGAACTTGTCGTTCTCGTAGAACACCGTCACGTTGGCCTGGTTCTTGGCGCTGCCGACCAGCGGCGACGAGCCGATGTTCTGCCCATCCAGCACGATCGAGGCCAGGTTGGTGTCGTTGTAGGTGTAGTTCGCCTGCACGCCGACGCCGAAATCGAAGGTGTACTGGCCGTACAGCTCCACGCCCTGCGACACGCCGTCCTGGCCGTTGGCACGGGTCTCGTAGTCCTGCACGGTCACGGTTTCGCCACCGACCTGCATCTGCATGTCGCGCACGACAGGCACGGTGAAGTTGTCCACGTTCTTGCGGAACAGGCCCACGCCGGCCACCGCGCCAGGCTGGAAGTACCACTCCAGGCCGAGGTCGAACTGGGTGGCCTCGAAGGGTTCAAGCTGCTTGTTGCTGCCGTCGCCGGTCCAGCCCGGGGTCGGTGCACCGCCGGCCACGCGGCGGTCATTGACGTACTCCTCGCTGTAGTAGCGCAGGCTGCCCGGAGCGCCGATCTCGGTGTAGCCGGGGCGTGCGATGACCTTCGAGGCGGCGCCGCGCAGCAGCAGGGTATCGGTGATGTCCCAGGCGATGTTGAAGCTCGGCAGGACGTCGGTGTAGGTGCGGTCCACGCCCAGCAGCTCGAAACTCTTGCTCTGTGCCAGGTTGTAGGGCAGGCGCACGAAACCGCTCTCGCAGCTGTAGTTCGGGTAGGCCGCCGCGGCCGGGTCGGAGCACGCCATCGGTGCGCCTGCGGCGTTGTCGAGGAAGTAGTCGTCGAAACGCTCGATCGAATCGGTGGACTGCGCCAGCTGCTTGGTGCGCACCACGCGCACGCCCACGTTGCCGCGCACCCGCTCGGTGCGGAAGTTGGCCTGGAAGTAGCCCGAGTAGATCTTCTCGTTGACGTTGTAGATGAAGTCGTCCTCGACACGGTTGTGCGAACCGCCGTAGGTCTTGTTCAGGTAATCGATGTAGGCCGGATAGTTGATGCCCGGGAACACGTTGGTATTGAAGCCGCCGGGGATGTTGCTGATCGGGTTGGACAGGAAGAAGCCGGGCTGGGCGATATTGGCCGTAGGGTCGCAGCCGCTCTGGTAGCGGTTGTTGTCGTAGTCCGACGGGTCTCGGCCCTGGCACACCCAGTAGGTATTGCCGGTGTTGCGGTGCACCGTGCCGTCACGATACTTGGCACCGAACTGGATCGAGTCCAGCCAGCCGGATTCGAACAGCTTGGTGACATCGGCCTGGAAATAGTTCTGCTTGATCTCGGTCTGCTTCCAGGACGAGTCGGTCGAACCGGTGTCGATCTCGGCGATGCCGGCCATGAGCTGCTGCTGCAGGTCGGGAGCGAAGGTGCCCGACGGCGTGCCGGTCAGGTCCCAGGAGGTGCTGCTGGACGATTCCCACACGCCATTGGTCTGCCGACGCGGTTTGGCTGACATGCGGAAGTTCATCGAGGGGCCGCCTTCGGACCAGGTACGGCCGCCGGTGAACGACGCCTTCCACAGCGGGCTGATGTCCCAGTCGATGCTGAGGTCGGCGGTCTGCGAGAGCGCCTTTTCGCGGCTGTAGCCGCCGGTGAGCTGCGGGGTCGGAATGGTGCAGTCATCGGGGCCCCAGCCCCCCGGCTCGAGCCCGGCCGCTTCGGCCTCGGCTTCATTGCAGTAATAGGTCTTGCCGGCCAGCTTCTCGAACTGCGCGCCGGTGACGACGGTGCCGCTGGGATCGAAGTCCAGCCCGTTGAGCATGCGGCCGCCGGCCCAGTTGCCGTCACCATTGAAGCGGGCCATGCTCCACTCCGGCACCTTCAGCATGTGCTGGGCGTAGTTGCCCTCCAGCTCGAAGCGGAAGTAGTTGGCCGTCATGGTCACGTTGTCGACCGGCTTGAACTGGAAGGTCAGCTGCCCGCCCTTGCGCTCGCGCGTTTCCTCCTTCACCGCGAAATTGACCGATGTCGGCATGAAGAAGTCGGTGTAGTTGCGACCGTTCTGGTTGTTGAAGCCGGAGTTGCCCCACCAGTACTCGATGCCGTCCTGCAGCATGGGGTTGCCATGCACATCGCGCGCATCGGTATCGGTGCCGTACCACTGATAGTTCTCGGTGGTGACTTCCATGGTGCGGCTGGTGCGTTTCTGCTGGGTCACGCCGACCAGCACGCCGAAACGCTCGTCCTTGCTGTGCCACGAGTACAGTGCGGAGGCCTGCGGATCGATGTCGCGACTGGTGTCTGACGAGGTGCCTTCAAGGGTGACGAAGCCCGAGTTGGACTCCATGTCCAGAGGGCGCCGGGTGTGCAGGATGACCGTGCCGCCGATGCCGCCTTCATCGATGCGCGCTTCCGGCGATTTGAACAGCTCGGCGCTGGACAGCATGTTGGACGGCAGAAGGGTGTAGTTGAAAGAGCGGGTCGCCTCGTCGTTGGTCTCGGAGGTGGCGACGTAGTTGCCGTTCAACTGGGTCAGCGTCAGGTCTGCAGCGAGGCCGCGCACGCTGACCGTCTTGCCTTCGCCGCCGTCGCGGGTGATGACCACGCCCGGTACGCGCTGCAGCGCGTCGGCCACGTTCTTGTCGGGGAACTTGCCGACGTCTTCGGCCGTGATTACTTCGACCACGGCGTTGGCGTCGCGCTTCTGCTCAAGGCTCTTTTCGATGGCGTAGCGGTAGCCGGTGACCTGGACGCTGTCCAGGGTGGTGGCATCGGGCGTGCCGGTGGTGGCCTGCTGCGCCGCAGCGCCCGCCGGCAGGACGGCAGCGGCCAATGCCAGCGCGATGGCCAGCGACAGTGCGTCCTGGCCATGCATGCGTTTTGAGTGACTCATTCCCATCTCTCCCTCTCTCCTGGATTGATCCGCTGACGCGTGACGTGGTGCGGATGACTTGAATCGATCTAATCTGTGGTGATGCCGGTGCGGTCGCTACGCAGTTGCAACTGCATCCTGTGTCTGTGCCGGCCCGTCCTGTCGCTGCTTCCCCAAACTCCCGGCCACCGCAACGTCGTCTTGGATCGATCTAAGCGATGGGCGGGCGTTTTTTAGCATGGGTTGCCCGTCGGCGCATGCTGCTGCGCAATATGGTATTGCCGTGGCGGGGGCATGACGTTTTTCTGAATCGGCTGGAAACGTTTTCTCGCGCGATTCCCCGGCAGGTCGGCCAAGAGGCCGCGCGGCGGGACGTATGCTGCGGCGCAGAATGCATTGGCGCGAATCGCCATGCTCTACTTGAATCGATCTAAATTCACGGTTGCGCGGGTCTCGCGCCATTCCACGGGGAGCAGGCTGCCTGCAGGCAGCGCTCAGCGGAAGGCGTTGCAGGCTCCAGCCGTCTGCCACCGCACCATCGACCACAGGAACCCGACATGCGCCCAGTGCCGTCCGCTCCCGCTGTCCCCTCGACGCCGCGCCCGTTGACGCGATTGGCCTGGCTGCTCGCTCTGGCGATGTCGCCGGTGCTGCTGCAGGCCGCCCCGGCCGCACTCGAGCGCGAGGTGAACACCTTCATCGGCAGCAAGGACGATGGCAACACGTTCCCGGGCGCCTCGGCACCCTTCGGCCTGATCCAGGTCAGCCCCATCGGCAGCCACTATTCGGGGTGGCGCTACGACGACGAGAAGATCCGTGGCTTCGGCCACTCCTTCCTGTCCGGTGCCGGGTGCTGGGAGCAGGGCGGCCAGGTCTCGGTCCTGCCCGTGACCGGCAGCATCGGTCCCGGTGGCGATTTCGACACCGCCGACGCCAAGAGCTTCAACCACAAGACCTATGCCGCGTCGTACACGCATGACGGCGAAATCGGCCAGGCCGGCTACTACAAGGTGCGCCTGACCAGCTACGGTGGCATCGATGCCGAGGCGACCGCGCGCACCCGTGCCGCCGCCGAGCGCTACACCTTCAGCCAGCGAAGCGGCGATGGCCACGTGCTGGTGAATGTCGGCCAGGCGAATGAACGCCATTCGGTGATCGGCAGCGTGATCGACGTGGTCGGCGACCGCGTGGTCGAGGGCAAGCTGGTCACCAAGAGTTTCTGCGGTGGCCACCAGTACACGACGTGGTTCCGCATCGAGTTCGATCGCCCGTTCAAGGCGCATGGTACCTGGGGCGAGGCCGGTGGCCTGCCGGGGGCGCGCCACAGCATGGAAGGCGAGCAGAAGCCGAACGGTGCCTGGTTGAGCTTCGACCTGGCCAAGGGGCAGTCGGTCACGGCGGTGAGCGCGATTTCGCACGTCGATGCCGAAGGCGCGCGCACCAACCTGCGCACCGAGGGCATGCAGGGCGGAGCGCTGATGGGGTTCGACCGCATGCGCGCGCTGTCGCAGCAGGCGTGGCGCGAGGAGCTGGGCCGGGTGCGCGTGCAGGGCGGCAGTGCTGATGACCGCACGGTGTTCTACAGCGCCGCCTACCACGCGCTGCTGCAGCCGCTGACCGGCAGCGATGCCGACGGCCGCTACCGCGGCTACGACGATGGCATCCATCGCGCGGATGGCTGGACCTACTACGAGTACTTCTCGCTGTGGGATACCTACCGTGCGCAGAACCAATGGCTGGCGCTGACCCGCCCCGATGTGGCGCGTGACATCGGCCGCACGCTGCTGGCGATCGACGAGCAGGGGGGCTGGCTGCCACGCTGGGGTTACGCCAACTTTGAGACGAACATCATGACCGGCGATCCGGTGACCCCGTTCATGGTCGACCTGTGGCGTTTCGGTGCGTTCAAGGGCCGTGAATCGCAGGCGTGGGATGCGCTGCGCCGCAATGCGTTCGGCACCCCGCCGTTGAATTCCCGTCATGCGGGCCGGTCGGGCAATCCGACCTATCTGGACAAGGGCTACGTGGTCTACGACCGTGCGTTCCCGTCCAAGGGCATGGACGTCGATCCGCATCACGGCGGCTCGGCCACTCTGGAATATGCACTGGCCGACTGCGCGCTTTCGCAGATGGCCGATGGCCTGGGTCACGCCCGGGATGCGGCGACGCTGCGAGAGCGCGGCCGCAACTGGCGCAAGGTGTGGGACCCGCAGGTCCGCGACGCCGAGACCGGCTTCAGCGGCTTCCCGCGGCCTCGCACCGAGGACGGGCAGTGGTACACCCCGGCCGACGGGCACTACAGCCCACGTTCCCACCACGGCTTCCATGAAGGCACCGCGTGGCAGTACCAGTGGCTGGCGCAGCAGGACATGCCGGGGCTGGTCGAGGCGATGGACGGTCGTGAGCAGGCCGGGCGCCGGCTCGATGCCTTCTTCGCGATGGATGCACTGCAGGCCGACCCGCTCAACGCCGCGCGGCGCGAATGGGTGGTCGGACCCTACAGCTACTACAACCAGTTCCGCTACAACCCGAACAACGAACCCGATCTGCACGCGCCGTGGCTCTACACCCTGATCGGCCAGCCGTGGAAGACCGCCGCGGTGGTGCGGGCCGCGCAGCAGCTGTTCACCAATGCGCCCAATGGCGTGACCGGCAACGACGATCTTGGAACGATGTCGGCGTGGTACCTGTTCAGTGCGATCGGCATGTACCCGGCAGTACCGGGCAGTGGCCAGTTCCTGCTGCATACGCCGCGCTTTGCCCGGGTCGAGGTCGACATGGGCAATGGCCGCACCCTGCGCATCAATGCCCCGGGGGCGGACGGCCGCCGCCTGCAGTACGTGCAGGGCGTGCAGGTCGATGGCCAGGCGCATCCCCCGGTCTGGCTGGACTGGGAGCGCCTGCAGCAGGGCCCGCGCCTGCACTTCGCCCTCGACGCGCAGGCGCCGACCCAGGGGTGGGGCACGGCGGTGAAGGATCTGCCGGTGTCCTGGTGCGCGGCACCTGGCAGCCAGCTGCGTTGATCGGGGCTGTGCCGTTCGCGGCGACCCAGCGAACGGCACGGCACGAGACGGCCGCGATCCATTAGGCTTGAGCCCTCAGCGGAGCCCGGGAATACGATGAACGACAACGGCAGCAGCACTTCCAGCAAACGCGCCGGCAAGGCAGTGACGGTGACCGACATCGCGCGCGCCATCGGCGTATCGCGGGCGACCGTGTCGCTGGTGCTGCGCGGCAGCCCGCTGGTCAACGTCGATACCCGGGCCAAGGTCGAGGCCGAGCTGCGGCGCCAGCGCTATGTCTACAACCGCGCAGCAGCCAACCTGCGGCGGCGCACGTCCTCCAGCATCGCACTGGTGATCAACGACCTGTCCAATCCATTCTTCGCCGAATTCGCCTCCGGCGTCGACGAGGCGCTGGGTGGGCGTGGCTACGTGACCCTGCTGGGCAGCACCGGCGAATCGCCGGAACGCCAGCAGGCGGTGCTGTCCACGCTGATGGAACACACCCCGGCGGGGCTGATCCTGTCGCCGGCCGAAGGCAGCGATGCCACGCAGCTGCGCCAGGCACTGGGAGCCAATGCCAACGTCCTGCTGTTCAACCGTGAGCTGGACGGGGCCGATTGGGACTTCCTGACGCTGGACAACCAGCATGGGGCCTATCTGGCCACCCGCCACCTGATCGAGCGCGGCCATCGCCATATCGCCTTCTTCGGCGGCCACGCGGCGTCCAGTTCCTGCCACCAGCGCCGTGCCGGCTTCCAGCAGGCGCTGGCTGAGGCTGGACTGTCGCTGCCACCCGGCTGGATGATCGAATCGGCGCCGAACCGGCTGGAGGCGGCTGCACGCACCGACGAACTGTTCGCCGATGGCCATCGGCCGAGCGCAGCGGTCTGCTACAACGACACCGTCGCGCTGGGGCTGATGCTGGGCCTGAACTCGCGCGGCATCCGGCCGGGCGGCGATTTCGCTGTCACCGGCTTCGACGATATTTCCGAGGCTTCGGTGGCGGTGCCACCGTTGACGACGCTGACCGCCGACCCGCGCGAGCGTGGCCGGCAGGCGGCGGCACTGCTGCTGCAGCGCCTGGAAGAACCGGATGCGCCGCCACGGCGCACGGTGGCTCCGGTGCAGCTGCGGATCCGCGAAAGCAGTGCCGCCCGGCCGACCTGATTTCACTGCCGTTACTCCTTCCACGCAACAACGATTCCGCGCAACGAGGCGCGTTCCGCATGCCGATCTCAGCAACGCCCCGTCCGTCGGGTTCCCCGGGCAACGCACCGGCCGTCACCAACGGCAAGGCCCTGGCCGTGGTGACCACCATCTTCTTCATGTGGGGCTTCCTGACCTGCCTCAACGACATCCTGATTCCACACCTGAAGGCGGTGTTCGAGCTGAACTACGCGCGGGCGATGCTGGTGCAGTTCACCTTCTTCGGTACGTACTTCCTGATGTCGCTGCCCGCTGGCCGCCTGGTCGCGGCTCTCGGCTACAAGAAGGGCATCGTGGCCGGCCTGCTGATTGCAGGTGTGGGCGCGCTGGGCTTCTGGCCGGCGGCCGAACTGCGGATCTACGGCGCCTTCCTGGGTGCATTGTTCGTGCTCGCCACCGGCATCACCGTGCTGCAGGTGGCGGCCAATCCCTATGTGGCGCTGCTGGGCCCGGAGCAGACCAGCTCCAGCCGGCTGACCCTGGCTCAGGCGTTGAACTCGCTGGGTACGGCGATCGCGCCGATCTTCGGCGGCATGCTGATTCTTTCCAATACGGTCAAGAGCGCCGATGAAATGGCGGCGATGCCGGCCGCCGAACAGCTGGCCTATCGTGCTGCCGAGGCGCAGGCCGTGCAGGGCCCGTATGTGGGCCTCGCGGTGGCGCTGGTGCTGCTGGCGTTGTTCGTGTTCCTGTTCCGCCTGCCGGCGCTGAGCGATGCGACCGAACAGGCCGACCAGGGGCATCACCACAGCTATCTGGATGCGCTGCGCCAGCGTCATCTGCTGCTGGGCGTGCTTGGCATCTTCTTCTATGTCGGTGCGGAAGTGTCGATCGGCAGCTTCCTGGTGAACTACCTGTCGATGCCCGACATCGGCGGATTCAGCGAGCAGGAGGCCACACACTACGTTTCCGCCTACTGGACGATGGCGATGGTCGGCCGCTTTGCCGGCTCGGCGCTGCTGGCCCGCTTCTCGCCGAGCCGCCTGCTGGCGATCTTCGCACTGGTCAACGTCGGACTGCTGGCGCTGACCATGGCCAGCGCCGGCAGTGTCGCGCTGTACTCGGTGGTGGCGATCGGCCTGTTCAACTCGATCATGTTCCCCACCATCTTCGCGCTCAGCATCGAGCGCCTGGGGCCGCTGACCAACAAGGGCTCGAGCCTGCTGATCATGGCCATCGTCGGCGGCGCCGTGGTGCCGTACCTGCAGGGCGTGCTGGCCGACCACATCGGGGTGCAGGCCAGCTTCATCCTGCCGCTGCTGTGCTACGTCTACATCATTTTCTACGGACTGGTCGGCGCACGTACGCCGGCCTCCGCAACGCAGGGAGGCTGAGTCCGGAATGGGTGCGATTGTCTGCTTCGGCGAAATTTTGATCGATCTACTGGCGCAGCCGCCGGCCAATGCGGACACGCCGCGCGCGTTCCTGCAATACGCCGGCGGGGCACCGGCCAACGTCGCGGTGGCTGCCGCGCGGCTGGGCGCGAAGACCCAGTTCGTCGGCATGCTGGGCCGCGACATGTTCGGCGATTTCCTGGCCGAAAGCCTGGCCGAGCACGGTGTCGGTACCGACTACATCGTCCGCACCGATGCCGCCAAGACCGCGCTGGCGTTCGTCGCTCTCGATGCAGAGGGAGAGCGCAGCTTCAGCTTCTACCGTCCGCCGGCGGCCGATCTGCTGTTCCGCGACAGTGATTTCCAGGCCGCCTGCTTCGACAGTGCGCAGTGCTTCCACGTCTGCTCCAACAGCCTGACCGAGGCGGCCATCGCGGACGCAACCTTCGCGGGCATGGAGCGCGCGCGCGCTGCCGGGGCTGTGGTCAGTCTCGACCTCAACCTGCGGCCGGCGCTGTGGCCGGCCGATGTCGATCCGTCGCCGCGCCTGTGGCAGGCGCTCGAACGCGCGGACCTGGTCAAGCTGTCGCGCGAAGAACTGGACTACCTGGCGGCGCCCCTGGGCGACGGCGGCGAGGACGCGGTGCTGCAGCGGCTGCTGGCGGCGCAGGCTCGCTGGGTGATCGTGACCGATGGTGCGGCCACGCTGCGCTGGTACACCCGCCAGGCGCAGGGCACGGTGACCAGCTTCCAGGTCGCCGCTGTCGATACCACCGCAGCCGGTGATGCCTTCGTGGGAGGCGTGCTGGTGGGACTGCTGGAGCGGGGTGGCGCAGGCGCGGGATTCAGCGCGTTCTGCCGGGACCCGCAGGCCATCGACGCCACGCTGCGCTTCGGTGCCGCGGTCGGCGCGCTGGCCGTTACCCGCAAGGGCGCGTTCGCCGCGATGCCCTCGCTCGACGAAGTGCAGCAGCTGCTGCAGGCACAGGACATTACCGCATGAGCACCTCGCCCGACTTCCGTTCGCCCGCGTTCCTGCGCGCGCATATCGCCGACACCCTGGCGTTCTATCATCCGCGCTGCATCGATCCGGCCGGTGGCTTCTTCCATTATTTCCGTGACGACGGCAGCGTCTACGATGCCAGCCATCGCCATCTGGTAAGCAGCACCCGTTTCGTCTTCAACTACGCGATGGCCTATCGCGAGTTCGGCAAGGCCGAGTACCGCGAGGCCGTCGAGCATGGCGTGCGCTATCTGCGTGAGGTGCACCGCAATCCGGCCACCGGTGGCTATGCCTGGACCCTGCGCGATGGCCAGGTCGAGGACGACATGAATCACTGCTATGGCGTGGCGTTCGTCCTGCTGGCCTACAGCTGCGCGTTGAAGGCCGGCATCGAGCAGGCCCGCGCGTGGATGGATGAGACCTGGCAGCTGCTGGAGGCGCGCTTCTGGGAGCCGCAGCACGGTCTGTACCGGGACGAGGCGGACGGCCAGTGGAACTTCACCGGTTACCGTGGACAGAACGCCAACATGCACATGTGCGAGGCCATGCTGGCTGCGTTCGAGGCCAGTGGCGAACAGCGCTATGTGGAACGTGCCCTGCAGCTGGCCGACAACATGACCCGTCGCCAGGCAGCCAAGGCCGGTGGCCTGGTATGGGAGCACTACGATTCCAACTGGGAGATCGACTGGAACTACAACCTGGACGACCCCAAGCATCTGTTCCGTCCCTGGGGTTTCCAGCCGGGCCACCAGACGGAGTGGGCCAAACTGCTGCTGATCCTGGATCGGCACGTGCAGGCCGACTGGCTGGTGCCGACGGCGCGTCATCTGTTCGACGTGGCCGTGGAGCGCAGCTGGGACGAGGCCCGTGGTGGCCTGTACTACGGTTTCGCGCCGGAGTCACGGCGGCAGCCGGGCATGGACGGCGCGCCGATCGGCGGCGACAGCTTCGTCTGCGACGACGACAAGTACTTCTGGGTACAGGCCGAAACCCTGGCAACCGCTGCGCTGATGGCTGCGCGCACCGGTGATGACCGCTACTGGCAGTGGTACGACCGCATCTGGGCCTATTCCTGGGAGCACTTTGTCGATCACCGCTACGGCGCCTGGTTCCGCATTCTCGATGCAGACAACCGCAAGTACAGCGATGAAAAAAGCCCCGCAGGCAAGGTGGATTACCACACCATGGGTGCCTGCTACGAAGTGCTGAACGTCGTGCGTTGAGCATGATCGGTAGCGCCGGGCCATGCCCGGCGGAAGCATGATCGGTAGCGCCGGGCCATGCCCGGCGGACACAACAGGAGTCCCGCCCGTGCATCGCCCTTTCCGTGCCGTTTGCCCATTCGCCTCTCTGGCCCTGTTGTGGATTGCCACTCTCGTATTCCCGGCAGCGGCCGCTCCGTTACAGGCAAGCTGGGAGTTCCGCATGCTGCCGGGCGACGCGCAGGGCGCGGCGCATCCCGGCCTGCAGCAATGGCGCAGCGCGCAGGTGCCGGGCAGCATCCACACCGACCTGCTGGCGCATGAACTGATCCGTGATCCTTACGTCGGCGCCGCCGAGGCCGAGCTGCAGTGGATCGGCCTGGCGGCATGGGAATACCGTGCACGTTTCGATGTGGACGCCGCGACCCTGGCCAGGCCGAACGCGGAACTGCGCTTTGACGGTCTGGATACCTACGCGGAAGTCACCCTCAACGGCAGGCCGCTGTTGCGCGCCGACAACGCTCACCGCAGCTGGCGCGTGCGCGTGGACGGCCGCCTGAAGGCGACGGGCAACACGCTGCAGATCGTGTTCCGTTCGCCGATCCGCACGCTGCTGCCTGCTGTCCAGGCGATGCCGCACAGGATCGCTGGCAATTATCCATCGCCCTACGGTGACGAGCCGAAGGATGCGATGGTCGGTAATTTCGCGCGCAAGCCGGCCTACCATTTCGGCTGGGACTGGGGTCCGCGCTATGTCACCGCCGGGGTCTGGCGTGGCATCGACCTGGAGTCCTGGGGGGGGCGCCGCCTCGGCGATGTGGCCGTACGCACCGAGATGCTGGACGCGCAGCAGGCGAAGCTTGCGGTCGTGCTGCAGGTGGAACAGGACGCTGCCGCGGGTACCGCGGCCGTCGATGTGGAGGTGTTCGATCCGGAGATGCGCAGTGTCGCGCGGGTGCAGCGGCACGTTGCAGTGGCCCCGGGAGCGAATACGGTGGAGCTGCCTGTGGCGCTTGCCCAGCCGCGCCGCTGGTGGCCGGTCGGCTACGGGGCACAGGATCGCTACGTGGTGGCGGTCCGCCTGGACAGCGGCGATAGCGAGTCGCTCGCGCGCGAGCAGCGCATCGGCCTGCGCACGGTCGAGCTGCGCCGCGACAAGGACGCTGATGGCGGCCAGGGCTTCGCATTCGTGATCAACGGCGTGCCGGTCTTCGCCAAGGGTGCGAACGTGATTCCCTTCGACGCGTTCCCGGCCCATGTGGATCCCGCGCGCGTGCGCCAGGTGCTGACCGCCGCGCGCGACGCCAACATGAACATGCTGCGCAACTGGGGCGGCGGCTACTACGAAGACGATGTGTTCTTCGATATTGCCGATGAACTGGGCCTGCTGGTCTGGCAGGACTTCATGTTCGGCGGCGGCATGCAGCCCGGTTACGACCCGGCATTCCGCGCCAGCGTGGTTGCCGAGGCACGCGACAACGTGCGCCGCCTGCGCCATCACCCCAGCATCGTGTTGTGGTGTGGCAACAACGAAGAGGAAACCGCGTGGAAGGACTGGGGCCATGGCCGCGACCTGAAGGCCGCGGATCCGGCCTTTGCAGCAAAGGTCTGGCAGGGCTATGTGGACCTGTTCGGCAATGACCTGCGTGCGGTGGTCCGTGAAGAAGGGCTGGGGGTGCCGTACTGGTCCAGTTCGCCCAGCAACGACCTCGACGAGAAGGCCAACGACTCCACCCGTGGCGACAAGCACTACTGGCAGGTGTGGGGCAATCCGGCGCTGCCGGTGCAGGCCTATCTGCGCGAGACGCCGCGCTTCATGTCCGAGTACGGCCTGCAGGCGTGGCCGGCCGTGGCTACGGTGGACCAGATCGCAACCCGCGCCGAGCAGCGGATCGACAGCCCGGTGATTCGCGCGCACCAGAAATTCATGGCGGGCGAGGGCAACAGCCGTCTGCTGCACTATATCGAGCGGGGTTACGGTACGCCGAAGGATTTCGCGGACTTCGTGTATCTCAGCCAGGTGATGCAGGCCGATGGCATCGCTCTGGCAGCGCTGCACCATCGCGCCTCACGCCCCTACACGATGGGCTCGCTCTACTGGCAGCTCAATGACGTATGGCCGGGTGCGTCCTGGTCGAGTGTGGACTACTTCGGGCGCTGGAAGGCGCTGCACTACCAGGCGCGGCGCTTCTTCGCTCCCGTTGCCGTGGCGGCGCTGCGTGACGAGGGCACGACACGCGTGCGTCTGCTCAACGATGGCGACGCCGGCGAGGCGCGCTGGCGGCTGCGGGTGATGGATGTCGACGGCAAAGTGCTACGTCGTCGCGAGCAGGCGGTGACCCTGGCGGCCGCGGGCGTGACGGCGGTCGGCGATTTCAGTGATGCAGAACTGCTGGCGGGTGCCGATCCGAAGCGCACGATTGCCGTGTTCGAGGTGCTGCAGGGAGGGAAGACGACTGCGCGTCAGGTCGTGGGATTCGTCGAGGCCAAGGATCAGGTGCTGCCCCGCCAGGCGCTCAGGGCCACGCTGGACATCGAGGGGGACCACTACCGGCTGCGGCTGCAGAGCAGCGCATTCGTGCGCGCGGCATGGGTGGACTTCGGTGCCCTGGAGGTGCAACTGGAGGACAACCTGCTCGATCTGCTGCCGGGCGAGAGCCGCGACATCAGCGTGCGCGGCCCGGTGGATCTGGCCACGCTGCGCGAGGCGCTGGAGGTGCGCAGCCTCAATGATCGTTGAGGCTGCGCCGTCGGCGGTACCTGGCCTGGGCCGCAGCCAACCCGGGTTGGCTGCGACCAGAAAGGGATCGTGTTACAGCTGGATCTGCTGGAAGTTCTCGACCCGCTCGTGACCGTGGGCGGCGTCGCCGACGCGCGGCATCGGGTAGTCGTCCAGACGGTCCAGCAGGCGGGTCTGCAGACCCGCCTCGCGCGCGGCATCAAGCTCTTCCACCACGTCGGACAGGAACAGGATCTCGCCTGCCGGCACGCCGATGGACTGGACGATGCGGCGGTAACTGTCGGCCTCACGCTTGCCGCCGATCTCGGTGTCGAACCAGCCTGACACCAGCGGGCTGAGATCGCCCGCGTCGCTGAAACCGAAAAACAGCTTCTGCGCCGGCACCGAACCGGAGGAGTAGACGTACAGCGGCAGGCCCGAGGCATGCCATCCCTTCAGCACCGGCGCCACTTCCGGATAGAAGTGCGCGGTGTAGTCGCCACGGCGATAGCCGGCGTCCCAGATCAGGCCCTGCAGCGCCTTCAGCGCCGTGTGCTTGCGGTCCTGGTCGATCCAGCCCTGCAGGGTCTCGGCGACCACGCTGTCCTGGCAGGCGCCGCCGATTTCGCTGGCCACCGTGTCCAGCCAGCGGCGCACCTCCGGTCGCTGGCCATGCTCGGCCACGAAGCCGGGCAGCGCCTGGCGCGCATAGGGGAACAGCACGTTCTTGACGAACGAGATGCTGCTGGTGGTGCCTTCGATGTCGGTCAGGATGACGCGGGGCTGCATGGATCAGGATGCCTGGGTCGGAACGTAACGGGGGAATTTCTGCGCGATGTCGGTGCCGGTGAAGTGGCCGACCCAGCCATCCGGCTCGGTGAAGAAGCGGATGGCCACGAAACTCGGCTCCTCGCCCATGTCGAACCAGTGCGTGGTGCCATCGGGCACGGCGATCAGGTCATCCTTCACGCATTCGATCTCGTAGACCTTGTCACCCACGTGCAGGGTGAACAGCCCCGAGCCGGCAACGAAGAAGCGCACTTCGTCTTCCTTGTGGAAGTGCTCGTCGAGGAACTTCCTGCGCAGCTCGGCGCGGTTGGGATTGTCCGGCGCGATCGACGCCACATCCACGCTCTTGAAGCCCCGTTCAGCGACCAGGCGATCGATGTCGGCGCGGTAAGCGGCGAACACCTCGTCCTGGCTGGCGCCCGGCGCGACCGGTGCGGTGGCCTGCCAGCGCTCGAAGGTCACGCCGATCTTCTGCAGCTCGGCAGCGATGATGGCGCCGTCCTGGCTGTCCAGCAGCGGGGATTCGGGGCGGGTGTCGTCGTAGATGCGCAGTCGGCTCATGGCGGCAGCTTGAACGTCTCGGGGGGAGGACAGGGTAGCAGGGTGGCGGGCGGGCGCAGATTGCGGTTTGGAATCTGCTCAGCCACGCAGCCTGCGCAGTTCCAGTTCGCAGTGCAGCAGGAACTCGAATGCCTCAAGGTGGCGGCGCGCTTCGGCCATGTCGCGGCCCCAGGCGTACAGGCCGTGGCCATCGATCAGGTAGCCCCACAGCGTCTGGCGGTCCAGCAGATCCTCGACCTGGGCCGACAGCACGTTCATGTCCTGGGTGTTGGCGAACACCGGAACGTCGATGGCCATCTCGTGCGTGCTGTTGCCGGCAAAGGCTTTCAGCAGCTCATAGCCTTCCAGGCGGATGTGCCCCTGCGGTGCATACAGGCGCGAGGCGACGGTCTGCACCGGCGAATGCGTGTGCAGGACGCAGCCGACTTCCGGGAAACGCCGGTACAGCTGCGTGTGCAGCAGCGTCTCGGCGGACGGGCGCAGGGGACGGCCGACGGCCTGGCCATCGAAGTCCACGACCATGATGTCGTCCTCGATCAGCCGCCCCTTGTCCTTGCCGGAGACGGTGATTGCCGCATGGCGGTCGTCGAGCCGATGGGAGAAGTTGCTGCTGGTGGCCGGGGTCCAGCCGGCCTGGGCCAGTTCGCGGACGTTGTCGATCAGCAGCTGGGCGAGCTCGCTCAGGCGCGCGGTGTCGTAGGGGAGGGGGGCGGCGTTCATGCGGGCGATTTTACTGGATTCGGCCAACGGCTGAGCCCCTCGTGGCTGTCTCGCGGGGCGGGATTTCTTGCTTTGGCCGGGCGGGTGGGCTGTGCAGAGGACGCCAAACCCATCCTTGGGGGCTTGGCCGCGGCATCCCTGCCGCGGACATCCCTGCACAGCCCACCCGCCCGGCCACGGACAGGTTCCGTGCGCGTCAGCCACGGAGTGAAGAAGGAAAAGCGAAAAGCGGGTCGCTTCGCTGCACTTGCTCGGAGCGGAGCATGGCTCCGCTCTACAGAGGATTCATCGACCTACGAAAATTCATCTCCTGGACGAATTCATCCACGCAAGACGTGGACCAACCAGACGCGCCAGGAGACTGTCGGAGGTGGGGCGGGTTGGGTTCGCGGGGGTGTCCGCGGCATGGATGCCGCGGCCAAGCCTCCAGGGATGGATTCACGGCGTCCCCCGCGAACCCAACCCGTCCCGCCAAACCCTCGGCCCCGCTGTTGCTGTTGCCGTTGCTCCGGCTTCAACGGCGGGTGCAGGGCCGCAGGCCCTGCAATGCAGAACCCCTTACTTCACCCGCAGGCGGCTGTGCCGGAAGCCGTAGCAGAAATAGATCACGAACCCGAAGAACGTCCACACGCCCATCAGCATCCAGTTGTGCATGGTCATCGCCGACAGCAGCGCCAGGCAGCTGAGCACGCCCAGGCTGCAGATCAGCCACGCCATCGGCATGCGGAACGGGCGCGGCAGGTCCGGTTGGGTGCGGCGCAGGATCAGCACGCCCGCACACACCGCCGCGAAGGCGATCAGCGTGCCCATCGAGGTCAGTTCGCCGAGCACGTCCAGCGGGAACAGCGCAGCCAGCAGGGCGATGCCGATTCCGGTGATGACCGTATTGATATGCGGAGTGCGGTACTTCGGATGGATCCGGGTGAACACGGGCGGCAGCAGGCCATCGCGACCCATGATCATGAAGATGCGCGGCTGCGCGATCACCATCACCAGTACGACCGAAGAAAGGCCGACCAGTGCCCCGATTTCCACCACCACCCGCAGCCAGCCCAGCTGGGGATGCGCCGCGACGGCGGTGACCACCGGCTCATCGGTGCCGAGCAGGGTGTACGGCACCAGGCCGGTCATGACGGCCGCCATGGCGATGTACAGCACCGTGCAGACCACCAGCGAGAGCATCATGCCGATCGGCATGTCGCGCTGCGGACGGTGTGACTCCTGGGCCGCCACCGAGACCGCCTCGAAACCGATATAGGCGAAGAACACCATGGCAGCGCCACGCAGCACGCCCTCCATGCCGTACTTGCCGGGCCCCTGGTTCTCCGGAATGAACGGGGTCCAGTTGGCAGGATCGACGTACTTCCAGCCAACCACGATCACCAGCACGATCAGGCCGGTCTTGAGCACCACCATGGCCATGTTCATGGCCGAGGACTTGCTGATGCCCACGTAGCACAGCCAGGTCAGCAGCAGCACCAGGATGGCCGCCGGCAGGTTGGCGATCGCGCCGGTCGGGCGCAGCTGCCCGTCCAGCGGCGCGCTCACCAGTGCGGCCGGCAGGTGGATGTCGAAGTGACTGAGCAGGCTCAGGAAGTAGCCGGTCCAGCTGACCGCCACTGCCGAGGCGGACACACCGTACTCCAGCACCAGCATCCAGCCGATGAACCAGGCCGAGAGCTCGCCGAAGGTGGCATAGGTGTAGGTATAGGCGCTGCCCGAGACCGGCACCATCGAGGCGAACTCGGCGTAGGCCATGGCGCAGAACGCGCAGCAGATGGCGGCCAGCACGAAGGACAGCATGATGGCCGGGCCGGCATGGTTGGCTGCGGCCTGCCCGGTGATGACGAAGATGCCGCCGCCGATCACTGCGCCGATGCCCAGGGCGGTCAACCCCCAGGGTCCGAGGTGGCGGCGCAGGCTCAGGCCATTGGCGTCTTCATGGGCGGCATGCGGGTGCTTGGTGGCCCAGAGTTGCTTGAACATGTGTGGGGATCTTGTCGATGCGCGCCGGATGGGCGCGCGGGCGGAAACACTGGCAGGAGCAGACGGGCCGGCGCAGGGCCGGCCCGCAGGTTCAGGCGGACTTGGCCAGCTTGCTGTTGCGCATGCCGTAGCCGAAGTAGATCAGCAGGCCCAGCACCGTCCAGCCGACGAACAGATGCCAGTGCACCACGAAGGCCTGCCAGAACAGGAACAGGCAGGCCGCCGCGCCCAGCGGGCAGATGATCCACACCACCGGGACGCGGAACGGACGATGCAGCTCCGGACGGGTATAGCGCAGAACCAGCACGCCGATGCATACGGTCGCGAACGCCAGCAGGGTACCCATCGAGACCAGTTCGCCCAGCACGTTCAGCGGCATCAGGCCGGCCAGTGCCGCAGCGATCACACCGACCACGATCGTGGCCCAGTACGGGGTGCGGAAGCGGGCATGGACCTTGCCGAAGAACTTCGGCAGCAGGCCGTCGCGGGAGATCGTGTAGGCGATGCGGGTCTGGCCCATCATCATTACCAGCACCACCGAGGACAGGCCGGCGATGGCGCCGATCTCGACTGCGGTCTTCAGCCAGGACAGGCTGGCATAGGGCTCCAGCGCGGTGGCCACGGGCTTGTCGGTGCCCAGCAGGTGATACGGCATCATGCCGGTCAGCACGGCGCAGACGATGATGTAGACGAGGGTGCACACGGCCAGCGACCCGAGCAGGCCGATCGGCATGTTGCGCTGCGGGTCCTTGGTTTCGCCGGCTGCGGTGGAAACCGCGTCGAAGCCGATATAGGCGAAGAACACGATGGTGGCGGCACGGAACACGCCGCTCCAGCCGAACTCGCCGGATACGCCGGTGTTTTCCGGAATGAAGGGCTGCCAGTTGGCCGGATCGATGTGGGCGGCGCCGAAGCCGATGAACAGGCAGATCACTGTGACCTTGATGGCCACGATGATGGCGTTGACGAAGGCCGACTGGGTCACGCCGACATACAGCAGGCCCGAGACCGCAGCGACGATCAGGACCGCCGGCAGGTTGAACAGCTTGCCGGAAGAGATGAACTCGCTGCCGGTCCATGCGATCGGTGCCGCACTGAGTGCGTCAGGGAACGGCATGTGCAGCGTGGTGGTGATGAAACTGATCAGGTAGGCCGACCAGCCCACCGCAACCGAGGCCGAGGCGAACAGGTACTCCAGTACCAGGCACCAGCCGATGAACCAGGCCATGCCCTCGCCGAGCGTGGCGTAGGAGTAGGAGTAGGCGCTGCCCGATACCGGCATCATCGCGGCGAACTCGGCGTAGCACAGGCCGGCGAGTGCGCAGGCGATGCCGGCGAAGACGAACGAGAGCATCACTGCCGGGCCGGCGTGGTTGGCCGCGGCCTGACCGGTCAGTACGAAGATGCCTGCACCGATCACCGCCCCTACGCCAAGCAGGATCAGGTGTTTCGCCGTGAGGGTCCGTTTCAGCGTGGCTTCGCCGTCCAGGCTGCCTTCGATGGGTTCGCCGGCATCGACGTGCCCGGCCGGTTGCACCGGCTTGACCCTCAACAGAGCTTTCAGCATGCAGTACTTCCCTAATGATCGGTTTGGGGGCCGTCGATACGTTGCCGGCAGCCCTGAATGGTGAAGGCCGCGCGAACGGCCCGCTGTACCTTAGCCAAAGCTGAAGCCAACGCACAAGCGCAATCGCAACAATGAGCGGCGATAATGAACAGTATTTTTCCGAACCACCCCCATTCATGAGCCACACCGCCGAAACCCTTGCCGCGCTTGATGATCGCCTGCGCAGTCTGCTGCGGGACCATGCGCGCCTCGAGCCCGCCCACGACGCCCTGGCTGCCGAATTCGGCACATTGCTGGACGATCCGGAAGATCCGTTCCGGCGCGAGCGGTTGGCCGGCCACTTCACCGCCAGCTGCTGGCTGGTCAGCGCCGATGGCCAGCGCCTGCTGCTGACCCACCACCGCAAGCTGCAGCGCTGGCTGCAGCTGGGCGGCCACGCCGACGGCGACCGCGACTTGGCCCGGGTGGCGCTGAAGGAGGCAGAGGAGGAGTCGGGGCTGTCCGGGCTGGTGCTGGACGATCCGGCGATCTTCGACCTGGACAAGCACTGGATCCCCGAACGCGGGGACGTGCCGGGGCATTGGCACTACGACGTGCGCTTCGTGATCCGGGCGCTGGGTGGCGAGGACTTCGTGCTCAGCGAGGAATCGCTGGACCTGGCCTGGCGGCCGGTGACCGAAGTCGCGGCCGACCCGGAATCGGACGAATCGATGCAGCGCATGGCGCGCCGGTGGTTGGCGCGCTGACGGGGACGTCCACCTCATGCCCGGGCCGCCGGGCATCGCCCGGCGCTACCGTGATCGCGTGGGTAGCGCCGGGCCGTGCCCGGCGAACCTTCAATCAGTACAGGATGCGGGTGCGCAACGTGCCCGGAATGGCCGCCAGTTCTTCGCGCACCGCGGCGGCCTGCTCCTCGCTGGCGGTGATGTCGATCACCACGTAACCCACCTTCGGGTCCGTGCGCAGGAACTGGCCGTCGATGTTGACGTTGTGGCGCGAGAAGATCTCGTTGACCTTGGACAGCACGCCCGGCACGTTCTGGTGGATGTGCAGCAGGCGCAGGCTGTCTTCGTGTTCGGGCAGGGTCACTTCCGGGAAATTGACCGCCGACAGGGTGCTGCCGTTGTCGCTGTAGCGCACCAGCTTGGCGGCGACTTCCACGCCGATGTTGTCCTGCGCTTCCAGCGTGCTGCCGCCGACATGCGGGGTCAGGATCACGTTGTCGTGGCGGGTCAGTGGTGATTCGAAGATGTCGCCGTTGCCCTTCGGCTCCACCGGGAACACATCCAGTGCAGCCCCACCGACATGGCCGCTGGCCAGCGCTGCGTCCAGCGCATCGATGTCGACCACGGTGCCGCGCGCCGCATTGATCAGGTGCGCGCCCTTGCGCATCTTCGCCAGCTCGGTGCTGCCGATCATCCACTGTGTGGCCGGGGTCTCCGGCACGTGCAGGGTAACGATGTCGGCACGTGCCAGCAGGTCGTCCAGGCTGGCCGCGGCACGCGCATTGCCCAGCGCCAGCTTGGTTTCCACGTCGTGGAAGATCACCTGCATGCCCAGCGATTCGGCCAGCACGCCGACCTGGGTGCCGATGTGGCCGTAGCCGATGATGCCCAGCGTCTTGCCCCGTACCTCATGGCTGCCGCTGGCGGACTTCGACCAGCCGCCGCGGTGGCATTCAGCGTTCTTCTGCGGGATGCCACGGGTCAGCATGATCGCCTCGGCGATCACCAGTTCGGCCACGCTGCGGGTGTTGGAATAGGGCGCGTTGAACACCGGGATGCCGGCCAGCTCGGCCGCGTCCAGATCGACCTGGTTGGTGCCGATGCAGAAGCAGCCCACCGCGATCAGGCGCTTGGCCTCGGCCAGCACCTCGGCGCTGAGCTGGGTGCGCGAACGGATGCCGACGATATGCGCCTCGGCGATGCGCGCCTTCAGTTCGTCCTCGGGCAGCGCCTTGGTGTGCGCCTCGATCTGGCTGTAGCCGGCGGCGCTGAATACCTCCACGGCGGTCTGGCTGACCCCCTCCAGCAACAGCACGCGGATATCCTGCTTCGGGAACGAGGTCTTCTTCGGCGACATGGGGCAACACGGCCAGTGGGACAGGGGCTGACCACTATGCCAGATCGGACCGCCCATGGTGCAGTGCGCAATTGGTTGCATCCGTAGCTATCTGTGCGGCACTGCGGGGCTGGACGCTGGCGCGTGCCACTGGCACGCTTGCCCGTTCGTCACGCACCGCGCTGGACCGTCATGACCGATTCCCGCATTGCCTCGCTGCTGCAGGCCTGTCCCGGCCTGAAGCTGAAGACCGACCCATCCGACCTGGAGCATTACGGTCGCGACTGGACCCGGCGCTGGACGCCGGCGCCGCTGGCGATCGCGCTGCCGGCCACGGTCGAGGAGGTGCAGGCGGTGATGCGCTGGAGCGCGGCCGAAGCGGTTGCGGTCGTGCCCTCCGGCGGCCGTACCGGGCTGTCCGGCGGCGCGGTAGCCGCCCACGGCGAACTGGTGCTGAGCCTGGAACGGATGAACAAGGCCCTGGCCTACGACGCGGTCGACCGGACCCTGGTGGTACAGGCCGGCATGCCGCTCGAAGCGCTGCACAACGCCGCGCTGGAGCATGGATTGATCTATCCGGTCGACTTCGCCGCGCGCGGATCGTGTTCGATCGGCGGCAACATCGCCACCAATGCCGGCGGCATCCGCGTGATCCGGTACGGCAACACCCGTGAATGGATCGCCGGGTTGAAGGTGGTCACTGCCAGCGGCGAACTGCTGGAATTGAACAAGGGCCTGATCAAGAACTCCAGCGGCTACGACTTCCGCCAGCTGCTGATCGGTTCAGAAGGCACGCTGGGCGTGATCGTCGAGGCGACGGTGAAGCTGACCGATCCCCCGCCGGCCAGCAACGTGATGCTGCTGGCGTTGCCCAGCTTCGAGGTGCTGATGCAGGTATTCGCCGCCTTCCGTGCGCGCCTGCAGCTGCAGGCGTTCGAGTTCTTCACCGACCGGGCGCTGGAACACGTGCTGGCACATGGTGCGCAGGCGCCGTTCGACGAAGTGCATCCGTACTATGTCGTGACCGAGTTCGCTGCCAATGACGAGGCACAGGAAGCCGCGGCCATGGCGGCCTTCGAGGACTGCATGGGCAACGGCTGGGTCAGCGACGGTGTGATCAGCGCCAGCGACGCACAGGCGGCCCAGCTGTGGCGCCTGCGGGAGGGCATCACCGAATCACTGGCGCGCTACAAGCCCTACAAGAATGACGTCTCGGTGCGTATCTCGGCGATGCCGGCATTCCTGGCCGAGACCCAGGCGCTGATCGGCCAAGCTTATCCACACTTCGATGTGGTCTGGTTCGGCCATATCGGCGACGGCAACCTGCACATCAACGTGCTGAAGCCGGAAGACACCAGCGACGCCGAGTTCCTTGCCCAGTGCGAGCAGGTGACCAAGCTGCTGGCGCAGGTGCTGGCGCGTTTCGATGGCAGCATTTCGGCCGAACATGGGATCGGCCTGGTCAAGAAGGGTTACCTGGACAGCACGCGCGGACCGGCGGAAATCGCGTTGATGAAGGCGGTCAAGCGCGCGTTCGATCCCGAAGGGCGGCTGAACCCGGGCAAGCTGTTCGACGCCTGATCTGGGCAAACCCTTCACGCACCCGTTACGCTCCTCCCATTCCTTCAACCGGCCTTCGACCGATGATCCGACCGTTCCTGCTGATTGCCCTGCTGTCCCTGCCGCTGGCCGGCTTCGCTTCCAGCTTCGCCGGCACCTCGGCCGGTTCGGCAACCGGTGCATCGTCCGGCTCGTCGGGCAGCAGCTCGGGTGACGACAAGGTCGTGCGCGCAGCGCGCGATGATGCCGCGGCCTTTGTCGCCAGCGACGGCCAGATCCGTGGCGCGCGCCTGCAGGCCGCGCTGGTCCATCTGCGCGAGCAGGACGCTGCCGCGCAGCAGCAGAGCGATCTGGAACTGGCGCGCGCCCTGCTGGCGCGTTGATCCGGGCCGCATGCCGCCCGCGGTTTCGCTTGCCGTGGCGCCGGCCGATGCACGGCTGAACGTCTTGCGTACGCGGGCAGCAGCAGATGCCGGCCGCGACCCGGCGCTGTCCAAGCGTGCCCTGCATGCAGGATGGGGTATCGCATTGGCGTCGCTGGCGATACCGGTGGCGCATGCGACCGACCGCCTGCAGCTGGACCCCGCAGGCCTTGATGCAGCACAACAACGGCTGGCCCGGCAGACTCTGGCCGACGTGCAGTCGCTGCTGCCCGAGGGGCTGCTGCGCGCGTTGCCGCCGCAGGTGCAGGTGCGCTGGAGTGAGGCCCTGCCGGCCGATGTGCACGGTCGGGCCTTTGGCGGACGCGTGTCGCTGCGTCGCGACCTGCTGGATGAGGAGGTGCCCGGCGCCCGCCGCGCGCGACGCAGCGCGCTGGTGCACGAACTGGCCCACGTTGCCGACCGCAACGGTGCAGGCTGGTCGCGCAGCGCGCGCTGGCGCGATCTGTCCGGCTGGCAGCGCAGGCCGTGGCATCTGGGCCGCGGTGACAATGATTTCCGTGACCGCAGCCCGGATCCCTACGAGCTGACGGATGCGGCCGAGTACCTGGCAGTGAATGCCGAGCATTTCCTGCTCGATGGTGCGTTCGCCTGCCGCCGTCCAGCCCTGGCGCAGTGGTACCGGGCGCATTTCGGCACGCCGCCATCGCTGCCACGCCCGCACTGTGACGCGACCCTCCCATTGCTGCAGGCCGAAGCGGAGGAGGGGGCAGCCTCGTTGCTGCAGCTGGATCCCGCGCGCGTCTATGCGGTGGACTACCTGTTCGCTGAAGGCAGCCGGCAGCCGATGAGCCGCTGGGGCCACAGCATGCTGCGGCTGGTCATCTGCCGGCCGGGCCGGACGCCGGGACCAGCGTGCCGACTGGATCTCGAACATCACCGCGTACTGTCCTTCCGCGCGTTCGTGGGTGATGTGCAGATTTCCAACTGGCGTGGCCTGACCGGCGACTATCCGTCGCGCCTGTTCGTGCTGCCGCTGCAGCAGGTGGTGGATGAATACACCAAGGTCGAGCTGCGTGGCCTGCAGTCACTGCCCCTGCGCCTCCAGCGCGAAGAAATCGCCAGCCTGCTGGAACGCACCGTGCAGGTGCATTGGACCTACGACGGACGCTACTACTTCGTCAGCAACAACTGCGCGGTGGAGACTGCGAAACTGCTGCAGGCCGGCGTGCCCCGGCTCGGCCAGGCCGGGCTCGCCCAGCTCACCCCGCGGGGACTGCGGCGTCGGCTGGCACGGCTGCATGTTCTGGACGACCAGGTCCTGGCGGATCGGGCGGGTGCGCAGGCCCAGGGGTATTACTTCGCCTCCGCGCGTGATCATTACCAGCAGCTTTTTTCCGTGGCTGCCACCCAGCTCGCCTTGCCGGCGCGCGACGTGCGCGCATGGCTGAATCTGCCCGCGCGCGAGCGCGGCCCCTGGCTGCTGCAGGGTGATCTGCGCGCAAGTGCTGGCCTGCTGCTGCTGGAACAGGCCGCGCAGCGACGCGCGGAGCTGCGCGCGCGTGATGTGCTGAAGCGCCGTCTGCTGGCGGCGCCGGAGGGCGCTGAGGCACGCAGTCTGCGTGAACTGCTGGACCTGAGCGGGCAGTGGCTGCGTCCCGGGGAGCTGCTGGCGGACGGCGGCTACGGCTTGCCGCTGCCTGAGGAGCAGGTACTGCTGGCCGACCGCGTTGCGCTGGCCAGCGCCCAGGCGGTGCCGGCATGGCGGACCCTGCGCATGCAGCTGCGACAGCAGCTGCCGGCGTCGCAGCGGGGGGAACTCGATGACATCGACGCGAACCTGGCGGCGCTGGGTGAGCGTCTGCGACGGCAGGCGACGCCTACTGACGCGGCAGTTCGATGACGAAGCGGCTGCCGCCGCTGCCACCGGGCGCGCAGTAGACCTTTCCGCCATGTGCATCGGCAATGGCCTTGACCACGGCCAGGCCCAGGCCGCTGCCACCGCCCTGGCGCGAACGTGAACCGTCGGCGCGCATGAAGGGGCTGAAGATGTCCGCGTGCAGTGCCGGGTCGATGCCGGGGCCCTCATCCTCGATGGCAACCTGCACGTGTCCCGGGGTGTCATGCACGGCAATCCGCACCCGGCCCGGGCTGGCGTAGCGCCGTGCGTTCTCCAGCAACGCAAGAAGCGCCTGCCGCAGGCGGGTCGGATCGCAGTGGGCGTTGTGCTCCTCGCGGCTGGTCTCCAGTTCCAGCACGAAGCCGGCCGCGCGGAACTGGGGATCGACCAGGGTCATCACCGAGTGCACCTCGGCCACCACATCGGTGCGGGCGCGGCGCACGTCCAGCCGGGCGTTGTCCGCCAGGCTCAGCACGCGCAGATCCTCGATCAGCCGCGACAGCCCTTCCACCTGCGCCAGCAGGCTGCGGAACTGCGATTCGTCGGGGTGGAACACGCCTTCGGCCAGGCCCTGCAGGCGACCACGCAGGATGGTGACCGGCGTGCGCAGTTCGTGGGCGATGGCGGCGTGCCACATCATCCGTTCGCTTTCCATGTGCTGCAGGCGGCGCGCCATCGCGTTGAAGTCGTCGACCAGCGCGGCGACCTCGCCGGGAGAGTTGCCGTCGGCGCTGGCGCGTGCGCCCAGGTCGCCGCTGGCCAGCGCGCGCACGCTGTCGACCAGCGAATTCAACGGGGACAGGATACGGTGGGCGAGGCGGAACGATGCGGCGATCGCAAGGGCCAGCCCGGTCAGGATGACACCGACCATCCAGGCCAGTTCGGGACCGGTGGGCAGCCAGCTCTCCGGCTCGACCGTACTGGCCGGCGAAAACTCGACCAGCACCGCATACAGCAGCCAGGACGAGAGGATCATCATCACGATGACGCCGATCACCATCAGCGACATCGAGACGACGATGTGCCGGCTGAGCCCGGACCGGCGCATCAGCGGTCGGCCATCAGGCGGTAACCGACGCCGCGCACGCTGGCCGGGATGTTGACCATGCCCACGTCGTCCAGCTTGCGGCGCAGCTTGCTGACATGGCTGTCGACCGTGCGCTCCAGCGCTTCACTCTCAGGCAGGCATTCATGCATCAGTTCGCTGCGGCTGAAGATGCGGGTCGGTGCCAGGGCCATGCAGTGCAGCAGCTTGAACTCGGTCAGCGTCAGCAGGACTTCATGGCTGTAGCCATCGCCTTCCACATGCACGGCATGGGTTGCCGGATCGATCAGCAGCTGCCCGATGCGCAGTGCCGCCGGTGCATCCACGCGTGAGGATCTGAGCGTCCGCCGCAGCACCGCGCGCACGCGCGCAGCCACCTCGGCCGGGTTGAACGGCTTGACCACGTAATCGTCGGCGCCCATGCGCAGCGCGGTCAGCTTGTCCAGGTCCTGGTCGAGCGCGGTCAGCATGATCACCGGCGTTTCCCCGCGCTGGCGCAGCTGGCTCAGCACGCTCCATCCGTCCAGCCGCGGCAGTTGTACATCCAGCAGGACCAGGTCCGGACGCATGTTGCGGTGCAGGTCCAGTGCACTGTGGCCGTCGCCGGCGCGCAGGGTGCGCAGGCCCTCACGTTCAAGATAGGCAGTGAGGATGTCGGCGATCTCGGCCTCGTCCTCCACGATCAGGACCAGGGCGGCGAGGGCAGTGGAGGCGTGCATGCGTGGATCAGGCCATAAGGTGCTTGCCTCCATCGTATCTCCACACTTCCTCCATCGAAACCCCATCATCGCCGCGCAGACTGCGCGCTTCATGACCTATCCGCCGCGCCTGCGGCATTGTGCACAGCAATGAGAACCTTCAGGACCCCGGCCGCGTTGATCGCGGTCCTCGCCTTGGCCATGACGGCCTGTTCCTCGCCCGAAGCCAGCCCCGAACCCGCACCGCGCGTGAGTGTGGTCACCGTCGGCCCACAGGTCGTGCAGCGCGACGATGAGCTGCCGGGCCGCGTGACGGCCGTGCGTACCGCACAGATCCGTGCGCAGGTCGGCGGCATCGTGCAGCGTCGCCTGTTCGAGCAGGGGGCCGAAGTCACCGCCGGGCAGGCGTTGTTCCAGATCGATCCGGCGGCCTTCCGTGCGGACGTCGATTCGGCGCTGGCGGCCCTGCAGCGCAGCGAGGCGGCGCTTGCCCGCAGCCGTGTGCAGTCGCAGCGGCTGCACGCCCTGGCGGCGGCGCAGGCCGTCAGCCAGCAGCATCGCGACGACGCCAGCGCCGAGTACGAGCAGGCGCGCGCCGCGGTGAATGAAGCCCGGGCGATTCTTGCCCGCCGCCAGCTGGACCTGCGCTATGCGACGGTCAGCGCGCCGATCAGCGGACGCGTCGATCAGGCATGGGTGACCGAGGGAGCGCTGGTCGGCGTGGCCGATGCCGAGCCGATGGCGGTGGTGCAGCAGATCGACCAGGTCTACGTGGATGTTCGCCAGCCTGCGTCCCAGCTGGAGTCGCTGCAGCGCAGCGCCGCGAGCGGTGGACAGTCGTCGGTGGCGATCATCGGCCCGGCGGGCCGGCCTTTGTCGGAACGTGGCGAGCTGCTGTTCTCCGGCATCAGCGTCGATGCGCGTACGGGCGATGTGATGCTGCGCATCCTGGTGAACAACCCGCAGCGCCAGCTGCTGCCCGGAATGTACGTACGGGCAAGAGTGCCGCGCGGTGCTCCGTCCAGTGCGCTGGTTCTGCCGCAGCAGGCCGTACTGCGCAGTGCCGGTGGTCAGGCCTACGCCTGGGTGGTCGGCAGTGACGGCAAGGCGGTGATCCGCACGCTGGAGATCGATGGCAGCGTGGATCGGCAGTGGCTGGTCCGGCATGGCCTGAAGGCGGGCGAGAAGGTGGTCGTCGAAGGCCAGGAGCGCCTGCAGGAAGGCGTGGTGGTCCAGATGCACGACTGGTCACGGCCCGTCGCCATTGCCGGGGCTGCACCGTCAGGTCGTCAGGGCTGAGTCCGCCAGGACCCGGCCGATCCAGGAAAATCCAACATGGCACGTTTCTTCATCGATCGCCCGGTGTTCGCCTGGGTGCTGGCGATCTTCATCATCCTTGCCGGTGTCCTGGCGATTCCGCGGTTGGCCGTGGAGCGCTACCCGGCAGTCGCTCCGCCCAGTGTCAGCATCTATGCGAGCTATCCAGGCGCAAGCCCGCAGACATTGAACGATGCGGTGGTCGCGCTGATCGAGCGCGAACTGTCCAGCGTCAAGCACCTGCTGTACTTCGAATCGTCGGTGGATACCTCCGGGGAGGCGTCGATCACGGCGACCTTCCAGCCGGGAACCAACCCCGAACTGGCCCAGGTCGATGTGCAGAACCGGATCAAGGCGATCGAGCCGCGGTTGCCGCGCAGCGTGCGCCAGAACGGGCTGTACGTGGAGGCGGCCGATTCTGGTTTCCTGATGCTGGTCGGCCTGCGTTCGCCGGATGCCAGCGTCAGCGAGGCCGCGCTGGGTGACTTCATGGCGCGCAACATCATCGAGGAACTGCGCCGCATCGACGGTGTCGGTCGCGTGCAGCTGTTCGGCGCGGAGCAGGCGATGCGCGTCTGGCTCGATCCCACGCGGCTGACCGGGTACGGCCTGACCATCGGTGACGTTGCCAGCGCCATCGAGCAGCAGAACCTGGAAATCGCACCGGGCCGCATCGGCGACTCCCCCGGTCTGCCCGGCCAGCGCCTGACCGTGCCGCTGACCGCCGATTGCCAGCTGTCCACGCCCGCGCAGTTCGCTTCGATCGTGCTGCGTGCGCGGGCGGATGGCTCGCGGGTACTGCTGGGTGACGTCGCCCGGGTCGAACTGGGGGCGCAGAGCTACGCCTGGGGTACCCGAGAGGATGGTCAGCCTGCGACGGCGGCGGGCGTCCAGCTGCGGCCCGGTGCGAACGCCGTACGCACTGCGGCAGCGGTGCGCGAGAGGATGGCCGAGCTGGCGCCGCTGCTGCCGCGTGGTGTCGAGGCGAGCATTCCGTTCGATACCGCACCCTTCGTCAGCATCTCGATCCGCAAAGTAGTGCAGACACTGCTGGAGGCCATGCTGCTGGTGTTCGCGGTGATGTACCTGTTCCTGCAGAACTGGCGCTATACGCTGATACCTGCCATGGTCGCGCCGATTGCGCTGCTGGGTACGTTCGCGGCGATGCTGGCGCTGGGGTTCTCGATCAACGTCCTCACCATGTTCGGCATGGTGCTGGCGATCGGCATCATCGTCGATGATGCGATCGTGGTGGTCGAAGGCGTGGAACGGATCATGGCCGAGGAGGGGTTGCCACCCCGCGAGGCGACGATCAAGGCAATGCGCGAACTGACCGGCGCGGTAATCGGCATCACCCTGGTACTGACCGCGGTGTTCATTCCGATGGCGTTCGCCAGTGGTTCGGTAGGCGCGATCTACCGTCAGTTCACCGTCGCGATGTCGGTATCGATCCTGTTCTCCGCACTGCTGGCGCTCAGCCTCACGCCTGCACTGTGCGCCACGCTGCTGCGCGGAAGTACACGCGGGCATCATGGCCGCAGTGGCCTGTTCGGCGCCTTCAACCGCGGCTTCGAGCGGATGACCGGCCGCTACCAGCGTGGCGTGGCCGCTGTGCTGCAGCGAAGCGGGCGCGTGATGGGGGTGTTCGTCGCACTGGTGGCAGCGCTTCTGCTGGGCCTGAACGGGTTGCCCGGGGCATTCCTGCCGGAGGAGGACCAGGGGTACTTCATGACCTCGATCCAGCTGCCGGCCGAGGCGACCACCGAGCGCACGCTTGCCGTCGTTGAAGCGTACGAACGTCACGTGGCCTCGCGCCCCGGCGTTGCATCCAACCAGTCGATCCTCGGGTACAGCTTCTCCGGCTCGGGGCCGAGTGCTGCACTGGCCTACACGATGCTGAAGGATTGGGGGGAGCGTGCCGGTGCGACGGCTGCCGGCGAGGTGGAGGCGGTACGGAAGGCGATGTCGACGCTGGTCGAGGGCGAAGTCATGAGCGTGATGCCGCCGGCCATCGACAGCCTCGGCCGCTCGTCAGGCTTCTCGCTGGCGCTGCAGGCGCGGACCGGGCAGACCCAGGCCGAGCTGCGCGCTGCCCTCCAGCAGCTGCTGCAGCTGGCCCAGGCCAGCACACTGCTGTCCGATGTGCATGCCGATGGAATGCCCGCAGGTACCAGCGTCCGGCTTGACATCGATCGCGCCAAGGCCGAGGCGATGGGCGTGGCGTTCAGCGAGATCAGCGGAACGCTGTCGGCGGCAATGGGCTCGCAATACGTCAACGACTTTCCGAACAAGGGACGGCTGCAGCAGGTCATCGTCCAGGCCGATGCGCCGTATCGGATGGAGCTGGGCGACGTGCTCAAGCTGTATGTCCGCAACAGCGAAGGGGGCATGGTGGCGCTGTCGGAGCTGGTCGATCCGCAGTGGACGGAAGCGCCCCTGCAGCTGCAGCGCTATCTCGGCTTCCCGGCATTGAATCTGTCCGGCGCGCCCGCGTCGGGCGTTTCCACCGGGCAGGCGATGGACGAGATGGAGCGCCTGGCCCGGCAGCTGCCGGCGGGCTTCGCGCTGCAGTGGACCAGTCAGTCGCTGCAGGAGCGCGAGTCTGGCGCACAGGCCCCGTGGTTGCTGCTGCTGTCGATGCTGGTGGTATTCCTGGTCCTGGCGGCGCTGTACGAGAGCTGGTCCATACCAATGGCGGTGATGCTGGTGGTGCCGCTGGGTCTGCTGGGAGCCGTGGCGGCGGTGCTGCTGCGGGGCATGCCCAATGACGTGTTCTTCAAGGTCGGCATGATCACGGTGATCGGCCTGTCGGCGAAGAACGCGATCCTGATCGTCGAGTTCGCGCGACAGCTGCAGCAGCAGGGACGCGGGCTGGTGGAAGCGGCCGTGGAGGCAGCGCGCCTGCGCCTGCGACCCATCGTGATGACGTCGCTGGCGTTCGCGCTCGGCGTGGTGCCCCTGATGGTGGCGCAGGGTGCCTCGAAGGAAACACAGCAGGCAATCGGTACCGGTGTGTTCGGTGGCATGGTCAGCGCGACCGTGCTCGCGGTGTTCTTCGTGCCGGTGTTCTATGTGGTGGTGCAGGGGGTGCGGCAACGGATCGCGCGGCGCCTGCGCAGGCGCCGGCCACTGCCGGAAGGATCTACGGATGGGAACGGATAACGGTCAAACGCTGCACGACGTACAGCTGAAGGCGCTGGAACGGCGCCTGTGCCAGGCCCTGATCGAGGATGATCGGCAGGCACTGTCGCTGCTGTTGTCGCCGGCGATGTTCATGATGGATGGCGATGGCGGGCGTCTGTTTGATCTGCCCTGGCTGGATGACTGGTTGGGCGGGCACCTGCAGGTGCGGGCGCTGCATCTGCAGGCGGTGGACACCCTGCTGTGCGGTCGGCTGGCGCTGCTGTCCAGCCCGGTGCAGATGGTGGTCGTCCGGCACGGGCAGGAGCAGGCATTGCGGGTGCGTCTGTTGCGGGTCTGGGCCTGTAGTTCCGGCGGGGAGGGCGCGCAGCTGCTGTCGATGACGGTGCTCGCGGCGTGAACGCGATCACATCGGTTTCAGCGCCGGCTCATCGCCGGATGATAGGGTGGTTATCTTCAGTACGGTCGACAAGGAGTCGAGTCATGCGTGTAGTTTCCAGTCTGTCGACGGCTTCGCTGGCCCTGGTGCTGGCGGCCTGCCAGCCATCGACGCCGCCTGCCGCAGCAGGTGGCACGGCTGACCCGGCGCCGCCGGAGCCGCAGCCGCTGTCCACGAACTCGACCGCCAGCCAGACGGCCTATCAGTGTGGCGATCTGGCCGTGCGTGCGACGTTCAACGGCGAGGACGCAGCCACCGTGGTGATCGGGGATCGCACGTTCGCCATGACCTCCGAGCGTGCTGCTTCGGGGGCGAAGTACGGCGACGGGCAGGGCAACAGTTTCTGGACGAAGGGCCACGACGACGGGCTGCTCAGCCTGAAGGGCGAAGTGGACCGCGAGTGCCGCGCTGTGGAGACCACGGAAGGCGACGGCCGTGCCGGTGCTGCCGCGTTCAGGGCGACCGGCAACGAACCGGGCTGGCTCGCGGTGGTCGACGGTGACACGCCCGGCCTGCAGGTGCAGGTCGATTATGGCCAGCGGCACTTCGACGTGGGCGCGCCCAACCAGGGGGCGGACGGGTGGAGTGGCAAGGCTGCGGACGGTACCGACATCAAGCTCACCTTCCAGCGCACGACGTGCACGGACGACATGAGCGGCGAGCCATTCGAGGCGAAGGCGATGCTGACCGTCGGCACGCGCCAGTACCATGGGTGTGGCAATTTCGGCGCCAGGCAGCCGTAAGTTGGTCGGCAGAGCCGAGCGGGGCTCGGCTCTGCCAGGCGCGTGCGGTCAGCTCAGTCCGCGCGGCCTGCGAACTCGCCGGTGGCAGTGTTCACCAGCACGCGTTCGCCATTGACGATGTACTCCGGCACCATGATCTCGATACCGGTATTGAGCTTGGCCGGCTTGGGACGCTTGGTGGCGGTGCCGCCCTTCAGTTCCGGCGGGGTCTCGATCACTTCCAGCACCACCGAGGCCGGCAACTGGATGGCCACCGGCTGCTCGTCGATCACCTGCACGTAGATGCCGGTCAGGCCATCGGTGATGTAGCCGGCGTCGTCGCCGATGACGTCCGCATCCAGGGTGTAGGGGGTGTAGTCCTCGTCATCGAGGAAGACGAACGCATCGCCATCCTTGTACGAATAGGTGGACTGGCGGCGCAGCAGTTCGACCTCGACCAGATTGTCGTCGGCATCGAAGCTGGCATCGAGCTTGTTGCCGCCCGGCACGCTGTACATGATGAAGCGGAAGCGGACGTTGCCACCCCGGCCCTGCGGGGAGCTGCGCTCGATGTCGCGGATCTGGTAGACGCCGTTGTTGTACTCGACGACGTTGCCCTTCTTGATGTCGTTGGCTTTCATGGTGATCTGGGTCGTTGGGGGTGGACGCCGTCCCGGCGCCCGGGGGAATCACTTCGGAGCGAGGCGGGTAGCGCCGTCCAGGCGGATGGTCTCGCCATTGAGGTAGGTGTTGCCGAGGATGAAGCCGACCAGGCTGGCGAAATCCTCCGGCTTGCCCAGCCGCGACGGGAACGGGATCGAGGCGGCAAGCGACTGCTGTACGGCTTCGGGCATGCCATCGACCATCGGTGTCCAGAACACGCCCGGGGCGATGGTGTTGACGCGGATGCCGAAGCGCGAGAGCTCGCGGGCCATCGGCAGCGTCATCGACACCACACCGCCCTTGCTGGCGGCGTACGCGGCCTGGCCGATCTGGCCCTCATAGGCGGCGATGCTGGCGGTGTTGATGATGACACCCCGTTCGCCATCGGCGCCGGCCTCGTTGTGCTGCATGCGGTTGGCGGCGGCCTTGGCCACGTTGAAGCTGCCGACCAGGTTGACCATCACCGTGCTCTGGAAGCCGGCCAGCGGCATCGGGCCTTCCTTGCCGAGCACACGGCCCGCGCCGAGGATGCCGGCGCAGTTCATCGCCACGTTGAGGCCGCCGAGGAAATCGTGGGCCTGGTCGATGGCCGCCGCCACGGCAGCTTCATCACTGACGTTGACGTTGAAATAGCGGGCGTTGTCGGCACCCAGCGCGGCGACGGCGGCGCTGCCTTTGTCGTCGTTGAGGTCGAACAGGGCCACCTTGCCGCCTTGGGCGACGAGGTGCTCGGCCACGGCCAGGCCAAGGCCGGAAACGCCGCCGGTGATCACGGCACGTACGGAAGACAGCTGCATTGCACGGTCCTGCAGGTTCGAGAACCGCCGATTCTAACGGAAGCCACGACCGCTGCCGTTGTGCACCGCGCCGCCCGGAGCCCGGGCGACGCGCCCTGATGAATCAGACGGCCGCGAGGGCCTGGCCGGTGCGGCTGGCGGTCGCACGCCCGAGCAGGCCGGCCAGCCAACGACCGGTTTCCGCCAGCGCCGGCAGGTCCACCCCGCTGTCCAGGCCAAGGCCCTGCAGCAGATAGACCACGTCCTCGCTGGCGACGTTGCCGCTGGCGCCTTTCGCGTAAGGGCAGCCGCCCGCGCCGGAGACGGCGCTGTCGACCACGCGCACGCCTTCTTCCAGGCAGGTGGCGATGTTGGCAATGGCCTGCCCGTAGGTGTCATGGAAGTGCACGGCCAGCGCGCTCATCGGGATCTCCGCGGCGACTGCCTGCAGCATCGCCCGCGCCTTGCGCGGCGTGCCGACGCCGATCGTGTCGCCCAGCGAGATCTCATAGCAGCCCATCTGGTGCAGGGCGCGCGCCACCCGCACCACATCGGCCAGGGGGACCTCGCCCTGGTAGGGACACCCCAGCACGGTGGAGACATAGCCGCGCACCCGTACGCCATCGGCGGCGGCGCGGCGCAGGATCGGCTCGAAGCGGGCCAGCGACTCGTCGATGCCGGCGTTGGTGTTGGTGCGGTTGAACGCCTCGGAGGCGGCCGTGAACACCGCCACTTCCTCCACGCCGACCGCGAGCGCCCGCTCGTAGCCCTGTTCATTCGGTACCAGCACTGGATAGTGGATGCCGGGCCGGCGCTGGATGCCGGCATAGACCTCAGCGGCATCCGCCAGCTGCGGCACCCACTTCGGGCTGACGAAACTGGTCGCTTCGATGCTGCGCAGGCCGGTGGCCGACAGGCGGTTGATCAGCTCGATCTTGTCGGCCGTAGAGACCGGTTGCTTTTCGTTCTGCAGCCCGTCCCGCGGGCCGACCTCGACGATGCGGACGTAGTCGCTCATGCCTCCGTCTCCGCAGCGGGGCGCTGGCAGACCGCCTCGATGTTGTTGCCGTCCGGGTCGAGCACGAAGGCGGCGTAGTAGTTCGGGTGATACCAGGGACGTACGCCGGGAGCACCATTGTCGCGTCCTCCGGCGGCCAGGGCGGCGGCATGGAACGCGTCCACCTGCGCGCGGCCGGTACAGGCGAAGGCGACGTGCACGCCATGGCTGACGCTGCCGCCATTGCCGATCCAGAAGAACGGCTTGCCATCGCGGCCGAAGCCGACCTGGTCATGGGTGCCGGTCTGCTCCGCGGTGACTTCCATCACCACGCCGATCTGCAGTGGGGCCAGTGCCTGGCTGAAGAACGCCCTGCTGCGCGCCAGGTCGGCGCTGGTCAAACCAAGATGATCGAGCATGTTCAGGCCTCCGTGACCCAATGGGGGGCGCGCTTGTCGAGGAAGGCGCCCAGGCCTTCCTGACCCTCGGCCGAGACCCGCAGGCGCGCGATCAGGGCGGCATTGTCGCGGTCGAGCGCATCGCGGTCATGGCTGTCACGGACCTGCCGGACCAGGCGCTTGGCCGACGCTGAGGCGATCGGGCCGGCCTTGTCGAGCAGGGCCAGCTGGCGCTGCACCGCCTCGTCCAGCCGCTCCGGTTCCACCAGCTGGTGCACCAGGCCGATGCGCAGCGCGGTGTCGGCGTCGAAGTGCTCGCCGGTCGCGAACCAGCGGCGGGCCTGACGCGGCCCGATCGCCTCGATCACGTACGGTGAGATCACGGCCGGCAGCAGGCCAAGGCGGCTTTCGGTCAGGCCGAACCGGGCGCTGGTGCTGGCGATGGCGATGTCGCAGCAGGCGACCAGGCCGACACCCCCGCCGAAGGCGGCACCGTGGACCCGGGCCAGGGTCGGCTTGGGCAGTTCGTCCAGGGTGCGCATCAGGCGCGCCAGGGCCAGAGAATCCTCGCGGTTGTCAGCCTCGCTGGCGGCGGCCATGCCCCGCATCCACTGCAGGTCGGCACCGGCCGAGAAGGATGCGCCGTGGCCGGCCACCACCACCGCGCGCACCGCGTCTTCCCGCCCGGCCGCCTCCAGCGCGGCGGTCAGCCGGGCGATCAGGCCGGCATCGAAGGCGTTGTGCAGCTCCGGCCGGTTCAGCCAGAGGGTGAGGACGGCGCCACTGCGCTCGATCTGCAAAGCATCGTTCATGGGATTCCAGGGTCACTCCATACCTGTATGGATCATAGCGGGCCATTGGTCATGGGCCATGACGCGACGCGGGAATGTTAGAATCGAGAACCATTTACATCCAGCAGAGAACAGGCTAGATGACGCTGTCCGAACTGCCCCTGCATACCTCGGCCGTGGTCGACTCCGTGCAGGACCTGCATGCCAACGATGCCATTGCCCGCCGCCTGCGCGAGCTGGGCTTCGTCAAGGGCGAGGAGGTCCGCCTGGTGGCCAAGGGCCCACTGGGGGGAGAGCCGTTGCTGGTGCAGGTCGGGTTCACCCGTTTCGCACTGCGTATCAGTGAAGCCAAGCGCGTCGTGATCGACGCTGCCAGCCAGGAAAGACGTGCATGACCGCATCCGCCACTGCCGCCCCCCTGCGCATCGCGCTGGTCGGTAACCCGAACAGCGGCAAGACCGCCCTGTTCAACCAGCTGACCGGCAGCCGGCAGAAGGTCGCCAATTACACCGGCGTGACCGTCGAGCGCAAGGAAGGACGCCTGCGCGCACCCTCCGGCCGCGAGTTCGCCGTGCTTGACCTGCCGGGTGCGTACAGCCTGCACCCGGCGAGCCTGGACGAGGCGATCACCCGCGACCTGTGCCGCGGCTTCTATCCGGGCGAGGCCGCGCCGGACGTGCTGCTTTGCGTGATCGATGCCACCAACCTGCGCCTGCACCTGCGCTTCGCACTGGAACTGCGCGAGTTGGGCAAACCGATGGTGGTGGCGCTGAACATGGTGGATGCGGCCGAGCGCCGTGGCATCCAGCTGGACGTGGCAGCGCTGGAGCGCGAGCTGGGCGTGCCGGTGGTCGAGACCGTGGCGGTACGCAAGCAGGGCGCGCGTGCGCTGGTCGAGCGCCTGGACCGCATGGTGCCGCACCTGGATGCGCCGATGCCGCCGGCCGAGGACGGCATCGACTACCACGCCCGGGTACGTGACATCCTGGCGGTGGCCGTGCGCATGCCGGCACGCACCGCGAAGATCGACGACACGCTTGACCGCTGGCTGCTGCATCCGGTGTTCGGACTGGTGACGCTGGTCGTGGTGATGTTCCTGATCTTCCAGGCGGTGTTCGCCTGGGCGACACCGCTGATGGATGGCATCGAGGCCGGCTTCGGCTGGCTGGGCGAGGTGGTCGGTGGCGCGCTGCCGGAGGGGCCGCTGACCAGCCTGCTGACCGACGGCATCATCGCCGGCCTGGGAGGCGTGGTGGTGTTCCTGCCGCAGATCCTGATCCTGTTCGCGTTCATCCTCGCGCTGGAAGAGTCCGGCTACCTGCCACGTGCAGCGTTCCTGCTCGATCGGCTGATGGCCGCGGCCGGCCTGTCGGGGCGTTCGTTCATCCCGCTGCTGTCCAGCTTCGCCTGCGCGGTGCCGGGCATCATGGCCACCCGCAGCATCCAGGATCCACGCGACCGGCTGGCGACGATCCTGGTGGCGCCGCTGATGACCTGTTCGGCCCGCCTGCCGGTGTATGCCCTGCTGATCGCCGCCTTCATTCCCGATGGCAAGGTCGGCATCTTCAACCAGCAGGGCCTGGTGCTGTTCGGACTGTACGTGGCCGGCATCCTCAGCGCGCTGGCGATGTCGTGGGTCATGAAGAAGTGGCGCCGCGACAAGAGCGAGCATCCGTTGATGCTGGAGCTGCCCTCGTACCGTATTCCGCATCCGCGTGATCTGGCAGTCGGCCTGTATGAGCGCGGCATGATCTTCCTGCGGCGCGTGGGCGGCATCATCCTGGCGTTGACCGTGCTGCTGTGGTTCCTGCTGTCGTTCCCCGGTGCGCCCGCCGACGCCACGCTGCCGGCCATCGATTACAGCTACGCCGGCCGCATCGGCCATGCGATGACCGCGGTTTTCGCCCCGCTGGGTTTCAACTGGCAGATCTGCATCGCACTGATTCCGGGCCTGGCCGCGCGTGAAGTGGCGGTTTCCTCGCTGGCGACCGTGTACGCGCTGTCCGCGGCCGACGACGATGCGGCGATCTCGGCGCTCACGCCAGTGGTGGCCGATGGCTGGTCGCTGGCCACGGGCCTGTCGCTGCTGGTGTGGTTCATCTATGCGCCGATGTGCATCTCCACGCTGGCCACCATCAAGCGTGAGACCAACTCGTGGAAGAAGATGGGTTTCGCGGCGTTCTACCTGTTCGCAGCGGCCTACGTTGCAGCGCTGATCACCTACCAGGTGACCGTGGCGCTGGGAGGCGGCTGATGGACGCAGGACTGCTGCTCCAGTACCTGCTCGTTGCGCTGGCCGTGCTGGTCAGCGCGTGGGTCGTACTGAAAAAGCAGTTCCCCGGCACCGTGCGCAGGATGCGCGGTGCCTTGGCACTGGCGCTGCTCAAGCCCGGCCGCGCCGGCTGGCTGCAGGCGCTGGGCCGCAGGATCGCGCCCCCTGTCAGTGGCGGCGGCGGTGCCTGTGGTGGCTGCGACAGCTGCGGGCCGACGCCGCCGAAGCAGCACTGACGATGCCGGGAGAGAGCGGGGGCTGCTGCGCTCGCCGAAGCCTCAATCCCGCACCAGCCCACCGTCCACCACCAGATTCTGGCCGGTCACCGCGCGCGCCCAGGGGCTGGCGAAGAACAGCGCGGCGTCGGCGAACTCGGCCGGCGTGGTCACGCTGCGCAGTGGCGTGTTGGCGGCGATGTAATCGAACACCGCCTGCGGTGTCGCCGCGCTGGCATCGGTGCTGCGCAGCAGGCCGCCGGACAGCATGTTGACGGTGATGCCCTGCGGCCCCAGGTCGCCGGCCAAGGTGCGGGTCAGCGAAAGCAGGGCGGCTTTGGCGGCCGTGTAGTCGTGATAGGGCACCACCGGGTTCTGGAACAGATTGGTGCCGATGTTGATGATGCGGCCGAAACCGCGCGCCTGCATGCCGGGCAGGGCGGCCTGCACGGTGTTGAGCGCGCCGCGCACGCTGCCTTCGAACTGCGCCTGGAACGCCGGCCAGCCAATGTCGGCAGCGCCGTCGCGCGCATCACCATTGAAGGAGAAGTCGGCCAATGCATTGTTGACCACAGTGGTCACGCCCTGGCCGAAATGCGCCAGCGCCTGCTGCAGGAGTGCCTCGATCTGGCCCCGGTCGGTGACGTCGGCGCGGAGCGCGAGTGCCTGCCCGCCCAGCTCTACCGCCAGCGCACGTGCGGCCGTCTCGCTGCGGTGGTAGTTGATGATGATCCGGGCACCCTGCGCGGCGAATGCGCGGGCGATATGCTGGCCGAGGCCGCGGCCAGCGCCGGTGACCAGTACCAGCTGTTCGCTGATCTGCATGGGAAATGCGGTCCATTGCATGAAGAGTCCTGCAGCGTAGCAGCGATGATGCTTGCCGGACCGGGCATGCTGCCGCTAGCCTGCGGGGCATGAACCAGACTCCCCTGCGATTGCTCATTCACGGCGCTTCCGGGCGCATGGGCCAGGCCCTGCTGCGGCTGGCCGCCGATCATCCCGAAACCCTGCAGATCGTGGCAGCGGTGACCGGCCGCGCGCCGGCCCAGCGGGTGGTCGACGGAGTGCCGTTCTTTGCCGCCAGCGAGCTGGCAGGGGCGCCGGCATTCGATGTGGCCATCGACTTCAGCCTGCCGGAAGGCTTCGATGCGATGCTGGCCCTGTGCGTTGAACGCGGCGCAGGCCTGGTATCGGGTACCACCGGCATCTCCAGTGCGCAGCGCCAGGCGCTGGACGCCGCCGCGGCGCGCATTCCGCTGGTGTGGGCTTCGAACTTCAGCCTCGGTGTCGCGGTGCTGGACGAGCTGGTCGAGCGCGCTGCGCAGGCCCTGTCGGGCTGGGACTGCGACATCGTGGAATCGCACCATACGCAGAAGAAGGATGCGCCCTCGGGAACGGCACTGACCCTGGGCGCAGCCGCGCAGCGGGGTGGGGCGGATCCGCAGTACGCCAGCCTGCGGGCCGGCGATATCGTGGGTGAGCATCTGGTGCAGTTCACCGGCCTGGGCGAGCGCATCGAACTGGTCCACCGGGCGACCAACCGCGACATCTTCGCCCGCGGTGCGCTGTTTGCCGCCCGCCAGCTGCAGGGGCGGGCGCCCGGGAGCTACCGGGTGCGCGACCTGCTGGACACCCCGGCGGGCTGATTCACGGGGTCAGATCCCTTTCCCACGGAAAGGGATCTGACCCCTCGCCGCGATTGCTGTCAGAGCCCTTTTCCCGCATGAAAAGGGATCCGACCCCGGCCATCGCGCTTTGCACACGCGGGCGTATTGAAATGAATACGCAGTCGCCTGTTCATGAAACGATTCAACCGCTGGCGCGAGCGCTCCGGCAGCGCTACAATTCGCACTCGCCGAATCACCAAAGCCGGACCGGTCCTGAACCGTACGTCCGCGCTTTTTTGCAACCGGATTTCCGTGAAGCACAGGCGTGACTTCGGCACCCCCTCGGTAGCCAAAGTGAGATTTCCGTGACCCAAGCCGCAATCCTCGTCCTCGAAGACGGCACCGTATTCGAGGGCGAATCCGTAGGCGCGCCCGGCCTGTCCGTCGGTGAAGTGGTGTTCAACACCGCCATGACCGGTTACCAGGAAGTGCTGACCGATCCGTCCTACGCCCGGCAGATGGTCACGCTGACCTATCCGCATATTGGCAACACCGGCATGACCGACCAGGACGACGAAGCCTCCAAGGTGTGGTCGGCCGGACTGATCGTGCGCGATGTGCCGCGCCGCCCCAGCAACTGGCGCAGCCAGGTGTCGCTGCAGGACTGGCTGATCCAGCGTGGCGTGGTGGCCATCGCTGGCATCGATACCCGCAAGCTCACCCGCATCCTGCGCGAGAACGGCGCCCAGAACGGTGCGCTGATGGCAGGTGACATCGATGTTGAGAAGGCGCTGGAAGCCGCCCGCAAGTTCCCGGGCCTGAAGGGCATGGATCTGGCCAAGGTCGTCACTACCGAGAAGACCTATGTCTGGACCGAGGGCCAGCTGGACCTGGATGCCAACGCCTTCGTCAGCGTGCCGGCCCGCTTCAAGGTCGTGGCCTACGATTTCGGCGTGAAGACCAACATCCTGCGCATGCTGGCCGAACGCGGCTGCGAAGTGACCGTGGTGCCGGCGCAGACCCCGGCGGCTGAAGTGCTGGCGCTGAAGCCCGACGGTGTCTTCCTGTCCAATGGCCCGGGTGACCCGGAGCCGTGCGATTACGCGATCGCCGCGATCAAGACCTTCATCGACGTGAAGATTCCGACCTTCGGCATCTGCCTGGGCCACCAGCTGCTGGGCCTGGCCTCGGGCGCGCAGACCGTCAAGATGGGCCATGGCCACCATGGTGCGAACCATCCGGTGCAGGACCTGGACAGTGGCCGGGTGATGATCACCTCGCAGAACCATGGTTTCGCGGTCGATGAAGCCACCCTGCCGGCGACGTTGCGCGTGACCCACCGGTCGCTGTTCGATGGCACCAACCAGGGCATCGCACGCACCGATGTGCCGGCGTTCTCCTTCCAGGGCCATCCGGAAGCGTCGCCGGGCCCGCACGACGTCGGTCCGCTGTTCGACCGTTTCGTGACCCTGATGGAACAGGCCAAGGCGTGATCCGCAGGCCACCGGCGACCGGTGGCACCGCGATGGACCGTAAGCCCCCGCATTGCTGCTGCCTCCCGGCGCGGCGCTGCGGATCGAGATTCCTGATCGACAGCGTGCGATCACTCCCCCTTGTCACGCTGTACTGACTTAGAGAAGAAAATGCCCAAGCGCACTGACCTAAAGACCATCCTCATCATCGGTGCCGGCCCGATCGTCATCGGCCAGGCCTGCGAGTTCGACTACTCCGGCGCCCAGGCCTGCAAGGCTCTGCGCGACGAGGGTTACCGCGTGGTGCTGGTCAACAGCAACCCGGCCACGATCATGACCGACCCGGAGATGGCCGACGCCGTCTACATCGAGCCGATCAACTGGCAGACGGTCGAGAAGATCATCGCCAAGGAGAAGCCCGACGCGCTGCTGCCGACCATGGGGGGACAGACCGCGCTGAACTGCGCGCTGGACCTGGCCGACAACGGCGTGCTGGAGAAGTACAACGTCGAGCTGATCGGTGCCAAGCGCGAAGCGATCCGCATGGCCGAAGACCGCGAGCTGTTCCGCGTGGCGATGGGCGAGATCGGCCTGGAGTGCCCGACCGCCGCCGTCGCCCACACGCTGGACGAAGCGCTGGAGATCCAGACCCGCGTCGGCTACCCGACCATCATCCGTCCGAGCTTCACCCTGGGCGGCAGTGGCGGTGGTATCGCCTACAACCGCGAAGAGCTGGTGGAAATCGTCAGCCGCGGCCTGGAACTGTCGCCGACCACCGAAGTGCTGGTGGAAGAGTCGGTGCTGGGCTGGAAGGAATTCGAGATGGAGGTGGTGCGTGACACCGCCGACAACTGCATCATCGTGTGCTCGATCGAGAATCTCGATCCGATGGGCGTGCACACCGGCGACTCGATCACCGTGGCCCCGGCGCAGACCCTGACCGACAAGGAATACCAGCGCCTGCGCGATGCCTCCATCGCCGTGCTGCGCAAGATCGGCGTCGATACCGGCGGCTCCAACGTGCAGTTCGGCATCAACCCGAAGACCGGCCGCGTGGTCGTCATCGAGATGAATCCGCGCGTGTCGCGCTCCTCGGCGCTGGCCTCCAAGGCCACCGGCTTCCCGATCGCGAAGGTGGCCGCCAAGCTGGCCGTGGGCTACACCCTGGACGAACTGAAGAACGAGATCACCGGTGGCCTGACCCCGGCGTCGTTCGAGCCGTCCATCGACTACGTGGTCACCAAGATTCCGCGTTTCGCCTTCGAGAAGTTCCCGGCCGCCGATGCGCGCCTGACCACCCAGATGAAGTCGGTGGGCGAAGTCATGGCGATGGGCCGCACCTTCCAGGAATCGGTACAGAAGGCGCTGCGTGGCCTGGAAACCGGCAAGGTCGGCTTCGACCCGACCGGCCTGGACCTGGCCAACGAGGAAGACCTGCAGACCCTGCGCCGCGAGCTGAAGGCACCGGGTCCGGAGCGCCTGTTCTACGTGGCCGACGCGTTCCGCGCCGGCATGAGCGTGGAAGAGATCTACGCCCTGTCGTTCATCGACCACTGGTTCCTGGACCAGATCGAGGAAATCATCGCTGCCGAAGGTGAAGTCGCTGCCGACGGCATCGACGCGCTCGACGCTGCGCGTCTGCGCAGGCTCAAGCGTGCCGGTTTCTCCGACGCCCGCCTGGCCCAGCTGACCGGCACCAACGAAGCGGCCATCCGCGCACTGCGTCGTGCCCACAAGGTGCGCCCGGTCTACAAGCGCGTGGACTCCTGTGCTGCCGAGTTCGCCACCGGCACCGCCTACCTGTATTCGACCTACGAGGACGAGTGCGAGGCCGCGCCGAGCAACCGCGACAAGATCATGATCCTGGGCGGCGGTCCGAACCGCATCGGCCAGGGCATCGAGTTCGACTACTGCTGCGTGCATGCGGCGCTGGCGCTGCGCGAGGATGGTTATGAAACCATCATGGTCAACTGCAACCCGGAAACCGTGTCGACCGACTACGACACCTCCGACCGCCTGTACTTCGAGCCGCTGACGCTGGAAGACGTGCTGGAGATCGTCGAGCTGGAACAGCCGAAGGGCGTGATCGTGCAGTACGGCGGGCAGACGCCGCTGAAGCTGGCGCGCGCGCTGGAAGCCAATGGCGTGCCGGTGATCGGTACCAGCCCGGACTCCATCGACCTGGCCGAGGACCGCGAGCGTTTCCAGCAGCTGGTGGACAAGCTGGGCCTGAAGCAGCCGCCGAACCGTATCGCCCGCAACGACCAGGAAGCCCTGCTGCTGGCCCGCGAGATCGGCTACCCGCTGGTGGTGCGTCCGAGCTACGTGCTCGGTGGCCGTGCGATGGAGATCGTGTACGGCGAAGCCGATCTGGCCCGCTACGTGCGTGATGCGGTGAAGGTGTCCAACGATTCGCCGGTGCTGCTGGACCGCTTCCTCGACAACGCTGTCGAGTGCGATGTCGACATCATCGCCGACAAGGATGGCAACGTGCTGATCGGTGGCGTGATGGAGCACATCGAAGAAGCCGGCGTGCACTCGGGCGACTCCTCGTGCTCGCTGCCGCCGTACTCGCTGTCGGCCGAGACCCAGGCCGAGCTGCGTCGCCAGGTGGTGGAACTGGCCAAGGCGCTGAACGTGGTCGGCCTGATGAACACCCAGTTCGCGATCCAGACCAGCGACGAGGGCGACGACACCGTCTACCTGCTTGAAGTGAACCCGCGTGCCTCGCGCACGGTGCCGTTCGTGTCCAAGGCCACCGGCATGCCGCTGGCCAAGATCGCCGCACGCTGCATGGCCGGCAAGACTCTGGCCGAGCAGGGCGCGACCGAAGAGATCGTGCCGGACTACTACTCGGTGAAGGAAGCGATCTTCCCGTTCGCCAAGTTCCAGGGCGTCGATCCGATCCTCGGGCCGGAAATGCGGTCCACCGGCGAGGTGATGGGCGTCGGTCGCAGCTTCAACGCCGCCTTCGCACGCGCGCAGGAAGCCGGCGGCATCAAGGCCCCGCCGATCGGCAAGGCCTTCGTGTCGGTGCGCGACCCGGACAAGAAGCGCGTGTTGCCGGTCGCCAAGGCGCTGCTGGCGCGCGGCTACAGCCTGGTGGCCACCCGTGGCACCGCCGCCTGGCTGCAGCAGCATGGCATGCAGTGCGAGATCATCAACAAGGTGGTCGAGGGTCGTCCGCACATCGTCGATTCGATCAAGAACGGCGAGATCGTCTACATCGTCAACACGACCGAAGGTCGGTCGGCGATCAACGACTCGTTCTCGATCCGTCGCGAGGCGCTGCAGCACCGCGTCACCTACTCGACCACCATTGCCGGCGCCAAGGCGCTGGTGGATTCACTGGAATTCCGCGGCACCGGCCCCGTCTGGTCGCTGCAGGAGCTGCACAAGGAGTTGAATGCATGAGAGCCCCCATCACGATGAAGGGCGCGCAGAAGCTGCGCGACGAACTGGATCACCTGAAGTCGGTCAAGCGGCCGAAGGTGATCGCCGCGATCGCCGAAGCGCGTGAGCATGGCGACCTGAAGGAGAATGCCGAGTACCACGCCGCGCGCGAGGAACAGGGCTTCATCGAAGGCCGCATCAAGCAGCTGGAAGGCGAGCTGTCGCACGCCGAGATCATCGACGTGAGCAAGCTCAATGCCGGCTCCAAGGTGGTGTTCGGCGCCAGCGTGACCCTGGCCGACGTGGAAACCGACGAAGAGAAGAAGTACCAGATCGTGGGTGACCTCGAAGCGGATATCAAGCTGGGGTTGATCGCGATTTCCTCGCCGGTGGCGCGCGCGATGATCGGCAAGCTGGAAGGCGATTCGATCGTGATCGACGCCCCGGCTGGGCAGCGCGAGTACGAGATCGTCAGCGTCAGCTACGTGGACTGAGCACGTGGCGACGGCGACCCTGCTGTTGCCCGCACGCAGCCGCTTTGCCGCGGCTGCGCTGCCGGACGATGTGGCACGTGCGCTTGGCCGTGCCACAGCGGTGCAGGTCGAGCCGGGTGAACGGGCGCAGCTGACGCGCCATTTCACGGTCGCCGCGCCGCACTGGCCGGTGGCCGCGCTGACGCGCCAGCGTGACGTGGGCGATGCGGCCGGTGCCAGCTGGCTGCGCGCCGATCCGGCCTGCATGGTGCCGGACATGCATGGCGCGCGGATGATGGCCTACGGCGAAACCCTGCGACCAACCCTGGCAGACAGCCTCGCCCTGCTGCCGGTGCTGCAGCCGTTGTTCGCCGAGGCCGGCTTCGTGCTCGACGCGCCTGATCCGTCGCGCTGGTATCTGCGGCTGCCGATCGATACCGCACTGCCGGCGTTCGACGGTCCCGACGAGGTGCTCGGCGATGACCTGTTCTCGCACCTGCCGGAAGGCGAGGGCGGCCGCCGCTGGCGGGCGCTGATGACCGAGGCGCAGGTGCTGCTGCACAACCACTCCTGGAACCAGCAGCGTGCCGCGCAGGGCCAGCAGCCGATCAATTCGCTGTGGTTCTGGGGCGGTGGCGTGATGCCGGTGTCGGTCAGCACGGTGCATGCGCAGGTGCGCAGCCGCGATGCGCTGCTGCAGAGCCTGGCGCAGGCCGCTGGCGTGGCGGTGGATGGTGAGCAGGCTGTCGATGCGCTGGTTGACCTGCGCCAGCTGCGTTCGCTGCAGCAGTTGGGCAACGAGGCGATCCGCCCGCTGCTGGCCGCGTTGAAGCGTGGCGAACTGCGGCGGCTGGTGCTCGATTTCGAGGACGGCCTGCAGTTCCAGCTCGACCGTGGCCAGCGCTGGCACTTCTGGAAGAAGCCGCGGCAGCTGCACGATTGAGCGGGGCCTCGGTCGAGCGGGGTCGGGTCCGTTTTCCATCGGAGAACGGCTCTGACCCCGATGTTTGCCGGGGTTGCGGCCAGCGGCCGGCACTACCGCAGGTGCCGGGCGCAATCCCGCCAGCCTCTCCCACGCGCGGTATCATCCCTCTGTCTTTCGTAACCGGCGATGCCGATGTCCCTTGCCGCCGATCCAGCGCTGCCGTCTTCCGATACGCCGACAATCCGACGCCGTGAGGCAGCTACGCCGGCTGCATGGCCGGAGGGAACGCTGCCACTGCTCGCACGTCTCTATGCCAGCCGTGGCGCGGGGACGCCGGAACTGGCGCTGCCGAAGCTGGGCAATCTGCATGCCCCCGAACTGCTGACCGGCATCGACGCTGCGGTCGATCTGCTGATCGAAGCCATCGCCAACGACAAGCGCATCCTGGTGGTTGGCGATTTCGATTGCGATGGCGCTACCGCCTGTGCGGTCGGCGTGCGCGGCCTGCGCATGCTCGGCGCACAGCATGTCTTCCATGCGGTGCCCAACCGGATGGTGCACGGCTATGGACTGTCGCCCTCGCTGGTGGAGGAACTGGCCGCGCTGAAGCCGGACCTTCTGGTCACCGTCGACCACGGCATTGCATGCCATGCCGGCGTCGCGGCCGCAAAGGCGCGTGGCTGGCAGGTGCTGGTCACCGACCATCATCTGCCGGGCCCGCAGTTGCCTGCGGCCGACGTGATCGTCGATCCGAACCTGGATGGCGACGCATTTCCCAGCAAGTCGCTGGCCGGTGTCGGCGTGATCTTCTACGTGCTGATGGCGCTGCGCCGGCGGATGCGCGAGGCCGGCGTGTTCGCCGATGGCAAGGGCCCGGACCTGACCACGCTGCTGGACCTGGTGGCGGTCGGCACCGTCGCCGACCTGGTGGCGCTGGATCCGAACAACCGCGCACTGGTCAGTGCGGGCCTGCGCAGATTGCGTTCGGGGCAGGGCTGTGTCGGCCTGAAGGCGCTGATCGAAGCCAGTGGGCGCGACGCCGCGCGGCTGACCGCGACCGACATCGGCTTCGCCCTGGGCCCACGCCTGAATGCCGCCGGTCGGCTGGAAGACATGGCGCTGGGCATCGCGCTGCTGCTGACCGAGGACCCGCGGCAGGCGCGCGACATCGCGCAGATGCTGGAGCAGATCAACAGCGAGCGCCGCGCCGTGCAGCAGTCGATGACCGACGACGCGGAGCAGGCGCTGGCGCGGGTCGTGCTGGATACCTCCGGCCAGCGTCCGGTGGCCGCCTGCCTGTTCGATGCGGACTGGCATCCGGGCGTGGTCGGTCTGGTGGCCTCGAAGATGAAGGATCGCCTGCACCGGCCGGTGATCGCCTTCGCGCCGGCCGAGCCCGGTGCCGACACCCTGCGTGGCTCCGCGCGTTCGATTCCGGGCCTGCATATCCGTGACGCGCTGGCATTGGTCGATTCACGACATCCCGGCCTGATCGAACGCTTCGGCGGTCACGCCATGGCGGCCGGCCTCAGCCTGCGGCTCGATCATGTCGACGCCTTCAAGGCGGCCTTCGTTGCCGTCGTGCTGGAGATGCTCGACCCAGCGGCACTTCAACAGCAGGTGCTCAGCGACGGCGAACTGGCAGCGGACGAGCTCGACCATCGCCATGCCGATGCGCTGCGCCTGGCCGGTCCTTGGGGGCAGGGCTTCCCGGAGCCGCTGTTCGATGGCCATTTCGAAGTGGCCAACTGGCGCGTGCTGAAGGAACGCCACCTCAAGCTGGAACTGCGCCTGCCTGGCGTGCCTGGCACGATCAACGCGATCCATTTTGGCGGCTGGCACGGCAATGCGCCGAGCCGCCATGTGCATCTGGCCTACCGGCTGGCCTGCGACGACTATCGCGGTGGTAGCGCCATCCAGCTGATTGTCGAGCATTGCCTGCCGGCGTGAGGCAGCGTTCGCGCACTCACGCCGGGGCCAGCGTTGGCGACGGGGTCGCGGGGAAGGAAATGTGAGGAAATTCGCAGTTCCTTGAATTTCCTTAATGAATTCATCTCTTTATCCAGAGGCAAAAGCGTCAAAAAGCTGGCGCATGTCACCTGCCGGTGGCAAAGTCGGGCCACGACCAACATGGGACGACGGAACGCCCGATGTACGCCGAATCACTGCTTCCCGGCGCCGCACTGCAGCGCCTGCACCAGGACCGACGCCTGATCCGCGTCGAAACCGCTCTGGATCCGGACACTTTCCTGGTCAAGCGTTTCGAGGGCAGCGAGGCGGTGTCCAGCCCGTTCGCCTACCGTATCGAACTGCTGTCGGTCCAGCCGCGGCTGGAGCTGAAACAGCTGGTCGGGCAGCCGCTGCGCCTGCAGCTGGGCGATGAATTCGGCAACCGCAGCGTGCACGGCTACGTTCGCGAGTTCGCCAGTACCGGCCAACAGGCCCAGTTCAGTGCCTACCGGGCCGAGCTCGCGCCCTGGTTCGCCTTCCTCGATTACACCTGCAACTGCCGGATCTTCCAGGACCGCAACGTGCTGCAGATCATCGAGGAGGTGTTCCAGGGCTACGCACAGCTGGCGAAGTTCCGCTACGACCTCAATGCCGGCAAGCTGCCGCCGCTGCCGTACTGCGTGCAGTACAACGAGTCCGATTTCGCCTTCGTCAGTCGCCTGCTGGAAGATGCCGGCCTGTACTACAGCTTCGTCCATGACGAAGAGGGCCATACGATGGTGATCAGCGACGATTCAACGCTGAGCACCGCGCACGGCGAACCGCAGCCCATCGCGTTCGTGTCCGACCAGGGCACGTTGGCCAGCACCGGTCTGCACCGCTGGGGTGCACGCCGACGCGTCGGGCCCAGCGTGCAGACCCTGCGCAGTTTCGACTTCAAGCAGCCGGGCCAGACGCTGGATGGCAACCAGGGCAACCAGGTGCCGCTGGGCCTGCTGCCGCCGCTCGAGCAGTACCGCTACGACGGTGCGGCGCGTTTCACCAACAGCCGCATTGGCCAGGCGCTGGCGGCGGTGCGCAACGAGGAAGTCGCGTGGCCGACCAAGCTGTTCGAGTGCGCGGGCAACGCCGGTGAGCTCGATGCCGGCGCCTGCTTCGAACTGGAGCGGCACCCGGATTTCATCGGACGTGACGATACCGACCGCAGCTTCTTCGTGGTGAGCGTGCAGCGGGAAGGCCACAATAATTTCGCTGCCGATTTCGGCAGCGCTGAAGCCCCGAGTGTCGAAGTGCAGGCCGAGGTGCTGCGCCGTCGCATCCCCTACAGGCCGCTGCGGCGGACGCCATGGCCACGCATGCCGGGTCCGCAGACCGCCACCGTGGTTGGTCCGCCGGGGGAGGAGCTGCATGCCGACCGCTACGGCCGGGTGAAAGTGCAGTTCCATTGGGACCGCCAGCTGGATCGCCGCGAGAATGCCTCGTGCTGGATCCGCAGTGCGAGTCCGTGGGCAGGCGCCGACATGGGTGGCGTGTCGCCGCCGCGCGTGGGCCAGGAGGTGATCGTCGATTTCCTCGATGGCGACCCGGACCGCCCCATCATCACCGGTCGTGTCTACAACGAGGACAACATGCCGCCGTTCGGCATGGAGGTGAGCGGCCTCAAGTCGAAGACGGTCAAGGGCGCGGGCTGGAATGAGATCACCATGCATGATGGCGCCGGTGGCGAGCTGCTGAACATGCGGGCGCAGCGTGACATGGTCACCACCGTGCTCAACGACCAGAACGCCAGCGTCAAGAACAACAAGTCCACATCGGTGTCGGTCAACCATCGAATGGACGTCGGCGCCAACCAGGACATCAGCGTCGGCGGCAACCGTGGCATCACGGTCACCGGCACCGACACGCTCGGCGTTACCGGCACCCGCACCACCAATGTGACCGGCGCGGTGACCGAGAAGTACGAAGCAGGGGAAACCAAGACGATCTCTGCGGCCGGCTATACCGAAACCATCACCGGCGACTTCAAGACCACCCTGACCGGCAACTTCACCAGCCAGCGCACCGGCACGTGGACCGAGACCGTCACCTCGACCTCCAGTCGCACGGTTGGCGGACTGGTGACGGAGACGCTGAACGCCGCGCGGGAGGTGACCATTACCGGTCATGACAAGCGCAGCGTGCAGGGCAAGGTCGACGACAGCAATGTCGGCGAGCGGGTGATCGACGTCACCGGCAATTTCAGCCAGGACGTGACCGGTACGCACAGCCAGGTCTCGGATGGCGCGATGAGCCTGGAGTCGGCGGTCAAGCTGTCCACCAAGGTGGGTGGCTCGGTCATCGAGATCACCGACAGCGCCATCAAGATCACCGCCGGTGGCTCGGAAGTGGTCATCGACGCAGGCGGTGTGTCAGTCAACGGCAGCGAGATCAAGCTCAACTGCTGAACAGCACGGGAGATACACCATGCAGGACACCCCCATGCTGCGCGGCCTGAACGCATTGCGCGACGCCTGGCTGGAGGCCAGCGCCGACAGCAGCAGGCGCCTGTTGGTATGGCGTCTGCCGGCTGCCGCCAGCCGCCTGCTGGCCGCGTTCTTCGAGATGCAGCGCAACGACGCAGGGCGTGATACGCCGGACTGCTTCCTGCGCATCGATACCGCCTATGAGCTGGGCTTCCGTTACAGCCGGCAGGTCAAGCAGGATCTGCTCGACCGTTATCTGGCCAGCCAGGACGATCTGCGCGCGCAGCAGGTGCCATTGGGCTGGCGTGGCCCGAGCGAGGCGCATCCGGACAGCGCGCAGGGTGTGGTCGATGTGCTGGAGAGTTTCGTCGACCATCACGGCGAGCATCTGCGCCTGCTGGCTGCCGTGCTGGAACCGGAGCGTTGCGTGCCCGGTGAAGGCTTCGAGCGCTGGCTGGATGCGGCGCTGGCCGCTGCGCCGGGAGAGCGCCTGCGACTGGTGCTGGTGGATACCGAAGAGGACCCGCGCTGGCAGCCGCTGCTGGAGCGTCATGCCAGGACCGCACGGGTGGTCACCGCACCGGTCGACATGTTTGCGATTGCCCGGGATACCGCCGCGCAATCCGGTGGTCGCGGTCCGGAAGTGCTGTACCGGCAGCTGCTGGCGGACCTGATGCTGCTGCTGGAGCGAGGCAGTCCGTCGCAGGTGGTGGCCCGCGCCGGACGCGCGCAGGGCCTGGCGCAGCGGCATGGCTGGCAGGACCAGCAGTCGGTGGTGCAGATGATGGTGGCTGGTGCCTGGCTGAAACATGGCGATCACAGCCAGGCGATCAACAGCTACCGGCAGGCACGCAGCGCCGCCGAAGGTGCACGTGCCAGCGGCAATCCTGCCGCGCCGGAACTGGTGATGCAGAGCTGGTTCGGTGAAGCGGGCTGCTGGTTGGCGGCCAAGCAACCCGAGCGTGCGGCACAGACCTACCTGCAGGCATCCGCGTCCGCAGCCAGCATTCCGCACCCCATGTTCGCACTGGAGGGCCAGCGCATGGCGGGCTGGTGTCACGTGCAGGCGGGCCAGCGAGAGGCGGCGCGCACGCAGCTGCTGGAGGCGATCCGCATCGCCAAGCCGCTGGCGCCGGCCGACCGCAAGGCGACGACGCTGCCCCAGGCACTGTGGGATCTGCTGCAGCTTCAGGACGCACGACGCTGCGAACAACTGCGGCAGGTCGCCACTGACTACCTGCAGGCCAGCACCGGCCTGCTGGAGAAGGCGGACGCGCAGGGGCGCGCACTCGGCCCGCGTCCTCCGCGTCCGGCGCTGGATGCCATCGACGCCGAGCTCGATGCCGCGCTGGAGCGCGGCTTTCATCGTGCGCAGCAGGAACGCGAGCGGCTGATCCAGGGCGGTGACGAATTCTTCCGCAAGATCGTGGCCGTCGGCCGTGATTTCCTCGAGCCGGGCTGGAACGGCCTGCCGGCGATCGAACACCCGCTCGACCACGAGATTCCGGTGTGGAGCGAGCCCCCGGCGATGCAGCCGCTGCCCGATCCCAGTGGCCTGCTGCAGTCGCCCGTGGCGGCGGCTGCAGGGCCCGCCGTTACAGGAGTGGCTGTTGCATGAAGTCGAACAAGACCGTGGTGATGCTGGTGGCCATCGTGCTTGGCATCATCGTCGTGACCTGGATCAGCGCCGAGTACCGTGACGAAGTAAAGGCGTTCCTGCGCGCGTTGTTCCGCGCCTTGTAACGCAACAGGGAGTGTTGCCGTGAGCATCGCCGCCAAGCATTTCGATCCGCAGCTGGGTATCGACATCCACATGTATGCGGTGCCGCCGTGCCCGCTGCCGACGCCGCACATCGGCCTGGTGCTCGATCCGTTCGACTACATCCCGTTCATCGGTTCGACCATCAAGGTCAACGGCGTGCATCGTGGCACCGCCGGTACCGGCGGCCTGGACATCCACATCCCGCTCGGTGTGTGGGGGCCGCCGTTGGCGGCACCGATGGGGCCGCAGTTCGACGGCGAAGAGATCTTCATGGGCAGTCGTACCGTGTCGGCCGATGGCGAGCCGTTCTCGCGGCTGGCGATGCCGGTGCTGGACTGCAATCTGGCCGGCATGATCAACCCGTTCCGGGTGAAGAAGCCGAAGAAGCCACTTCGGGCGATGTCACTGCCGACCGGCCTGAACGTGGCCATTCCCACCAGCGTCAAGGTGGGAGGACCACCGACGGTGTCATGGACCGCGCTCGCGTTCCGCGCGGCGTTCGCAGGCCTGGGCAAGCTGCGCAAGAGTGCGTTCTTCCGCAAGAAGATGGATGCCTTTGCCAATTGGCGGCGGGGCAAGTGGGGAAACCTGCCCTCGGGTTTCCTGAAGTGCAAGGTGCTTCGCGCCGAGCCGGTGGATATCCGTGATGGCAGCGTGGTGGTCAACCACCAGGATTTCGATGTACCGGGCCGCTTGCCGCTCACTTGGCAACGCAGCTACGGCTCGCGCCACGCGGACGCGCCGGGTCTGTGCGGCGCGGGCTGGCAGACGCCGGCAGACATCCGCCTGGAGCTGCTGGCCGACGGCAGCGTCTGGCTGTCCGGCCCCGACCAGGTCGCGTTCTTCCCCGAGCTGCCGCCCGCCGAGGGAGAGGCCGGGGCGATTCTCGATTTCGTCGATGGCGCGCGCCTGCTGAGGCGGCGCGGGCAGTGGCGGGTGCGCTTCAAGAACGGCCTGCAGTACGTGTTCGGTGGCGAGCTGCCTGCAGGTGTCAGCGCGTTGCCGGGTCCGCAGTCCTGGCCGATCGAGCGCATCGAGGATGCGCATGGCAACCACTGGCGCTTCGAGCGTCGCGACGGCCATCTGGTGCGCATCGTCGAGAGCGGTATCGGTGACCTGCAGGGCCGCTTCATCGAAGTGGAGGCCCGGCACGGTCGCATCGACCGCATGGCGCTGCATGACCCGGCCACCGGCCTGGTGCATCCGCTGGTGAGCTACCGGTACAGTGCCGAAGGTGACCTGCTGGCGGCAGTCGACGCACTGGGGGCGCCACGCACGTTTGCCTATGAACGTCACCGCATGGTGCGGCATACCGACCGCGTGGGCCTGTCGTTCCACTATGCGTTCGATGCGCAGGGCAGGGTGGTGCATTCGTGGGGCGATGGTGGTCTCTACGATTATCACTTCGAGTACGACGCGCTGCTGCGCGAGACCCGGGTGACCGACTCGCTGGGGCACCTGAGCGTGGTCAAGTTCGACGAGAACCAGCTGCCGCTATGCGAGATCGACCCGCTCGATGGCGTGACGCTGTTCGAGTACGACGATTTCGGGCGCACCGTGGCGGTGACCGACCCGGAGGGGCTGCGCACGGCGTTTGCCTATGATGCGCATGGCAACCTGGTCTGCCTGACCCGCGCCGATGGCACGTCGATCCAGATGGAGTACGACCTGGACGACCACATGGTGTCGTTGCGTACGCCGGATGGTGTCGACTGGCAGCAGGCCTACAATGGCCAGGGCCTGCTGGTCAGCCAGACCGATCCATTGGGTGCAACCACCCGCTTCGACTACGACGCACAGGGCCAGTTGCAGGCGCAGACCAACGCACGGCACGCGGTCACGCAACTGCGCTATGACCGTCATGGACTGGTGGCCGCGGTTATCGATGCGCTGGGCCATCAGAGCCGGTTTGAGCATGATCCACTCGGCAACCTGCTGCGCCAGGTCGACCCGCTGGGGCAGGTCAGCCGCTACGAGTACGACGCCAAGGGACGCCTACTGGCCACCGCTGGCCCCGACGGCAACGGTGTGCGTTGCGAGTATGATGCCGAAGATCAGCTGCTGCGCTATACCGACGAAGCGGGCGCGCAGACGCGGCTGCAGTACGTGGGCATCGGACAGATCAGCAAGCGCCTGCAGGCCGATGGGCACAGCGTGGAGTACCGCTACGACACCGAAGAGCAGCTCATCGCGGTCATCAACCAGCGCGGCGAAACCTATCAGCTGGTGCGCGACGCGCTGGGCCGCATCGTCGAGGAAGTGGACTACTGGGGGCAGTCGCGGCGCTATACCTATGACGCGGCCGGACGACTGACCGCCACCGTGGATCCGCTGGGCCAGCGCATCGCCTTCACCACCGACAAGCTCGGGCGCATCACCCGCAAGACGCTGCCGGATGTACGCCATCCTGGACAGCAGGTACAGGAACACTTTGTCTACGACGTGCAGGGCCAGATTGTCGAGCTGCGCAATCCGGTGCGTACAGTGAAGCGCCGGTATGACCCGCTGGGGCAATTGCTGGAGGAACTGCAGGACGGGTTCCGCGTCGGCTATGCCTATGATGAAGTAGGCAACCGCGTACTGCGCGAGACCGCTGCCGGCAATCGGTTAGCGTTCGGCTACGACTTGCGCGACCAGACCGTATCGGTGGCCATCAATGACGAGCCGCCGATCTCGATGGAGCGCGACGCGCTGGGCCGCACCACGCGCGAGCAGCTGAGCCCGCAATTGCAACGCGAGTTCACCTACGACAGCCGCAACCTGCTGACCTCACAGTCGGTGTTGAAAGATGCCGCCCCGTTGTTCGAGACGCGTTACGACTACGACCGCAGTGGCAACCTGACCAAACGTAGCGACAGCGCACAGGGCGTCGATGAGTACCGCTACGACGCGATCGGGCGCCTGCTGCAGCATATCGACCCGAAGGGAAGGGTCGAGCGCTACTTCAACGATCCGGCCGGCGACCGGCTGCGCACCGAAGTGAAGCAGGTGCAGGCGCGCAAGGTGGTAGGCGGCGACGACGACGACCTGACCACCTGGACGCGCGAAGGCGCCTATCAGGGCGTGCACTACGTGTTTGACCGGGCGGGTGATCTGGTGCGCAAGGGCGCACCGCAAGGGGATGCGCCGGATGACCTGACGCTGATCTGGGATGCCAACCATCGGTTGGCGGAGAGCCGCCGCAACGGGCAGTCAACGTACTACGGCTATGACCCGCTGGGGCGGCGGGTGTTCAAGCGCAACCCGACGCAGACGACGTGGTTCTTCTGGGATGGTGATGCGTTGCTGGGCGAAGTGCAGCAGGCCAATGACGCCGAAGAGGCGGCGCCGGTGTGGGTGGGGAATGTGGGCAGCCTGGTCGAGGTACGGCGTCGGCAGCGGCAGCTGGAGAGGCTGCATGAGCGGGTGCGGGAGTATGTGTACTACCCGGGTACGTTTGTGCCGTTGGCGTTGGTTGTAGAGCGCTCCAGCAGGGGCGTAAGCGCAACTAGCAGTGCTCCAACTCCCGCAGCGAGCGGCGCAGATGCTCTGCTACATCGTAATCGTGCTTCAATACCAGTGAGTTCCACAGTTGGGGCCAGTAAACGCGGTATCGGTCTGTTGGGCGGTGGAGCATCATTGGGCTCAAGTGGGTTAATCATTGCCGCCGAGGTGGTCGAGCGCGGTGAAAAGCCACCCGAGCCGCTTCACAGTGAAGCGGCATTTGCCGATCCCGTTTCAAGCCTAGTGGGCGAGCTGGGATCTTCAGGTGCCAAGGTCAAGGAAAACCAACCGGGCAAGGAGGTATGGGTCTATCAAGTTGATCCTAATGGACGGCCCATCCGGCTGCTTTGTCGCGACGGGAGGTGCGGCTGGTCAGGCTCGTATGATGGTTGGGGCAAGTTGCATGAGGAACGCTTCGATGACGGGGTTCACAACTTCATCAGATTCCAAGGGCAGTACGCGGACCTTGAAACCGGCCTCCACTACAATAGATATCGCTATTACGATCCGCACGCGGGTTCGTATGTTTCAGAGGATCCAATTTCTATTGCTGGTGGAGTAAACATATATGGATATGCAAGGAATCCGTTTCGCTGGTTTGATGCGCTGGGGCTCTATGTAACAAAAACACTTGCTGAGTGGTTGAAGGATTACCCAGATCTATTGCAGGAGGCTAGGGATAAATTCAAGAGCGCGCCTGAGTGGCAGGGCATCGACCCGGATAGTACGCCCGTGTTCTATCGGCCGAAATCGGAAGTGGACGTTATTCGCGCTAAACCTGGAGAATCCGGTGGCCATCATCCTCACGGCTTGGCGCTGGGTGGGCCAGAGGGGCAGGTACTAACGATTACGAATGAAACGAGAAAGATTAAGAATCCGAATCATAGTGCTGCAACTGGATTGCAGAGAAGAATAATAAATGTGATAAAGGCGCAGTGTAGGAGCTGATATGAATATTCTGTATTCGAATTTCCTGGATTTTCTTGTGGGAAAGGGCTGGATTTTGGTTGGTAGGGATGGTGGTGATGGATCGCCACCTGTTATCGATGATTCGATAAATGCAGATGTTCCGGCCTTTTACCTGGAGTTTATTTCGAATTTCACATCGCTCTCGAACAAGGATGAGTCACGGTGGTTCGTCTCAATCGAGGAGTTTGCGGGTGTCTCGGATGGCGCGTTCTCCTGGGATGAGTTTGAGAAGATGAGCATTGACGCTGCAATGACGGATGCTGATGGCGAGGATGTTCGAAAGTTCTGGGCAGAGTATTTGCCGATTTTTATGGCGGTCGACGGAGACTATCAATTCGTTGGGCTGGGCCGGAGCTCTGGGGCGGTTGTGCACGGCGTTGAGCCCGAGTTTGAAAGTGTTACTAGGCTTGCCGAGACATTCGACGAATTTCTCACTGCGGCGATGAATGGCCAGTACGACGAACTATTCTTTGGGCGCTAGTTGCCGGGTGCGCACCGGCAGCATCCGCTGGCGCGCAGACGCGGCTGCAGCACGTGGGCATCGGCCAGATCGGAAAGCGCGTGCAGAAAGTTGTTCTGATGCATGGCAGACACGAAGCAGCATTCCCGACTCCGGGTGCTGAGCTGGTGTTCTTCAACGCCCCTTTCAACACTGAGAGGCTCGCCCGGATCGAGCAGGTTCACCTCTGGTCACCTCCCGGCGACAAGCTCGAAGCGCTTCCGGAGATCCTCAGGGAAATGCGGGGTCTCAAGACGCTCAGCATCGGGCCGGGATCGATCGCACCGTCGATCATGGATGGACTCGAGGAGGGGCTTCTGCCTGAGAGCATCGGGGCATTGAGCATCCATCTTGGCACGGGGACGTTGGCCTGGCCGGGCGTTGTGCTACCCAATCTGAGGACGCTGTATGTCGACGTGCCGGTGCGTTTCGACACATCAAGCTTCCCCGCGTTGAAAGTACTTTCGCTCTATCCAGACAGGTCATTGAAGAATCTCAGGCAGGCCCTGGCCCTGCCTCTGGAAGAACTGAACATTCTGAATGTCCCCGTGGATGGTGAGATCTTCAACATCCTGTCTGCATCGGCTGGTGGCCTCGAACGCCTGGGACTGTTGGGTGGCACGAAGCTGAAAAGCCTCGATGGCATCGAGACACTTGCCGCGTTGACGTCGGTATGGCTGAAGAATCTGAGTTCGCTGACAGACATCCGTGCACTGGTGGGGCTCGAGCAGCTCAGGAAACTGGATATCCAGTACTGCAAGAAGATTGCCAACATCGAGGTCATCAATGATCTTTCCGCGCTTCGTGAGTTGACGCTCGTGGGTTGCGGAAAGGTGGGTCTGAAGAAAATACAGGCAAAGATCGAATCGCTTCAGAAGCGCACCATTGGGGCGACGACCTAGCCACATTGCATGTGCGGTGCCGGTCTGCTGAGCCAGGTGGATCGGTGCCGCTGCGCACCATCCGGCGGGTTGTGCGAGGCGGTACCGGTGCCCCGGGGGCCGCGGAAGCCAGGTGTTCGGGGAAATCGCTCGTCGCGGCGTCGATCCGTGCCCGCTGAAACTGCATGAGGTTCATGCGTGACTGAAACTGCATTCTCCCGCGTTTATGGCTCGGGTTCGTTGGAGGTGAGTGCCCAGGTCCTTCGAGATTTCGGGCTGGAACCGTCGACGAGTAAGCTGATGCTGCGCCTGGGGCTTCCTTCACGGCTGCCGGGCGATGTGCCTGTTGTTCAGTTCGAAGTGCCCCACGTGGTCGAGATCGATGGCACCGAACTTCTGGCTATCGCGCGAGAGCCATGGGGCGAGGATCTGCTGCTGTGCCTGTCGGCGAGTGGCGAGGTACTTGCCGTGGGCGATGGCGGACGTCAGATCGTGAATGGACGCCTGTCGAGCTTCCTTGGGTTTCTCGAAGCGTATGAGGCATTCCAGGCCCAGGCAAAGGCGGATGATTCCGGTCCGATGGTCTACTCCCAGGCGGAGATGCAGGCCCGGCTGGAGGCATTCGAGCGGGGTGAGATTCCCAAGCGCTCTGCAAAGCCGCGATTCGATCGCAGTAGGGCGATCAGGACGCTGGTGTCGGAGTGGAGGAGGCTTGATGCCTCTGCACTGACGGAAGGGTCACGGTGGTCAATTGTTCTGGAACAGATCCAGGATGGCCTTGTTTGAGATGTCGGTCCTGTAAGGCGACATTCGGGCAGCAGAATCCGGACGACCACTGGGTGGCGTCCGGCAGCAATATCTTCCAGAGCCATCGCGGACGATCACCCGATCAACCCCGATCCGGCCTGCCATGCGTTGAACAGTTCGTCCTCGCTCTGGAGACGTACCATGTCGCCCGTCCTTCGTCGTGTGCTGTGCCTGCTGGCGCTGCTGCTCTGTGCCTTCACCACGGCCGCCCAGACCCACGGCCGTCCGTCCGTCCGCCCGGTTCGTGCGGTCCCGTTGCTGCAGGTCGCGGGCGCCGAGCAGCCCATCGTGCTGCGTCGGGCCTCGATCGAAGGGGAGGTCCAGGCGGGTATCGCCCAGACCCGCATCACGTTGGAGTTCCATAACCCCAACCGCCGGGTCATGGAGGGCGAGCTGCAGTTCCCGCTGGCTGACGGCCAGCAGATCACCGGCTTCGCCCTGGATATCGATGGCCAGTTGCGCGAGGCGGTGCCCGTGCCGAAGGACCGGGGGCGTCAGGTGTTCGAGGACATCGCGCGTCGCGGCGTCGATCCGGGCCTGCTGGAGCAGACCGCCGGCAATCAGTTCCGCCTGCGTGTCTACCCGTTGCCCGCCGGCGGCAGCCGCCGTGTGCAGCTGGTGCTGCGCGAACCGCTGGCGTTTGCCGCCCACGGCTGGCAATGGACTTTGCCGTTGCAGTTCGCAGCCAGCGCGGCCTCGGTCGAGCTGACCTTGCAGGCGCCGGATGCGGCGACCACGAGCGCAGGGCCGTTCCGCTTCACTGAGGGGCAACTGCATTGGCAGGGCCGAGGCGCCCTGTTGCCGGCGCAGCTGCAGTGGACGCTCCCGGCATCACGTCAGGCACGGGTACAGGTCGCACCGTGGCAGGACGGTCACTATCTGCTGGCACAGCTGCCGGTGCCGGTCGATAACGCGCCGCGTACGCTGCCGACCGATATCGGCCTGCTGTGGGATGGCTCCGGCTCATCAGGCAGGCGTGACCGTTCGCGGGAGTTTGCACTGCTGGACCGTTACTTTGCTGTGCTGGGAAACGGCACGGTCGCGTTGACGGTCCTGCGTGACCGGGCCGAGCCGGTGCGTCGCTTCCGTATCCGCGGCGGTGACTGGTCGGCATTGCGGCAGGCGTTGCAGGCCGTCCGCCCGGATGGCGCCAGCGCGCTGGCGCAGTGGCAGCCGCAGGCAGCCGTGAAGGAATACCTGCTGGTCAGCGACGGTCTGTTGACCTACGGCCCGCAGGTGTTGCCGACGCTCGCCGCCGACCAGCGCCTGTTCGCGGTCAGCAGTGCGGGCGCACATACCGATGTCGTTCGGCTGCGCGGTTGGAGCGAATCACATGGCGGTCGCTTCATCGCCCTGGGGACGGATGTCGATGCCGCTGCACGCGAACTGCTGTCTTCGCCGCTGGACGTGCAGGTCGATGCGGGCCGCGGTGTACAGGACGTGGTGATCGATCGTCGCAGTGAAGCCCAGGGCTGGCTGTGGCTGCACTCGCGGCTGGCGGCGGACGGCGTGCCGATGCGGGTCCGCGTCGGCGGCCAATGGCTGGCGCTGCCCGCGACACAGACGAGCGGCAATGGAGAACTGCTGGCCGGCCTGTGGGCGCAGGCGCGCCTGCAGCAGCTGGCCGCCGACCGTCGCGGCAACCGTGAGGCGATGCAGCGCCTGTCGCAGCAGTTCGGCCTGGTCGGTCCGGATACCTCGTTGATCGTGCTGGAGACGCTGGACGATTACCTGCGCTACGCGATCCGGCCTGCCGGCGCGCTGCGGACCGAGTACGACGCCCGCTTTGCACGCGTGGTCGCTGACCGCAGCGCCGCCGAGCGCCGTCGCCTGGACGACATCGCCGCACAGTGGCAGGAGCGCCGGGAGTGGTGGCGCCGCAGCTGGCCGAAAGACACGCCGCCGCAGTTGCAGGGAAAGGCGTTGGACAGGGTTGCCGTCTCTGCTTCGGCCGCTGCGCCGGTAGCGATGCTTGCGGCCGCACCTCCCGCGCCCGCACCGATGCTTGCGGCCGCGGAACGCGACGTCCAGGTGTCGCGTGCACGCGCCCGTCGCTCGGCACCTGCACAGGAAGCCGCACGCGATGCGAGCACGGGGAGCGGCGCTGCCGCCGCGCCAGAGGCCGCAGCGAACAGCGGTGCGCTCGGCATCCAACTGGCCGCATGGCAGCCAGATTCGGCCATTGCCCGGCGCCTGCGCCAGGGGCCGTCCTCGCAGCTGTACGACCGCTACCTGGCCGAGCGCGCCGCGCATGCCGACAGCAGTGCGTTCTTTCTCGACGTGGCCGATCTGTTGCTGGAGCAGGGGCAGCGGGATCTGGCCCTGCGCGTGCTGTCCAACCTGGCCGAGATGGACCTGGACAACCGCCATCTGCTGCGCGTGCTCGGCTACCGCCTGATGCAGGCCGACGAACCGATGCTGGCGGTGCCGGTGTTCGAGCAGGTGTTGGCGATGGGCGAGGAGGAGCCGCAGAGCTTCCGTGATCTCGGCCTGGCCCTGGCGGCGGCGGGCCGGCCACAGCAGGCGCTGGCGCCGCTGTACCAGGTGGTGACGCGGCCCTGGGACAGCCGGTTCAACGGCATTGCACTGATCGCGCTGGACGAGCTGACCCAACTGGTTGCACGCAGCACGCCAGGGCTTGATACCTCGGCCATCGACCCGCGCCTGCTGCAGCCGATGCCGCTGGACCTGCGGGTAGTGCTGTCGTGGGATGCGGACAACAGCGACATGGACCTGTGGGTGACCGACCCGAACGGCGAGCGCGCGTACTACGGCAATCGTCTGACCTACCAGGGAGGACAGATGTCACAGGACTTCACCGGAGGCTATGGACCCGAGCAGTTCTCACTGCGTGATGCCAAGCCGGGCAGGTACAAGGTGGAGGCCAATTATTTCGGCAGTCGCCAGCAGCTGGTGACCGGTGCCACGACCCTGATGCTGCGCCTGACCACCCATTGGGGCACGCCGAAGCAGAAGGACCAGAGGGTGACGATGCGGTTGAAGGATCGTGCCGAAACAGTGCTGGTGGGCGAGTTCGAGGTCAGATAGCGCCGAGCTCAGTTCGGGCAGGCTTGAGTCGGAGCCGGGCATGACCCGGCTCCACGCGATGGTGTCACGGTGTCGTCGCTGCGCCTGCCACCGAAGGCGATGGCGGATGGACGCGCAGGCCGAACAGGGGACGCAGCCAGCGGACACGACGGATCAGCAGCTCGTGGATCAGCAGGCAGCCGGCGACGGTGCCGGCAACCAGCAGAGCCGGTTCCAGCCAGGGGCCGAGCTGAAGGGGCCGCAGCCAGTAGAGCAGGACGATCAGCACGGTCTGGTGCAGGATGTACCAGCTGAAGACCGCCTCTCGGCAGTAGTCGAGGCCACGCCACGGCTGGTCGAGCAGCACGCGGGCCCAGCCGAACATCGCCAGCAGTGCGCACCAGGTGTACAGGGCCCGGCCGACGCGCTCGGTCTGCGCCCATGGCAGCGACAGCACCCATGGATCGAGCTGATCAAGGTCGGGCATCCGGCCCAGGGCGCGGATGCCGAGTTCGACCAGCAGCCCGATCAAGGCCAGCGCCAACGTCAGGCGCCGGCCGCGCACGAGCAGGTCCCAGCCGCGTTGCCAGCGTGCGGCCCAGAAACCGGCCAGGAACAGGGGCAGGGATTCGGCATGCACGTAGAGGTCGTTCAGCAGCGCATGGGTGGGCGGCCACGCAGGCATCACCACCAGCAGGGCCCAGGCCAGCCAGAGCACCGGCAGCACCAGGCCGATGATCGCGATCAGGCGGTCATCGGGCCGCCATGACGGCAGCCGCGCCCACAGGGCCTGCATCGGACCGGCCAGCGCGATGGCCAGCAGGGTGTAGGGCACCAGGTACGCCAGATACCACAGGTGATTCCAGGTGAACCCGTAGGCTGCGCCGTCGAAATGCGCGCCCGGCCACGGCCGGAACTGCCAGTAACGCCACAGGAAGGCGCCGAGTCCTGGCGTCACATCGCCCTTGTCCACCGCTTCGCAGTAGGCCTGCAGCGAGACGATCGCGACGATGCCGAACAACAGGGGCAGCAGCAGGCGTCCACTGCGTTTCAGTGCGAACCGGTGCCGCCCGTGCCGCGGCAGCGAGAGGCCCAGAGCGATACCCGAGATCACGAACAGCAGTGGCATGCGCCAGCGGTTCAGAGCGATCATCGGCCACTGCAGCCACTCGGCGGTGTAGGCGCTCTTGAGATGGAAGCCCCAGCCATCCACATAGGCCATGGCCGCGTGGTAAAGGATGAGCAGGGCGAAGGCGAGCACGCGGAGCGTGTCGATGTCATGGCGTCGGGTCATGGCCGCAACCGGCAGGAAGGTGACGCCAGACTGCGTCCGCAAAGGTGGAGGCGTAAGCGGCAGGGGGCCACCGGTGCCGCGGTAGTGACCAATGGCGGGCGTGCCGGGATCAACGGGGAGGCTACGCTCGCTCCCTTGATGCACGCTGAGGGACCGCGACGAGATGGATGCAGCAATGGCTCAGGGCAGACTGCCGCGCTGGCGAACGTCAAGTCGCCTGCTGGTGTGGGCCGCGATCCTGTCGGCGACCGCAGTGACGAACGCGCTGGTGGAAGTGATGGATTCCGGGCGCCACGGCACCGCCCTGGCCCTGTGGGAGCCCCTGGTCTGGGAGTTCAGCAGTGCCGGAGCGGTGCTGCTGACCCTGCCGCTGCTGTGGTGGGGGTGCCAGCGCTGGCCGTTGCATGCCGACACCTGGAAGCGCCTGCTGCCGCTGTACCTGCTGGCCAGCGTGGGGTGGTCGCTGCTGCACGTGGTGGGGATGATGGTGATCCGCCACCTCGCGTACGCCTCACTGGGCTATCACTACCAGGACGATGACGGCTGGTTGCAGCGCTTTGCCTACGAGTACCTGAAGGATGTCCGCACGTTCGCGTTGTTCGTGGCGCTGGAGCACCTTGCCGGCTGGTTCGGTCGCCGCCGCCAGGGTGAGGCATCCCTGCTGGCCGCGCCGGATGTCGGTCCGCCCGTCGAGCCGGTCGAGCGCCCGCAGCACTTTCTGGTGCGCAAGCTGGGCAAGGAATTCCTGGTCGCCACCGAGGACGTCGAGTACGCCCAGGCCGCTGGCAACTACGTGAATCTGAGGGTCCGCGGTCATGACTATCCGCTGCGGATCACCATGGCGGTGCTGGAACTGCGGCTGGATCCGCTGGTGTTCCTGCGGCCGCATCGCAGCTGGCTGATCAACCGCGGGCAGCTGCGCTCCATCGAGCCGCTGGATGGCGGCGAGGCCCTGCTGCACATGGCCGATGGGGCCAAGATTCCCTGCAGCAGGCGCCAGCTGCCGCTGCTGCGGCAGGCGCTGGCGGGAGGATAGGGGCGGGCGGACCTGCGGAGCGCCCGCCCCCTTCGTGCTTACTTCCTGTCCTTCTTGATCATCGCGTCGATGCGCGCGGCGCGGGCTTCCGAGCCGGGGTGCGACGACATCAGGCCGCCTTCGCTGGACAGCTTGCGGAACATGCTGGCCAGGGCTGCCGGATCATAGTTGTGGCGCTTCATGAACTGGTAGCCGTACTCGTCCGCCGCGCTCTCTTCCTTCTGCGAGAACTGGGCGTTGACGAAACCCTCGGCCAGGTCGCCGAGCTGGCCCTGGCTGAGCTGGGTCAGGTTACCGTTGCCCGACGCTGCCAGGCCTTCGCGGCCGGCCGATGCGAGCAGCGCGGTGCGCATCTTGGTCTTGCTGTGGCCCAGCTTCACGTGGCCGATTTCGTGGCCGATCACGCCACGCACCTCGTCATCACTGGCCATGTCCATCAGGCCGGTGTAGACGCGGACGCAGCCGTTGGCCATCGCCCAGGCGTTGACATCGGCGGTCCGGTAGACCTTGAAGTTCAGGTTCAGGCCGTCCTCGTTGGCAAGCCCCTGGGTGATCTTGGCCAGGCGCTGGGCATAGGGATCGTTGGCGGGTGCCAGCTGGTTCTCCTTGTCCATGTAGGCGCAGGCCTGGTCGGCGGCCGCCGAGACCTCTGCGTCGGACAGGGTCAGCGCCTTGCCGGCCTTCAGGCCGGTGCTGGTCAGGCCCTTCAGGTCGATGGCCGAGGCATTGGCGGCCAGCAGGCAGGCGGCCAGGCACAGGGTGGAACGCATGATCTTCATTGAAATGGTGCTCCTTGGATTGGGATGGGCCGCGCGTCCCCCTGTTGCCGCGGCGGCCGGGAAGTCTACCGGCTTCAGCCCGCCCCGTGTCCAGCCGCCAGCCGGGCCGCTGGGGGTGCCTCGCCGCCTGCCGGGCGCCTGCGTTATCATTGGCAGTCATTTTTTGAACGCACGACCGCCGACATGATCGAACTGAATCCTGTCCGCCAGCGCATCACCGATCTGACCGATCGCGTGCTGTCGCTTCGGGGGTATCTTTGACTACGACGCCAAGAAAGAGCGTCTTGAAGAAGTAACGCGGGAGCTTGAAAACCCCGACGTCTGGAACAACGCCGAGTACGCCCAGAACCTGGGGCGCGAGCGATCCAGCCTGGAAAAGACCGTGGGCGGCATCGCCTCGGTGCTCGATGGCCTGAAGGATGCGACCGAGCTGCTGGAGCTGGCCGAGTCCGAGCAGGACGAGGACACCGCGCTGGCCGTGGTTGCCGATCTGGACAAGCACCAGTCGCACGTCGAGAAGCTGGAGTTCCAGCGCATGTTCTCCGGCGAGATGGACAATGCCGCTGCGTTCGTCGACATCCAGGCCGGTGCCGGTGGTACCGAAGCCCAGGACTGGGCCGAGATCCTGCTGCGCATGTACCTGCGCTGGTGCGAATCGCGTGGCTGGAAGACCGAGCTGATGGAAGTTTCCGGCGGTGATGTGGCGGGCATCAAGTCGGCCACCCTGCGCGTGGAAGGTGACTATGCCTATGGCTGGCTGAAGACCGAGACCGGCGTGCACCGCCTGGTGCGCAAGTCGCCGTTCGACTCGGACAACCGTCGCCACACCAGCTTCACCTCGGTGTTCGTTTCGCCGGAGATCGACGACAACATCGACATCACCATCAACCCGGCCGATCTGCGCACCGACGTCTACCGTTCGTCCGGCGCCGGTGGTCAGCACGTCAACAAGACCGAGTCGGCGGTGCGTATCACCCACATTCCGACCAACATCGTGGTGGCGTGCCAGACGGGCCGCAGCCAGCACCAGAACCGCGACAACGCGATGAAGATGCTGGCCGCAAAGCTCTACGAGCTCGAGATCCAGAAGCGCAACGCGGAGAAGGATGCCGTGGAAGCGACCAAGTCCGACATCGGCTGGGGCAGCCAGATCCGCAATTACGTGCTCGATCAGAGCCGCATCAAGGACCTGCGCACGGGCATCGAGCGTTCCGATACGCAGAAGGTGCTCGATGGTGACCTCGATGAGTTCGTCGAGGCCAGCCTGAAGGCTGGCCTGGCGGTGGGGTCCAAGCGCGTCGATGCCTGATGCGCACGCCTGCGCCGATATCATCGCCTTCCGCAACGGAGGGCGATGATGCGCAGCGAGAGTGAACGCAGGGAGCTCGGCGGTTTCCTCAAGGCCTGCCGCGCCCGTGTCGACCCGGCCACGCTGGGCCTGCCGGCCGGGCGCAGGCGTACCCCCGGCCTGAAGCGCGAGGAAGTGGCGCTGGCGGTGGGGGTCAGTGTCAGCTGGTACACCTGGATCGAGCAGGGACGTGAAGTGCGTGCGTCGCCGGAAGTGCTCGAGCGCCTGGCCCGGGTGTTGCGGATGAGCGATGACGAGCGCGCATATGCGTTCGCGCTGTCCGGCTATGGCGTTCCGCTGGAGTCGCCAGATGAAAGCGTGACTGATGGCCTGCGCCAGCTGGTGGACGCGATGCAGCCGATCCCGGCCTACGTACGCAACACCCGTTTCGACATCCTGGCCTGGAATCCGGCCATTGCCGAACTGTTCGTCGACTACAGCCAGCTGGCGCCGCATGAGCGCAACACGCTGCGGCTGATGTTCCTGTATCCGCCTTATCGCACGTTGATCCTCAACTGGGAGGAGATGGCCCGGGGCCTGCTGGCCGGCTTCCGCGCGGCGATGGCGCAGGCGCAGGACAAGGCGCCTTTCCTGGCGCTGGCCGAGGACATCGCTGCCCACAGCGATACGTTCCGGCAGTGGTGGCCGGAGCATGATGTGCGCCGCTTCGACGAGGGGGCGAAGAAGCTGAACCACCCCACGCGCGGGTTGCTGGACCTGCAGTACGTGGCGCTGGTGCCGGAGAGCCGGCACGACCTGTCGTTGGTCACCTACCTGCCGCGAAAGTAGGTGGGTCGGCAGGGCTGCGCCCTGCACCCGCAGAGGCTTCAAGCCACGGCAACGGCAACGGCGTGCATTCCGTGGGATGGCGGGGCGGCGCCGGAGTGCGGGGACGCCGTGAACCCGTCCATGGGGGCTTGGCAGCCGCATCCATGCGGCTGACACCCCGCACTCCGACGCCGCCCCGCCTCTGACAATTTCCCGCGGCTGTGGGTGGGTGTCGACCTTGGTCGACACATCTGTCAGATATCGAAATTCATTTGGAGCCAGATCCGTTCCGACAGATCGCGGGAAACTGTCGAAGGCGGGGTGGGGCCGATGGCGGGAGTGTCCGCGGCATGGATGCCGCGGCCAAGCCCCCATGGATGGGTTCACGGCGTCTTCCGCCATCGGCCCCACCCCGCCATCCCGCAGGAAACCAGCTTCTGCTGTGGCTTGGCTGTGGCTTGGCGTGGCTTGGGGGGCAGGGCGCAGCCCTGCCAGCAACCCCATTCAGGCAGGTAAGTGCAGGTCACAGGATAAGCAGACGCCTTGTTGCGCGGCAGCTTCGGGTCCACATTCCTGACAGGAGACGGGCAATCGGCCCGTTGCCGAGACAACAGGAGCCCTGCATGTCCGCTGCCCCCGCCATTGCGATTTCCCTCGATCCGGCCACCGGCCAGGAAATCGCCCGCCATCCCTTCGTTACCGACGCCGAGCTGGAGGTGATCCTCGATCGAGGCCAGGCCGGCTTTGCCGCCTGGAGTGCGCAGTCGCTGGAGCAGCGCGCCGATGCCCTGCGTGCGATGGCCGCGGTCCTGCGCCGCGACCGCGAATCGCTTGCGGCGCTGGCCACCGCTGAAATGGGCAAGGTCCATGCCGAATCGTTGGCCGAAATCGAGAAGTGCGCGGTGCTCTGCGAGTGGTATGCGGATAACGGGGCACAGTACCTGCGCGACGAGCCGACGCTGGTTCCCGATGACAAGGCCTACGTGTCCTACCTGCCACTGGGCGTGGTGCTGGGCATCATGCCGTGGAATTTCCCGTACTGGCAGGTGATGCGCGCAGCGGTGCCGATCCTGATGGGAGGCAATGGTTTCCTGCTCAAGCCGGCCGAGAACATCGTCGGTACCGCCCATCTGCTCGACGCCGCCTGGCGCGACGCGGGCCTGCCGGAAGGCACCTTCATCGCCGCCAACATCAGCCGTGAGGGCACCAGCCGTGCCATCGCCGATGACCGCATCGCAGCCGTCACCCTGACCGGCAGCGTCGGCGCAGGCCGCAGCATTGCCGCGCAGGCCGGGCAGGCATTGAAGAAGGTCGTGCTGGAACTGGGGGGCTCGGACCCCTTCATCGTGCTGGACGATGCCGACCTCGACGCGGCGGTGGATGCGGCACTCGCCTCGCGCTTCCAGAACACCGGACAGGTCTGCATCGCCGGCAAGCGCATCATCGTCGAGGACGGCGTGTACGACCGTTTCGTGGCGCAGTTCTGCGCGAAGGTGCAGGCGCTGACCGTCGGTGATGGCCGTGAACCGGGCAACCGCATCGGTCCCATGGCCCGGCAGGACCTGCTCGAGCAGCTCGATGCGCAGGTGCGTGCATCGGTAGAGGCCGGTGCGCAGCTGCTGGTCGGCGGTCATCAACTGGATCGTCCGGGCAGCTTCTATGCCCCCACGGTGTTGGCCGGTGTCGAGCCGGGCATGCAGGCGTTCGATACCGAGACCTTCGGCCCGGTGGCTTCGATCAGCCGCGCACGCGATGCCGATCATGCGGTGGAGCTGGCCAACCAGAGCGAATTCGGCCTCAGCGGCAACCTGTGGAGCGGCGATCGCGAGCGCGCGATGCGGTTGGCACGCAGGCTGCAGACCGGGGGCGTGTTCGTCAACGGCTTCTCCGCGTCCGACCCGCGCGTGCCGATCGGTGGCGTGAAGAAGAGTGGCTTCGGCCGCGAGCTGTCGCATTTCGGCATCCGCGAGTTCGTGAACGCGCAGACCGTGTGGTTCGACCGTCGTTGACGCACGGCTTGCATCCTTCCTGTAACGATCCACCACCAGTCCAGTGAAGAGGGACGGCATTCCCATGTCCAAGGGTTCAGATCTGCTTGTCGCGGCGCTCGAGAACGAGGGCGTCGAACGTATTTTCGGTATTCCCGGCGAAGAAAACCTCGATGTCGTCGAGTCGCTGCGCCATTCCAGCATCGAGCTGGTCATCACCCGCCATGAGCAGGCGGCGGTGTTCATGGCGGCCACCTACGGACGCCTGACCGGCAAGCCGGGCGTGTGCCTGGCCACGCTCGGCCCGGGTGCCCTCAACTTCACCACCGGTGCGGCCTACGCGCTGCTGGGCGCATGGCCGGTGATCATGATCACCGGGCAGAAGGGCATCGTCGCCAGCAAGCAGGCGCGCTTCCAGATCGTCGACATCGTCAGCACGATGAAGCCGCTGACCAAGCAGGCGCGGCAGATCGTATCGGCGCGCACCATCCCGACCATCGTCCGCGAGGCATTCCGTGTCGCGCAGGAAGAACGTCCGGGCCCGGTTCTGCTGGAACTGCCGGAGGACATCGCGGCCACTGAAGTCGAGGATGTGGCATTGATCCCGACGCATGCGGTGGATCGACCGATCGCCAGTCCCGAGGCGCTCGATCGCGCCGCGCAGATCATCCGCAATGCGAAGCGTCCGCTGCTGATGATCGCCTCCGCGGCGTCACGGCCGCAGTCCAGCGACGCGCTGTCAGCCTTCGTACTGCGTGCCGGCATTCCCTTCTTCACCACGCAGATGGGCAAGGGTGCGGTGGCGGGCGGATCAGGCCTGTACATGGGGACTGCCGCGCTGACCGAACGCGACTATGTGCATATGGCCATCGACCAGGCCGACGTGATCGTCACCATCGGCCATGAAGTGACCGAGAAGCCGCCTTTTGTGATGCGGCCCGGCGGACCGACCGTCATCCACATCGGCTATTCGCAGGCGGCGGTCGAGCAGGTCTACTTCCCGCAGGTGGAGGTGATCGGCGATATCGGCCGCTCGCTGACCCAACTGGCCGACCGCATCGAAGGCCAGGTGGCCCATGCCGATGCGCTGCTGCCGCTGCGGGCCACCATCCTCGACCATCTCGCCGACCGTGCCGAAGAGGCCCGGTTCACCCCGCAGCGGCTGGTCCACGACGTGCGCCGGGTGATGCCGCCCGACGGCATCGTGGCGCTGGACAACGGCATGTACAAGATATGGTTCGCGCGCAATTACCGCACCCAGGTAGCCAATACGCTGCTTCTGGACAATGCGCTTGCCACGATGGGCGCGGGCCTGCCTTCGGCGATCATGGCCTCGATCCTGTACCCGCAGCGCCGGGTGCTGGCGGTGTGTGGCGACGGCGGCTTCATGATGAACAGCCAGGAGCTGGAAACCGCGCGGCGGCTGGGGCTGAACCTGGTGGTGCTGATCCTCAACGATGGTGCCTACGGCATGATCCGCTGGAAGCAGGCGGTGGATGGCTTCACCGACTATGGGATGACCTTCGGCAATCCTGACTTCGTCAGGTACGCCGAGGCCTATGGTTGCAAGGGCCACGAAGTGACGGCCATCGAGCAGCTCATCCCGACGCTGGAGGCGGCGTTCAACGAAGGCGGGGTGCACCTGGTGTCGGTGCCGATCGACTATTCGGAGAACGAGCGGGTGCTGGTGGATGAATTGCGGCAGGCGTTCCCCGGGAATGCCTGAGGTAGCGCCGGGCCACGCCCGGGGATTCCTGCCGACTGACCGCCGGGCATGGCCCGGCGCTACCGGGCCGTGGGCGCCGGCCAGGGCCGGGGCAGGGTGGTTTTGCTATGCTGTGCAGCCGGCCGTGCCGGGCGCAAGACTCCCCCAACTACACGATTCCCGCAGATCCATGAGCGAAGCTACCGAAACCCCTTCCGTCGACGAAAACAAGTTGATCGCCGAGCGCCGCGAGAAACTCAAAGCGCTGCGCGGGCAGGGGATCGCGTACCCGAACGACTTCCGTCGCGAGGACTTCGCCGGCCAGCTGCAGGACGAGTACAGCGACGCCGAAACCTGGACCGCCGAGGCCCTGGAAGCCAATGGCCGCCAGGTGCGCATGGCCGGACGCCTGATGGCCAAGCGCATCATGGGCAAGGCCAGCTTCGCCCAGATCCAGGACGAGTCCGGCCGCATCCAGCTGTTCCTGCAGGGCGCGGCCCTGGGCGATGACTACGCTGCTTTCAAGGGCTGGGACGTGGGTGACATCATCGCCGTCGAGGGCGGCCTGACCCGTACCCGCACCGGTGAACTGTCGGTCAAGGCCGCAACGATCCGACTGCTGACCAAGTCGCTGCGTCCGCTTCCGGACAAGTGGCATGGCCTGGCCGACGTCGAGCAGCGCTACCGCCAGCGTTACGTCGATCTGATCGTGACCCCGGAGTCGCGCGCGGTGTTCATCAAGCGCTCGAAGATCATCCGTGCCATGCGCGCGTGGCTGGACAACCGCGACTTCCTCGAAGTCGAGACGCCGATGATGCATTACATCCCCGGCGGTGCGGCGGCCAAGCCGTTCACCACCCATCACAACGCGCTGGACCTGGACCTGTACCTGCGCGTGGCGCCGGAGTTGTACCTGAAGCGCCTGACCGTCGGTGGCCTGGAGCGGGTGTACGAAATCAACCGCAATTTCCGCAATGAAGGCGTCAGCACCCGGCACAACCCGGAGTTCACCATGATGGAGCTGTACGAGGCCTACGCCACGTACAACGAGATCATGGACCTGACCGAAGGCGTGATCCGGGACGTGGCCAGGACGGTGAACGGCACTACCGAAGTGGAGTGGGACGGCGCGAAGATCGATCTCGGCCCGGCGTTCCGCCGCTGGCGGATGGACGAGGCCGTGCGGCACCACAATCCGGAGATCTCCGCTGCCGACTGCACCGACCGCGAAGCGCTGCTGCGGCACTGCGAGCGCCTGAAGATCAAGGTCAAGCCGTCCTACGGCTGGGGCAAGCTGCTGCTGGAGATCTTCGAAGCCACCGTCGAGCACACCCTGATCCAGCCCACCTTCATCACCGATCATCCGGTGGAGGTCTCGCCGCTGGCGCGTGCCAACGACAACGACCCCGGCTACACCGATCGCTTCGAGCTGTTCGTGAACGGCAAGGAGCTGGCCAACGGCTTCTCCGAGCTGAACGACCCGGAGGATCAGGCCCAGCGTTTCCAGGCCCAGGTGGCCGCCAAGGAGGGGGGCGATGACGAGGCCATGCACTACGACGCCGACTACATCCGCGCGCTGGAGTACGGCATGGCGCCGACCGGCGGCCTCGGCATCGGCGTCGACCGCCTGGTGATGCTGCTGACCGGCAGCAGCTCCATCCGCGACGTGCTGCTGTTCCCGTACATGCGTCCGGAGCACTGAGCCGGGGTTTTGTGACTCCCGTTTGTGCGCGCCGTCCCGAAACGGGACGGCGCAATTGACGTCTCTGGCACTCGGCGTATCGTAATTGCACTACCTTGACGCCGGCTATGGCTTGATCGGTGACGGGGAAGAGCGCAATGTGGAGAGCCCGCTTCACAATGTGACCACGATCATGAACCGGGACGCATGACACGGGAGTCAGTCCGATGCAGGGTGCCAGCGTGCGCAGCGGCAGCGTTTCCACGCCTGCTGATGACCAAGCGTGGTCGAGAAACCAGGCGGAGTACACGTTGAACATCGTCATCGTCGATGACCAGACCTCCGCGCGGACGATGCTGCGGCACGTCATCGAGGACATCGCGCCGGAACTGAGCGTGCATGACTTCGGCGATCCCCTGACCGCGCTGGCCTGGTGCGAATCGCATCCGGTCGACCTGCTGCTGCTCGACTACCGCATGCCGGAAATGGATGGGCTGGAATTCGCCCGCCGCTTCCGGCGCCTGCCCAAGCATCGCGACATCCCGGTGATCCTGATCACCGTGGTGGGCGACGAGCCGATCCGGCAGGCCGCGCTGGAGGCAGGCGTGATCGACTTCCTGGTCAAGCCGATCCGCCCGCGCGAACTGCGGGCGCGCTGCTACAACCTGCTGCAGCTGCGCCAGCAGACCGAGAACGTGAAACAGCGCGCGCTGTCACTGGAACAGCGCCTGCTCGCCAGCATGCACGAGGTCGAGGAGCGGGAGCGCGAGACCTTGTCGCGATTGGCTCGTGCGATCGAGTTTCGTGACGCCGGCACCAGTGCCTACCTGGAGCGGATGGCCCGCGTGGCCGGGCTTATCGCCGAGCAGCTGGGCCTGCCGGAAGACGAGGTGCGGCTGATCGAGATGGCGGCGCCCCTGCACGACATGGGCAAGATCGCCATACCGGATGCGGTGCTGCTCAAGCAGGGCAAGCTCAATGAAGAGGAGCTGGCGATCATGCGCCGTCACCCGCGCATCGGCCATGAACTGCTCAGCGGCAGCCAGAACCGCTTCATCCAGGTCGGTGCGCTGATCGCGCTGCGCCACCATGAACGCTACGACGGCAGTGGTTACCCCGATGGACTGGTAGGCGAAGCGATTCCACTGGAAGCGCGCATCGTTGCCGTCGCCGATGTCTTCGACGCCCTGATTTCCCCGCGTCCATACAAGGAAGCCTGGACGATGGAAGCAACGCTGGCCTATCTGTATGCCCAGCGTGGCCGCCTGTTCGACCCCCGCTGCGTGGATGCGCTGCTGCGGGGCCGCCAGCAACTGCTGGACATCTGCGCGCAGCACTCGACGGCCTCCACGCGACCGGGTGGATGAGATGCAGGACCTGTTCGCACGGCTGAAGCGCCGGCTGTCGCAGCGGCCCGACTCCGAGCACGGGCAGGTGATAGTGCGGATCGCGCTGATCTCGCTGATCCTGGTTTACGTACTGCTGTCCGGGGCCCGGATGCATCGCCTGGAGCAGTACCAGGGCGTGCTCGTGACCGTGCTGACCGGGCTGTCGATATCCCTGCTGCTGTTCGCCTGGTTGCTGTGGAAGCCGGGGCGCTCCGATGCGCGCAGGGTGGTCGGCATGGTCGCCGACTATGGGTTGATGACGGTCGGCATGGTGCAGATGGGCGAGCCTCTGGCCTGGGTCTATGCGGTGGTGATGTGGGTCACGGTGGGCAATGGCCTGCGCTTCGGCAACCGCTATCTGGGCGTGGCGATCGCCATGGCCCTGGTCAGCTTCGGTACCACCGTGTTGTTGACACCGTATTGGCGTGACAACCCCAGCCTGGCCGTGCCCCTGTGGCTGGGCCTGGTGGCGGTTCCGCTGTGCTGCTCCTCCCTGTTGCGACGACGGATGCGACATCCCCCCATGGACACTCCTGCCGTTGAATCCTCCCCGGCCCGGTCGCTGCTGGCCCGGGTGAAGCAACGGCTGTCCGGACGCGAGGACAGCGAGCACGCGCAGAACCTGATCCGCATCGTGATCACCGCGCTGTTCATCAGCTATCTCGGCTGGCGCTACCTGAGCGCGGGTGGCGAGACGCTGACCACGACGTGGCTGATCCTCGCCTTCGAGCTGGCCATCTCGGCGGGCCTGCTGGTGGCGATCCTGGTCGATCCCGGGGTGTCACACGTCCGCCGCGTGATCGGCATGCTGACCGACTACACCTGCATGGCCTGGATCATGACCATCCAGGGTGAGCCGGCAGCTCCGCTGTACGCGGTGATGCTGTGGGTCACGATCGGCAACGGCATGCGCTACGGCAGCACCTACCTGCGGGTGGCAACCGCAATGGGGTGCCTGGCTTTCCTGTGCACCGTGATGCTGTCGCCTTACTGGCGCAGCCACGACTACCTCGGCTGGGGCCTGCTGCTGGGCCTGGGCGCGATTCCGCTGTACTTCGATTCGCTGCTGCATGCCTTGACCCGTGCGGTGGCCGAAGCGCGCCAGGCCAACGAAGCCAAGAGCCGTTTCCTGGCGAACATGAGCCACGAATTCCGTACGCCGCTCAACGGCCTGGCCGGCATGACCGAAGTGCTGGCCACCACGCGGCTGGATGAGGAGCAGCGCGAGTGCCTCAGTACCATCCAGGCGTCCACCCGCAGCCTGCTGGCGCTGGTGGAGGAGGTGCTGGACATCTCGGCGATCGAGGCCGGCAAGGTCCGGGTGGAATGGCATGAGTTCGCGCTGGCCGACGTGCTGCAGGCGATCAACCTGATCCTCACCCCGCAGACGCGTTCCAAGTCATTGGAGTATCGCGTCGACGTGGACGACAACGTTCCGCCACGGTTGTTCGGCGACGCCGGCCATCTGCAGCAGATTCTGCTGAATCTGATGGGCAACGCGGTGAAGTTCACCGACAGTGGCTTCGTCCATCTGCGTGTCAGCAGCCATGACGAGCGTGGCAGCGAGCGTGCCCGGCTGCGTTTCGAGATCCTCGACAGCGGCATCGGCGTACCCGTGGCCCTGCGCAGCCGCCTGTTCAACGCCTTCGAGCAGGCCGACGTCGGCCTGGCCCGCCGCCATGAAGGCACCGGACTGGGTACGGCGATCGCCAAGGGGCTGGTCGAATCGATGGGCGGGCAGGTCGGTTACCTGCCGAACACGCCGCGCGGCAGCGTGTTCTGGGTGGAAATCGCGCTGGACGTGGCGCCGACGCCGGACGTGCAGGGCGAGCTGCCGGAGGGCGGAAACGTCATTGCGTTCTCCAATCCATTCCTGCGCCATCGGGCCCGTGTACGCAGCCTGCGGGTGCTGGTTGCCGATGACCATGCCGCCAACCGCATGGTGCTGCAGCGGTTGCTCGAGAAGGCCGGCCACAAGGTCACATGCGTCAATGGTGGGGTCGAGGTGCTCGACGCTCTCGAGCAGGCCAATTACGACGCAGCCATCGTTGATCTGCACATGCCCGGCATGAGCGGCCTGGACCTGCTCAAGCAGCTGCGGGTGATGCAGGCCAGTGGCCTGCCGTATGTGCCGGTGATGGTGCTCAGCGCCGATGTCACCCCGGAATCCATCCTGCGCTGTGAGCAGGCAGGTGCACGTGCATTCCTGGCCAAGCCGGTCGTCGCGACGCGTCTGCTGGAGGTGTTGGCCGATGTGGCCGCCAACACGCGTACCGAGCCGGGCATCCAGTCGGTACCGGCCATGGAGGTCGGTGACGGCGTACTCGACACCGCCGTGCTGGACGAGCTGGCGTCACTGGGCATGGGCGATGGCTTCGAACGCAAGTTCATCGACCAGTGCCTGGTCGATGTGGACGCGAGCATGGCGCAGATGCAGGCCTGTGGCGAGCGGCTGGACTGGGAGGACTTCCGCGAACACGCCCACGCCCTGCGTGGCGTGGCGAGCAACCTGGGCCTGGTCCAGGTTGCTGCCGCCAGTGGCGAGATGATGCGCATGGCCGACTGGCAATTGAAGGCCGAGTGGACAATGCGCCTGTCCAGCCTGGCAGGTGCACTGCGCATCGGCAGGAAAGCGCTGGCGTCCCGCGTCGCAGGCATCCAGCAACGCGACGACGGGGAACGCACGCCCTCCTGACCGCGAGGTCTGTCAGCCCGCCTCGCCATTGCGGCGGGCCTGGGCGCGGACCAGCCGGTCCATGGTCCGCAGCGACTTCTCGCCCAGCTGCATGGCGGTGTCGACCCAGATCTCGGTGATGCGCATCATTTCGTGCAGCGGCACCATGGTGGCGATCTCGTTCACTTCGCGCATCGCCGCCCAGGCGTGCGGAATGCGCCGGCTGTCCCGGATCACCTGTTCGACCGCCGCAACGCCTTCGCCCACCGGCACGACGACATCCACCAGGCCCATGTCCTTCAACTGCCGGGCGGTGAAGAGGTTGCCCTCCAGCATGATCTTCTCGGCCAGCCGCGGGCTGACCCGCTGGCACAGGAAGGAGTAGGCGCCCATGCCCGGGAACAGGTCGAACAGCACCTCCGGCAGTCCCATCAGCACGCCTTCTTCGGCGACGATGGTATGGCAGCTAAGCGCGGCCTCGAAGCCGCCGCCCAGTGCATTGCCCTGGACCAGCGCGATGCTGTGGGCGCGTGCGCCCAGCCCGGCGTGGAACGCATGCACGCCGCGCACGCAGCGTTGCGCATAGTCGAGCAGGCGGGCACGGTCGCCCTCGCGGATCAGCCGGCAGAACAGTTCCAGGTCGCCGCCCAGGTTGAATACGTCACTATCGGAGGCCAGGACCACGTGAGGCGAGAGAACGTGGGCGGCACTGAGACGGTCTCCCAGTTCACGCTGATAGTCGACGATGTCGTCTACCAGGCGTGAGGCAAAGCACGGGCGGCCCGGCTGGTTGACCAGGTTGGCATGCATGTGGATCCAGTAGACATCCCGTTCGGTTTCCTCGGTGATGCGCAGGGTCGGGTGCTGCGACGGACGGGTGATGATGGGGCGTACTGCAGACATGGGTGTTCTCCGAGTGACCGTCCGGCCAACCGCAGAGCGGACGGAGAGATGGAATGTGAGGGAGTGGGCGGAACGTGCGGTGGCGAGTGATTCTATGCACCGCTCGTGAACCGCCTGCAAGCGGCCGCCGCCCGCGCTGGCCGCCAACGAAAAGGGCCCCGCCGTCGCCGGCGGGGCCCTGATCTGCGTCGAACCGTGGAAACCCTTACTGCGCGGGCGTATCGCGCAGCTCGCGACGGAGGATCTTGCCGACATTGGTCTTCGGCAGTTCCTTGCGGAACTCCACGATGCGCGGGTGCTTGTAACCGGTCAGATTTGCCCGGGCATGCTCCTTGACCATTTCGGCGGTCAGGTTCGGATCCTTCTTCACGATCACCACCTTGACCACTTCGCCGGACTTCTCGTCCGGCACGCCGACCGCGGCCACTTCCAGCACGCCCGGCATCATCGCGATGACGTCTTCGACTTCGTTCGGATACACATTGAAGCCGGACACCAGGATCATGTCCTTCTTGCGGTCGACGATGTAGAAGAAACCCCGTTCATCCATCTTCGCCATGTCGCCGGTATGCAGCCAGCCGTCGCTGTCGATCGCCTGGGCGGTCTCTTCGGGGCGCTGCCAGTAGCCCTTCATCACCTGCGGGCCCTTGATGCACAGCTCGCCCACTTCACCCAGCGGCAGGATGTTGCCGTTGTCGTCCTTGATGCACGCATCGGTGGACGGGATCGGCAGGCCGATGGAGCCGTTGTACTCCGGCAGGGTAAGCGGGTTGATGCAGGCGGCCGGCGAGGTTTCGGTCAGGCCGTAGGCCTCGACCAACGTCACCCCGGTAACCTTCTTCCAGCGCTCGGCCACAGCGCGCTGCACCGCCATGCCGCCGCCCAGGGTGAACTTCACCGACGAGAAATCGATCTCATCGAAACCGGGCGTATTGAGCAGACCGTTGAACAGCGTGTTGACGCCGGTGATGGCGGTGAAGCGCGTGCCCTTGAGCTCCTTGACGAAGCCCTTCATGTCGCGCGGATTGGTGATCAGATGATTGCAGCCGCCGAACTTCATGAAGACCAGACCGTTCGCGGTCAACGCGAAGATGTGGTACAGCGGCAGCGCGGTGATGATCACTTCCTTGCCCGGCTCGATGCCGGAGGTCGACAGCCATGCCGAGGCCTGCTGCATGTTGGCGATCAGGTTGCGGTTGGTCAGCATCGCGCCCTTGGCCACGCCGGTGGTGCCGCCGGTGTACTGCAGGAACGCCACGTCGTCGTGGTCGATCTCGACCTCGGGCAGGGTGTGGCGGCTGCCGAGCTTGAGTGCCTGCTTGAAGCGGATGGCGCCCTTCACGTGATAGTTGGGCACCATCTTCTTGACGTACTTCAGCACGAAGTTGACGATCGCGCCCTTCGCGCCGAGCAGATCGCCCAGGCCGGTGGTGACCACCTGCCTGACCGGCGTGTCGGCGATGACCTGCTGGACGGTATCGCCGAAGTTGTCGACCACCACCAGCACCGAGGCGCCGGCGTCGACCAGCTGGTGCTTGAGTTCGCGTGCGGTATACAGCGGGTTGACGTTGACCACGGTCAGGCCGGCACGCAGCACGCCGAAGGTGGCGACCGGGTACTGCAGGCAGTTGGGCATCATCAGGGCGACGCGGTCGCCCTTCTTGAGCTTGAGCTCACCCAGCAGGTAGGCCGCGAACTGGTCAACCAGCGCATCGGTCTCGCCATAGGTGAGGACCTTGCCGAAACTGGAGTAGGCGGGGCGGTCGCGGTACTTGGCGACGGAGGCGTCGAAGACGGAGGCTACCGAATGGAATTCGTTGACGTCGATCTCGGCGGGAACGCCTTTCGGATAGCTCTGCAGCCAGGGACGATCCAGACTCATATTCCCCCTCCAGGAATCGTGATTGTTGGGTCCGACCCTGAGCGTACTGACAGCGGCCGGTCATTGCAGCATACCCCGCCGTAGGGGAAACGCGAAGAGGGCATCGCGCGACGGCCTGTGCGATCGCGTCAAATGCCGCCGGGCATGGCCCCGCGCCACCGAGCTGGCAGCGCTGGGCCATGCCCGGCGGGTGTTTCAGGGTGCGTGCGGTGCTCAGCCCTGCCTGCGCACCGGCGCACCATTGGCCTTGTAGTAGGGCGCGGTGCTGCGGGGCAGCGGCGCACGGCCGCGGATCACGTCGGCGAGCTTTTCGGCGATCATGATGGTCGGCGCGTTGAGATTGCCGGTCACCACCTGCGGCATGATCGAGGCGTCGACGATGCGCAGGGCCTCCAGACCATGCACGCGGCCCTGGCCGTCCACCACCGCCATCGGATCATCGGCGTGGCCCATCTTGTTGGAGCAGGACGGGTGGTATGCCGTTTCAGCATGCTCACGGACGAACGCGTCGATCTGCGCATCGGTCTGCAGTGCACTGCCCGGCGAAATCTCGCGGCCGCTGTATGGAGCCAGTGCCGGCTGCACGAAGATCTCGCGGGTGATGCGGATCGCCGCGCGGAACTCGCGCCAGTCCTGGTCGTGCGACATGTAGTTGAACAGGATGCTCGGATGCTCGCGCGGATCCTTGGAGCGGACATGGATGCGGCCCCGGCTGGGCGAGCGCATCGAGCCGACATGGATCTGGAAGCTGTGTGCCTTGATCGGATTGGACCCGTTGTAGTTGATGGCCACCGGCAGGAAGTGATACTGCAGGTTGGGCCAGTCGAACTCGGCATCGCTGCGGATGAAGCCGCCGGCCTCGAACTGGTTGCTGGCGCCGATACCGGTGCCCAGGAACAACCATTCAGCGCCGATTGCCGGCTGGTTGTACAGCTTCAGCGCCGGCGCCAGCGAGACCGGCTTCTTGCATTCGTACTGGAGATACATCTCCAGGTGATCCTGCAGATTGGCGCCGACGCCCGGCAGGTGATGCACCAGGTCGATGTCGAGGCTGCGCAGCAGATCGGCCGGGCCCACGCCGGAGCGCTGCAGGATCTGTGGCGAGGCGATGGCGCCGCCGCACAACAGCACCTCGCGGCGGGCAGTGGCACGCTGCGGCTGGTCGTTGCGCAGCCACTGCACGCCCACCGCGCGCTTGCCGGAGAACAGGATGCGGTCGGTCAGCGCGTGGGTGACGATGGTCAGGTTCGGGCGCGGCCTGGCCAGATCCAGATAGCCGCGGGCGGTGCTGGAGCGGCGGCCCTTCGGCGTGACCGTGCGGTCCATCGGGCCGAAGCCTTCCTGCTGGTAGCCGTTGAGGTCATCGGTGCGCGGATAGCCTGCCTGCACGCCGGCTTCAACCATGGCTGCGAACAGTTCGTTGTTGCCGGCCTTGGGGGTGGTCACCCGCAGCGGGCCATCGCCCCCGTGGTAATCGTTGGGGCCGATGTCGCGGGTCTCGGCCTTGCGGAAGTAGGGCAGGCAGTCCAGATAGGTCCAGTCGTCCAGGCCGGGCATGCTCGCCCAGTTGTCGTAGTCCATCGCGTTGCCGCGGATGTAGCACATGCCGTTGATCAGCGACGAACCGCCCAGGCCCTTGCCACGGCCGCAGTCCATGCGGCGGTTGTTCATGAAGGGCTCTGGATCGGTCTTGTAGGCCCAGTTGTAGCGCTTGCCCTGCAGCGGAAACGCCAGCGCCGCCGGCATCTGGGTGCGGAAGTCGAGCCGGTAGTCCGGGCCACCCGCTTCCAGCAGCAGTACGCTCACATCGGCATCTTCGGTCAGGCGGGTGGCCAGCACGTTGCCGGCCGAACCGGCGCCGATGATGATGTAGTCGTACTCGTTATGGGTGCTCATGGTTGTTCTCCTTCAGGCCGGGACACGCTGCAAACAGGCGTCCCGGCGGAATGTCGGATCGGCGCGGTGGCCGGACGAGGGGCGCGGCTCAGAACGCGCTGGCGTAGTTGCCCAGTTCGACCTGCACCGACTTGATGCGGGTGTAGTGGCCCAAGGTCGAGAGGCCGTTCTCGCGGCCGACACCGGACTCCTTGTAGCCACCCACCGGCATTTCGGCTGGCGATTCGCCCCAGGTGTTGATCCAGCAGATGCCGGCTTCCAGGCGATGGATGATGCGGTGGGCGCGGCTGATGTCCTTGCTGACCACGCCGGCGGCGAGGCCGAAGGTGGTGTCGTTGGCGCGGCGGACCACTTCATCTTCGCTGTCATAGGCAAGGATGCTCATGACCGGCCCGAAGATCTCTTCCTTGACGATGGTCATGTCGTCGCGGCAGTCGGAGAACACGGTCGGCAGCACATAGGCGCCCTGGGCCAGCGTGCCGTCGGTGGCACGGCCGCCGCCGATCAGCAGGCGCGCGCCTTCGGTCTTGCCGCTTTCGATGTAGCGCAGCACGTTCTCCATGTGCGGGAAGCTGGTCAGCGGGCCGAAGTTGGTGCCCGCGGCCATCGGATCGCCGATGCGGATGCGCTTGACGCGCTCGACCACGGCGGCCTCGAACGCGGCCAGCATGCCGCGCGGCACAAACACGCGGGTGCCATTGGTGCACACCTGGCCGGAGCTGAAGAAATTGGCCATCACCGCGATGTCGGCCGCGCGGTCGAGATCGGCGTCATCGCAGATCACCAGCGGCGATTTGCCGCCCAGTTCCATGGTCACTTCCTTCAGCGAGGAGGAGGCGGCTGCAGCCATCACCTTCTTGCCGGTGGCCACGCCGCCGGTGAAGGAGATCTTCTCGATCACCGGATGTTCGGTGAGCCAGTTGCCGATTTCGCGACCGGGGCCCTGCACGACATTGAACACGCCGGCCGGCACGCCGGCTTCGGTGTAGATCTCGGCAAGCCGGATGGCGGTCAGCGGCGTGACCTCGGACGGCTTGAACACCATCGCATTGCCGGCGGCCAGTGCCGGCGCCGACTTCCACAGGGCGATCTGGATCGGGTAGTTCCAGGCACCGATGCCGGCGACCACGCCCAGCGGTTCACGGCGGGTGTAGAAGAAGCTGGATTCGCGCAGCGGCAGCTGGATGCCTTCGATGGCGGTCGCCAGGCCGGCGTAATACTCCAGCACATCGGCGCCGGTGACGATGTCCACCGTGGTGGTTTCCGCCAGCGCCTTGCCGGTATCGAGCGTTTCCAGGCGGGCCAGTTCGTCATTGCGCTCGCGCAGGATCTCCACGGCGCGGCGCAGGATGCGCGAACGTTCCATGGCGGTCATTGCCGCCCATGCCTTCTGGCCTTCGGTGGCGCTTTCGACGGCGCGTTCGACGTCGGCCTGGCTGGCGACCTGCACCTCGGCGATGACCTCACCGGTGGCGGGGTTGACCGTGGCGAAGGTCTTGCCGCTGGTGGCATCGACCCGGCGGCCATGGATGTAGAGCTGTTGGACGGGCAGGGTGGTCATGGGGCGTACTCCTCGAAAGGGGGCGGGAAGCTGAAAGCGCTTATAGCGCGTCGGCCTGCAACTGGAAGTCGATGTAGCCGTAGGCGATGCGTCGGGCCTTGTCAGCATCGAAGGCGCCGCCGACCAGGCTGCCGCGCAGCCAGAGGCCATCGATCATCGCGGCCAGGCCGCGGGCGGCGAGGCGTGCCTGTGGGCGTGGCAGCACGCGGTTGAACTGGTGGCACAGGTTGGAGAACAGGCGCTGGTCGTTGGCATGCTGCAGGCGCGCCAGTTCCGGCTGGTGCATGCTCGCGGCCCAGAAGGTGAGCCAGACACGCATCGCGGTGCCATTGATCTGGCTGTCATCGAAGTTGCCATCGACGATGGCGCGCAGCTGGTCGCGGGGATCGTCGCCGACCCCGGCCCGGCAGCGGGCGACCGCGTCCCGCAATTCGCGCAGGATCTGCCGCATCGCAGCGTTGAGCAGGCCGTCCTTGTCGCCGAAGTAATGGGCGACGATGCCGCTGGACAGCCCGGCCTTCCTGGCGATGGTGGCGACGGTGGCATCGGCCATGCCCATCTCGTCGATGGTCTGGAAAGTGGCCCGGATCAACTGTTCGCGACGGACCGGCTCCACGCCCTTCTTCGGCATTGTCTCTCCACGGATTGCGACCCGAGGCGTCGGGTTGGCCATCATTATGCTTTTTATTGATTGAACGTTCAATCAATAAACCCTAGGATGCGCTCGCGCCCCACGCCATGGGCCCGGTTTCCCGGTCCGGCCCCGCCCATGTGCTCCTTCGGACTGATGAGACGATCCCATGTCTTCCCAGGCTCACCCCAAGCGCTCGCCCCTGCGCTTGAACCGCTTTGTCTTCCTCAGCTCCTCGGTGTCGATCGGCATTCTCGGGCTGCTCACCGTCCTCTATCCCGATGCCAGCGAGCACTGGCTGCAATGGGCGCAGGCCGAGATCTCGGCTGCGTTCGGCGCGTGGTACATGCTGCTGGTCGTGCTGTGCCTGGGATTCGTACTGTGGCTGGCGTTCTCGCCCTATGGCCGTATCCGCCTGGGCCACAACGAGGAATCGCCCGCCTTCGGCTACGTCGCGTGGGTGTCGATGCTGTTCTCGGCGGGTATCGGTATCGCACTGCTGTACTACGGCGCCTATGAGCCGCTGGACCATTTCCTCAATCCGCCGGGCCAGCCGGGCGGCACGGTGGCGGCCGGGCGCGAGGCGATGGTGCTGACCTTCCTGCACTGGGGCCTGCATGGCTGGGCGCTGTACGCGCTGGTCGGGGTGGCGCTGGGCTATTTCGCCTATCGCCGCAACCTGCCGCTGGCATTGCGCTCGGCGCTGTATCCGATCTTCGGTGAGCGCATCCATGGCCGCATCGGCGACATGGTCGATGGCTTCGGCATTCTCGCCACGCTGATCTCCATGGTTACCAATCTCGGCATCGGTGCGCTGGTGGTGCAGTCCGGCCTGGTCTATCTGTTCCACATCCCGGACACACCGCAGGTGCTGGTCGCGATCGTGCTGGTGATGATGGTGGTGGCCACCATCGGCGTAGTGGCGGGGGTCGAGAAGGGCATCGCCTGGCTGTCCAACCTCAACGTGCGCCTGTTGTGCGCGCTGTTGCTGTTCGTGCTGGTTACCGGCCCGACCCTGCATCTGTTCGATGGCCTGGTGCAGAACACGGGCGACTATCTCGGCGCATTCGTGCGCAAGAGCTTCGACATGTATCTCAACGATCCGCAGGGCCGCGCCTGGATGGGTTCCTGGACGCTGTTCTACTGGGCGTGGTGGATCGCCTGGGCGCCGTTCGTGGGCCTGTTCGTGGCACGCATCTCGCGCGGCCGCACCATCCGCGAGGTAGTGATGGGCGTGCTGTTGATACCGCTCGGCTTCACGCTGGCGTGGCTGTCGATCTTCGGCAACACCGCCATCGACCTGGTGCTCAACCATGGCCAGGCGGTGCTGGGGCAGGTGGCGCAGCACGATGCAGCGATGACCCTGTTCAAGCTGCTGGAGTACCTGCCCGGCGCACCCTATGTAGCCGGTGCCGCAGTGGTGATCGGTTTCGTACTGTTCCTGACCCCGGTCGATTCGGGCACGCTGATGATCGCCAACCTGTGCACCCGCCGTGTCGACGACGGGGTGGAGGATGGTCACGATGCGCCGATCTGGCTGCGCGTGTTCTGGGCGGTGGGCATCACCGTGGCCAGCATCGGCCTGCTGCTGGCGGGCAACTTCAGCGCGATGCAGACGGCCGTGGTCCTGTGCGGTCTACCGTTCTCGTTCACCCTGGCGTTCTACATGCTGGGCCTGCTGCGCGCATTGCGCACCGATCCGGACGCGCCGCGGCGCTGAGCGCACTGCCGGCCCTTGGCATTACAGGCGCAGGGCGGCTTCCAGCAGAGCTGTCGCCCACGGGGGCGTGCGCTGCAGCTGCCGCAGGTCATCGGCGGCCGGCCATTGCAGGTGGCCGTCCTCCATCTGCAGCAGCAGCTGTGGATCGGGCACGGCCTCGCCCGGCGCGGCGTCGGCGCTGTTGTCGTAGACCTGCAGCTGCGCCAGCACCGGCATCAGCCCGATCAGGTTCTGCTGCGCCAGCGGCCAGCGGCGGCGGATGTCGACTTCGGAAATGGGGTGGCCACCGGCCTGCACCCGTGCGCGTACCCGGGCGATGTGCTGCTCCGGGCTGGACAGTCCACAGAACCACATCAGCACGTCATGGGTGCGGCTGGCCTCACGCAGCAGGGCGGTGATCGAGTTGCCCCCCAGCGTGGTCTCGAAGGCATGGTTGCGGGCGTGATCCAGGGCGTCGCGGATACGGTTGACACCCTCCTGCCAGGCTTCGGCATTGGCCTCCATGGCGTCCAGGCCGGCCCGCTCGCGCAGCCCGCGGGCGAACGTATCGGGGTTGAACCATTCCAGGCCGGCTTCGCGCAGCACGTGGCCACCCACCGAACTCTTGCCGGCGCCATTGACGCCGGCAAGCACATACAGGAACGGGCGTGGCATCAGTGGCCCGTGCCCGCCTTGACCTGGCCCTTCAGGCGGGCAGGGCGACGCAGCAGCGCGCGTGCAGCATCACCGGCCTGGGCGTGCTGCAGCACCGCCAGGCGCTGGTCGAAGCCGGCACGCAGATCCGCCAGGGCCGGGTCCTGCCCACGCAGTTCCTCCAGCGAGCTTTCCAGCGCTTCGACCTTGGCCTGCAGCGCACGGTACTGCTCGATGGAAACGATCACGGCCTGCGGTTCGTTGTGATTGGTGACCACCACCATGTGCTGGTCGCGCACTTCCTGCATGACCTTGCGCCAGTGTTCCTTCACCGACGAGGCGGTGGTGTGGGTCAGCTCGTTGATCGGGTCGAAGCGGACGGGGGCGTGCAGCATGGCGGTGCTCCAGGGGACCTGTGCGATCACCTTACGCCTGTTTCATGCAAATTGCATGAATGGTAAAAAATATCAAAAATATGATTCATGGGCGATTCGGCCCCGGCGGTGACGCCGGGGCCGGGCTTCCGCCCGCCGGATGCCGCGCGCCGGGTCAGCGGGCAGCCAGCTGACGCAGCACGTACTGCAGCAGGCCGCCGTGGTGGGCGAGGAGGCGCGGTTGCGAACCACCGGTTCGCG